>NZ_CP097800.1:0-700000 GCF_000612545.2 Streptomyces sp. PCS3-D2 | reverse complement strand
CAGTCGCAGGAGCGAGTAGCGGGATCCGGCCGAGGGGTCGTCGTAGCCCTCCTCCTCGACGTAGCCGCCGAGGTATCCGAAGACCGAGCCGTGCGACAGCAGGACGTAGGGCAGGTAGGAGAGCAGGGTGAACGCCGCCACCGGCAGCAGCACCGCGACCGCGTCGCGCAGGCGCCGGACCCCCGACAGCGCACCGGGAAGGACGACGGCAGGCATCAGCTTCGTCGCGACCGCGGCGCCGATCAGCACGCCGCCCGCCGTCCGCCCGGCCAGGGCCCGGGACGCGACGAGGCCGAGTCCGGCGACCGTGAGGAGCACGCCCAGCACGTCCACGTGCGCGTTGTTGACCGCCTCCAGCGGAACGGCCGGACACCAGGCCCAGTACGCCGCCGTGCGCAGGTCGTCGCCGCGCCGTCGCAGGACCAGGAGGACGGCGCCCGTGACGCCGAGGGAGATCAGGGCGGCACCGGTCTGGAGCGGCTTGTGCCGGGCGTCCTCGGGGGACAGCCGGTCGACGGCCAGGAAGTACGCCTCGGCGACGGGCGGGTAGATGGTGTGGACGGCGGGCCGGTTGATGCGCGTGCACTGGCCCGTGCCCTCGGCGGACGGGATGCGGGCGAGGTCGGGGCCCTGGCAGGCGGCCCCGGTGGGGAAGAGCCAGGGGTCGCGCAGCCGGGCGAGAGCCGGGTCCTGCGGAGGATGGTCGTACGGGGAGACGCCGGCCGACTGGACACGGCCGTCCCAGGCATAGCGGTAGGAGTCGGTGCTGGTCCGCGGGGGAGCCAGCAGGCCGGTCATCGTGACGGCGACCGCCCCCGCGACGATCAGCCCCGCGACACGGCGGGGCGGGACCCGGCGCAGCGCGAGCAGAGCGACCGCGAAGAGCGCCCAGCAGACCGCGTACCACCCGAAGAGTCCGCCGGGATCGCTGAAGTAGCCCCCGTACATGACGGTGAGGGCGAGCACCGCCGTGAGTGCGGCGAGGGCGAGGGCGGTGGTCACGAGTGCGGCGCGAGAGGAGATGGCGGTAAGGGGTTTCACCTGCGGAAGCGTTCCAGGTATCGGCCCGTCCGGGGGCCTCGCCACCTCGGACGTCCGTGTTTCGTAAGGTGTTCCGGCCACCTGCGCGGCCCTCGCCGGGGGTGTGATGGGGGCATGCGTTGGACTTTGAATTCCGGGCCGCCCGTCACCTTCAAAGGGCGCCTGCACGATGCCCGTACCGCGACCGCGATCGGCCGCTGGCTCGGCCTGGCCATGGTCGTCTGCTTCGCGACCGGTGTGCTGAGCCACTACCTCCAGCACCCGCCGGGCTGGCTGGCCGACCGGCTGCCGAGCCGCCCGTACTGGGGCTACCGGCTCACCCAGGGACTCCACGTGGCGTCCGGGATCGCGGCCGTCCCGTTGCTGCTGGCGAAGCTGTGGGCCGTCTACCCGCGGCTGTTCGCGTGGCCGCCGGTCCGCTCGCTGCGCCACGCCCTGGAGCGGATCTCCGTGGCCGTCCTCGTCGCGGCCGCACTGTTCGAACTGTTCACCGGGCTGCTGAACACTTTCCAGTGGTACCCCTGGCCCTTCAACTTCGTTCCCGTGCACTACGCGGTCGCCTGGCTCCTGCTCGGATCGCTGCTCCTGCACCTGGCCGTGCGATGGCCGCAGATCCGCGACCACTTCACCCGTCGATCCCCCGGAACCCTGGCCCTGCCCGCGGCCGACGGTCCGGACCGGCGCCAGCTCCTCCTCGGTGTCACCGCCGCGGTCGGAGCGGTGACGGTCACCACCGCCGGACAGTCCGTCACCGCACTCGGCGCACTGGAGCTGTTCGGCCCGCGCAGCCCCGCCCACGGGGTGCAGGGGCTGCCCGTGAACCGGACGGCGGCAGCCGCGCGCGTCTCCCGGGCCTCGCTGGCCGACTGGCGGCTGACCGTGGACGGGCCGCGCCCGTACACCCTCACGCTGGAGGAACTGCGCGCCATGCCCCAGCACCACGCGACCCTGCCGATCGCCTGCGTCGAGGGCTGGAGCAAGTCCGCGCGGTGGACCGGGGTACGGGTACGGGACCTCCTGGAGAGGGCCGGCGGTGGTCCCGGCGCGCGGGCCCGCGTGGTCTCGGTGGAGGAGGCGGGCGCCTACCGGGTCATGGAGATGGGCCGGCACTACGCGCAGGATCCGCTCACCCTGCTGGCGTTGCGGCTGAACGGCGAGGTGCTGTCCCTGGACCACGGCTATCCGGCACGGATCATCGCCCCGAACCGGCCCGGTGTTCTGCAGACCAAGTGGGTCGGCCGGCTGGAGGTCGTGTGATGGGCATCCGGTACGCGGTGGGAGTCTCGGGGGCCATGTGTGCGGCCTGGGGAGGCTGGCTGCTGCTCCAGCAGCGCGAGCCGTGGCGGATCGCCGTGTGGCTCGGGGGAGCGGTCGTGGTGCACGACGGACTCGTCGCGCCGCTCGTGCTGGCCGTCGCCGCACTCGTCGGCGCGGTCGGGCTGCGACTGCGCGGTGTCGTGCGCGGAGCCCTGATCGTCGCGGGCTCCCTGACCGCGATCGCGCTTCCCCCGCTGCTGCGTCCGGCAGGCGTGGCCAACCCCACCGTGCTCCCGCTCGACTACCTGCGCAACTGGCTCCTCCTCATGGCGGCCATCGCGGTGCTGACCGCGGCGTACACCGGTGTGCGCGCCATGGTGGGCAGGGTCCGCCGCGCGGGCCGCTGAGGACCGGCCGGCGCGGAGAAACCGGGGGTGGAATCCGTACCACTGCGGATTCCGCCCCCGGCTTCCCCCTTCGGTCCACCGGTCAGTGCGTCAGGTGCACGAAATGCCGGCCCGCCACCTGCCAGGTGTCGTACGGGGTCCAGCCCGCAGCCCCCGCCTCCGCCCGCAGGGCGCGGGTCCCGAGCCGCGCCCACCAGAAGGAAGCACCGCGGCCGCCCGCGCCGTCCTCGACGGAGACCTCCACGCGCTCGTCCACGTCGGAGGAGGCCGCCTCGACCAGCAGGGAGCCGCCGGGCGCGGTCAGTTCGGCCGCCCGGCGCAGCAGGGCGGCCGGGTCGCCGCCGATGCCGATGTTGCCGTCCATGAGCAGGACCGTGCCCCAACCGCCCTCACGGGGAAGCGGGTCGAAGACGGACCGGCACAGCGCGCTGCCGCCCGCCCGCACGGTGCGCGTCACCGCCTCGGGAGTGACGTCCACACCGAGCGCGGTGTGTCCCAGTTCGGCGAGCGCGGCGACCAGACGGCCCGGTCCGCAGCCGATGTCGAGGACGGGCCCGGTGCACCGGGCCAGCACGGTGTGGTCGGCCGCGTCGGGCTCGGCGCACCACCGCTCGACGTCCAGGGGGAGCAGCCAGCCGTCGTGACGCCGGAGGTAGAGCGGGCCCTGCCCGGCGCGCAGCGCGTCGGCGTACGGGTCGGCCTGCCAGGCCCGCGCGGCCGGCTCGGTGAGCTGGGCGGTCATCGTGTCACCGCACACAGTCCGGCGTGCAGCGCGGCGAACCGGGTCCCCGGCGCGGCCGCGGCCACCCGCTGCGCGTCGTCGGGGGTGTCCACGTCGCAGAGCTCGGGGAGGTCCCGTACGGTCAGCCCCGCGCCGGTCAGCCGTTGCCGTTGCACCTCACCCGTGTGAGCCGCCGACATGGGGACGCCGAGCAGGAGCGCCGGGTCGGGTGCGGCCAGGCCGAGCGCCCAGAACCCGCCGTCGTCGGCGGGCCCGAACCAGGCGTCCGCCTCCGTGAAGTCGAGCCCGAGCGCGAGCAGGCCGGGGGCCACCTGCGGGGTGTCCATCCCGATCAGCAAGGCGGGCCCCGCCGCCAGGGCGAAGGCTGCCGCCAGCCGCACGTCCAGGCCTCCCGTGCACTGGGGGACGACCTCGATGCCGGGCGGGACCCAGGGCCCGGGCTCTCCGTCCAGGACCAGGACGCGGCGCCGGGCCGGCGCCGCCAGGACCGCCGCGAGGGTGTCCTCCAACGCGGCACGCGCCAGGTCGGCGGCCTGCTGCGGGGTGAACCGCGTGGTCAGCCGGGTCTTCACCCGGCCGGCGACGGGAGCCTTGGCGATGACGAGGACGGTGCTCATGCGGAGATCCCCTCGGTCGGTGCGCCGTGGGTGACCGGTGGCTCGGCCAGGACCCGGCGCATGTCGCGCACGGCGTGCCAGGTGCCCCGCCAGGTCCCCGTCACCTTCGACTTGCCGGAGCGCGGCAGGTAGGGGACATCGGTCTCGGCCACCCGCCAGCCGGCGTCGGCGGCCCGTACGACCATCTGGAGCGGATAGCCGCTGCGCCGGTCCGTCAGCTCCAGGCCGAGCAGTGCCTCGCGGCGCGCGACCCGCATCGGGCCGAGGTCGTGCAGGCGCAGGCCGGTCCGGTGGCGCAGCATCCGGGACAGTGCGATGTTTCCGGCCCGCGCGTGCGCGGGCCAGGCGCCGCGTCCCTGTGGGCGGCGGCGGCCGAGCAGCAGGTCCACCTCGCCGGCGGCGACCCGCTCGGCCATCGGGGCGAGCAGGCCGGGGTCCATGGAGGCGTCGCAGTCGCAGAAGCAGACGAACTCGGCGCGGGCGGCACGCAGCCCGGCGTGGCAGGCGGCGCCGAAACCGCGCCGGGCCTCGTGGACGACGGTGGCGCCGAGGGAGCGGGCGATGTCGGCCGAGCCGTCGGAGGAGCCGTTGTCGACGACGATGGCCCGCCAGCCGGACGGCACCCGCGCCAGAACCCAGGGCAGTGCCTCGGCCTCGTCGAGGCAGGGAAGTACGAGGTCCGCGCGGGGCGGACGAGCAGAAGGAGTCACCCTCCACACCGTAGGAACCGGAAGGCGCCCAAAGGCGCCCGAAGACCTTACGAAACGCGGACGCCGTGCCGTACGGCGGACGGCCCGGCTCCGGACGTCGCGGCGTGGTGCACCCTGGGGGCATGGCAATCAGCAACGAAACCGGGCCCGGCCCCGGGCCCGCCCCCGGTGACGGCACGGGCCGCGTCCTGGTCGTGGACGACGATCCGACCGTCTCCGAGGTCGTGGCCGGCTACCTGGAACGGGCCGGATTCACCGTGCACCGTGCCGACGACGGCCCGGCCGCCTTGGAGAGCGCCGCGCGTCACCGTCCCGACCTGGTCGTCCTGGACCTGATGCTGCCCGGTATGGACGGCTTGGAAGTCTGCCGCCGGCTGCGTGCGAGCGGGAGCGGAAGGCCTTCCGTCCCCGTGGTCATGCTCACCGCGCGCGGCGACGAGGACGACCGGATCCTGGGCCTGGAGGTGGGTGCGGACGACTACGTGACCAAGCCCTTCAGCCCGCGGGAGCTGGTCCTGCGCGTGCGGTCGGTCCTGCGCCGCAGTTCCTCGACCGCTCCGGCCGACGAACCGTTGCTGGTGGTCGCGGGCCTCACCGTGGACCCCGCGGCCCGTCGTGCGACGCGGGACGGAAGGGAGCTGGCGCTGACCCTGAGGGAGTTCGACCTGCTCGTGTACTTCCTGCGGCACCCGGGCCAGGTCTGCGACCGGGAGCGGCTGATGCGCGAGGTCTGGGGCTGGGACTACGGCGACCTCTCCACCGTGACCGTGCACGTCCGCCGACTGCGGAGCAAGATCGAGAAGGATCCGGCCGACCCCCGGCTGATCCGGACGGTATGGGGCGCCGGATACCGGTTCGAGACGGGACCTCGTCCGTCCGGTGACGCGCCGGACCCGGCCCGGACGGAGGACGGCCGTGGGTGACCTGCTGCTGATAGCCCTGTACGCCTTCCTCGGCGCGGCGGCCGCGGGACTCCTCGGCGCCCTCGCGCTGCGGATACTGCGGCGGCGCAGCGTCGCCGTCTCCCTCGCGGTCGTCGCCGCGGTCGCGGTGTCCGCGATGCTCGCCGGCACCCTCATGGTGGCGTGGGCCATGTTCCTGTCCTCCCACGACCTGGCCGTGGTGACCACGGTCGTCGCGGTGGCCGCCGCCGTATCGCTGGGAACGGCGCTGCTGCTGGGCCGCCAGGTGGTGCTGCGCTGTCGGGAACTCGTCGGCGCCGCTCGCGACTTCGGAGAAGAAGGCACCTTCCGGGTCCCCCTGGTGCCGGCCCCCGCCGAACTGGCCGCGCTGAGCCGCGAACTGGCCCTCACCAGTGACCGGCTGCTGGCCTCACGCGAACGCGAGCGGGCCCTGGAGACCTCCCGGCGTGAGCTCGTGGCCTGGATCTCCCACGACCTGCGGACCCCGCTGGCGGGGCTGCGCGCGATGTCGGAGGCGTTGGAGGACGGAGTGGTGGCCGACCCCGCCCGCTACCACCAGCAGATGCGCGCCGAGGTGGAGCGCCTCAACTCCATGGTCACCGACCTCTTCGAGCTGTCCCGGATCCATGCCGGCGCGCTCTCCCTCAGCCCCACCCGCATGTCCCTGTACGACCTGGTCGGTGACGCGCTGGCGGGCGCGGACGCACTCGCCCGCGAGCACGGGGTGCGCCTGGCCGGCGGCAGCGTCGCCCCGCTGCCGGTGGAGGTCGACGGCAAGGAGATGACCCGAGTGCTGTCCAACCTGCTGGTCAACGCCATCCGTCACACCCCGGCCGACGGGACGGTCGCCGTCGCCGCCGAACGCCGCGCGGACGCGGTGGTGCTGTCCGTCACCGACGCCTGCGGCGGCATCCCCGAGGAGGACCTGCCCCGCGTCTTCGACACCGGATGGCGAGGCTCCCCGGCGCGTACGCCCCCTTCGGGCGCGGGCCTCGGTCTGGCCATCGTCCGGGGCATCGTGGAGGCGCACTCGGGCCACGCGGACGTGCACAACGTGCCCGGCGGGTGCCGCTTCGAACTGACCCTCCCGGCCCCCGCGTAGGGCGCACCGGGCGGGAGCGGGAGGGGCTTCGCCGGAACCCTGCGGAGCCCGCCCCCGAGCACGCCCGAGCCCGCCGGGGATCACGGGACCGCCCGCGTACCGGCGACGCGCGGCCGAACGTCCTCGACGCCGGCGGCCGGACGCCCACGGTGCCCGGCGGGCGCGGAACCGGCCGGCCGCGCCGGCCGGTTCCGGCATCAGCCGGGCAGGCCGGCCGATGCGCGCTGACCCGCCCGTGCGAACTCGGCCATGCCGTCGGTGAAGTCGACCACCGGGCGCCAGCCGAGCTCCTCGCGCAGCCGTGCGGAGTCGGCGGTGATGTGCCGGACGTCGCCGAGTCGGAACTCGCCCGTGACCACCGGGGCCGGTCCGCCGTGCGCCGAGGCCAGCGCGGCGGCCATCTCGCCGACCGTGTGCGGATCCCCGCTGCCGGTGTTGTACGCCGTCAGGGCACCCGCCGGCCGGGTGCCGGCGGCCTCCAGCGCCACCGCGTTCGCCGCGGCCACGTCCCGGACGTGGACGAAATCTCGGCGCTGGGCGCCGTCCTCGAAGACCCGCGGGGCCTCGCCGCGGGCGAGAGAGGAGCGGAAGAAGGACGCGACGCCGGCGTACGGGGTGTCGCGGGGCATGCCCGGCCCGTACACGTTGTGGTAGCGCAACGACACCGCACGGCCCTCCACGCAGCGGGCCCAGGACGCCGCCAGGTGCTCCTGCGCCAGTTTCGTCGACGCGTACACGTTGCGCGGATCGGTCGCCGCGTCCTCGCCGACCAGACCCGGCGTCAGCTCGGCCCCGCAGTCGGGACAGCGGGGCTCGAACCGGCCGGCCGCCAGGTCCTCGGTCCGGCGTGCTCCGGGGCGCACCGTTCCGTGCCTTTCGCACGTGTACCGACCCTCGCCGTAGACCACCATCGACCCGGCGAGGACGAGTTCCCGGACCCCCGCCCCCGCCATCTCGGCCAGCAGGACCGCCGTGCCGAGGTCGTTGCAGCCGACGTACGCGGGGGCATCGGCGAAGTCCTTCCCGAGGCCGACCATCGCCGCCTGGTGGCACACCGCGTCCACTCCGCGCAGCGCTACCCGGACGGCGTCCGCGTCCCGTACGTCGGCATGGACGAACTCGGCCTCGGGCAGGGGCGGGGTACCGGGGTGGGCGGCGGGCAGCAGGGCGTCGAGGACGACGGGCTCGTGCCCACGGTCGGTGAGGGCGGTGACGATGTGGGAGCCGATGAACCCGGCCCCTCCGGTGACGAGTACGCGCATGCTCCGGACGCTACGCAGTGCGGGGCCGCCGGGGCACCTCCCACGCGCGGACGTAAGAGTTCCGTCATACCGGTGCCGGGGATCCGCCCGCGGTGCGGGGCCGGTCGGGGGACGCGGTCGCGCAGCCGCTGATGGCCCCGGCTCGCCGCCGGGGCCACGCCGCCGGGGCACGGTTCGGGGCCGTTCCCCGCCGGTGGGCCGGACACCGCGGACTGGTTCGGCTCCGGCCCGGGCCCCACGGTAGCCGTACCCGGGGCCGCCGCGGCGCCGCACTCTCGTGTGGGTGAACGCCGCTCTGCCCCGGCAGAGCTCGCACGGGGCGTTCCGCTGTCCCCGACTGCCGCCCAAGTAGGGCAGCCCCATGGGCAGGGGGCTGCCCGCCCGACCGAAGGCGGTCCGGCGCGGGCAGCCGGGGGATCCGTTCCCGGGGCCGGCATGGCCCTGCGGCGACCGGCGCATGATCCGGACCCGCGGCGACGACTGCCCTCCTGACGAGGCATTCTTGGGCGGTGTCGAATCTCTCTCGGTCCCCCCTTCCCACGCCCGGCGGCTGGATGGTCGTCTGCGGCGACGACGGTCTGGCCAGGCGGCTCGCCGGCGAACTCCGCGACGTCTACCGCGAGCGGGTGACGCTCGTGGTGCCCGAGGCCCGCGCACCGCAGCCGGCGGTGGGGCGGCGGTCCGGGCGGGCCCTCGGACTGCTCGGGCGGGTACCCGTGGCCCGGAGCTCCCGTCTGCCGGGGACCGAGCAGACGGAACCGTACCTGCGTGTCGTGCAAGGGGCCGAACCGGACGAGGAGTTGCTGGCCGAGGCCGGAGTGCGGCGGGCCGCCGCCCTGGCGCTGGTGTACGAGGACGACGAGACCAACGTACGGGCGGCGCTGGTGGCCCGACGCCTCAACCCCCGGCTCCGGCTGGTGATCAGGCTCTACAACCGCAAGTTGGGACAGCACCTGGAGGAGCTGTTCGACCAGGCGGCGATCATCGCCGAGCCCGGACTGGACCCGCAGGAACTGGACGTGTCGACCACGGTCCTGTCCGACGCCGACACCGCCGCACCGGCCCTGGCCGCCTCTGCCGTCGCCGGCACCAGCAAGATCGTGCAGGCTGACGGCCTGCTGCTGAGGGCGGTCGAACGCACGCCGCCGGGCCCGGGCCAGGTCGCGGACCCGGGCCTGTGCACCCTCGCCCTGCTGTCGGCGACCACGGGCGACCCGGCCGGCACGGAGGGCTCGGAACACAGCGGTGACCGCGGACCGCAACTGCTGCCCGACGACCGGGCGGTCGCCGGCGCGACCGGCCGCGGGATCGTGGCCCTGGAAGCGGTGTCCCCCATCGGCCCCGCCATGGCGGCAGGCCGTCTGGCGGGGGCGTCCCTGCCCGTCGCCTCGTTGTTCTCCCGACGGCTGCGCTGGTCCCTGGCAGGGATACTCGCGGCCGTGGCCGCACTGGCGGTGGCGTCCTGGATCACCACCGGGGACCACCTCTTGCACGGGGCCTACATCACCCTCCTCGACATCTTCGCGATCAACGACCCGGCGGTGGACGAGCCGCCCGAGCGCAAGACGCTGCAGATCCTCGCAGGATTCGTGGGCCTGCTCCTGCTGCCGGTCCTCGTGGCGGCGGCGCTTGAGGGCCTGGGGGCCTTCCGGACCGCGACCGCGCTGCGCCGGCCGGCCCGCAGGACCTCCGGCCATGTCGTGTTGCTGGGGCTCGGCAAGATCGGGACACGGGTGCTGGCCCGACTGCGGGAGCTGGAGATCCCCGTGGTGTGCGTGGAATCCGATCCGGAGGCCCGCGGTATCGAACTCGCCCGCCGGCTGCGCGTACCGGTCGTCCTCGGCGACGTCACCGAAGAGGGGGTGCTCGACGCGGCACGGGTCGGCAGGGCGCACTCCCTGCTCGCCCTGACCAGTGCGGACATCACCAACCTGGAGGCCGCCCTGTACGCGCGGGCGGTCCGGCCCGATCTGCGTGTCGTGATGCGCCTGTACGAGGACGACTTCGCCACCGCCGTCTACCGCACCCTGCGCGCCACCCACCCCGCCGCTCTCACCCGCAGCCGCAGCGTGACCCACCTGGCGGCACCCGCCTTCGCCGGCGCGATGATGGGCCGGCAGGTCCTGGGGGCGATCCCGGTCGAGCGCCGCGTGCTGCTGTTCGCCGCGCTCGTGGTGGCCGGCCATCCACAGCTGGAGGGGCGGACCATCGCGGAGTCCTTCCGGCCCGGTGCCTGGCGTGTGATCGCGCTGGACACCACTGCCCCCGAGGACCGGCGTCCCGACCTGGCCGCGGCACCCGAGGACAGCCGGCTCACCCAGGCGGGCCTGGTCTGGGACCTGCACCCCGGGTACGTCCTCAAGGCGCAGGACCGGGTGGTCCTGGCGGCCACCCGCCGGGGACTGGCCGAGCTGCTCGGCCGCGGCGCCGTCTCCGCCTCCGGGACCTGAGCCGGCTCCTCCGGCCGGCGTGCGGCAGCAGCGTCCGGGAGGCCGTGACCGGCGGCCGTGACCGACGGGCAGTGACAGGGCGCCGAGACTGCCGGACTCCGGCATGGGGCCGGCAGGTGGTCCGGACCTAGTGTGGGCAGCCGCACCAGAGAGGTACCCATGAACGCACATCCGGCCGTCCCCGCCGCCCTTCTGGCGGCGGCGACGCTCCTCCTGCTTCCGCTCCCCGTCGCACTCCTGCGCGGGTGGACTCCGGCGAGGTTCCACAGTCGAGTCGTGGCCAGGCCCTACGCCTACGCCATGCTCGGCCTCTACGCCCAGGCATGCCTCAACACCGTGCCGCGCATGCTGGACGCCCCCGCCGGTCTGACCACGGCGTGCACGGCCATCGGGGTGGCGTTCGGCGTCGTGGCCGCGGTGTTCTTCCTGCAGGCCGCGGCGCGCGGCCGTCGCCCGGATCCGGAGGGGAGGCGGTGACCGTACGCGGACGCTCCCGCTGACACCGCGGGGCCGGCGCCACCGCGGCCGGCGCACCGCACCGTCCCGCCGGGCGGGAGCCGGGGACCGCACCCGTGGCGACTCGCTCCCGGGTCTGGCGTGTCACGAGGGCGCTCAGGGCCCCGGTGCGGCATCTTCTCCTCGGCGGGCGATGTCCCGAACCCCTCGATTGCGGGAGTCTGCGGAGGTGTCCCTTGGGCGCGAGCGGTAGCGGGCGGCACGGTCCCGAGGAGGCGCCGCGGTCCTCGCCGGAATCAAGGGGGCCAGGGCATCCGGGACCGCGGGAGAACGGCGAGGCGGACACGTCGGCACGCCCGGCGGGCGGGGAGCCGGACGAGTCCAGGCCCAGCTTGCCGGAGCGGTTCCGATCGGCTCTGGAGGCCGCGCGGACGGCCGGTCCGCCGCCCGGACCCTCGCGTCCGGCCTTCTGGCGCAGCCCGCTGCGCGGCCCGTGGCTGACCTCGGTGCTCGGGCTGGTCCTCCTTGCCGGGATCACCGTCCTGTTCGTGACGGGGCTGGTCTCCTACGCGGCGTACAACCCGGACCTGGCGGTCCGCAACGACCAGACCCCGGACAAGGGGTGGCTCGGCTTCTACCTGTTCTCCTGGCCGACCTCCCCGTACTGGCTCTACCGGGTCACGCAGGGGGTGCACGTCACGCTCGGCGTGGTCCTGGTACCGGTGCTCCTGGCGAAGCTGTGGTCGGTGATCCCCAAGCTGTTCGAGTGGCCCCCGGTGCGGTCGGTCGCCCACGGCATCGAGCGGCTGTCCCTGCTCCTGCTGGTCGGAGGCGCCGGTTTCGAGTTCGTCACCGGCATCCTCAACGTCCAGTTGCACTACATCTTCCCGGGCTCCTTCTACGTGCTGCACTTCTACGGGGCCTGGGTGTTCATCGGGGCCTTCGTGGTCCACGTCGTCTTCCGCCTGCCGAGGGCCCTGCGCGCGGTGCGGCGCCGGGGGCGGGAGCCGGCGGCCGGTGCGCCCGAGGCGGCCGGACTGGTCTCGCCCCGCCCGGCGGCGCCGACGATCTCCCGCCGGGGCGCCCTGGGCATGGTCGGGCTCGGATCACTGGCGCTGCTGGTGGTCACGGCCGGCCAGAGCGTGGGCGGCTGGTTCCGGCAGACGGCGCTCCTCGCCCCGCACGGACAGGAGCCCGGCTCCGGGCCCAACGGCTTTCAGATCAACAAGACCGCGGCCTCCGTGGGCATCCGGCCCAGCGACATCGGCCCCGCCTGGCGGCTGACCGTCCGCGGTGCGGGCCGACAGGTGGACCTGACCTACGGCCAGCTGCTGGCCCTGCCCCAGAGCCGATCGTCCCTGCCGATCGCCTGCGTGGAGGGCTGGTCGACATCCGACCAGGACTGGGCCGGGGTCCGCCTCACCGACCTGGCGGCTCTTGTCGGGCTCGGCACGGACACCCCGAAGGTCCTGGTGGAGTCGGTGCAGCGCGGCGGGTCGTTCAGCTCCGTGGTCCTGCGCGACAACCAGGCCAGGGACGCGCGCTCGCTCCTCGCCGTGCGCGTCAACGGTGCCGTCCTCTCCGCCGACCACGGCTACCCGGCCCGCGTGATCGTCCCCGGTGCACCCGGTGTGCACAACACGAAGTGGGTCACCCGCCTCACCTTCGGGGAGCAGGCATGACATTCCGCCTCCCGCCCGCGGGCACGTTCGCCTTCCGCCGCCGCTACGGCGCCTCCCCGCTCCACCTCCTCCTCGTCCTCGCCTCCTTCGCTCTCGCCCTCTACGCGGGCGTGCGACTCCTCAGGGGAGACAGCATCGGCGTGGCCCTGTGGTTCGTCGGAGCGGCGCTGGTGCACGACCTGGTGCTGCTGCCGCTGTACTCGGTGACGGACCGGGCGGTGCAGGCCTGGTGCGGGCCTTCGGGCGCCGGGCATGGCGCGGTGCGGGTGAGCGTCAACTACGTGCGGGTCCCCGCTTTCGTCGCCGGTGTCCTGCTGCTCGTCTGGTGGCCCCTCGTCCTGCGCCGGGTGGACCACTTCACGGCGGCCACGGCCCTTCCCGCCGACGTCTTCCTGACGCGCTGGCTGCTGATCACGGCCGCTCTCTTCGCTGCCTCGGCGGCCGTCCTCCTCGTACGGATGTGGCACGGCACCAGGGCCGGCAGGCGCGCCGCGCGGGCTCAGGCCCGGGCGCGCAGGGCCACGAAGTGACGGCCCCCGGCGGAGGACCACCGCTCGGTCGCCGTCCACCCCGCCGCGGTGGCGTGACGGTCCAGCGCCGAGGCGCCGACGGCCGCCCAGGGGAAGACGGCGCCCGCGGGGTGGCGGCCTGCGTGGACGCGGACCCGGCGACGCTCGTCCACGTCCGCCGCGGCGGTCTCCACCAGGAGCAGCCCCTGTCCGTGCACCAGACCCCTGATCCTGCGCAGCAGCCTGCGGGGATCACCACCGATGCCGATGTTCCCGTCGATCAGCAGAGCCGTTCCCCATCCGCCCTCGTCGGGCAGCGGGTCGAACACCGACCTGCGCAGCGCGGCGCCTCCTCGGCCCACCGTGGAGCTGACCGCCGACGAGCACACGTCGATGCCGAGCACGGTGTGCCCGCGGCGTGTCAGCGCCTCCACGAGCCGGCCGGCCCCGCAGCCGATGTCCAGCACCCGGCCCCGGCACCGCCGCAGCACGGCACGATCGCCGACGTCCGCCCGTGCACACCACCGCTCGACGTCCAGCGGCAGACACCAGCCCTCGGCGTCCCGCAGCGAAAGATCACCCTGCTGCGTGCGGATCGCCGCCGCGTAGGGGCCGCTGTTCCATCCTTCGGGGTCGTGGACGATCACGTCCCATCTCTAGCCGCGGGGCCGGCCCGCACTGCGCCGCGCGGGGCGGATCCACCCGATCGGACCGGGCCCGGCCCGGACCCCGCCCACCGGCCCGGACGGGGGCGGCGCGGACGGGAGCGGCGCGGACGGCACGGAGCCCCGGCCGCAGGGGCCGGGGCTCCGGTCGTCCGTCCGCGCGCCGTGTCAGTGGCTGCCGGCGAGTTCCCCGGTGAGCTTGCCGTGGAGGTCGGAGCTCGGGTCGTTCAGGCCGGTGATCTCGACGGTCTTGCCGCGCTGGGCGTACTTGGTCTCGATCGCGTCCAGGGCGGCGACGGAGGAGGCGTCCCAGATGTGCGCCCCACTCAGGTCGATGACGATGCGGTCGGGGTCGGAGGCGTAGCCGAAGCGACCGACGAGATCGTTGGAGGAGGCGAAGAACAGCTCACCGGTGACGCGGTAGACAACGCTCTTCCCGTCGGGGTCGGGCAGCGCGGTGACCTCGGCGAGGTGTGCGACACGCTTGGCGAAGATGATCATGGCGGTCACCGAGCCGACGACGACGCCGACGGCGAGGTTGTGGGTGGCCACCACGCACGCGACGGTGATCACCATGACCGAGATCTCACCCGCGGGCATCCGCCGGAGCGTCTTCGGCGCGACCGAGTGCCAGTCGAACGTCGCCAGCGACACCATGATCATGACCGCGACCAGGGCGGCCATGGGGATGTCGGAGACGACCGGGCCGAAGACGATGCACAGCACCATCAGGAACGCGCCCGCGAGGAAGGTCGACAGGCGGGTACGGGCGCCGGAGACCTTCACGTTGATCATCGTCTGGCCGATCATGGCGCAGCCCCCCATGCCGCCGAAGAAGCCGGTGACGACGTTCGCGATGCCCTGGCCGATCGACTCGCGGGTCTTGTCGGAGTGGGTGTCGGTGATGTCGTCGACCAGCTTCGCCGTCATCAGCGACTCCATCAGGCCGACCAGGGCCATGGCGAAGGCGTACGGGGCGATCGTCGACAGCGTGTCCAGGGTGAACGGCACGTCCGGCAGGCCCGGCACCGGGAGGGACGAGGGCAGCTCGCCCTTGTCGCCCACCGTGGGCACCGAGATGGCGGCCGCGACGGTGATCACGGTCAGGACGACGATGGAGACCAGCGGGGCCGGGACCACGGTGGTGACCCTCGGGAAGAACACCATGAGCGCCAGGCCGGCGGCGATCAGCGGATAGACGGCCCAGGGCACGTCCAGCATCTCGGGGACCTGGGCCATGAAGATCAGGATGGCCAGCGAGTTGACGAAGCCGACCATGACGGAACGGGGGATGAACCGCATCAGCCGTGCCACTCCCAGCGCGCCGAGCACGATCTGGAAGACGCCGGCCAGGATGACGGCCGCGATGAGGTAACCCAGACCGTGCTCGCGGTTCAGCGGGGCGATGACGAGTGCGACGGCGCCCGTGGCGGCGGAGATCATCGCCCGCCGACCGCCGACGATCGAGATGACGACGGCCATCGTGAACGAGGCGAACAGGCCGAGTGCCGGATCGACGCCGGCGATGATCGAGAAGGAGATCGCCTCGGGGATCAGGGCCAGCGCGACGACCAGCCCGCCGAGCACCTCGGTGCGCCAGACCTTCGGGTCGGAGATCCAGTCGGGCTTCAGGCCGCGCAGACGGGCGGCCGGGGACACAGCAGTGGCGGCAGAAGACAAAGGAGACGGGACCTGTCGTGTTCGGGGGCAGCCTGCCCGGCGGGACGGGGCGGGCAGGAGGGCGCCGGGCGGCGGGGCAACCGCCGGGCGGCTCCGACGGGCCCGGAGCGGGCATGCCGGGGAAGGATGTCTGCCCCTGCGGGCGAGGAGTACGGGGGTGCTACCGGGTGCGGAGCGTCACGGCGGGCAGGCGGCGTCGAACGTCATGCGCTCGCCCACGCTTCCCTCCTGCACGGATCGGAACTCGCCGGGGGCGCCATAGGCCCCGGCACGGTAGCCGGCGGGACGACCGCCGGGCCGTCCGCACCACCGGACACCATACCGTGACGGCGGAGCGGGGATCGGTGCCGCCCGGGTCCGCCGGGGGCGGCCGGAGCGCGCTCCGCCCGTGGCCGCGGCCGGTGTTCGGCGCCGCGGAGGAGGGACGGGCCTATCCTGAAGCACATGGCGACGGTGCGGGTCGACGGGGTGGAGGTCGCGTACGACCGGGCCGGCGAGGGACCGCCCCTGGTGTTCCTCCACGGCGCGGGAGAGGACGCCCGTGTCTGGCGGCCGCAGGTCGAAGCGCTGGCGGACGCGTTCACGGTCGTGGCCTGGGACGAACCGGGAGCGGGCCGCTCCGGCGACGTTCCGGAGTCCTTCGGGCTCGCCGACTACGCCCGCTGTCTGGCGGCGGTGGTCGAGGCCCTGCGGCTGGGTCCGGCGCACGTCGCCGGTCTCTCCTGGGGCGGCACGGTCGCCCTGGAGTTCTACCGCCGCCGTCCGGACCTCGTGAGGACGCTGATCCTCGCCGACACCTACGCGGGCTGGGCGGGCTCCCTTCCGGCGGACGAGGTCCGGGCCCGGGTCGCCGGCGTGCGCCGGATGCTGGCCGCGCCGCGCGACGCGTTCGATCCGACCCTGCCCGGCCTGTTCGCCGGCGAGCCGCCCGCCGCCTACCTGCCCCTGCTGGACGAGCTGGCGGCCGCCGTGCGGCCGCGGACCTTCCGGACACAGCTGGCCCTCATGGCCGAGGCGGACCTGCGGGACGTGCTGGCCACCGTCTCGGTGCCCACCCTCCTGCTCTGGGGAGAGCGGGACGCACGGTCGCCGCTGTCCGTCGCACGGCAGTTCCGGCAGGCGATCCCGGCGGCCGAGCTCGTCGTGATTCCGGGCGCCGGGCACGTCAGCAACCTGGAACGGCCCGAGGAGTTCGGCCTGGCCGTCCGGGCCTTCTGCAGCGCTCACCCCGAGCCGGTGGCCGGTGGCCGGTGACGACCGGGCACCGGACGGGTTCAGTCGGGCCCGGTCCAGTCGAAGGTGATGTGCTTGCTCGACCGGCCTTCGCGGTCCCACCGGAAGCCGAACGCGTCCGCGCGGTTGACCGTGGTGCGGCCCCACGTCGCCACCTGGCCGGGGCCGGTCTCGGAACCGGGCAGGTTGGTCGACTGCACTCGCGCGCCCTCGGGTGTCGTCGGGCCGGTGAGGGCGACGGCGCTCGCCTCGACCTTTCCGGGTACGGAGACCCGCCAGCCGCCGAGGTCGTCGTCGGCCTCGAAGGCGATGGGGGCGACGTCCATACCCCTCATCTCGCCCGCGAACATGGTGAGCATCTGCTGCGGCCAGCTGCCCGCCTGCCCACCGAAGATCATCTGAAGGGCTTCGCGCTGCTGCTCGTCGGCCCGCTCGTCAAGGAAGACCGCCCCGTACGCGTCGGAGTGCTCGGCCCAGACGTTGCCGACGAAGGAGGCCACCATGAGGACGTTGAGCCCGTCCAGTCGGACGTCCCCGTAGTGACCCTCGCGGACGTGCCAGGCGAGCACCCCGTCGCACTCCCCGTAGGTGGGGGGCTGGGCGAACGAGCACGGGCACGGAATGTCGCACCTGCAGGTGTCGAACCAGTCGCCGGACACGTGCCAGGCGGGAATCGTCTGTGTCGTCTCGGTCATGCCGCCACCTCCTCGCGCCCGGACCCGGGTGATGCGGGTACCGGCCACGGCCACCGGTCGACCGGGTGGGAGGGGGAGGTTCCAGCCCTGTGCCTACCCGGCATGCCGGGCTCTGGATCCCATCCTTCTCGCCCGGACCGTTGATCGCATTCCGTGGCACCGCCGTCGGCGTGCGCGCCGCGTGTTCGTGTGCTGCGCTGTAGCCATGGCGCGTGACGCGGCCCGTAGCCTGCCTCCGTTGCGGCCCGGCAACCTTCTCCCGGCACGCACGATGGCCGTCGCCTGGTCGGTGATGGCCCTGATCGCCCTGCTCTGCTGGCTCGTCATCGTGGCCCAGTCCGGTGACATGGGGGTCTCGGCGGGGACGATGGGCATGGCTCTCCCGCTCTTCCTGCTGCTGTGGGCGGTCATGATGGCCGCGATGATGTTTCCTTCCGTGGCACCGGTCGCCGTGACCTGGGCCCGGTCCATCGGGCGCCAGGCGTCGGGGTGGGGGCGGGCGGCCCGGGTCGCGCAGTTCGCCTGTGGCTACCTGGTCGCGTGGACGCTCTTCGGACTGATCGCCTACGGCGTTCTCGCGCTGACCGGGGACGCCGTGGACGCACATCCGGCGGTCGGCCGCTGGATCGGTGCCGCCGCTTTCCTGATCGCCGGGCTGCAGCAGCTCGGTCCGCTCAAGGACGTCTGCCTGCGTCACTGCCGCAGTCCGCTGGCCCAGTTGGTGCGCTACGCGGCCTTCCGCCCCGTCGCCCGGGACCTGAGGGTGGGGATCCACCACGGTCTGTACTGCGTGGGTTGCTGCTGGGGCCTGATGCTCGTCCTCGTGCCGCTCGGCGCCATGAACATCGCGGCGATGGCGGCGGTCTCGGTGGTCATCTTCGTGGAGAAGCTCTGGAGCCGAGGGCCGGTCCTGGCCAACGTGGTCGGTGTGCTGTTCGTGGTCCTGGCCGTCGTGACGGCCCTCGGCCTCTTCCGGGACGCCCTGGTGCCGGGCCTGAGCCCCTCCGGTGAGCAGATGGACATGGGCTGACGGGGCCGCCCCTGGTGCGGGCCGGGGCTCCCTACGACCTCGCGGCGGTGACCAGCAGCAGCGTGTGCGGCCAGAGGGGGTCGAGGACCGCGGGATCGTTCTTGAGCTTGGCGAACATCACCAGGCCCTCCAGGTGGGCGATCACCGCGCGCGCCACCGACGCGTCGGCCCGCTCGCGCGGGATGTCGCCCGCGTCCGCGGCCTCACCGAGCAGGGCGCAGATCAGCGCGGTCTGCTCGTCGAAGATCCCCTCCAGCCTGGCGCGGACGTCCGGCTCCTGGGTGCTCAGTTCGAGGGCGAGGTTCCCCAGCAGGCAGCCGTCGACCGTGCCGCAGCTCTCCCTCCGGTGCCGCTGGGCCTGCGCCATGCCCTCCAACAGCCGGCGGAGCCGGACCAGGGCGGGATCCGGGCTGTTCAGCTCGGCGGTCCAGACGCGGCGCTGGTCCTCCCAGTAGGCGTTGACCGCCTGCAGGGTGAGGTCCTGTTTCGAGGCGAAGAAGTGGTAGAAGCTGCCCTTCTTGACCTCGGCCGCCGCGCAGATCTCTGCCACGCCCAGGCTGCTGTACCCCCGGTGCTGCATGAGTTCGCCGGTGGCGTCGAGGAGCCGCTCGCGCGCGGTGCTGGTCCGTCCCATGGCCGGAGTATACGGTCGGTCAACTCCTCGGCGACGCCACCGGTGGTGTTTTAGTTGACCGGTCGTCTATGGTGTTCTCGAAGCCGGTCCCCGCGTCCGGCCGACCGTTCACCCCGTCCCCGGGGCACACCACTTTCTGGAGGGCCGCCGTGTCCGCACCCATCTCTGTCGTCATCGCTTACCACAGCGGCCACGGGCATACCGCCCGGCAGGCCGCGGCCGTGGCGGAGGGCGCCGCTGCGGTGCCCGGAGTCCGGGCGGACCTGCGGGACGTCTCCACCCTCGACGAGGGCCTGTGGGCGGCCCTGGCCGAGGCGGAGGCGATCGTCTTCGGCTCCCCCACGTACATGGGCGCCACCTCGGCGGCGTTCCAGCGCTTCGCGGAGGCCGGCGCCCCCGTCTGGGCCGCACGCGGCTGGCAGGGCAAGCTCGCCGCCGGGTTCACCAACTCGGCCGGGGCGAACGGCAACAAGGACAACGCACTGCTGTCGCTCACGGTCCTGGCGGCGCAGCACGGGATGCACTGGGTTCCGCTGGGCCTGCCGCCCGGCTGGATCTACAGCTCCGACGGCAGCCCCGAAGACCTCAACCGGCTGGGCTCGTTCGTGGGCGCCATGGCGCAGTCGCCCTCCGATCTCGGTCCGCAGGAGTCGCCCGCGGAGGCCGATCTGCGCACCGCGCGGCATCTCGGCGAACACGTCGCCCGGACCGCACTGCAGTTCGTCCACGGCCGCCGGGCCGTCGAAGCCCTGGCGGTGACCGCGTGAACGCAGGACGCCTCGGTGACCTGCTGGGCATCGACCTGCCCGTCGTACAGGGCCCGTTCGGCGGGGGGCTGTCCTCGGTCGCCCTGGCCGCGGCGGTCTCCGAGAAGGGAGGGCTGGGTTCCTACGGTGCGCACGTCCTGGCCCCGGAGCAGATCACGGACCTCGTCCGGCAGCTGAAGGCCCGCACCGGCCGCCCGTTCGCCGTCAACCTCTGGGTCCCCCAGCCGGGCGAGGCCGGACCGTGGCCGGACCCTGCCGCACTGGCCCCCCACATCGGGCGGCTGCGCCCCTACTACGACGAACTCGGGCTGCGCCCGGTCGCGGCCGAGGACGTCAGGCCGGGGCCGGACTTCGACGCCCAGGTGGACGCGCTGCTCGCGGCCGCGCCCCCGGTCATCAGCTTCGTGATGGGTGTCCCGCCCCGCAGGGTCATGGACGAGGCCCGCCGCCGAGGCATCGCGGTGATCGGCACGGCCACCACCGTGGACGAGGCCGTCGTACTGGAGCAGGCGGGCGTTGACGCCGTCGTGGCCTCCGGCGCCGACGCCGGTGGGCATCGGGGCGCCTTCCTGCGGCCGGTGCGGGAGTCGCTCGTGGGGACGTTCTCGCTGGTGCCCCAGGTCGCCGACGCCGTACGCGTCCCCGTCATCGCCGCCGGCGGGATCGCCGACGGCCGGGGAGTCGCCGCGGCCCTCGGCCTGGGCGCCGACGCCGTCCAGATCGGCACGGCCTTCCTCGCCACGCGCGAATCGGGGGCGAGCGAGGCCCACAAACGCGCCCTGGGCTCACCGGAGGCGCGCACCACCGTCCTCACGCGTCTCTTCACGGGCCGGACCGCCCGCGGAATCGTGAACCGGTTCGTCCGCGACATGGCCCCGTACGAGGAGACCGTGCCCCGGTACCCCGTGCAGAGCGCCTTGATGCAGCCCGTCCGCCACGAGGCCGGCGTCCAGGGGCAGGCGGACCTCGGCAGCCTGTGGGCCGGCCAGGCCGCGGCCCTGGCCGTCGGTGCCCTCGGCGCGGCGGAGTTCCTCGACCGGCTCATGGCCGACGTGCGGGAGCGGAGCCGCCGGGGAGCCTGACCGGCCGGACCCTCGCCGCACGGGCGGCGGGGTGCGCGTCGCGGAGCAGCCGCCGCTCAGGGCGGCCTGCTCACGGCGTCCTCACCGCCGCCCCGTGCCGTGCGGCCCCGGGGGAGACGGCGCGTCCCGCAGACGGCGTGCCTGGGCGTCGTAGTCGCGCAGGATGTGCCGGAGCTGCCGCAGCGACTCCTCGGGTATGTCGGGGGGAGCGGACTCGGCCACGAAGCGGGCGGCCGCCACCAGCGCGGCGAACTCGACGGCGTGAGCGGTCGCCTTCAGGACTCCGGGCCGGGCCCACTCCAGTTGCATGATCAGCCCTTCGACGCGAGGTATTCCTTGATCTGCCCGAGTTCCTGCTCGAAGTCGTCGTAGTCCTCACGGATGCCGTTGAGGTAGCCGCTCCAGCCGAGGCTGTTCTTCGCGTAGTGGACGGCTTCCTGGATCTCCTCGTCCGTGGCACCGAACAGCTTCGCCGCTTCGGTGTGGAAAAGGGTGCAGTAACGGCACTTCGTCTCCGAGTGCAACGCGATCCCGATGAGCTCCTTGTACTTGTTCGGGATGAGCGTCTCCCCGAGCTCGATCCTCTTGAAGATCTCCCACTCGTGGTCCAGCAACTCGTCGGGGATGCGGGAGAAGAAATGAGGTACAAGACCCAAGGTCTCCTTGATCTCCGACTCGACTTCGCTCCGGGTGCGGCCCGCCATGTCAACCACTCCTCTCAGCCGGGAGAAACCGACACCCCTCACTCCACGCTAGAACCCGCCGACGACGCCTGCGACCCCTGAGCGCCCCCGCCGGGGCGCCGCGACGCAGGTCAGACGCGACGGCGCGGTCGACGGCCACCCCGTTGCGCCGCCCCGGCGGACTCGTCGCCGGCCTGACGGGGGAGAAACCCCACGCGGCCCAGCACTCGATGCTCGACGACGCACCGGAGGCCACGGGGCCACACCGGTACGGGGACGCGGCACGTGAGGTCGCCTCGCCGTGAATTGCCCGGTCGAGGATCTCCACCACCGCCGGCGGAAGCCCTCCGGGAGTCTCTAAGTGCGCAAGGGACCGCTCCCGCCCGGCGCGTGGCCGCATCCCCGCGCGCGCCGCATCCCCGCGTCCGTAATGCGGGCGTAATGGTTTGCGGGCCCGGCATCCAGTTGAATGCGCACGGTAGGTACATCGCCCGTCGGGCGCGGAACAGGGAGTCGTGGAATGAAGTTGAGTCGTGGGCGGCGCGGGCCTCTGGCGGCGGGTGTCGCCGTGCTGGTGACGGCTGCCCTGGCCGTGGGGCTGTACCTGTTCCAGCCGTGGAAGCTGTGGCAGGACGAGACGGTCAGCGAGGCGTTGCCCACCGCAGCGCCGAGCGCGCCGAGCGCACCCGGCGGTTCCGCTTCGGAGTCCGCGTCCGCCGCCCCGGCGGCGCCCGCCACGCCCCGGACCCTGAGCCAGGGTTCCTTCATCAGCCACGAACACGACACCAAGGGCACGGCGAAGGTCGTCCGGCTGGCAGACGGCTCCCACGTGCTCCGGCTGGAGGGGCTCGACACGAGCAACGGGCCCGACCTGCGGGTGTGGCTGACCGACGCCCCGGTGAAGGAAGGGGTGGCGGGCTGGCGGGTGTTCGACGACGGCAAGTACGTCAGCCTGGGCAAGCTCAAGGGCAACAAGGGCGACCAGAACTACGAGATCCCGGCGGACGTGAACCTCGCCGACTACTCCAGCGTGGCGATCTGGTGCGACCGCTTCGACGTCTCCTTCGGGGCGGCGGAACTCGCCGGGGCGTAGCGGATGTCGGCCGCGCTCCGGCGCGGCGCGTCCTCGCGGCGCATGCGTCCCGTTCTCGCACACGCCGACGGCCACCCGGTGCACTCCCGGCGCCCGGCTGTGGTCGCGGCCTGACCTGCGCGGCCCCGTGGGCCCCGGGCATGGCAGGCTGGCCCCCGGCCAGTGACATGCACGAAGGGGCGGGGCGAAGGTTGAGCGACGAGCAGCGGATGACGGACGAGTACCTGGAGGGCAGTGCCGACCTCCTGCGCGAAGCCTGCGCCACCGGACGCCGTTTCACCCGCGGCGAGCTGGAGGCCCGCCGCGACGCGGGAGAACGGGCCGCCGAGGCGGGTATCGGGTTGCGGGCTCTCGTGCGGGCCCACCTGGCCCTCGCCCGCGACATCCAGTCGGAGCTTCCCGCAGGCGAGCTGCCGTATCTGCTGGGCGCGGTGGAGCATGCGGTCGACGCCTTCGCCGAGGGCTACGAGCGGGCCCAGCAGCAGGCCGTGCGGCAGCAGGAGGCCGCGCGCCGGGAGTTCATCGACGACCTGCTGTACGGCGGCAGCGACCTGGGCCGGCTCGCGGAACGCGCCGAACGGTTCGGGCTGCGCCTCTCCCAGGCCCATGCGGTGGCGGTGGCCCAGGGGCCGGAACCGTACGGAGACGGCTACAGCATCGTCCGGGGCATAGAAGCGGCCGTCCTGGCCCGCTTCGGAAACCGCAGCATCCTGCTGACCACGAAAGAGGGCCGGCTGATCTGCGTCGCCCCCGGTGACCGGCCGGAGGTCCTCGCGTACTTCGCCAAACGGGCCTACGCGGCCACCGACGGCGGCCTGGTGGCCATCGGCAGGGCGCACGCGGGCGCCGGGGGAGTGGTCCACTCGTACGAGGAGGCCCTCAACGCCCTCGACCTCGCCCGGAGCATCGCCTTGGAAGGCCCGGTCCTGCACGCGGCGGACCTGCTGGTCTACCCGGTCCTCGGGCGCGACCGGCAGGCCATGGCCGATCTGGTCAGTACGGTTCTCGGCCCGCTCCAGGAGGCCCGGGGCGGTGCCAGGCCGCTCATCGACACCCTCCACGCCTACTTCGACGCGGGCTGTGTGGCCACCGATGCGGCCCGCGCGCTGTCCTTGAGCGTGCGCGCCTTCACCTACCGACTCGAACGCATCCACAAGCTCACGGGAGCCGACCCCGGTGATCCGCGTCACCGCTACACCCTGCAGACCGCGGTCATCGGAGCCCGATTGCTGGACTGGCCGCAGCAGGAGCAGTGACGATCGAGGCCCGGCGACGCGCGTGCAACACCGCCCGCCGGCGTCGCGGGTTGGGACGGTCCAGCGGCGCTCGCCGTCCTCGAAGGGCGAAGGCCGGTTCCCCGTCACGGCTGCCGGCAGGCGCCCTCGTCGACGGTCGCGGTGACGTGGTGGAGTTCGAAGGCCGAGGGATACGGCTCGTCGGGGGCGACCGGGGTCAAGGTCACGTGCATGCAGAACTCCGTTGTGGTGTCGTCCGTGGAGATCGTGTAGCCGGTGGCGCCGTTTCCCCGGACCGTCAGCCCGTGGCCCGGACCCGTGCCGGTCTCCTTGACGGCGCTGCGGACGAGGTCGTCCTGGGCCGTGGTGCCGCTTGCGTAGTGGGGCCTGGCGTTCAGTGCGTCGGCGGCCTGGCGGACGGCCGTGCGCAGTTCGCCTTCGCTCCAGTGCCAGCCGGCGTAGAGCGAGGAGAGCATGCCGATCGCGACGAGCGGTGCGATGACGATGAAGGCGCGACCCACGGCGTTGCGGGGGTTGTAGACGTACCGGCGGGTCCGTGTGTGTCGTACGAAGACGGGTTCGTCGTTCACCGGCGGTCCCCGACGCCGTCGGAGTCGCTGGTCTTCATGAGGTCGTCCTACCTTTCCCGAAGGAGTCGATGCGGTCAGAGGCCCTCGGGACGATCAGAGGGATCGTTGCCGCATGTGCTTCCAGGCCCTGCGGACGCGGTCGCCGATCTCGCCGATCACGATGACGGCCAGGGCGCCGAGAGCACATCCCGACAGGGGAGCCGACTGGCCGAGGAGGAGACCGACCAGCCAGAGCGCCAGGGTCACCAGGCCCCACCAGGCCGCCGCCCCGGCCACGGCCCGTACGGTACGTGCCGAGGTCATGTACGTGCGCCTTTCGTCCTGAGGGCAACGGCGGACACGGCGGCGGGGAGCACCGTCAGCAGCCAGAGCGTCGGATGCAGCCAGTAGGGCCCGCCGAGCCAGACCAGCAGCCACAGGATCAGGAACGCGTCGGCGATCAGGGCCAGGGCGGCCCATGCGGCCAGCGTGAGGCTCTTCGACCGACCCCAGGACATCCGCCCCGGCGGGCCGACCAGACACCAGCAGGCGAACAGGCCCAGCACGCCGATCACCAGGGTGACGAGCGCCAGGGCCACGGAGTAGAGCGGGCCTTCGGTCGACAGGGAGACGACGGCCGGAGCCAAGTCGCTCGACCCGCCGCCCGAGATGTCCGCCTGCGCCGCGTACGCGCTCAACTCGTCGTCGGCGGGCAGCGTCGCTGCATAGGTCCGCTCGTCCGGCTCGTCCGGAACGTCCGCCCGGAGAGCGGCGAAGGCGACCGCGGCCGAGCCGAGCGAGGCCAGGCCGCCGAGCCCCGCCAGGGTTCCCCCGACCGGGCGCCGGCCCTCTCTGCGTATGCCCCGGCGAGCGGGGCGTTCCGTCTCAGCTCCGGACACGGCCCTCCTGTCGCGGAGCCTTCTCCGCGCGGTCGTACGCCTCGGCCGCCGGTGCCGCTTCTGCGGCCGGTGCCGCTGCAGCCGCCGTGAGCAGCTCGCCGCTCGGCACGCCGGCGTCGCCCTGGATGTGGAACAGGCGGGCCACCGGAACGTCCGTGCTGCTGTGGGCGACGATGGAGAAGGCGATGCAGACCGCGATCAGGGTGTATGCGGTCTCGCCCTGCGGGATACCGGCCTGGAGGACCAGCAGACCGTAGACCACCGATGCGAATCCCTTGGGGCCGAACCACGCCGCGACCAGCTTCTCCCGCTTCTCGAACTTCGTGCCCAGCAGCGACACCAGCAGGGACGCGGGCCGGATGAGCACGATGGCCAGTACCACGGCCGCGTACCCGCCCCACGACAGGTCGCCGAAGAGCGCCGGAGTGAGCAGCGCGCCGAACACCAGCAGGGCGGCGAACTTGGCGAGTTCCGCCACCGCCTCTCCCAGGGGCTCGAAGACCTCCTTGGCCGTCGGCGAGACGCTCGCCATGACCGCGCCCGCGGAGAAGGCCGCCAGGTACGGGTTGGCGTGGGTGAGGTGGCACAGTCCGTACAGGATGATCCCGGTGGCCAGCGGCAGCAGCGGCTGGAGCCGGGGCTCGGCGCCCAGGTTCCGTACCCGGACCAGGCCCGCCAGCAGCAGCGGCAGTACGACACCGAAGACGAGGCCCAGCAGCAGCTCCAGCCCGATCTTGCCGAGCGAGGCCTCCGCATGCCCGGACGTGGGACCGGCGGCGGCGATCAGGACGAGCACGACGGGCAGGGCGAGTCCGTCGTTGATCCCGCTTTCCACGTTCAGCAGCTGCCGGAGCTTGGCCGGCACCTCCTTGCGGCCCACGATGGCCGAGGCGAACACCGGGTCCGTCGGCGCGAGAACGGCTCCCACCAGGAACGACGTCGTCCAGTCGAGACCCACGAGGTAGTGGGTGACCAGCGCCATGCCGACGAGGGCCAGCGGCATGCCCAGGCCCAGGGCCCGTGCCGGGTTCCGCCAGTTCCGGCGCAGGGCCGGGAACGAGACGTGCATGCCGTCGGTGAACAGCACGGCGAACAGCGCGAGGTCCGCGGTCACCGCGACGATCTCGCTGTCCGGCGTGACGTGGATCAGGCCCAGGAAGCCGTCGCTGACCAGAGCGCCGCCGAGCAGGAAGAGGAGTGAGGTGGACAGGACGGTCCGGGCGGCGAGCCCGGACAGCAGGACCGCGATGAGCAGCACGACCCCGAAGACAGCGACGAGCACCATGGAAAACGAGCCCCCGATCGGCGAGTGAGAGGTGTCCCCTTGACCGCCGACCAGGCTTCCCGGCACACCGCTATGGATTTTACGGATCCCTTACGCGGTTCTGACGGGCCCCTGGCGGCAGTGCTCGGCCTTCTTCGTTGCCGATCACCGGCATGAACACGCCACGTATGGTCCAGGTAAGGTGAGCGCCTCATTCCGGAACGGCGCCCACGAATGGAAGCACATGATCCACGCGACAGCGCTGGGCAGGACGACGAAGCCGCTGCTCATGCCGGCGGTGGTGCCGCTGCCGTGCCGTGCCGATCTGCCCGGTGCCGTTCCCCCGATGACGGGCACCGTCCGGAGGGCGGCCTGATGCGGTTCCGAACCTGCCGCGCCGCCCTCTACCGCTGGGTCACGGCCGAGCGCCGTCTCGGCCTCGTACTCGCCGCCGCGGGGCTTCCCGTCACCTGCCTGGGAGCGGTGATGTACGTCCTGCCGGGTCCCGGCTTCCCCTTCGTGGTGATCGGCCTGAGCCTGTTCCTGACCGGAGTCGTGATGGCTCTGGGCGGGCAGGACGTGGAGCGGTAGGGGACGGCGGGTCCTCGGCGGAGGGTCGGCAGGGAGCCCGTGGCGGCACCGGACCGGGCCGGGGACCGCCCGCGGGGGCGGTGGCCGCTATGACGGGCGCAGGGCGCGAAAGGCCTCGTCGGCCAGGGCGGGGAGGTCGAGGGCGCCGTCACTTTCGACCCAGGCGGCGAGTGCCGTCGTCACGGCCCCGAGGGCGGCCGCCGCGACGACCCGGGCGGAGAGGTCGCTTTCGCCGGGGTGGCGCGATCTGAGGGCGTCGGCGAAGAGCCGCTGGGTGGCGTACTGGTTGTCCCAGGTCCGGGCGCGCAGGGCGGGCGTGCCGAGGATGAGTCTGGTACGGGCGAGCAGGGAGTCCTTGCCGTCGGCGTACACCGCCCGCAGGCCCTGGCTCAGGGCGCTGCACAGGGCGGTGAGGCTGTCCTCGTGGCGCGGCCGCTCCTCGATGAGCCGGGCGATCAGCGGATCGTAGTCGTCGGACTCCACCACGGCCTCCTTGGTGGGGAAGTGCCGGAAGAACGTCATGTGCGAGACCCCCGCCGCGGCCGAGATCTCCTCGACGGTGGTGTTCTGGTACCCCTGGGCCAGGAACAGGCGCAGGGCCTGTTCCTGGATCGTCCGGCGCGTCTGCGCCTTCTTCCGTTCGCGCAGGCCGGGAACCGGCGTGGGGGACGTACTCATGGAACTACCGCCTCCGGGCGTTTTCGGTGCTCGCTCACTGTCCTGTGCCGTTCCCGAGTATGCGTGTCAGTGCCCGGTCCAGAGCGGCGGCCCGCGTTCCGCGCCAGGCCAGGTGGGCGTCGGGTCGTACCAGCAGGGTGCGCCGGGAGCCGCCCGGCACGGTGAGTGCGGTCACCTTGTCCGCACCGAGGTGCCGCACGGCGACGGCCTCCTGGGCGGAGGGAGGCGCCCCGGGGCTGAGGAGGGCCCAGCCCGTGCGCAGTTCCTCGTACAGGCGCGTGGTGCTGCCGTCCTGACGGATGCAGGGCCCGTCCGGTACGCGGTCGCCGGGGTGCGGGGCAGGTCCGGGGAGGGGCCTGGGGAGCCGGTGGAGGGTGCCGAGGGGGCCCCTGCGGTAGCTGAGGGTCAGCTGGGAGGACTTCTCCCAGAGCCGGCGTTGCACGGTGGGCCGGTCGAGCAGGGGGACGAAGACGTGGTCGCGCAGGGCCCGGGCCCACGTGCTCCGGCCGAGCACCACGCCCGTCATGGCGGTGGTGGACGACAGCACCTCGCGGGCGACCGGTCTGCGTTCGGCCTCGTAGGTGTCCAGCAGGGCGTCGTCGGACCGCCCGGTGGCGACCAGGGCGAGCTTCCAGGCCAGGTTCTCCGCGTCGCCCAGGCCGGTGTTCATGCCCTGACCGCCGAAGGGGCTGTGGATGTGCGCGGCGTCACCGGCGAGCAGCAGCCTGCCGCTGCGGTATGACGAGGCGAGACGCCGGTTGATCCGGAAGGTGGAGGTCCAGTGCACCTCCCGCACCGCGGTGCGGGGAACGCCGGCCTCCCGCCGCAGGAGCTCCGCCAGGCTGTCCGCCGGGTCCGCCGCCGATCCGGGTGCGGCGGGCGCCATCAGGCGCCACAGGTCCTTTCCCGGCAGCGGAAAGGCCCCGAGCATCGTGTCCCCGCGCAGCCAGACCGCCACCGTGTCCCGGGGGACCGGCAGGCCGGCCGTCACGTCGGCCAGCAGGAAGCGCTCCACCACCGGCACGCCGGGGAAGGCGATCCCGGCGGCCTTGCGCACGCGGCTGTGCGCGCCGTCGCACCCCACCAGCCAGCCGGCCTCCTCCTCGCCGTGGTCGAGGCGCAAGACGACCCGCTCCGGGTCCTGGCGCACGTCCAGCACCGCGCGGCCCCATTCGACCTCGACGCCGAGCCCGGCCAGCCGGTCCCGGAGCCGGGCCTCGACCTCGGCCTGGGACATGAGCAGGCCGGGCCTGGTGACCAGCCTGGTGGGCCGCCCGACGGGCAGTCTCGCCAGGGGGCGTCCGTCGACGTACGTCAGGACCTGGGAGATCCGCACCGATCGCTCGGCCAGGTCGCCGAGGGCGCCGAGTCGGTCGAGCACCTCGGCACCGCGTGGCTGAAGGCCCAGGGCCCGCGAGGTCGCCGCCGGTCCCGGCGCCCTGTCCAGCACCCGGACGGGAACGCCCGCGGCGCGCAGTCCACAGGCGGTCGCCAATCCGGTCGGCCCGGCGCCGGCCACCACCACCGTCGTCGACAGCATGCCTCCACCTTTCGTTAGTCACTAACTTTAGTTAGATGCTAACGCCAATGCTCGTCGCCCGACCATCCTGCGGTCGGCGTGAAAGAGGCGTAAAGATTGCCGATGGTCGGCAATGTGCGTGGGGCCGCCTCCGGGGCAGGATGGAGGGAGGCCGCACCGGCCCACGCACCTGATGCCGGGTGCCGGAAGGGAGGGGGAGACGTGGACGAGTTCATCGGGGCCGCTCTCGGCTTTCCCACGGTGCTGCTGACATCGGCCCTGGCCGTCGTCCTCGGGTTCTGGCTGCTCGTGCTGTGCGGGGCCGCCGACCACGACGCCGCCGATTCGGGTGGCGGTGTCCTCGGCCTCGGCGGCGTGCCCGTCACCGTGTCGGCGTCGGTGCTGATCGGCCTGGCCTGGTTCACCAGCCTTGCCGGCTCCGTGCTCCTCGCCCGTACGGGATGGCCGGGTGGGGTGGAGAGCTTCCTCGGCGCCGCCCTGCTGTTCGCCTCGCTCCTGCTGTCGTGGCGCGTCACCCGACTACTCCTGCGGCCGCTGGCCAAGCTCTTCCCCGACGAACCCGGGCCGTCCCGGCTGGACTTCGTCGGCCTGACCTGCGTCATCCGCACCGGGCGGGTGGACCAGGGCTTCGGTCAGGCGGAAGTCGCGGCAGGTGGCGGCGCCACCGCGATCGTCCAGGTCCGCCAGCACGGCAGTGATCCGCTCACGCTCGGCAGCACCGCGCTGCTGTACGCGTACGACGACGCGGGCGAATTCTTCTGGGTCGCGCCCTTCGACGCGGCGCTCGACCCGCGCGGCTGACCCGCCGCCCCTCCCGGCCTCCGGGCCTACCGGCTTCGACTTCTCACGTGGGGATTCCTCATGGATGCCATCTCTTTGGGCCTTGGCACGCTCGTCATCGTCGTCCTCGTTCTCGCGGTCGTCACCCTCATCGTGCTGACGCGGTTGTTCCGCAAGGTGGAGCAGGGCAAGGCCCTGATCGTCTCCAAGATGCGAAAGGTCGATGTGACCTTCACCGGCCAGGTGGTGCTGCCCGTGCTGCACAAGGCCGAGATCATGGACATCTCGGTCAAGACCATCGAGATCTCCCGCACCGGGCGCGACGGTCTCATCTGTAAGGACAACATCCGCGCCGACATCCGGATCTCCTTCTTCGTCCGGGTCAACAAGACCGTCGAGGACGTCATCAAGGTCGCCCAGGCCATCGGCACCCAGCGGGCCTCGGACAAGGCGACGCTGCAGGAGCTGTTCAACGCCAAGTTCTCCGAGGCGCTCAAGACGGTCGGCAAGCAACTCGACTTCACCGATCTCTACACGATGCGCGACGAACTGCGCGACCGGATCATCCACGTCATCGGCACCGATCTGAACGGCTACAGCCTGGAGGACGCGGCGATCGACTACCTGGAGCAGACCCCGCTCGCCCAGCTGGACGCAGGCAACATCCTGGACGCCCAGGGCATCCGGAAGATCACCGAGCTGACGGCCGTCGAGAGCGTGCGCACCAACGAGTTCCGCCAGCACGAGCAGAAGGAGCTCACCCGGCAGAACGTCGACGCACGCGAGGCCATCTTGGAACTCGAGCGTCGGCAGGCCGACGCCGAGATCAAGCAGCGCCGCGAGATCGAGACGGTCCGGGCCCGGGAGGAGGCGGAAACCGCCCGTGTGGTGGAGGAGGAGCGGCTGCGGGCGCAGAGCGCCTTCCTCAAGACCGAGGAGCAGCTCGGCATCCAGCGTGAGAACCAGGCCCGTGAGGTCGCCGTCGCACAGAAGAACCGCGAGCGGGTCATCGCCGTCGAGAACGAGCGGATCGAGAAGGACCGACTGCTGGAGGTCATCGCGAGGGAACGGGAGACCCAGCTGACCCGGATCGCCGCCGACAAGGAGGTCGAGACCGAGAAGCGGGACATCGCCGAGGTCGTGCGGGAGCGGATCGCGGTCGACCGTACCGTCGCCGAGCAGGAGGAGTCCATCAAGCGGCTGCGGACGGTGGAAGAGGCCGAGCGGGAGCGTCAGGCCGTCGTCATCGCCGCCGAGGCGCAGGCGCAGGAGAAGCTGGTCAAGGACATCAAGGCGGCGGAGGCCGCCGAGCAGGCGGCCGTGCACCGGGCGGCGGAGGAGCTCACCCTCGCCGAGGCCAGGAACAAGACCGCCGACCTCGACGCCCGGGCCAAGATCCGGCTCGCCGAAGGAATCCAGGCGGAGGCAGCCGCCGAGGGTCTGGCCGCCGTCGCCGTACGGGAGAAGGAAGCGGACGCGATCGAGAAGACCGGCCTGGCCGAGGCCGGAGCCACCACGGCACGGCTCAGGGCCGAGGCGGACGGCGCCCGCGACATGGCACTGGCCCAGGCGGCCGCGATCGGGGAGAAGCTGAAGGCGGAGGCCGAGGGCCTCACCGAGAAGGCCGCGGCCATGGCCGCCCTCGACGAGGCCTCGCGCGGCCACGAGGAGTACCGGCTGCGGCTGGAGGCGGAGAAGGAAGTCCGCCTCGCCGGGCTCGACATGCAGCGGCAGGTGGCCGAGGCCCAGGCGACCGTGCTGGCGACGGGACTGGAGAGCGCCGACATCAGCATCGTCGGCGGTGAGGCGGCCTTCTTCGACCGGATCGTGGGCGCGATGTCGATGGGCCGGGCGGTGGACGGGTTCATGGAGCACTCGCAGACCGCCCGGACCCTGGCCGGGCCCTGGCTGGACGGCGCAGCCTCCTCCTTCACCGAGGACCTCACCAAGATGCTGGGCTCGCTGTCCACGTCCGACGTGCAGAACCTGACCGTCTCGGCCCTTCTCATGAAGCTGATGCCGGCCGGATCCGGGCAGCTGGACGAGCTGCTGGCACGAGCCCGACAGCTGGGCCTGGCCGACCTGCCGGTGAGCGGACTCGCCGGGTCCAGCGGTGCCGTCCTGAACGGCGCCGCCAAGAACTGACCGCCACGGGGGTGCGGTCAAGGTTGCGGAGCCGCCGCAGTAGTGGCGGCTCCGCAACCGCACACCATCTTGTACGCGAGGGAGCTGGAGCAGATGACGACGCTGTTGGACGCGGGTACGTACGAGGTATTGCGCGACCGCCTGGCAGCGCAGGCCGGCGAGCTGGCCCGGCGCGCGGAGGCCCTCAACGCCGCCCGCACCGCCGAGTTCGGCGGGGCCGGGCTCACGCTCTCGGGCTCCGAGCGCCTGCGGACCGAGCAGAGCCGGGTGCCCGGCGACATCGTCGCCATCGGGGACGCACTGCTCTTCGGTTACCACGGCGCCGCCGGTCATGGCCAGGAGACGTCCGTCGCGGACGTGCTCGCCCTGTACGACCGCGACCTGAACCCGCTGCCCGCCGCCGCCGTGCCCGGCCTCCTCGAAGACCCCGCCTTCACCCGGGAGTTCGGGGCGCTGCACCGCTACTACCAGGGCGCGCGCCTGCTGCGGCTGCGTCACGCCGACGGCAGGCTGCTGGCCGTCTTCCGGACCGGGGAGCAGGCCGAGGACATCCGCGTCCTGCGCTGGTCCCTCACCCAGGCCGGCGAGGCGAGGTTCCTGGACGCCCGGGGGGAGCGCGACCACGTCTTCCCGCCCGCCCACGACGTCGAGTGGTGCGAGACCACCCGCGACGACCACGTCCCGGGCCGGTACCCGCACGCATCCGTCGACGGACGGATCTTCGTCTCCACGGTCGGAGGCGCCCTCGTCGTCAAGACCGACAACGACACCGAGACCGGCGAGGGCATTCACCGCGAGCCGGTCGACGAGCCCCTCCAGTCCCTCGCCGACGCCGAGATCGCCCACGCCACCGTCGGCGCGCTGATCCTGCTCCGCGTCCGCCCCTACAAGGAGGAGACCAGGCGCCACCTGGTCTACAACACCGTCACCAACACGGTCGTCCGCCTCGACGGCATCGGCCGGTCCTGCCGCCGGCTGCCCGACGACGAGGGCATCGTCTTCCCCGGCGGATACTGCCTCGCCTCGGGCACCGTGAAGACCTTCGACACGGACACCACGGACCTGGCGTTCGAAAAGGCCGTGCGCTCTCCCCATGGCGAGGACGTCCTCTTCGCCTTCCACGCCGGCTCCGGTGGGCGCGGCCTGCTGCTGTCCTACAACCTGATCCGCAAAGAGGTCGCCGCCCCGATTCCCTGCCACGGCCACGCCCTCTTCGACGACGGCACACTCGTCGTGCTGCGCGCCGGCTCCGGCGAGCCCGCGCGGATGCACCCCGTACAGATCTGGCGCACCCCCTACACGTCCGACACCCACGTCCCCTCGTCCGCGGACGGACCACTCGCCCGCATCGGCAACCCCGACCTGGTGCGGGGCATCGCCGACTGCCTCTCCATCGCCCGGCAGGCCACGGAGACCGGGGCCGCGCCGGTGGGGGCGGCCTACGAGACGCTGCTCGCCGCCTGTGTCCGCGCCGCCGACCGCTTCCCCTGGCTCGGCGACGCGGAGACCGGAGACCTGCGCGGCCCCCTGGAGGAGGTACGGTCCACGGCCGCGCAGGTACTGGAGGAGTTCGAGAGCGTCCAGGCCCTCACCCGTCAGGCCGCCGACGCCCTCGGCGAAGCCGCCCGGACGATCGCCCGGCTGGTCCGCCGCATCCGTGGCGAGGCCCCGGCCACCGCCGAGGAGTGGATCGACCGCATCACCGAGCTGCGGCGGGCACAGGGCCGGTTGGTCACCCTCAAGGAGATGCGCCACGCGGACACCGACGGCATCGAGGCCCTGGCCGCGAGCGTGGAAGGCGACATCACCGCCGCGGCCCGGCGTGCCGTCGCCTTCCTGCACCGCGAGGACGCCTTCACCGCCCATCACGTCGAGGCCGAACGGCTCACCGCCGAAGCCGAGGCCATCACCACCGTCGCCGAAGCCGTCCCCGTCGAGGAGCGGCTGGCCGAGCGGACCTTCGGCCTCCAGACCCTCGTCGAGGTCGTCGCGGGCCTCGACATCGGTGACGCGACCGTGCGCACGACCATCCTGGAGCGGATCGCCGAGGTCCTCGGGTCCGTCAACCGGGCCCGCGCCACGCTCGCCGCCCGCCGCCGGGAGCTCCTCGACCGTGAAGGACGGGCCGAGTTCGCGGCCGAGTTCGCGCTGCTCGGCCAGGCCGTCACCGGCGCCCTGGCCACGGCGTCCACGCCCGAGGAGTGCGAGGCCCAGCTCGCGCGCCTGCTGCTCCAGCTGGAGAACCTGGAGTCGCGCTTCGCCGAGCACGACGGGTTCCTGGCCGAGATCACCGAGAAGCGGACCGAGGTCCACGACGCGTTCTCCTCCCGCCAGCAGACCCTGCGCGACGCCCGGGCCCGGCGCGCCGAAGCCCTCTCCGACTCCGCGCGCCGTGTCCTGGAAGCGGTCGCCCGCCGCACGTCGGGACTCGCCAGCCTCGACGAGATCAACACCTACTTCACCTCCGACCCCATGGCGGACAAGGTCCGCCGCACCGCCGACCAGCTGAGGCAGCTCGGCGACGCCGTGCGGGCGGAGGAGCTGGAAGGCCGGCTGCTGGCCGCCCGCCAGGAGGCCGGGCGCGCCCTGCGCGACCGCGGGGAGCTGTTCGGCGACGGCGGCGACACGATCCGCCTGGGCCGCCACCGCTTCGCCGTCACGCGCCAGAGCCCCGAGCTGACCCTCGTACCGCACCGCGACGGCCAGGCCTTCGCCCTGACCGGCACCGACTACCGCCGTCCGGTCACCGACCCGGACTTCGCCGACACCCGTCCCTACTGGGACCGGCTGCTGCCGTCCGAGTCCCCCGAGGTGTACCGGGCCGAACACCTGGCCGCGCGGCTGCTGGCCGACCACGGCGCCGCCGCCCTGGCCGACGCCGACCTGCCGGCGGTCGTACGGCGGGCCGCCGAGGCCGCGTACGACGAGGGCTACGAACGCGGCGTCCACGATCACGACGCCACCGTGATCCTCGACGCGGTGCTCAGGCTGCACGAGAAGGCCGGCCTGCTGCGCTACCCGCCGCACGTCCGGGCGGCGGCCGTACTCTTCTGGGCCCACAGCGCGAGGGCGGACTTCCGCGATGCCTTCGTCCGGCGGGCGATGTCCCTGGTCCGGGCCCGCGAAACGTTCGGGCTCGCGCCGGCGATCGAAGGCCTCCGGGCGGAACTCGCCTCGGAGATCTCCCGGTCCATCGAGCGGGAAACGGATGCCGCGCACGCCGCCGCGTACCTCTTCGAGGAGTTGACCACCGGCCCCGACGGATTCGCGCTCTCCGCCGCGGCCCACACCCTGCTCGACACGTTCCGCCGGACCGTGGGGAGTTCACCGTACGACGAGGACCTCGCCGTCCTCCCCGACCTGGCGGCACGACGGCACCTCGTCGAGGGCTGGCTCACCTCCTACGCGACGGCGTGCGGCGAGGACATCGACGCGGGGGACATCGCCGAGGCGGCAGCGGTCGAACTGTGCCCGGCCCTGGACCGCTATGAGGCCACGGGCGCGACGACGGCGACCGTCACCGGCCTGCTCGGCGCCCATCCCCGGATCACCGGGCGTGCCATGGACGTGCGCTTGGACGAGTTCCTCACCCGCACGGCGGCTTTCGCGGCCCACGCCGTCCCGGGCTTCCGCGCCTACCAGCAGCGCCGCAGCGGCCTGCTCGCAGCCGAGCGGGCACAGCTGCGCCTGGACGCGTACCGGCCCCGGGTCATGTCCTCCTTCGTCCGCAACCGGCTCGTCGACGAGGTCTACCTGCCCCTCATCGGCGACAACCTCGCCAAGCAGCTGGGCGCGGTCGGGGACGCCAAGCGCACCGACAGCCACGGCCTGCTCCTGCTGGTCTCACCGCCGGGCTACGGCAAGACCACCCTCATGGAATACGTCGCCGAACGCCTCGGGCTGCTCCTGGTCAAGGTCGACGGTCCGGCCCTCGGTCGCACCACTTCCCTGGACCCCGCCGAGGCGCCGGATGCCGCCGCCCGCCGCGAGCTGGAGAAGATCGCCTTCGCGCTCGCCGCCGGGAACAACGTCCTGCTCTACCTGGATGACATCCAGCACACCTCGCCCGAGCTGCTCCAGAAGTTCATTCCGCTGTGCGACGCGACCCGCACGCTGGACGGACACGACCTGCGGGGGAAGCGCTTCGCCGTCTGCATGGCCGGCAACCCGTACACCGAGTCGGGGCAGCGCTTCCGGGTTCCCGACATGCTCGCGAACCGGGCCGACGTGTGGAACCTCGGCGACGTGCTGAACGGAAAGGAAGACGCCTTCGCCTTCAGCTTCGTCGAGAACGCCCTCACCTCCAACCCCGTCCTCGCCCCGCTCGCCGGACGGGAGCGGGCCGATCTGGAGCTGCTGGTACGCCTCGCGGCCGAAGACCCCACCGCGCGCCGAGACCGGCTCACCCACCCGTTCCAGGCGGCCGAACTGGACCGGATCCTCGTGGTCCTCCGGCACCTGCTCACCGCCCGGCGGACGGTCCTCGCGGTGAACGGGGCCTACATGGCCTCGGCGGCCCGGAGCGGCACGAGCCGCACCGAGCCTCCCTTCCGGCTCCAGGGCTCGTACCGGAACATGAACAAGATCGCGGCCCGGATCTCTCCGGCCATGAACGACGCGGAGCTGTCCGCGCTGATCGACGACCACTACACGGCGGAGGCCCAGACCCTCACCACGGGTGCGGAGGCGGATCTCCTCAAGCTCGCCGCCCTCCGCGGCACCCTCACCGACGGCCCGGCCGCGCGCTGGGCCGAGATCACCGCGGCGTACGTCCGCAGCCAGGCGCTCGGCGGTTCCGGCGAGGACTCCGTGAGTCGCGCGGTGGCCGCCCTCGGTCTGCTCGCGGACCGGGTGGCCGCCGTCGAGAGCGCCATCACCCGAGCCACCGGCCCCCGAGACCTGCCCCGCCGCGCCGGCGGCGGGCCCGCGCCCCGCGGGGGCGAGGAGTAGGCCCGCGGCGCAGCGCCCGGCCCCGTACGCGGCCCGCGGCTTCTCCGGGCGGCGGAGGCAGGGGCGGGGCGCGTCAGGTACCGGACCGGCGTCCGTGATCGTCCGCAAAGGCCCGGAAAATCTGCCGCGGGGTGCCGTGGGTGCGGAGGAAGCGCTGGTCGAGGATGGCGGCGAGGTCTTCCAGGGCGGCGTTCAGGACCGCGGCGGACAGCCTCACATCGGCGTGCCGGGCGCCGGCGGCCCGGTCGGCCAGGTCGCACACGTAGCCGAGGTGGCAGGCGAGGGAGGTGCGATCGTCCCCGTCGTGGAAGTAGTACGACTCGGCGTACTGCATGAAGTCGACCGAGAGCACCGAGATCCCGGCCGCCAGGCTGTCGAGGATCGCCGCGCCCGAGTCCGTGTCGATCTGCTCCGCCGCGGGATGTGTCCGCGCGAGGTGGGAGAGGCGGAGGGCCAGCGCCCGGCGGCGGGCCAGGGCCGGATAGATGCCCAGCGTCCAGGACACCGTCGCGGTCAGCAGGGCGAAGCCCACGACGGCCTCCAGCGGGGCGACGATGCGCAGCCACCCCTCGGCGGGTGCGATGTCCCCCAGGCCGAGCGTGGAGATGTTGACCAGGGAGATGTACAGCGCGTCCGTGAAGGACGCGTGCTCGGCGGGGATCAGCCCGGGTGCGTAGGCGAAGGCCTCCGGCATGTGCGGCCAGTAGATCAGCGCCCACCCCACGACCACGATCAATGCCCACATCACCACGACGACCACCATCGCGATCGGTCCCACCAGTCCGGCCGCGCGGCGGCGCGGTGCCGTTGCGGCGGAGAGCCGCCACAGGCCCGTCATGACGAGCCTGCTCAGGCCGCCGTGGCCCGTCGGATGCCACAGCGTGTGGAAGACGTCCCTCAGGACCAACAGCACACAGGCCGCTCCGACGGTGTTGACCAGCCAGTTCACTGGACTTCCTCCTGCCCGCCATGGTCCGTTCGCCCGCCGGTCCGGCTGGCCGAACCGCAACAGACCGGACAGGGCAGTTCGCTCATCGGAACCTCAAATCCGGATAACGATCGCATCACCGGCCCTTGGGATTCCGGGGTGCGGGCCCGGAGGAGTGATCCACGTCACTAAGTAATCGATAAAGGCCGTGCTAAGAATGCGCAACTCCGTTTTCGGCCCACCCCTCACCGGACAACGGAGTGCCGGCACGCACCGGCTCTGCACGGCCTGGGAGGCCTTGGTCCACGTCCGCGGACCGAGACGCCCAGGGTCGCCGCCCGGACGGCGGCGTTCGCTCAAAGCCCGCACTCACACCGACGCACCGCACTGCGCCGGTTCTGCGCATCGAGGTAAAGCCAGATGTCACTCGACACCATCACCAACGCCGTAGACGACGCCGTCAGCGGCTTCTTCGAGCCCATCGCCAAATGGCTCGGGGACATCGTCTTCTACTCCGTCCCTGTGGGAGGGACCCAGCTTCCGCTGATCGTCGCCTGGCTCGTCGTGGCCGGCCTGGTCTTCTCCGGCTGGTTCGGGCTGGTCCAGATACGCAAGTTCCGCCTCGCGGTGGACGTGGTGCGCGGCAAGTACGACGAGAAGGGTTCGACCGGCGAGGTCAACCACTTCCAGGCGCTGACGGCGGCCGTCTCCGGCACGGTGGGCCTCGGCAACATCGCCGGTGTCGCCGTCGCCGTGTCCATCGGTGGTCCCGGTGCGACCTTCTGGATGATCCTCTGCGGCCTCCTGGGCATGGCGACGAAGTTCGTCGAGGTCACGCTCGGTGTGAAGTACCGCGAGGTGCACCCCGACGGCACCGTCTCCGGCGGCCCGATGCACTACCTGCCCAAGGGCCTGACGGAGCGCTTCGGCGCCCGCGGCAAGACCCTCGGCAAGGTCCTGGCGGTCCTCGCCTCCGCGATGATCCTCTTCTTCGGCCTCTTCGGCGGCAACCTCTTCCAGGTCAACCAGTCCTACGCCCAGATCGTCTCCGTCACCGGCGGCGAGAGCGGCATGATGGGCTCCTCCGCCGGCGCCCTGTTCTTCGGCATCCTCATCGCCGCGATCGTCGGCATCGTCCTCCTCGGCGGCATCCGCTCCATCGCCTCGGTCACCAGCAAGCTGGTCCCGGCGATGGCCGGCATCTACATCGTCGCCTGCCTGGTCGTCATCGGCGTCAACGTCACCGAGGTTCCCGCCGCGATCTCCACGATCATCGAGGGCGCCTTCAACCCCGAGGGCGTCGCCGGCGGTGTCCTCGGCGCGCTGATCATCGGCTTCAAGCGGGCCGCGTTCTCCAACGAGGCGGGCCTCGGCTCCGCCCCGATCGCGCACTCCGCCGTCAAGACCAAGCACCCCGCCAGCGAGGGCCTCGTCGCCCTGCTGGAGCCGTTCATCGACACCGTGGTCATCTGCACCATGACCGCGCTGACGATCGTGATCGCCAACCCGGCCAGCTGGGGCGAGGCGCGCAAGGGCGAGTCCATCGGCGGCGTGACGATCACCTCCGACGCCTTCGGCACCGTCATGCCGTGGTTCCCCTACATCCTCACCATCGCGGTGATGCTCTTCGCCATCTCCACCGTGCTGACCTGGGGCTACTACTGCATGAAGGCCTGGACGCACCTCTTCGGTCGCAGCCGCACCAGTGAGCTGACCTTCAAGGTCTTCTACACCCTGTTCGCTGTCGCCGGCTCCCTGCTGACCCTGCAGACCCTGATCGACATGGCCGACGCGGTGCTGTTCATGCTCGCCGTCATCAACATCATCGGCCTGTACCTGCTGGCCCCCGTCGTCAAGCGGGAGCTGAGCTCCTTCCTTGACTACGTCCGCCGCCGCGACGCCGGCCAGGACACCGCAGAGGACGGGGACGACGACCAGGAACCGGTGAAGACCACCGTCTGACCGTCGCCCCGGCGGCCCGGTTCCCGCGGGGGCCGTCCACACCTTGCGCCTGGTGTGGACGGCCCCCGCTTTTTGGTGTTTCAGCAGGTGGGAACCCCTCTGGCGGGTTCGCGGAATCGCCGATAGGGTGTAAAGAACGCGTCAATGCACCCATCCGTACGGATGAAGGACGCGGGGTGTGCCGGGAAGTCTGGTCGGCGATAGGGGCCGTGTGCCCGTTCTCAGCCGACGCCCCGGAAGGTAATCATCATGAGCAGCCCGCGCCCGCGTATCGTGTTCGGACTCGTGCCCTGGCCGGAGCGGCAGGCGATCGCCTCGGCCCTTCGGACCGAGACCGTGGGCGGACTGGTCCTGCTGGCCGCCGCCGTCGTCGCCCTCGTGTGGGCCAACACGCCGTGGAGCGGTGCGTACGAGGCGATACGCGACTTCCACTTCGGCATACCCGCGCTCGGCCTGGACCTCTCCGTCGGACACTGGACCGCCGACGCACTCCTCGCGGTCTTCTTCCTCGTGGCCGGCATCGAACTCAAACGAGAACTCGTCCTGGGTGAGCTGCGTACCCCCGCCACGGCGGCCCTGCCCGTGATCGCCGCGGTCTGCGGCATGGCCGTACCCGCCGTGCTCTACGCCGCGACGGCCTGGGCGGGCGGCGGCAGCATGGACGGCTGGGCCGTGCCCATGGCCACCGACATCGCCTTCGCCCTCGCCGTCCTCGCCGTCATCTCCACCCACCTGCCGGCGGCTCTGCGCGCCTTCCTGCTCACGCTCGCCGTGGTCGACGACCTCGGCGCGATCTTCATCATCGCCGTCTTCTTCACGTCCGACATGAACTTCTGGGCGCTCGGCGGTGCGCTCGCCGGACTCGTGATCTTCTACGCCCTCCAGCGTTTCCGCGTGCGCGGCTGGTGGTGGTACGTCCCCCTCGGCATCGCCATCTGGGTCCTGATGTACAACGCGGGCGTGCACGCCACCGTCGCGGGCGTCGCCATGGGCCTGATCCTGCGCACCACGCGCGACAAGGGCGAGGAGGCCTCTCCGGCCGCCAGGGTCTCGCACCTCATGCACCCCTTCTCCGCCGGGGTCGCGGTGCCGCTGTTCGCCCTCTTCGCGGCCGGCGTCACCGTCTCCGGCCCGGCGCTGGCGGCGGTGTTCACCACCCCCGAACCGCTCGGTGTCGTCATCGGCCTGGTCGTGGGCAAGGTCCTCGGCATCTTCCTGGGCACCTACCTGGCCGCCCGCTTCACCAAGGCCGAACTGAACCCGGACCTCGCCTGGGCCGACGTCCTGGGCCTGTCCGTCCTGGCCGGAATCGGTTTCACCGTCGCCCTCCTCATCAGCGAACTCGCCTTCCCCGGCGCAGGCGTCGGGGAGCAGGTCAAGGCGGCGGTCCTGATCGCGTCCGTCGCCGCGGCCCTGATCGCGACCGTCCTCCTGCGCCGGCGCAACGCCCTGTACCGGCGCCTGTGCGAGGAGGAGAACATCGACGCCGACGCCGATGGCATCCCGGACATCTACCAGCGCGAGGCGGGAGCCTACGTACCGGAGCGCGGCTGACGGACAGGGCCGCGGCGCGGCGGGGAGGAGCCCTTTCCGCCGGTGCCCGCCCCGCAGCCGCCCGGATTGGTCCGGGCAGGGGAGTCAGTCCGGAGAACCGGACAGCGGGGCTGCGTCGCCGCCCTGCTCGACGGCCCGGGGCCGTGCCGCGAGCACGCTGCCTGCCTCGCTGTCCGCCTCCGCGGCGTCGGCGAGGGCTTCGGCGGCGGCTTCCGCGGCCTTCGCCGCGTCGTTGGCCGCCTGGACGGCGAGTCCGTCGGATGACGCCTCGCGGGTGGCGGTCGACTGGGGGAGGACTTCGCTGAAGGCACGGGTGACGTTCTGGAGGGCGGACGTGACCTCGCCGGGGATCACCCAGAAGGTACTTCCCGGGCCCTGCGCGAGCTGCGGCAGCATCTGGAGGTACTGGTAGGCGAGCAGCTTGGGGTCGGGGTCGTTGCGGTGGACGGCCTGGAACACCTCGTCGATGGCCCGGGACTGGCCCTCCGCCCGGAGGATCTCGGCGGTCCGGTTGCCTTCGGCGCGCAGGACGGCGGACTGCTTGTCGCCCTCCGCGGTCAGGATCTGGGACTGGCGCTGCCCCTCGGCCCCGAGGATGGCGGCCCGCTTGTCCCGCTCGGCCCGCATCTGCTTCTCCATCGCGTCCTTGATGGACTGCGGCGGGTCGATCGCCTTGATCTCCACCCGGTTGACCCTGAGCCCCCATTTGCCGGTGGCCTCGTCGAGCACCCCGCGCAGCTGGCTGTTGATCGTGTCCCGCGAGGTCAGGGTCTTCTCCAGGTCCATGGATCCGACGACATTGCGCAGGGTGGTGACCGTCAGCTGCTCCACGGCCTGCAAGAAGTTGGCGATCTCGTAGGCCGCCGCGCGCGGATCGGTGACCTGGAAGTACAGGACGGTGTCGATCTCGACGACGAGGTTGTCCTCCGTGATCACGGGCTGTGGTTGGAAGGAGACGACCTGCTCGCGGAGGTCGATCACGGGATACACGCGGTCGATGTAGGGGATGACGACGTTGAGCCCGGGCTTCAGGGTCCGGTGATAGCGGCCCAGCCGTTCGACGTTGCGCGCGCGGGCCTGCGGGACGATCCGCACCGCCCGGACCACGGTGAACACCGCCAGCAGGGCCACCAGCAGGCCGACTACGGGGAACGCAGAGATCTCCATGCTTCACTCCCGTGGGTAGACGAGTGCGATGGTGCCCTTGATCTCGAGGATGTCCACGGTCGTGCCGGGCGGTATCACGAGCGTCTCGTCGTAGGAGCGCGCGGTCCACTCCTCGCCGCCGACACGGACCCGTCCGCCCAGCTTCGAAACCTCCGAGGTGACGTAGGCGGCGCCACCGACGAGGGCGTCCACGCCGAAACGTTCTTCGGCCCGCGGGGAGAGGCGGCGGAGTGCCGCCGGGCGCACGAAGACCAGGCCGGCGGTCGACACCGCCGCGAAGAGGAGGAACTGCCAGGGAAGCGGGAGCCCGAGCGCGGCGAAGCCGGCCGTGATCAGCGCCGCGCCGCCGAGCAGGGCAAGGGAGGCGGTCAGGGTGAAGATCTCCGCCGCGCACAGGACCACCGCGGTGATCAGCCAGACCAGCCAGGGATCCATGGCGCACACCTCCCGCCCGGCGGAGGGCGATGAAATGACAGCTTTTATCCTTTTTACCCAATTATCCCGAGGGGAATCGGATGGGCAGCGCGGCCGCCGGGTGCGGAGGTCCCCTGGCGTCCGCCTCCGCGGGCGGGGGCGGATCACCCGCCCGGACCGGCCGCGTGCCGAACCGGCCCGAAGGGCGGGGAGCATATCCGACCGCTGCTGCAGGTCCCGGGCTTTTGAGCATCATTGCTGAATCGAATCGTTTGCCCAGGGCAAAGGTTAGCGTGGCCAGGGCCTCGGCGGGATCGGGTGCCACCACAGCACATCGGACCGACGGGCACCTGAGGAGGCATGATGAAATCTCACGCCGGCAACCGGCGCTCATTCCGTCGAAACCGGGGCCGCGGGCGTCTGACCGCCGTGGTCGTCGTTCTCGTCGCCGCCATCGCCACCACCAGCGTGTGGCTTTCCCAGCGCAACGACTCGCGGGTGGAGGTGGTGTCCGGCGAACTCCCCGCGGCGGCTACGGGCCCGGTAACGGACGTGGCCGATACCGGCGCCCTCACCGACCTGGACAAGACCTTCCTCACGAAGGTCAGGCAGGCCGGACTGTGGGAGATCCCGGCGGGCCGACTCGCCCAGACGCGCGCGTCGAGCGAAGCGGTGAAACGGGCCGGGCTGCACCTTCTCGACGGGCACAGCAAACTCGACCAACTGGTCCGCGAGGACGCGCTCGCGCTGAACGTCCCGATCCCCGACCAGGCGACCGCCGAACAGCAAGGCTGGGTGGACCAGTTGAAGCGGGCCCAGGGGCCGGCGTTCGACCGGCTCTTCGTGGATCTGCTCCGGGCCTCCCACGGCAAGGTCTTCATCACCATCGGCGAGGTCCGCGCGTCCACGAAGAGCCCCACGGTCAGGAGGCTGTCCACGCAGGCCAACATCACGGTCCAGGACCACATGGACGTCCTGGAGGACACCGGGCTCGTGACGGACGCCACGCTGGACGACGTCGCCTCTTCGATACCCAAGTGACCGCCGGGGCACTGGGCACCGGTGCGCCCCGGCCGCGCCCTCGGGCCGGCCCTGTTCGGTGAACGAGTGGAGCAGGGCCGGCCGTTGCACGCTACTTCTTCGGCAGCCAGGCCTTCCAGACCGATTCGTTCTCCTTGACCCACTTCTCGGCGGCCTTCTCGGAGGTCATCTTGTCGGCGGCCACGTACTTGGCGACGAGGTTCTGCTGCTCGGTCGTCCACTGGAAGTTCTTCAGGAACTTCGCCGCGTCGCTGTCCTCCGCGGCGAACTTCGCGTTCATCCACTTCTTGAGCGGTACGTCGGGATAGGCGCAGGCCACGGCGTCCTTGTCCTGGTCGCAGCCCTCCTTGTACTCGGGAAGCTTCACCTCGACGAGGTCCAGGGTCGCGTTCATCCACTGCGGCGTCCACCAGTAGGTGAGGAACGGCTTCTTGTTCTTGTACAGCTGCTCCAGCTGCGCGAGATGGGTCGCCTCGGCACCGGCCTCGATCGGCTTGTAGTCGAGCTGGAGGTTCTTGATCAGAGCGTTGTCGTAGGACACGTAGGACGGGTCGCCCTTGATGAACTGGCCCTGGTCACCGCTCTCCGGGGTCTTGAAGAGATCGGTGTACTTGTTCAGGTTCTTGTGGTCCGTGACGTCCGGGTGCTCGTCGGCCACGTACTTGGGAACGAACCAGCCGATGTGGCCGGTGACCCCGAGATCGCCCGCCGCGACGACGCTCTTGTTGCCCTCGACGTACCGCTTCTCCTCCTGCGGGTGGCCCCAGTCCTCCAGGATGGCGTCGATCTTGCCCTGGCTCATCGCGTCCCAGGCCGGGGTCTCGTCCATCTGCTTGGTCTTGACGGTGTAGCCGAGCTCGTGCTCCAGGAGGTACGCGGCGACGGCGGTGTTGACCTCCGCGCCCACCCAGGACGGGGTGTGGAGGTTGACGACCTTGGAACTGCTGGTGGTCTCGGCCGCGCTGCACGCGTTGACGGTCAGCAGCGCGAGCAGGCCCGCGGCGGCGACCCCGGTTCTGAAGGAAGCGCGGTGACGGATGGTGGTGATCATTTCAGCATGCCTTTCACAAGGGGAAGGGGGGAGGGGACAGAACGAGGGGAGGGGACGGGGGAACGGTCGAGGCGGCCCGGCCTCAGTGCCGGGCGGCCGGCGCCGCGGACGCCGACGGCGTCTTCGGCTGGGTGAGCTTGTCGAGCATCAGACCCAGGCAGACGATGCCCGCGCCGGCGACGAGCCCGGTGCCGAGCTCACCGCCCGTCAGGCCCTTGACCACGTCGAAGCCGAGAGCGCCGCCGCCGACTAGGCCGCCGATGACGACGACGGCGAGGACGAGTACGACCCCCTGGTTCGCGGCGACCAAGAGCGCAGGCCTGGCCAGGGGCCACTGCACCTGGCGGATCTGCTGCCAGGTGGTGGCGCCGAGCGAGCGCGACGCCTCCACAGCGGCCGGGTCCACCTGCTTCAGGCCCTGGGTCGTGATCCGCACGACGGCGGGCAGGGCGTAGACGGCCGCCGCGGTGATCGCCGCGACCCGGCCGGCGTTGAAGAGCTGGACGACCGGGATGAGGTAGATGAACTGCGGCAGGGTCTGCATCGCGTCGAGGACCGGCCGCAGCAGCCGTTCGACCCGCCCGACCCGGGCGGCGAGCACGCCGAGGGCGAAGCCCGGCAGCAGCGTGAGCGCCACGGCGACGAGGACCTGGGACAGGGTGTAGAGCGACTTGCCCCAGATGCCGAGGACCCCGACGGCCGCGAGCGCGAGCACGGCGGTCACGGCGCCCCGCCAGGTCCCCACGGCGCGCGCGGTCAGCCCGGCCAGGATCAGCAGCGACCACCAAGGAAGGGCCTGAAGTCCGTCGTTGAGCGGGTTCAGCACCCATGTGGTGATGCCCCCCGCCCAGACGTCCGTGCCGCCGAGGACCGGAACGTCCTGGTAGAAGTGGCCGACGATCCAGTCCATGGACGTGTTCAGCGGGGCGGCGAAGTCCACGGTCAGGCCTTCGGGCCAGCCCCGCGCCAGGAACTGCCCCGACAACAGGCCCACGACGGCCACCACGGTGGCGACCGCGGCCGCCCGCTGCCCGGGCCGCGCGCCGGTACGGGCTCCGGCCGCGGCCGTCGTCCGGTCCAGCCACACCGCGATCATCACAATGGCCAGGCCCGCGGTCAGGCCCTGTCCGAAGTCACGGGTCTTGAGGGCCTGGTAGATGCTCTCGCCCAGACCGCCCGCGCCGACCACGGAGGCGATGACCACCATGGACAGCGCCATCATGATCGTCTGGTTGAGTCCCAGGAGCAGCTGGTGCCGGGCGAGCGGCAGCCGCGCGGTGCGCAGCCGCTGCCACTTCGTCGAACCGAGCGAGCGGGAGGCCTCCAGTACCGACGCGTCGGCCCCCCGCAGACCCAGCGCGGTCATGCGGACCATGGGCGGGGTCGCGTAGACGACCGTGGTGATCAGAGCGGACGGGGTGCCGATGCCGAAGACCAGGACCAGTGGCAGCAGGTACGCGAACGAGGGCAGGACCTGCATCGTGTCCAGTACGGGGCGAAGCGCCCGCTGGGCGGTGTCCGACAGGCCGGCGGCCAGCCCGAGCAGCAGGCCGAGCGCCGCCGCCACTGCCACGGCGACCAGCATCAGGGCGAGGGTCTCCACCGCCGGCTCCCACAGCCCCAGCAGCCCGCATCCCGCCAGGGCCCCGAACGCCACGGCCGCGTGCCGCAGGCCGTGGCGGCCCGCGCCGGCCGCGTACCAGGCGAGCGTTCCCGAGACGGCCAGCAGGCCGGTCCAGCCGGCGGAGGTCAGCAGCCCGTGCACCCAGTCCACCGATGCGGTGGCCGTGTTCGACAGGTGCAGCAGGAAGTACAGGAACACCGGATGGGTGTCCCGGTTGTCCACCACCCAGTCGGCGAACGAGTCCAGGGTGGGCACGAGATCGATGCGCAGGGCCTGCGGCCAGCCGGCGTCGCCGAGCAGCGCGATGGCCGGCAGCAGCAGGGCGAACGCCAGGAGCAGGGTCCGGGCGGAAGGAGGCGAGGGCCGCCAGGCCGTCCACGACGAGAGGCCCTGCTGCTGGACCTCCGGCGCATCGGCCTCCACGACGGGGTCCGGGGCGGTCGTGCTCATGCCGTCACCACGCCCGCGTCGGCGGCGCACGGCTCCAGTCCGGCGACGACCGCAAGAAGCGCGGCCTGGTCGACGACACCGAGTAGGCGGTCCCCGGCCATCACCCTGGCGGGCACACCGTCCCGGGCGACGGCCGTGATGCCCTCCGCGACCGTGGCGTCGGGGGCCAGGGCCGCGCCGGCGCCGGTCTCCTCCGGCCGGGCGGGGCGCATGGCCCGGGCCACGGTCACGACCTGTTCGCGCGGGACGTCGCGGACGAACTCCCGCACGTAGTCGTCGGCGGGGCGGGTCACGATCTCCTCCGGCGTACCCAGCTGGACGACGGCGCCGTCGCGCATGAGGGCGATGCGGTCGCCGAGTTTGAGCGCTTCGGCGAGGTCGTGGGTGATGAAGACCATCGTGCGGCCCTCTTCCCGGTGCAGACGGATGACCTCCTCCTGCATGTCCCGTCGGATGAGGGGGTCGAGGGCGCTGAACGGCTCGTCGAACAGCAGCACTTCGGGGTCTGCCGCCAGGGCCCGCGCCAGACCGACCCGCTGTTGCTGACCGCCCGAGAGCTGGTCGGGGCGGCGATCCTCCAGACCGGTGAGCCCGACCTTCTCGATGACCTCCAGCGCGCGGGCCCGGCGCCCGGCCCTGGAGACCCCCTGGATCTGCAGCCCGTAGGCGACGTTGTCGAGGACGGTGCGGTGCGGGAGCAGACCGAAGTGCTGGAAGACCATGGCGGCACGGTGCCGGCGCAGTTCGCGCAGCTGGGAGGGGTCCATGGCGAGGACGTCCTCGCCGTCGATGGCGAGTGATCCGGCCGTGGGCTCGATCAGCCGGGTCAGGCAGCGCACCAGGGTGGACTTGCCCGAGCCGGACAGGCCCATGACGACGAAGACCTCGCCCTTGCCGATGTCGAAGGACACGTCCCGGACGGCGGCGGTGCAGCCGGTACGGGCACGGATCTCCTCGGTGGTGAGTCCCGCCCACCGGGTGTCGCCCGGAATCTGTCCGGCCTTCGGGCCGAAGACCTTCCACAGCCCTCGCACGGAGAACACGGGATCGCTGGTGGTGTCCATCAGACGGTCCTTTCCGGCGCGGCGGCCGACACCAGGAGGTCGGCGCACCTCTCGCCGACCATCAGCACGCCGATCATGGGATTCACGGCGGGGATGGTGGGGAAGACGGACGCGTCGGCGATGCGAATGCCCTGGAGCCCCCTGATCGTCAGATCGGGTGCGACCACCGCGAGGCGGTCGTCCGGCGCGCCGATGCGGCAGGTTCCGGCGGGGTGGTACACGGTGTGGGCGACGCGGCGCGCGTACTCGCTCAGCTCCTCGTCCCCGGTGACCTCCGGGCCGGGGCAGACCTCTCTGACCAGCCAGGAAGCGAGAGGCTCGGTCGTGGCGACCTCCCGGGCGATCCTGATCCCGTCCACCAGGGTCCGGCCGTCGTAGTCGTCCTCGTCGGTGAAGTACCGGAAGTCCAGGGCGGGTTTGACCGCGGGGTCGGAGCTGGTCAGGTAGAGCCGCCCCCGGCTGCGGGGCTTGGGGATGTTGGGAGTCATCGACACGCCGTGCCGGGGCCGTTCGTAGCCGAGCCGTTCGGGATTGTCGGTGAAGGGGATCTGGTAGAAGTGGAACATCAGGTCGGGCCCCGCAGAGTCCGGGTCGCGCCGGACGAACAGCCCCGCATCGCTGTCCATCGCGGAGTTGTCGGGTATCGGTCCCCGCGTCTCCCACACGATGACGGACTCGGGATGGTCGAGCAGGTTCTCGCCGACCCCGGGAAGATCGTGGAGCACCTCGATGCCGAGGGCGTCCAGGTCCTCGCGCCGACCGATCCCGGAGTGGAGCAGCAGCCGGGGAGTGTCCACGGCCCCGGCGCAGACGACGACCTCCCGCCTGGACCGTACGAGGATCTCCTGGCCGTCCTTGGTGCGGACGTGGACTCCGGTCGCCCGGTCGCCCTCGAACTCCAGCCGGTAGGCCCAGGTCTCCAGCAGCAGGTGGAGGTTCGGGCGGTCCAGGACGGGGTGCAGGTACGCGACCGACGCGGAGGAGCGCCGGTTGCCCTCGGGCTCGTAGGCCAGGTCGAAGAAGCCGGCGCCCTCATGGAAGGGCTCCGCGTTGAAGCCCTCCACGACCGGCACGCCGAGCGCGCGGTGGGCGGCGTCGACGAAATCGCGCGCGATGGCGTTGCGGTCCTTCTCGGCCACCGGCACCACGTTGTTCAGGAGCTTGGCGAAGTACGGCTCCATGGCGGCGGCGTCCCAGCCCTGCGCGCCGTGTGCCACCCACTCCTCCCAGTCGGAAGGGAGGGGCTTGAAGGCGATGAGGGTGTTGTGGGACGAGCAGCCGCCGAGGACGCGGGCCCGGCTGTGCCGGATGTGGGAGTTCCCGCGGGGCTGTTCGGTGGTGGGGTAGTCGTAGTCGAGCTCCCCGCCGAGCAGGCCCATCCAGCGGCGCAGGGTGAGGACTTCGGGCCGGTCGACGTCGCTGGGTCCGCCCTCGATGACGGCGACGGTGACCCCGGGCTGCTCGGTGAGACGGGAGGCGATCACCGAGCCGGCGGTGCCGCCGCCGACGATGACGTAGTCGTATATGTGGTCGGGCATGACGTGTTTCTCCAGGTGATGCGGGTGATGCGGGTGGTGCTGTCGGTGCGGGTGTCGGCGGGTCGCGCCGTGGACCGGGCCGCTGCCGGGGCGCGGGCAGCCCGGTCGTCGTGTCATCCCGAGAACCACCGCACGGGACGCGGCGCGAGGTTGTGGTAGACGTGCTTGGTCTCCCGGTACTCGGCGAGCCCGGTGGGGCCGAGTTCGCGGCCGATGCCCGACTTGCCGAAGCCGCCCCACTCGGCCTGGGGCAGGTAGGGGTGGTAGTCGTTGATCCAGACCGTGCCGTGGCGGAGCCTCGCGGCGACCCGCCGGGCGCGGCCGGCATCGGCTGTCCACACGGCTCCGGCCAGCCCGTAGTCGGTGTCGTTGGCGAGCGCCACGGCCTCGTCCTCGCTGCGGAAGGTCTCCACGGTCAGCACGGGACCGAAGACCTCCTCACGCACCACGCGCATCTGGCGGTGGCACCGGTCGAGCACCGTCGGTTCGTAGAAGTACCCGCCTTCGGGAAGGACTCCGTTCGGCTTCGGCCGGGCCCCGCCGCTGCGCAGCACCGCGCCGTCGGCCAGGGCGGAGGCGACGTACGCCTCGGTCCGCTCCAACTGGGCGAGCGACGCGAGCGGCCCGCACTCGACGCCCTTCTCGGTTCCCCTGCCCAGCCGGATGCGACCGGCCCGGCGGCTCAGCTCGGCGACGAAGCGTTCGCGCAGGGACTCCTCGACGATCAGGCGGCCACCGGCGGAGCAGACCTGCCCGCTGTGGATGAAGGCGGCGTTGAGCGCTTGGTCGACCGCGGTGTCGAAGCCCTCCGGCGTCTCGCACGAGTCCGCGAAGACGACGTTGGGGTTCTTGCCGCCGAGCTCCAGTGCCACCTTCTTGACGCCGGGCGCGGCCGCCTCCGCCACCTTCACGCCACTGGTCACACCGCCGGTGAACGACACCAGGTCGACGTCGGGGTGCTCGGCCAGACGGGCCCCCACGGTGTGGCCAGGTCCGGTCACGACGTTCGCGACGCCGGCCGGTAGTCCCGCCTCCGCGAGCAGCGCGACGAGGGCGACCGTGGTGAGCGGGGTGAGCTCGCTCGGCTTCACGACGAAGGTGTTGCCGGCGGCGAGTGCCGGTGCGACCTTCCAGCTCACCTGGAGCAGCGGATAGTTCCACGGGGTGATGAGCGCGCAGACCCCGACCGGCTCGTGCACGACCACGCTGTGGACCGTCTCCGTGCCGGCGTCGACGACGCGTCCGGCGCCTTCACCGATGACCAGGTCGGCGAAATAGCGGAAGGCGTCGGCGGCGCAGTCCACGTCCGCCCGTCCTTCCTCGACGGTCTTGCCCGCGTCCCGGCTCTCCAGGAGGGCCAGTTCCTCGCGGTCCCGGATCAGGAGGGAGGCCGTCCGGCGCAACAGCGCGGCCCGTTCGGGGACCGGCGTGCCGGGCCAGGTACCCGCGTCGAAGGCGGCGCGCGCCGCGGTGACCGCGGCGTCCGCGTCCTGCGGGCCGCCCTCGGCGACCACGGCGAAGGGCTGACCGTCCGCCGGGTCGATGATCTGGCGGGTGTCGCCGGAGTGGGCGCCTCGCCAGGTGCCGGCGATGTGGATGGTTCTCTGAGTCGACAAGTGCTGACGGCCTTCTGTTTCCGTGTGGACGGCACCGGGTGCGGTGCCTGGGTGTGCTGTCCGGCTCAGCGGACGGCGCCGAGGAAGGACCGGGTCCTCTCGTGGGCGGGTGCTTCGAAGAGTCGTTCGGGAGGCCCTGACTCCAGCACCCGGCCGTGGTCGAACATCAGGACCCGGTCGGATACGTCCCGGGCGAAGCCCATCTCGTGGGTGACGCAGAGCATGGTGATGTCCGTGGTCCGTGCGACGTCCCTGAGGACGTCGAGGACCCCGGCCACCAGCTCCGGGTCGAGTGCCGAGGTGACCTCGTCGAGGAGGAGGATGTCCGGTCGCATGGCCAGGGCGCGCGCGATGGCCACCCGCTGCTGCTGGCCGCCGGAGAGGCGTACGGGGTGCGCGCCGTGCTTGTCGTCGAGCCCCACCAGGTCCAGGAGCTCCCGGGCGCGCTCGGCCGCTTCGTCCTTGCTCAGGCCCAGTACGTGGACGGGGGCCTCCATCACGTTCTCCAGCACCTTCATGTGCGGGAACAGGTTGAACTGCTGGAAGACCATGCCGATGCGCCGGCGGGCTACGGCGAGGTGCTTCTCGTCGGCGGGCACCAGCCCGCCCCCGCGGCGGTCCGGCATGTGCGAGAAGGGCTTTCCGTCCACATGGATGGTTCCCTCGGTGACCCGCTCCAGCGTCATCAGCAGACGCAGGATGGTGGTCTTGCCGGAGCCGCTGGGCCCGATCAGCGTGACCTTCTCGCCGCGGGCGACCTTCAGATCGAGCCCGTCCAGCACGGTCTGTTCGCCGAAGCGTTTGACGACCCCGTCGAAGCGGACCATCTCCGCCGCCGGGGTCGGAATCTCACTGGGCAAGGCGTTTCTCCAGTCGTCTCATGAGCACGGAGGCGGGGTAGCCGGCGATGAGGAAGAGCAGGGCGGCCAGGGTGAAGGCCTCGAGATACGCGAAGTGGACGCTGCCGTACTCGTTCGCGCGCTGCACCATCTCCTGCACGGCGATCACCGAGAGGAACGGGGTTTCCTTGAACATCGAGATCACGTAGTTGCCCAGCGCCGGCAGGACGTTGCGCACCGCCTGCGGGAGGACCACCGCCCACCACACCCGCCGCCGCGGCAGCGACAGCGCGGTGCAGGCCTCCCACTGGCCCGCAGGCACCGCGTCGATTCCCGCCCGGTACACCTCGCACGTGTAGCAGGCGTAGTGGACGCCGAGTACGGCGATGCCCAGGGTCAGCGCGTCGATTCCGGGGATGAGCACCCAGGCGGCGAACAGCTGGATCATCACGGGCGTGGACCGCACGAAGTCGGCGGCCAGGCGCAGGGGCAGGGTCACCCAGCGCGTCGGACTGCGCAGCAGCACCGCCATCACCAGACCCAGTGCCATCGCGAGCGCGGAGCCCAGCACCGTGGCGAGCAGGGTGGTGCGGAACCCGCTCAGGATGACCGGCAGCCCTTCCCGGGCCGTCTCCCAGGACCACATCAAGAGCCCCCCGCGTCCTGGCCGAGCCGGGTCTTCGCCGACGACTCCACTGCCCTCATCAAGGAGTTCAGTGCTGCGGCGATGGCGTAGTAGATCACCAGAATGGCGAGGTAGGCCTCCGCGGTGCTGCCCGTGAGCGACCTGAGCTGGTCCATCTCGAAGGTGAGGTCGGCGATGGTGATCAAGGAGAGCAGGGGAGTGGCCTTGAGGAGCTGGATGAGGAGGTTGCCGAACGGCGGGACCATCTGCACCCACGCCTGGGGCAGCATCACCCGGGTCAAGCGCTGCCGCGGGCTCATCCCGAGCGCGAGCGCGGCCTCCCACTGGGAGCGCGGGACGGAGCCGAGCGCGCCGCGCACGACCTCGGAGCCGTACGCACCGAAGTTCAGGCCGAAGGCGACGACAGCACAGGCCATGGGTTCCAGCCGGATACCGAGGACGGGGAGGGCGAAGAAGAGCCAGAACAACTGCACGTACAGCGACGTACCGCGGAAGAACTCGACGGCGAACCGGGCCGGTCCGCGTACCAGCAACCGGGGCGAGCGCGTCATGAGTCCGAAGCCGAAGGCCACCAGCAGGGCCACCGCCGCGCTGAGCGCGGTGGCCAGCAGGGTCACCCCGATGCCCTCGCCGATGCCGGGCAGCGATCGGGCGAACTCGTGGAAGAAGTCGGTCATGTCGAGGTTCTCGTCACTGCGCGCACAGTCCGGCGGTCCGGAGCGTCGCCGGGGGGACCTCCGCCTCGGTGAACCCGTACTTGCCGATCAGCGCGACATAGCGGGCGGGGTCGCCGGTGATCTTCGCCAGCTCGCCGTTGAAGGCGTCCCGCAGCGCCGTCGCCCCGGGCCGGAACACTGCGCCTCCGGGGCTGTACTGCGGTGTCCCGTTCAGCTTCGGAAGGAACGGCTCCAGGACTTCGACCGGCGCGTCGGAGTTCGTCCGGGCGAGCCAGCGCAGCGAGATGCCGGTGAGCGCGAAGCAGTCGATCCGCCCGGCCACCAGCGCGTCGAGGCCGTCCTGCTGCTTGGCGAGGGACTTGACCGACGAAGCGGCCACGCCGGCCCCCTGCGCGTACGTCGCCTCGACGGCGGCGGTCAGCACCCCGACCGTGGCGCCGCCGGCGGCGACCGAATCCAGATCGCTCAGCTTCCGGGGGTTGCCCTTGGGCACCATGAGCGCCGTGGGCGAGACGAACTCTGGCTCGGAGAAGGCGACTTTGGCACACCGCTCGGGGGTGATGGCCATTCCGGCGCTCACGACGTCGAAGCGTCCGGCCAGCAGACCCGGGATCAAGGCCCCGAACTCGGTCAGCGTCGGGCGCATGTCACGGACCCCGAGTGCGGAGAAGATCTCCCGGTGCAGTGTGGGGGCCTCGCCCGCCAGCTGGTTGCCGTCCTGGAAGCCGTAGGGAGCCTCTCCCGCGAACCCGACGCGGACGTACCCCTGCCCGCGCAGCTTCGCCAGCAGTTCGCCGTCGTCGGCGGGAGCTCCGGACCCCACCTCGGTGCGGCTGCACGCGGTGATCAGGCCCGGCGCCAGGACCGCGCCCCCGAGCGCAGCGGTCCGGGAGAGGAACCCTCTCCGGGAGAGGTCCTTGTGCTGGGGCATCTGATTCCTTTCGGTGGCCTTGCGGGCAGGGGGACCGGCCGGTCCGGCGCGCTGCGCCGGACCGGCCGGTCGGAGGTGTCAGCCGACGGGGGTGAAGTCCCGTGAGGCGATGTAGGCGGGGCGGCGCACCGGGGCGGCGAACGGCTTCACCGGACGGTTCTCCACGCTGTTGAAGACGAGGAACACGTTGCTGCGCGGGTAGGGGGTGATGTTGTCGCCCGAACCGTGCATCGCGTTGCAGTCGAACCAGGTGGCGGAGCCCGCCGCGCCGGTGAAGAGCGTGATCCCGCACGCGGAGGCGAACTTGGTCAGTGCCGCGTCCGACGGGGTGCCGGCGTCCTGCATCTGGAGGGACTTCTTGTAGTTGTCCTCGGGCGTCGCACCGGCGCAGCCGAGGAAGCTCCGATGCGATCCCGGCATGATCATCAGCCCGCCGTTGGTGGTGTGGTTCTGCGTCAGGGCGATGGACACGGACACGGTGCGCATGTTCGGCAGGCCGTCCTCGGCGTGCCAGGTCTCGAAGTCGGAGTGCCAGTAGAAGCCGCTGGCGCCGAAACCGGGCTTGACGTTGATCCGGGACTGGTGCACGTACACGTCGGAGCCCAGGATCTGGCGTGCGCGGCCGACGACGCGCGGATCCGCGGCGAGGCCCGCGAACACCTCGCTGATCCGGTGGACCTCGAAGACGGAGCGGACCTCCCGGGACTTGGGCTCCACGATGGACCGGTCGTCGGCCAGCGTCGAGGGGTCACGGAGCAGCCGGTCCATCTCGGTCCGGTAGACGTCCACTTCCTCGGGCGTGATCAGCTGGTCCACGGCCAGGAAGCCGTCGCGCTCGTAGCTCTCCAGCTCGTGGGCCCACATCGGGCCCGGAGTGCCGGGCTCGGACCAGACGACCGGGTCCTTGCGACCGATCAGTACTTCCTCGGAGCCGCGGGTCGGATACAGGTCGCGCACGGTTCGCGTGGTGGCGTGGTTCATGGTGGTACCTGTCTCTCCTTTCTGCGCGTTCAGTGGTGGTCGGGTTCGGTGAGCAGCGGGTAGACGCCGTTCTCGTCGTGGTCCTCGCGTCCGGTCACGGGCGGGTTGAAGACGCACAGGCAGCGGAACTCCTGGCGGACGCGCAGGGTGTGCCGCTCGTGGCCGTCGAGCAGGTACATGGTTCCCGGCGTGATCGTGTAGGTGATTCCGGTCTCCTCGTCCGTGAGCTCGGCCTCTCCGGCCGTGCAGACCACGGCCTCCACGTGGTTCGCGTACCACATGGACGTCTCGGTGCCGGCGTACAGGACGGTCTCGTGGAGGGAGAAGCCGACGCGTTCCCGGGCCAGGACGATGCGCTTGCTCTCCCAGGTACCGGAGGCCGCCCTGACGTGACGGTCGGTTCCCTCGATGTCCTTGAACGATCGGACGATCATGGTGCTGTCCTTCGCGGTGTCGGTGCCGTGCGGTCAGGCGGTTTCACGGACGGCGCGGGCGATGATCGCCAGGCCCTCGTCGAGTTCCTCGTCGGTGATGGTGAGCGGCGGGAGCAGTTTCACGACCTCGTCCTCGGGACCGGAGGTCTCCACCAGCAGGCCGTGCTCGAAGGCCTTGCGGCAGACCGCCGCCGCGCGTTCCCGCTGGGTGAACTCGATGCCCCAGGCCAGTCCGCGACCCCGGTACGTCGCACCCAGCCGGCCGTGTTCCGCGCACAGCTCCCGCAGGGCGCTCTCGACGCGCCCGCCGTGGACGAGGGTGCGCTCGCGCAGGGACCCGTCGCTCCAGTAGGCCTCCAGAGCGGCGGCCGCGGTGACGAAGGCCGGGTTGTTGCCGCGGAATGTCCCGTTGTGCTCGCCCGGCTCCCACAGGTCCAGCTCGGGCTTGAACAGGCAGAGAGACATGGGCAGTCCGTAGCCGCTGATGGACTTGGACAGGGTGACGATGTCGGGCGTGATGCCCGCTTCCTCGAAGGAGAAGAACCCGCCCGTGCGGCCGCAGCCCATCTGGATGTCGTCGACGATGAGCAGCATGTCGCGGCGTCGGCACAGTTCCGCGAGGGCGCGGAGCCACTCCGCGCGGGCGACGTTGATCCCTCCCTCGCCTTGGATCGTCTCGACGATGACGGCCGCCGGCTGGTTGAGGCCGGAGCCCTGGTCCTCCAGGAGGCGCTCGAACCAGAGGAAGTCGGGGGTCCTGCCGCCGAGGTAGTTGTCGAAGGGCATCGGCGTGCCGTGGACCAGGGGGATGCCCGCCCCGGCCCGCTTGAAGGCGTTGCCGGTGACGGCGAGGGAACCGAGTGACATGCCGTGGAAGGCGTTGGTGAAGGAGACCACCGACTCGCGACCCTTGGCCTTCCGGGCCAGTTTGAGTGCCGCTTCGACGGCGTTGGTTCCGGTGGGCCCCGGGAACATCACCTTGTAGGGAAGTGCGCGGGGTTCGAGGACGCGGGAGCGGAACGTCTCCAGGAAGGTCCTCTTGGCCGTGGTCGACATGTCGAGCCCGTGCGTGATGCCGTCGTGCTCCAGGTAGTCGAGCAGGGCCCGCTTCAGGACCGGGTTGTTGTGGCCGTAGTTCAGGGACCCGGCGCCGGCGAAGAAGTCCAGGTAGCTGCGGCCGTGTTCGTCGTACAGCCGGCTGCCCTTGGCGCGCTCGAAGACGACGGGCCAGGCGCGGCAGTAGCTGCGCACCTCGGACTCCACGGTCTCGAAGACGGACAGTACCGGCTCGGTCATGGTCAAGGTGGATCTCCAGTCGGTGTTCGGTGTTCGGCGTACGGGCGGCGGGCGACCGGGTCAGAAGTGGAGCTGCCCGATGCGGTGGAGCACCTCGGGCTGGTGCCCGCCCCCGGGGAAGGCGTCGGCCGGGAACAGCACCTCGCGCTCCAGGGCCGCGCCGTGACGCTCGGCGTACGAGGCGAAGAGCCTTTCCGACGAGTGGTTACCGGGGGTGATGGTGGTCTCCAGGAAGCTCAGTCCGTGTTCCGCGGCGACCCGGGCGGAGAGGCTGTCGAGCATGGCCCCGGCGATCCCCAGCCCGCGGACGGATTCGTCGACGGCGGTCTGCCAGATGAACAGGGTCCCGGGGCGGTCCGGCCGCAGGTAGCCGCTGACGAACCCGACGGCGCGGCCGGCCCGATCGCGGGCGATCGCGGACGTGCCGGCGAAGTCACGGCACCAGAGGAGGTAGCTGTAGGACGAGTTGAGGTCCAGGGTCCTGGAGTCGCGGGCGAGGCGCCACAGGGCGGTGCCGTCGCTCGGGCGGGGGCGGTCGATGTGCACGGTGGAGCTGACAGAAGCGGATGTGAGGGGCTTTCGGTATGAGGCCAGTTCTGCATGGGCGGTCATGCGGGCCGAAGTTACCCATGACCGGACTAGATCGCATGGCCCTAGAGGGTTACGAAGATGCACCTGTTCGTGATAGAAGGCGAGGCGCTTCTGGAGCTGCTGAGGGTGAACAGTGCGAGCCTTTGGGTAGGAAAAAGTCGGATATTTGCCCCACCACCCTTGATTTATAACGAGCGTGCAACGTCTTTGCTCTGTGCCAAATTTGCCACTTGAACGTTATGGCTTCGCCGGGTGCCCGGGGGTTTCGTCGGCTGCTGGGCGGATATAGACGCCCTTCGGTACTGCTGGTGCGCCCGGGGCGGAGGGGCACGATCGAGACCGCCGTCCTCCCCGATCCGGAAGCCGGGGCGGCGGTGAGCGAGGGCCCCGCCGGAGCCCGCAGGGTGCTCCGCAGGCCGGCCCGCCGAGCGGGAGTGGGCCCGTTCAGCGCGCCGGGGGGCGCAGACGGTAGAAAGGGGTATGACCGATCTCCCGCGCGCCGAAGCTTCTCCGTTCGGCGTGGATGACACCGATGACGTGGACGACGTGACCCGGGCGTTGCTGACGGCCTCACGGCTCCTCGTGGCGGTTTCCGCCCGCTCACTGGCGGCCGCCGAGGACAAGGTCACGCTCGCGCAGTTCCGGATGCTGGTGGTGCTGGCCACGCGCGGGGCGGCGAAGCTGGTGGTGCTCGCGGACGCCCTGGGCGTCAATCCCTCGACGGCGATGCGCATGGTCGATCGGCTCATCACGGCGGGACTGGCGGACCGGCGGCCCAATCCCGAGAACCGCCGCGAGACCATACTGACGGCGACACCGGCCGGACTGCGGCTCGTGGAAGAGGTCACGGCCCGGCGCAGGGAGGAGATCGCGGCCATCGCCGCGCGTATCGACCCCGGTCAGCGCACCGCACTGGTCAGCGCGCTCACCGCGTTCAACGCCGCCGGGGGAGAGCCGCCCGTGTCCAAAGGGGACAGGCCGCTTTTCCCTCTCGGATGGAGCGACACATCCGGCCGCAGGGATGGGAAGTCGGCCTAGGAAGCGGTGACGGCCCCCGGGGGCCGCTACGCCGAAGCCTCGCGCCCGTCGGGACGGACGCCGTGCGCACCCGGGGCGGCCGGCAGCGCCGCACCGGCCCTTACGGTCAGGCCGGCGCCGGTGCCTCGTCCGACCGGCCCACCGGTCCGACGCCCGCGTCCTGCCGGCACCGCAGCAACAGCATGGCCGCGTCGTCGTGCAGGGGCCCGCCGGCGTAGGCCACGACATCCTCGCGCAGCGCGTCGAGAGCCTGCTGGGGATCCGGGTCCGACAGCAGCCCGCTCCGCTCCCCCAGGGGGTAGAAGACGCCATCGGTGTCGCGGGCCTCCGAGACGCCGTCCGTGTAGAGGAGCAGTTGGTCTCCAGGGCCGAAGTCGATGCTGTAGGGCTGGGGGCCGTCCGCGGCACTCCAGGCCAGGCCGAGCGGCGGAGCGGGCTGAGGGGGTTCGGGGAAGGCCGGGGGGCGGGACGGGCGCAGGAGCATGGCCGGCGCGTGACCGTAGTTGAGGAAGACGACCCCGCCGGCTTCCGTTATCTCCGCGAGCAGCGCCGTGACGAACTTCTCCCCGTAACCGTCGCTTCCCAGGGTGCGCAGAACCGCCCGGTCCACCCGGGCGCCGACACCGGTCAGGTGCGGCTCGTCGTGCGCGGCTTCGCGGAACGCGCCGAGCACGGTCGCCGCCGTCTCGACCGCCTCCAGCCCCTTGCCCTGGACGTCTCCGATGATCACACGGACGCCACCCCCGGGCACCGGAACGACCTCGTACAGATCCCCGCCGATCCGGGCCTCCGCGACGGCGGAGGTGTAGGAGACCGCGGCGCGCAGGTGCCCGGCGCTGCGCGGCACCGGCCGCAGCAGTACCCGCTGAGCCGCCTCCGCAATGGTGCGGACGCTTGCGAGCTCGCGCTCCTGACGTCCGCGGACCAGGGCCGCGGCGATGCCGGCGACGGTCACCCCGGCGACCGCGGTCAGGGCGGTGTAGCCGCGGCGGTTCTGGAAGAGGCCGTCGTAGAGACCCAGAGCGCAGCACAGGGCCATCGCCGCCGCGCCGATGGCGGCCGTACGGCGCCAACTGCCCGCGAGGCCGGCGAAGGCCGGCCCGAGCGAGACCAGGGGCAGCAGTCCCACTCCCGGTCCCGCGGTGACGTCCGCCACCGCGACGATGGCCATCACCGCATAGGGGATCGCGAGCAGCGCGCGCTTGCCGGGGACGCTCCCGGAGCGATGGAGATCCACGTCGTACTCCCGGGTCCTCGTCGGCGTGCGGACAGCAGCGCCCATTCCTGTCCATCGACACGGAAGCGGCTGTTGATCGGAGGGCCCGCCGCGTGTCACGTTTAGACTATGCAAAAGTTTATCCAGCAAATCACCCCGCGATGCGACTGTTACGTACTTGTCGGCAGCGGCGGCGCCATGACGCGGGAGCCGGGGGCGGCACGGTGAGCCCACGACAGCGCCCGCAAGCGCCCACGGGCTGGCGCAGAGCAGTCGCCCGGCTGCCGATCGGTCTGTACCGCATCGGCCTCGGCGCGCTCCTCGGCAGGCGGATGCTTCTCCTCCGGCACATCGGGCGCGTGTCCGGGCAGCCCCGCGAGGTCTGTCTGGAGGTGGTGGCTCACGATCCGGCCCGGGGGAGCTGGACCGTCGCCTCGGGATTCGGGGCCCAGGCCCAGTGGTACCGGAACCTGCGGCACGTTCCGAAGGTGACCATCCAGGTCGGTCGGACGGTCTATCCGGTCAGCGCGCACTTCCTCACGGCGGACGAAGGCGGCGAGGTCATGGCCGACTACTCCGTACGGCACCCGCGCGCCGCACGGGTCCTGTGCCGCTGGCTCGCCCTGGGCGAGCCCACGCACGACCCGGAGTCGTTCCGGGCAGCGGGCCGGCAGATTCCGTTCGTCCGCCTGGACGAGGTGCCTCCGCGCCGCTGGGGCTGACGGCGCCGCCGGCGGGACGCACGTGGTCCGGGCGAAGGACCTGCCCGCCGTCCTCCACCGGTCCCGGGACGGGCGAAGGCGGAGTCCGTGCCGGGGCGGGGTACGGTGGGGGCCCCTCAGGCACCGACGGTCCTCACCTGCGAGCGGAGCGCCAGCGCCACGTCCACGTCGAAGGGTTCGGTGCTGGGGGTGAGCATCGCTGCGGCGGCCGTGGCCACGCCCAGGGCGCAGGCGCTGACGGGGTCCGCTCCGGCGACCAGCTCCGTGGTGAGAGCGGCGACCATGCTGTCTCCCGCCCCCGCATCGCTCAGGGGTTCGCCGGGCAGCGGCGGTGTGTGGAGCTCGGTGTGGCCGAGGTGGGTCGAGCACAGGGCGCCCAGCTCTCCGAGCGTGGTGACGGCGATCTCGGCGGCCCCCGTTTCGAGCAGGTGCTCGTTGAGGGCTCGGGCGTCGTCGAAGCCGTTGACGGCCCGGCCGGTGAGCCCGGCGGCCTCCGTCCGGTTGCACCTGAACAGGAACACGCCCTCCGTGAGCGCTGCCCGAAGAGCAGGACCGGAGGTGTCCAGCACCAGTCGCGACCCGGCTTCCCTGACCTGGCGCGCGACGGCCGCGTAGTAGTCGTCGGACAGGCCGCCGGGCAGGCTTCCACTGGCCACGACGTACGGGCTGCTGGCGGCGGCCTGTGCCAGCACCTCCAGGCCCCGCTGTCCCTCCCGTGCGTGCAGTCGTGGGCCGGGAGGCACGACGTGGTAGCTGCGACGCGACGCGGCATCGAAGAGTACGAGTGCTTCGCGGGTGTCGTCCTCGACGTCGACGCACACGTGGTCGATGCCCTCTTCCTCCAGCAGCCGGTTGAGGCGCAGGCCGACCTCGCCTCCCGCGGTGTGGACGGCGGTGGCCCGTCCTCCGAAGCGGACGACGTGACGTGCGACGTTGATCCCTCCGCCGCCGACGGCCACGGACCTGACCCGCGCGCGGTTCTTTCCGATCTCCTCCAGGTGGTCGACCTCCCAGCAGAGATCGACCGCGGGATTCATCGTCAAGGTGACGACGGGCGGCCCTGCGGCGTCCCCGCGGGCTTCGCCCTGCTGCACGCTCCCGGCACCCGGTCGCGCCACGTCCCCTGCGGCGGTCATCGCGTACCTCCTCTCCGCCCCCTGTCGCCGAAGCCCCGACGCCTGGCACCCGCCCGGCCGGACGGGAGGACCGAGCTCACGCCGCGCCGCGCGCCTCCAGCCGGCAGCGGACGTCGACGACGCCCTCGACGGACCGGGCGAGTCGTTCGGCCATGGGAATCAGGTGCGGGTCGCGCACGCTGCCGGTCAGGGTGGCGGTCCCCCGCGCGACGGTGACCGTGACCCTGTCGTGGGAGACCGGGAAGAGGCGCTCGATGACGCTGCGGCGGATCTCCTCGGTGAGCTCTTCGTCCGTGCGGAGGAAGACCTTGAGGAGGTCGGCGCGGCTGACGATGCCCCTGAGGGTGCCGTCCGCGTCGACCACCGGGAGGCGCTTGATGCGGCGGTCGGCCATCAGGCGAGCGGCCCGGGGCAGGACGGCGTCGGGTCGGATCGTGACGGCGGGGCTGGTCATGAGGTCCTCGGCGTGGGTGGATCCGGCCTTGGCGTCGTGACCGAGGCGCCGCATCCGGTCGATCATGCCCGGGCCGTGCTCGTGGAACTGCTCCTTGGGCAGGAGATCGGCCTCGGAGACCACTCCGACGACACGGCCCTCGCCCTCGACGACGGGGAGCGCGGTCACCTTCCACCGCTTCATCGCGGCGGCGATGTCCTTGAATCCGGTGTCGGGCGTGACGGCGACGACCTGGGTGGTCATCACGTCGGCGACGGTGTACGGGGTGGAGGTCATGGTGTGGTCCTCGGGTGCGTGGGCGAGCGGGGTTCCGCTGCCGGCGGGTGTGCGCCGTCGAGGGGCACGCTCACGCCGGGCGCCCGGCGCCGGGCGGGGCCGGGCCGCGGGGCGCCGGGCGGGATCGGGCCGCGGAAGCCGTGACGGACGGGGCCCGGCAGGTTCCGGTTGCGGCGGCGCGGGTCCGCGCCACCCTGGAAGAGCCCGCAGCCGACGACGGTGACCGTCCCGAGGCTGCCGGGGACGTCCGGCAGGGCCGGGCGGCCGACGGAAGGCGGGGTCGACCCGGACATGGGCCCTCCTTTCGGGGACGGTGTCCGATCCCACCGTCGCAAGTCACCGGGCCCGCGGGCCAGACCCGACCGGTCCCCTCGGCAGGGGCCGACCGGCCCAAGCGCGGAGGAGCCGCGGATGCGCAGCCCGACGTCTACCGCACCCCCGTAGCAGTCAGGGGCGCCCACCATGAGAGGACCGCCATGCAAGGACTCGTCTTCCGCGGCCCCCGACAGACCCGCCGGCAGAAGCTCCCGGACCCGGTGGCCAGGCCCCCCACGGACGCGTCACGGTCCCGCGGACGGTCCGGCCCGCCGGCCGTCGCGTGACGCGCGCGTCATGAACGGTCCGGAAGCGGTCGTCTTCGACACCGACGGAGTGCTTCTCGGCACCGAAGCCCGTCACGCGGCCGCCTGGAAGGAGGCCTTCGACGGCTGCCTCGCCGCATGGCAGTCGGGGCGCGAGGGGAGGCCACCACGACCCTTCGACGCACTGCGCGACTACCGGGAGCTGGTGGACGGCAGGGCCCGCCTCGACGGGGTACGCGCCTTCCTCGCCTCCCGCCGGATCGCGCTTCCCGCCGGGACCCCGCAGGATCCACCGGGTTGCGGAACCGTCCACGCCGTGGCGGCCCGCAAGGAGCAGATCTTCTCCGAGGCTCTCCGGACCGAAGACGTCAGGGCCTTCGCCGACGTCCCGCCCACCCTCCGGCAGCTGCGCGAGAGGTCGCTGCGGTGCGCGGCCGTCTCGGCGTCCCGGCACGCCCGCGCCCTCCTGGAAGCCGCGCACCTCGGCAGCTCGTTCGATGCACTGGTGGACGGTGAGGACGCCGCCGCGCTGGACCTGCCCGGAAAGCCCGCCCCCGCTCTCTTCCTGGAAGCCGCCGCCCGCCTCGGTACCGCCCCGGCGAGGGCGGCCGTGGTGGAGGACGCACTCGTCGGCGTGGAAGCCGCGCGCCGCGGAGGATTCCGGCTGGTCGTGGGACTCGACCGGGAGGACGATCCGCACCTGCGCGAGGCCCTCCTGGCACACGGCGCCCACCTCGTCCTGCGCGGTCTGACCGAACTGCCCGCCGTCCTCCAGGGCGGTCGCCCGTGAACACCGCCTGGCGGTGGGAGTACCGCAGCTACGACCCGAAGGCCGAGCGGCTGGTCGAGTCCCTGTGCACCCTCGGCAACGGACGCTTCGCCACGAGGGGTTCATCCCCGGAGACCGTCGCCGACGCCGTCCACTACCCGGCCACGTACCTCGCCGGCTGCTACGACCGGCTCACTTCCACGGTCGCCGGACGGAAGATCTCCAACGAGGACGTGGTCCGCCTGCCGGACTGGACCGCCCTGCGCTACCGCTGCCTGCCCGAAGGTGCGGCCCCGGGAGACTGGCTCACCCCCGACCACCCCACCCTGCGCCACTGTTCCGTCTCGCTCGACATGCGATCGGGAACGCTCACCCGCCGCATGCTGTTCCACGACGCCGAGGGCCGCCGCCTGGGTGTCACCCACACCCGTCTCGTCCACGCCGGCGACCCGCGTCTCGCGGCGCAGCGCACCGTCCTCACCGCGTACGGCTGGCGCGGCAGGGTCGAGATCGAGGCCGTGCTGGACGGAGACATCGCGAACACGGGCGTCGACCGCTACCGCGACCTGGCCGGACAGCACCTCGTCGACCACCGGGCCGGGGTGGGGGCGGACGACGTCGCGTGGTTGTCCTGCGCCACCGCTGACTCGCACCTGAGGGTCGGGCTCGCCGTACGCCTGCGGGCCCGGACCCCGGCCGGTGTGCGCAGTGCCTGCACGGCCACCGGCGTCCGGCAGACGTTCGTCCTGCCGATCAGGCGCGCGGAGCACGTCGTGGTCGTGAAGACCGCAGCACTCTTCACCTCCCTCGACCGCCCCTGGGGCGATCCGCTGAGCAGCAGTATCGAGCACGTGGTCCACGCTCGGGACTTCGCCGCCCTGCTGGCCGCCCACCGGGCCTCGTGGCAACTGCTCTGGAACCAGGGCGAAGTGGAAGCCCCGGGCGAGACGGGACGGATCCTGCGCCTGCACGCCTTCCACGTCCTGCAGACCCTTTCCCCGCACACCGCGGAGATCGACGCCGGCGTTCCGGCCCGGGGCCTCCACGGGGAGGCGTACCGCGGACATGTCTTCTGGGACGAGCTCTTCGTCCTGCCCTATCTCTCCCTGCATTTTCCCGAGACCGCACGGGCCCTGCTGATGTACCGGCACCGGCGTCTCCCCGCAGCCCGGGAATCCGCCCGCCGGGCCGGTGCGCGGGGAGCGATGTTCCCCTGGCAGAGCGGTAGTTCCGGAGCGGAGGAGACCCAGCGGCTGCACCTCAACCCGCACTCCGGCCGCTGGCTGCCCGACCACTCCCACCTTCAGCACCACGTGGGCTCCGCCGTCGCCTGGAACGTGTGGCACTACGGACGGGCCACCGGCGACGCCGGATTCATGCACGGACCCGGAGCCGAACTCCTCCTGGACGTGGCCCACTTCTGGGGTGCCGTCGCGACGTGGGACGCCGGCTTCGGCCGGTACCGCATCCGCGGCGCCGTCGGCCCGGACGAGTACCACGACGCCTACCCGGACGCCCCCGCCCCCGGCATCGACGACAACGCGTACACCAATGTCGCAGCGGCATGGGTGCTCGCCCGCGCCCTCGACCTGTACGAAGAGCTGCCGAACGCCAGACGCGCGGAGCTCCGTGCGCACCTGGGCATCGGCGTCGACGACCTGCACCACTGGGAGGAGGTGTCGCACCGCTTGTACGTGCCGTTCCACGCTGACGTGATCAGCCAGTTCCACGGCTACGGCGACCTCGCCGAGCTGGACTGGGACGCCTACCGTGCCCGTTACCACGACATCCGCCGGCTGGACCGGATCCTGGAGGCCGAAGGGGACACGCCCAACCGCTACCAGGCGTCCAAACAGGCCGACACCCTCATGCTCGGCTACCTCTTCCGGCCCTGGGAGCTCGCCCGTCTCTTCGCCCGGCTCGGCTACCGCCTGGACGACGAGCTCTGGCGGCGGACGGTGGCGTACTACCTGCGGCGCACCTGCCACGGCTCGACGCTCAGCAGCCTCGTCCACGGTTGGGTGCTCGCCCGGCAGCAGGGCGGGAGCGCGTGGCGCTACTGCCAGGAGGCCCTGCGCAGTGACATCGCCGATGTCCAGGGCGGCACCACCGGAGAGGGGATCCACCTCGGTGCCATGGGCGGCACGCTCGACCTCGTCGAGCGCGGCATCGTCGGACTCGATCCCGGAACCGACGGCCTGCACGTCGATCCGGTGCCCCTCTCCGAAGTGCCGGCCTCCACCTTCCCGGTCTGCTACCTCGGGCACCGGAACATCCGCATCACCTTCCGACCCGGCCGGATCGGGATCCGGGTTCCGCCGTCCCGGCTGGGGCCCGTGCCCCTCGTCCTGCCCGGAGACAGGCGGGCGAGCGTCGCCGCCGGGGAAGAGAGGTGGTTCCGGCTGCCGGACGACCGTGCCGGGGGCGGGCCGCACCCGGCGGCCCGAACCGGTGACAGGTGCCGGTGACCGGCCGCTTCGCGTGGCGGGGCATGCCGGTCTCGCACACTGTGGAGGTACAGCCGTCGAAAGGATGAGTCGGGATGGACAGCCAGCTTGAGGCTCCGCGCGTCGTAGTGGGTGTCGACGGATCGCCTTCGTCCCAGGCCGCGCTGCGCTGGGCGGTCCGGTACGCAGGCCTGGTGGGCGGGAGAGTGGACGCGGTCACCGCCTGGGACCTGCCCGGTGCCGGCTCGTGGTCCGCCCCCGCGGTGGACGCAGACTTCGACGAGGAGGAGGCCGAACGGCGTCTGGTCGAGGAGGTCCGGACGGTCCTCGGCGAGGGCGGCGCCACCCAGGTGCACGAGCGCCTGGTGCGCGGCAACCCCGCCGAGGTTCTGGTGGACCAGGCAGAAGGCGCCGACATGCTGGTCGTGGGCAGCCGAGGCCACGGCGGATTCCGGCGGGCCCTGCTCGGCTCGGTCAGCCAGCAGGTGGCACAGCACGCTCCCTGCCCGGTCACCATCGTCCGGCCGGAGGTGCCCGCCGAGTAGCCGCGCGGGCGGCGAGGCCGGCCGCCGCCGTCACCGCCGCCGATGCCGTCGGGGCCGCGGCCGACGGCGGTGCACCGCATGCTCAGGACGCACGGGCACGGGAAGCCGGCGGATCCTCTTCGCCCGTCCGCTCCTCTTCGCCCGTCCGCCCGCGCGGGCCGATCTCGTCCTGGGGGCCGGGGGGTTCCTCGAGGACGCTCCAGGCGACCGGGCCGAGCAGGTCGGCGACCCTGCGGAAGACGTCCATCAGCAGGTCGTCCACGGTCAGCATGCCCACGACCCGATGCCCGTCCAGGACGGGCAGGCGCCGGACGCCACGGGTGCGGAGCGCCCGGTACGCCGCGTGGATGTCCTGGGCGGCGTCGACGGTGACGGCCGGGGTGGTCATGACCGCGCCCACCGGGGCGTCGCGGTCGAGCCCTCCGGCCACGGCGCGCACGGCGATGTCACGGTCGGTGACGATGCCGCGCAGCGCGCCTCCCTCCGTCACGACCAGGCAGCCGACGCCGTGGAGGTCCATGCGACGGGCCGCCTCCCCGATCGTCGTCGCGACCTCGACGGACACGGCGGGCGCCGACATGCATGCGGACACCTTCATCATCCGGCTCCTTCCCCTGGATCCCATGCGGTCGACGGCGGGCCGGAGCGCCGGCGAGGGCGGTGTCCGCGCCGGTCAGGCGACGGCCGAGACCGCACCGTCGACTTCCATGCGGACGTCGACGACGCCCTCGACCGCGCGGACGGCGTGGGCCAGCAGGGGAATCAGGGCGCGGTCGTGGAGCGGTCCCCGGAGTGTGACGACACCCTCCAGCACGGAGAAGCGCAGGGGTACACCCGGCGCGAGCTCGTCCAATACGGCCCGGCGGATCTCCTCCTCCAGTTCCTCGTCCGGTCGCAGGAACACCTTCAGCAGGTCGCTGCGGCTGACGACACCCTCCAGCATGCCCACGTCGTTCACCACGGGCAGGCGCTTGACGTGCTTGCGGGCCATGATGCGCGCCGCTTCGGCGGTGGTGGCGCCCGGGTGCACGGTGACCGCCGGGCTCGACATCAGGTCCTCGGCGAGGACGGCGCCGGCTTTGGCGGCTTCGTCGAGCTGGTCCGGCAGGAGGGGTTCCGCACGGCGGAACTCCTCCTTGGGCAGCAGGTCGGCCTCCGAGACGACTCCGACGACCCGGCCCTCCCCCTCCAGGACGGGGACCGCACTCACCTTCCATTCGTGCATCAGCTCGACGATCTCCTTGTAGGACGCCTCCCGGCCGATGGCCACGGCGGTGTGCGTCATGACGTCGCTGACGGTGTAGCGCGATGCAGGCATGACCAGCTCCTTCACAGCGTTCGGTCGCGGGTGCCGCCGCTCGCCCCGTGGGGCGTGGAGGCCGGATGGGACCCTGTCCCCATCTCAGCACCCGAGCGCATGCCTGAGCAGGGCCCTGTGGCCCACGACGGGGGTCCGAGTGGCCCCGAGCCGGCTCCGTCTCGCGCGCTGGAGGGTGCCCCGGAGCCGGTGGCCGCGGGCGGGGCGCCTCAGGCCTTCGACGTGGCGTCGATCTCGCTGATCAGACCCTCGATGAGGCCCTTGATCGCGTCCCGGATGGGGCGTACGGCCTCGACTCCCTGTCCGGCGGGGTCCTCGAGCTGCCAGTCGAGGTAGGTCTTGCCGGGAAAGTACGGGCAGGCGTCCCCGCAGCCCATGGTGATGATGTAGTCGGAGGCCTGGGCGGCCTCGGGGGTGAGGACCTTCGGCTTCTGGTCGGAGATGTCGATGCCCAGCTCGGCCATGGCGGCGACGGCGGAGGGGTTGATCTGCTCGCCGGGCATGGAGCCGGCCGAGCGGACCTCGACGCGGTCGCCCGCGAGGTGGCGCAGGAACCCGGCCGCCATCTGGGAGCGGCCGGCGTTGTGGATGCACACGAACAGGACGGAGGCGGCAGGAGCGGAGGGCATCTGTTCTTCCTTCGGGTGAGGCGACCGCGGTGGGGAGCCGTCGGGCTGCGGAACTGCGGAGCTGTGGGGTCTCGGCGCGCGGGCCGGTCGAGCCCCTCGGCGATCCGGGTGTCGACGGCGTCGGCGGCCCCGGCCCAGGTGTCGGCCGGGCCGGGCGCGTGAGCCCGTTCAAGGGGCCGGCAGGGTCAGTTCAGGCTGGTGTCAGCCTCGGCTGATGTGACAGTATCAGCCCATGATGACGTCAGTCGACACTGATCTGATCCGGGTTCTGGCCGACCCGCTCAGGCTCCGGATCGTGACCCTGCTCGCACGTGAGACGCTCTGCACCACCCACCTGGTGGAGGAGACGGGCGCCAAGCAGACCAACCTCTCCAACCACATGAGGGTGCTGCGGGAAGCAGGGGTCGTCGAGACGGAGCCGTGCGGGCGGTACATCTACTACCGCCTGCGCCCGGAAGTCATCGAAGCCCTCGCCGGCCGGTTCGCCGACCTCGCCCGGACCGCGCGAGCGACCGCAGAGGCGAACGTCAAGCGGTCCTGCCCGTAGCTTTCGCGCCCCGCCTCAATTGCCCGAGGAGACACCGTCTTGACCGCGACCCAGCCCGTCGGCACCTCGATACCTGCCGACCCGCCCCGGCCCGCCCCCGGAGCGACCCCGCCCCGCACCCCGCTGATCTCCCGCGCGGCCGCCGAGCTGGTCGGCACCGCGGCCCTCGTCGCGGTCGTCGTCGGCTCGGGCATCCAGGCCGCGCGACTCACCCAGGACGTGGGCCTGCAGCTGCTGGCCAACTCCACCGCGACGGTGTTCGGGCTCGGCGTCCTGATCGCACTCCTCGGCCCGGTCTCCGGAGCCCACTTCAATCCCGCCGTGACGCTGGCCGAGTGGTGGACCGCCCGTCGTGGCGGCGCCGGCGTCAACGCCCGCGAGCTGGCCGTCTACCTGCCCTCGCAGGTCGCGGGGGCCATCGCGGGCGCGATCCTCGCGGACGCGATGTTCGGGGAACCGCTGGTCAAATGGTCCACCCAGGACCGCTCCGCCGGGAACCTCCTGCTCGGTGAGGTCGTCGCCACGGCCGGTCTGATCCTGCTGATCTTCGGTCTGGCGCGCACGGACCGGCTGCGCTTCGCTCCCGTCGCGGTCGCCTCGTACATCGGCGCCGCCTACTGGTTCACCTCCTCCACCTCCTTCGCCAATCCGGCCGTCACCATCGGGCGTGCCTTCACCGACACGTTCGCGGGCATCGCCCCGGCCTCGGTGCCCGGCTTCGTCGCCGTGCAGCTCGTCGGCGCCGTGGTGGGCCTGGCTCTGGTGGCGGTCATCTTCCTGCGCGGCACGGGGGACGGCGCGGCGCCCCCGGAGTGACGCGGGGTACGGGAGTGGCGGTGATCGGCGGCTGCTCGGCCCGCTCGGCCCGCTCGGCCCGCTCGGCCCGCTCGGGCGGCGGCCGCCCGAGCCGCGCCGTTGTCATGCCGTCTTCGCGGCGCCTGTCAGCAGTGCGCCCATGGCGGCGAGCACCGACGGCTCGACCCGGTAGTACACCCACGTCCCCCTGCGCTCGGAGGACAGTAGGCCGGCCTCCTTCAGCTTCTTCAGGTGATGGGAGACGGTGGGTTGGGAGACGCCGACGTCGGAGATGTCGCAGACGCACGCCTCGCCGCCCTCGTGGGAGGCGACGGCGGAGAACAGGCGCAGGCGCACGGGGTCGCCGAGGGCCTTGAACATCCTCGCCGCGACCTCGGCCTCCCCGGCCGACATCGGGCGCTCGGTCAGGGGCGGGCAGCAGGCTGCGACGACGTCGGGCTCCAGTAGCGGCAGAACCTTCGCATTCGACATACATCTATGTTGACACACATCGAACCAAGGGTGGAGGGGGTCGGCTCGGCCTGTGGATTCGATAAATGTCTATGTTGACGTCTGTCGATGCAGGTGCCATGCTGACCGCACAAGCCATTGACGAACGTCGAAACAACCGGGAGTCGTCATGAACGATCCGGTCACTCCTGCTCCCGACCGGTTCGCGCCCTGCTGTCGCACCGGCTGCTGCTGACCGCCCGCGACTCACGCCCATCCGTCCGTCCGCCTGCGCGAAGACCGGAGATCTGCCATGAGCGAGACCACCACCGAGCTGCCCGTCGTCGTCATCGGAGCCGGCCCCGCCGGACTCGCGGCCGCCGCCCACCTCCTGGGTCGCGACATCACCCCCCTCGTCCTGGAGGCCGGCCCCGTCGCCGGGGCCGCGGTGCGCGAGTGGGCCCACGTGCGGCTGTTCTCCCGCTGGGGCGAGGTCGTCGACCCGGCCGCGGAGAAGCTCCTCGCCCCGACCGGCTGGACCAAGCCCGCCGAGGACTCCTACCCCTCCGGCGGTGACTGGGCCGAGCGCTACCTCCAACCGCTCGCCGACGTGCTCGGCGAGCGGGTCCGCTACGGCGCCCGCGTCACGGGTGTCTCCCGCACCGGCCGCGACCGCATCGTCGACGCCGACCGTGAAGCCCAGCCCTTCGTCGTCCACTACGAGAACGCCGACGGCCACGAAGACCGCCTCCTCGCCCGCGCGGTCATCGACGCCTCCGGCACCTGGTCCACCCCGAGTCCCGCCGGCGGCAGCGGACTGGCCGCCCTCGGCGAGAAGGCCGCCGCCGACCGCATCACCTACCGCGTCCCGGACCTGAAGGACCCCGCCGCCCGTGCCCGTTACGCCGGGAAGCGCACCGCGGTCATCGGCTCCGGCGCCTCCGCCTTCACCGCCCTCGCCTCCCTGGCCGCCCTCGCCGAGGCCGACGACGGCCGGGGCACGCACGCGACGTGGATCCTGCGCCGGGGTATCTCCGGCTCCACGTTCGGCGGTGGCGAGGCCGACCAACTGCCCGCCCGCGGCGCCCTCGGGCTGGCGGCGAAGGCCGCGGTCGACGGCGGCCACGCCGACGCGGTCACCGGCTTCCGCACCGACGCCTTCGAGCGAGACGGGGACGGCCGCCTGGTTCTCGTCGGGGAGGACGGCCGCCGTTTGGAACCGGTGGACGAAGTCATCGTCCTCACGGGCTTCCGCCCCGACCTCGACTTCCTGGACGAGCTCCGTCTCGGTCTCGACGAGCGCCTCCAGGCCCCGGTCGAGCTCGCGCCGCTGATCGACCCGAACCAGCACTCCTGCGGCACCGTCTACCCCCACGGTGTGGGCGAGCTCTCCCACCCGGAGAAGGACGTCTACCTGGTCGGCATGAAGTCCTACGGTCGCGCCCCCACCTTCCTCGCCCTCACCGGCTACGAGCAGGTCCGCTCCATCGCCGCGCACCTCGCGGGGGATCGCGAGGCGGCGGAGCGCGTCGAGCTCACCCTCCCGGAGACCGGGGTCTGCGGCGGCGCGGGTCTCTTCGACGAGCCCGCAGCAACGGAAGAGGCCGGCGGTGGATGCTGCGGAACCCCGGCCACCCTGAGCGTCGGCGCGGCGCCTGCCGCCTCCGGCGGTTGCTGAGGCCGGCGACAGCACGGCTGCGTGGCCGCTACCGGGGCGGCCACGCAGGGGAGGGGCCATACAAGGGGGAGCGGCCCGGCGCGCGCCGTCCGCGCTGTCTTTAGCCGAAGTTGCTAGATCCGTCCGGCCCCTTCGGCAGCGGCACTATCGTCCACAACTCCCCCCACCGAACGGACTCCCGCCGGTGGTGCCACCACCCGCGACTGTCGCTCCGGAGGCCGTGCCTTCATGCCCAGTGGATCATCTTCCGCAAGGAGGCCGTCGACCGTCCTGGCGCTGCTCGCCGCCCTGTGCGCGCTGCTCCTCGGCGGGGCCGGACCGGCCTGCGCGCATGCCGGGCTGAGCGGATCCGACCCCGGCGACGGCGCCGTCCTCACCGTGGACCCCCGGTACGTCACGCTCACCTTCACGGAGTCGGTGGGCTTCGTCGAAGACTCGCTGCGGGTGCTGTCGCCGCGGAACGAGCGGGTGAACCCCCGCCCGGCGCAGCATGTGGACCGCAAGGAGAACACCGCCCGGGTGGAGCTGTCCGACGACCTGCCCCGGGGCACCTACACGGTGGCCTGGAGGGTCGTCTCCGCCGACGGCCACCCGATCTCCGGCGCGTTCACCTTCTCTCTCGGAGAGCCGTCCGAGACGTCGGCGGTGCTGGTGGCGGGATCGCCTGACGGCACGGCGGTCGGCCGCCTGTACGGCATCTTCCGCTACGTCGCCTACAGCGGTATGGCCCTCCTCGTCGGAACTGCCGCGGTCGTCCTCGTGTGCAGGCCCGCGGCGGGCGCGGCCCGTCCGGTGCGCAGGCTGCTGGTGATCGGGTGGACGGCTCTGGCGGCGTCCACGGTGGCCCTGGTGCTGCTGCGCGGCCCGTACGAGACGGCCGACGCGGTGACGTCGGTGTTCGACCCCGCCCAGCTGACCCGCACCGTCTCCGGGAGGCCCGGCGGCGCGCTCGTCGCACGGCTCGCGCTCCTGGTCCTCGCCGCGGTGCTGCTGAAGCGGTCGGCCTCGCGGCTCGGCCTCCTCGACGACGCGCCACCGGCCCGCGGTCCCTCCGCCCGGCTCCGCCTGGCCTGTGTGCTCCTGGCTGTGGCCCTCGCCTTCACCTGGGCCTCGGCGGAACACGCATCCACCGGCCTCCAGGTGGCGTTGGCCATGCCGGTCGCCGTCGTACACCTCCTGGCCATGGGGGTGTGGCTGGGCGGTCTGTTCACGCTGCTGCTCCTCCTGCGCAGCCGGGCACCCGGCGGTCCGGCCATCCCGGCGGCCGGGATCGGCCGCTTCTCCCGGCTCGCTCGCACTGCTGTCGCCGTCCTGGTGGGCACCGGGGCGTACCAGTCCTGGCGGCAAGTCGGGTCCTGGGAGGCGCTGACCACCACCTCGTACGGCAAGACCCTGGTCGTGAAGACGGTTGTCGTGGTCCTGACGCTGTGGGTCGCCTCCTTCTCCCGCCGCTGGACCGCCCGCCTGGTCCGCGAGGCGGCGACCGGGCGGACGCCGACCCCGGCCCTTCCCGAGCGGGTTCCCGCCGCTCACACGGTCGGCGCAACCTCGTCTCCGGCGGGTACGGGGCCCGGACCCGCGTCCGCCGCGCCGGAGCGGGACCGGCGGGGCGACGAACCGGAACCGCCCGCACAGGAGGCCGGAACCGAGCGGCGCGGCCTGCGCCGCACGGTCGCGGTCGAGGCCGCACTCGGTGTCCTGATCCTGGCGATCACCACGCTGCTCACGGGTACCCAGCCCGGCCGAGCCGCCGAAGGGGGGAGCCCGGCGGCCTCCGCGGAGGAGCCGCGGGTGAAGGTGGTCACGGTCCCCTTCGACATGGGAAAGCCGCATCACCGCGGCACGGTGCAGATCACACTGACCCCTGGTCAGGTCGGCGAGAACACGGTCGAAGCCGTCGTCTTCACCGCCGACGGCGGTCTCGCCGCAGTCCCGGAACTCCGCCTCACCCTCACCCAGGACGACCTCGGGATCGGCCCCCTGGACGCCCGGCTCAAGAACCAGAAGGGGTACTGGGCTGCTTATGACCTGCAGATCCCCATGCCCGGTGAGTGGATCCTGAACATCACGGTGCGCACCACCGACATCGACCAGGTGACCGTGCGCGAGAGCGTCCGCGTCACGCCGGTGCCGAGGTGATGCCCCGGCCGATACGTTCCGGGGGAGCGGCGCCGACCGCTCCCCGGTCGCAGCGCGGCCGGCCGTGCCGAGGAGGTCAGGCCGGGCCGGTGAGGCCGTACGTCCGGGCGAGCGATCCCACGGTGTCGGTCATGGCCCGGCGCAGTTCGGCCGGTGCGACGACCTCCACGTCCGCGCCGAGTCGGAGCAGTTCGCCGCACGCGTGCGCGGTGCTCTCCGTCGGTACGACCGCTTCCACCCATCCCTCCCCGCCGACGGCGGTCGCGGTGGCGTCCACCGCCCGCACCACCTCCGGTGCGACGTTGTCGGGCAGGCGCAGGCGTCCCCGCGGGGACAGCCGGATCGTGGCCGTCCCCGTGTAGCGGCGCGCCCGGAAGTCCGCGAGGTAGGAGGCCCAGTAGGCGCCCAGCTCGAACTCCCGCGGCCGGTCGAAGCGTTCGTCGCCCAGTGTCGCGTCGAGGACCTGGGCGACCCGGTAGGTCGCCGTCGTCGGGGACGGCGCCGCTGCGTCCTCCGTGGCGGCCACGACGTACCAGACGCCGGACTTGAGGACCAGGCCGTAGGGGTGCAGACGGCGGGAGACCTCCTGCGGTGCGCGCCAGCGCCGGTAGCGCACCTGCATGACCCGCCGGGTGAGCGTCGCGTCGACGAACAGCGGCAGGTACGGGGTCCGCTCGGGCTCCCGGTACCAGCCCGGGGCGTCCACATGGAACACCGCCGCCGTCCGCGCCGCCTCCTCCCGCGGCCCCGCAGGCAGCGCGGCCAGCAGCTTCAGCCGCGCCGCCGACACCTCCTCCGCGAGCCCCAGATCGGCGGCCGCGTCCGGCAGCCCGGCGAAGAGCAACGCCCGCGCCTCACCCTCGCTGATACCGGTCAGGCGGGTGCGATAGCCGTCGAGCAACCGGTAGCCGCCCGCGCGCCCGGGCTCCGCGTACACCGGTATCCCGGCGCCCTGCAGCCGTTCCACGTCACGGTAGGCCGTCCGCACGGACACGCCCAACTCCTCGGCGATCGCCCGTGCGGACAAGCGGCCGCGCGATTGCAGCAACAGCAGGACCGACAGGAGGCGACCGGCAGACATGGGCTCATTCTCCCCGGAAACCCTGACAGCACCTGGCACGCCCGAGGTCTACCGTCGGCCGGACACCGGGCAAGGCGACGCCGCCCACCGGACCGCACCGCCACCGCCACCGACCGAGCAGAAGGAGAGTTCGCCGTGCCGCCCATCGACCCGGCCCGCCACCTCGCCGTGATCGAGCTCCGCCAGTACACGCTGCGTCCCGGCCGCCGCGACGGCCTCATCGATCTCTTCGACCGGGAGCTGGTCGAATCGCAGGAGGAGCAGGGGATGGTCGTCCTCGGCCAATTCCGCGACCTCGACGACCCGGACCGCTTCGTCTGGCTGCGCGGCTTCCCCGACATGGCGGCACGGCACGACGCGCTCACGTCCTTCTACGGCGGCCCCGTCTGGGCGCGGCACCGTACCGAGGCCAATGCCGCCATGACCGACTCCGACGACGTCCTCCTCCTGCGCCCCCTGACGGAGGGCAGCGGCTTTCATGCCGCCCCAGCCGAGCGGCCGCGCCCCGGGACCCCGGCGCCCGAGCGCCTGGTGTCCGCGACGGTGTGGTCCTTCCCGCCCGGACGGAGCTTCGGGGCCGGGCTGATCAGAGAGGGCCTCCTCCCGCTGCTCCGCGGCACCGGAGCGGCGCCGCTCGCCGCGTACGCCACCGAGACGGCACCCAACACCTTTTCCCGGCTGCCGGTCCGCACCGGGGAGAACGCGGTCGTGGTCCTCAGCTCCCACCCCGGTGAGGACGCTCATCGGCGGCACCTGGCCGCCCTGCGCGCACATCGCGTCGCACGGGAGGAAGTGCTGCCGGCGCTGGAGCGGGAACAGGCGTCCGCTCCTCGGACCCTGCGCCTCGCACCCACCGGCCGTTCGCTCATCTCCTGAGGCCGCCGGCGTCTGCCGACAGCCCGGCGACCGACGGCTGGGCGGCGTGGCCGCCGATGACCGGGGGCGGCAGGGCGGGCGGACACCGTGGACGACAGGGCCGCGCACCGGTCCGGACGTGCGGCAGGAGGGGCGGCGCCCCTGCACCCTTGTTGCACATATATTGCAGATACTGAACGATCGCATAAGGAGTGGGGCCATGGCCGGACCGGTGGTACTGGGGATCGAGTCGTCGTGCGACGAGACCGGGGCGGGCATCGTGCAGGACGGCAGACTGCTGGCCCACGTGGTGGCGTCGAGCATGGACGAGCACGCCCGCTTCGGCGGCGTGGTGCCGGAGATCGCCGCCCGTGCCCACCTGCACTCCTTCAACCCGGTGGTCCGGGAAGCTCTCGACCGGGCCGGGCTGCGGATCGGCGGGATCGACGCCGTCGCGGTCACCACCGGCCCCGGGCTGTCCGGGGCACTCCAGGTCGGGCTGGCCGGGGCGAAGGCCGTGGCCTACGCGGCCGGGGTGCCGCTGTACGGAGTCCACCACCTGGCCGGGCACGTCGCCGCCGACACCCTGGAGCACGGCCCGCTGCCCGAGCCGTGCGTAGTGCTGATCGTCTCCGGCGGCCACACCTCGCTGCTGCTCGTACGGGACCTCGTGCGCGAGCCGATCCTCCACCTCGGCGACACCCTCGACGACGCGGCCGGGGAGTGCTTCGACAAGGTCGCCAGGATCCTGGGCCTGCCGTATCCGGGCGGCCCCGCCATCGACCGGGCCGCCCGGGACGGTGATCCGCAGGCCGTGGCGTTCCCGCGCCCGCTGACCCGGCCCTCCGACGACCCGTACGCGTTCTCCTTCTCCGGTCTCAAGACGGCCGCCGCCCGCTGGGTCGAGCAGCACACCCGGAGCGGCGAGGCGGTACCCGTCGCCGACGGCGCGGCCGCCCTCCAGGAGGCCGTGGCCGACGTGCTCACCCGCAAGGCGCTCGCGGCCTGCCGCGCGTACGGCGTCAGGACGCTGATCGTGGTCGGGGGCGTGGCGGCGAACTCGCGCGTCCGCGCCCTCGCGGAGAAGCGGTGCGCCTCGGCGGGGATCGAGCTGCGGGTCCCGCCCATGACGCTGTGCACCGACAACGGCGCGATGATCGCCGCCGTCGGCGCCCTTCTGGTCCGCTCCGGTGCCGAGCCGGCGCCCCTCGACGTGTCGATCGACCCGTCCGCGCCCCTGAAGTACGCCGCCCTCACCCCGCGCGCCCGGCCGGCGGTACGGGCCGCCTGACGCCCCCGGCGTCCGGCAGGCCTCGCCACGCGCCTACGGCCGGTGCCGGGACGGCCCGGGAGCGCTCCTCACCCGGGGGCGGACGGGGGTGCGGGGGCCGGTGCGGCGGTGTTCACGACGCCGAACGGCACGTGCACACTGGGGGTGGCCGGTGCCGTGCCGTTCAGGTGGGCGACCTGGTCGTCGAAGAAGATGTGCGGATCGAGGGTGCTCATCACGGCGGCCTTGTCGATACCGCCCAGGAAGAACGCGTCGTTGACCCGCAGCCCCCACCTCTTCAGGCTCAGCACGGCACGCTCGTGCGCGGGGGCGTCCCGGGCGGTGACCAGGGACACCCGGAGCCGCAGCCGGTAGGCGGGGTCCTCGCGCCGCCTGTCCTCCTCGCGGCGCTGGATGCGGTTGATGCCCGCGAGGAACTCGCTCAAGGGGCCCGGATCGTGCGGGGTGGCCGCGTTGAGCACCTCGTGCGCACGGAAGCCGTCGATGCCGGCGTTCTGGAAGATGCGCTCGGAGGAATCGCTCGCCAGCACACCGTCGAAGTCGAAGGCGATGCGGAGTTCGCGGTCGCTCTCGTCGTCGACCCGCGCCGTCTGCAGCACGTGCCCGGCGGGCAGCCCCTCCGCCACCGCCTGCCGGACGTCGGCCCCGTCGGCCGACAGGAACAGGGACATGTTGAGGGCGCGCATGAACCGGTGTGCCGACCGGCCCTGCCGAAAGACGGCCCGGCTGATGGGCAGGCCGTGCGCGGCGATCGAACGCATGACGCGCAGCCCGCTGTCCGGGTCGTTGCGCGACAGGATGATGACCTCGACCAGCGGATCCGCGGGATCGGCGAGGTCGTTCAGCGACAACAGGCGCCGGACGAAGGGGAAGGCCACGCCCTTGGCCAGGACGTCGTCCACATGGGTCTCCTGGTGGGCCCGGTACGCGTCCTCGCCCTGCTCCCGGAACACCGCGTCGCAGTCGGACAGGTCGAACAGGGCGCTGGAGGCGATCCCGATCACCAGCCGCTCGGACAGGTCGTACCTCATGGCGCCCCCTGCTGGCACGTGTGCGACACCGGAATGATGATCGCCTGTTCCTCCTTGTCGATCCCTGGCAACCCCCGACACCGTCGACACCGACGTGCGGCTACCGCCCGTCCTCGTCCCACGGCGGCGGATCCATCTCGTCCAGGTCGAAGGGGGGTTCGTCGTCCTCCGGTGCGGCGGACCGGGCCGCCGCCGAGGACGCCGAGGACGCCGAGGACGCCGGGTGCGCCGGACCTGGGCGAGTCGGAGCGCCGGACTCGGACGGGCGTGCGGAGGCGGGGCCGGGCGCACCGGCGTCACACGACGCCAGAGTGTCCAGGACGCCCTCGGCGTACTTGGCGAGTTTGGCCTCGCCGACGCCGCCGACGGTGCCCAGCTCCTCCACCGTGCCGGGCAGCAGCGTCGCGATCTCCCGCAGCGTCGCGTCGTGGAAGACGACGTACGCCGGGACGCCCTGCTCCTTCGCCGTCTCCGCCCGCCAGGTGCGCAGGGCCAGGAAGACCGGCTCGGCCGCGGCCGGCAGGTCGACCGGCACACGGGCGCCCTTCCCCGTACGCGACCCCGACGCCTTGCGGGAGGGCGCGGCGGGGGCCTTCTCCTTCCGCATCGGGACGCTGCGGCGCCCCCCGAGCACCTCCGCGCTGTCCTCCGTCAGCACCAGCGTGCCGTAGTCGCCCTCCACTGCCAGCAGCCGCTGGGCCAGCAGCTGGCGCACGACGCCCCGCCACTCCGCGGCGCCCAGGTCCGCCCCCACACCGAACACCGAGAGGGCGTCGTGGTCGAACTGGATGACCTTGGCAGTCTTCTTGCCCTGCAGGATGTCGATGATCTGGCCGGCGCCGAACTTCTGCCGCCGCTCCTTCGCCAGCCGCCACACGGTGGACAGCAGCTTCTGCGCGGCGACGGTCCCGTCCCAGGACTCGGCCGGCGCCAGACAGGTGTCGCAGTTCCCGCAGGGCGTCCCCGCCTGACCGAAGTACGCCAGCAGCCTGACGCGGCGGCACTCGACCGTCTCGCACAGCGCCAGCATGGCGTCCAGGTGCATGCCCAGGGAGCGGCGGTGCGCCTCGTCACCCTCGGAACCGTCGATGAGCTTGCGCTGCTGGACCACGTCCTGAAGGCCGTAGGCCAGCCATGCGGTGGCGGGTTCGCCGTCGCGGCCCGCACGGCCCGTCTCCTGGTAGTAGCCCTCGACCGACTTCGGGAGGTCGAGGTGGGCCACGAAACGGACGTCCGGCTTGTCGATGCCCATGCCGAAGGCGATGGTGGCCACCACCACGACCCCCTCCTCCCTCAGGAACCGCGCCTGGTTCGCCGCGCGGGCCCGGGCGTCCATACCGGCGTGGTACGGCACGGCGTCGATGCCCTGCTCCACCAGGGAGGCCGCGGTCTTCTCCACGGACGCCCGGGAGAGGCAGTAGACGACCCCGGCGTCCCCGGCGTGCTCGGTCCGGATCAGCTCCAGCAGCTGCTTGAGCGGGTTGTTCTTGCCGACGACGCGGTACTGGATGTTCGGCCGGTCGAAGCTGGCGACGAAGTGCCGGGCGTCCTCCATGCCCAGCCGCGCCACGATCTCGGCGTGGGTGGCCTCCGTGGCCGTCGCGGTCAGCGCGATCCGCGGCACCTTCGGCCAGCGCTCGTGCAGCATGGACAGCGCGAGGTAGTCGGGCCGGAAGTCGTGGCCCCACTGGGAGACGCAGTGCGCCTCGTCGATGGCGAAGACCGACACCCTGCCCCGGTCGAGCAGCCGCTGGGCGCTCTCGGTGCGCAGCCGCTCGGGGGCGAGGTACAGCAGGTCCAGCTCGTCGGCGAGGAAGGCCTGCTCGACGGCCTGCCGCTCGTACGGATCCTGCGTCGAGTTGAGGAAGCCGGCCCGTACACCGAGCGCGTTCAGCGCGTTCACCTGGTCCTGCATCAGCGCGATCAGCGGCGAGATCACAACGCCGGTGCCCTCTCTGACCAGCGCCGGGATCTGGTAGCAGAGCGACTTGCCGCCGCCCGTCGGCATCAGCACGAGCGCGTCGCCACCGTCGATCACCTGCTCGATGATCTCCTGCTGTTCGCCGCGGAAGGAGCTGTATCCGAACACGCGGTGCAGTACCTGCAGAGCGGCGGAGGCGTCGGGGGATGTGTCCGGAAGGGCCATCCACGAAGCCTAACGGCACCCGCCGACACGCCGGGCCGGTACGGAGGCCGGTGCGGCGTCGGGCCGTGGTACTGCGGGCCCTTTCGGTAGGGCAGGGGGCGGTGCTCTGGCGGGACGCGGCGGGCGCCGTGTCCCGCCAGAGCACCGACCGGCCCCGAACGGGGCCTTGCGGAAGGTCAGCCGACGCGTTCGATGCGGGCGCGTCGGATGAGGTTCTTGCCGGGTTCGCGGACCTGGTCGAAGGCGGCGTTGTTGAGCAGGACGCAGCTGCCGGAGGGGCCGTTGATGGTGACGGTCGTGGCCTGGCCGTTGTCGAGGTTGGTGACCTTGAGTTTGGTGCCGGTGGGGAAGGTGCCGCTGGTGGCCGCCGGGGGACCGGCCTCGCCCGACAGGGTCACCGTCGAGCCCGGGCAGACCACGTCACCGGCGGCAGGCGCGCCTGCCTGCGCACCCGCCGGAGCGGTCGCCGCGGCGGCGGGCCCGGCCGGACCGGCTTCCGTGGCGGGAGCGTTGCCGCCTCCGACGCGTTCGATGCGGGCGCGTCGGATGAGGTTCTTGCCGGGTTCGCGGACCTGGTCGAAGGCGGCGTTGTTGAGCAGGACGCAGCTGCCGGAGGGGCCGTTGACGGTGACGGTCGTGGCCTGGCCGTTGTCGAGGTTGGTGACCTTGAGTTTGGTGCCGGTGGGGAAGGTGCCGCTGGTGGCCGCCGGGGGACCGGCCTCGCCCGACAGGGTCACCGTCGAGCCCTGGCACACGGCATCGGGAACGGACGCGTTGCCCGTCGCCATCGTGACGATCGCCCCGCCTGCCACCAGGGCACCCGTGGTGACGGAAAGCACGAGCTTCTTCGTAGGACTCATAGTCCGCTTCCGGGACATGGACACTCCTCGATCCGATGATCACTGGCTCCCCGTGTCCTGCATACGCCCCCGGTCGCGGGCGGGTCCGGTTCTTGTCGCCGTCTTACAAAACCGGCGGGGACAGGCTTCCCTGCTGCTGCGAACGGCGCGCCGGGACGCCCCCGGGCTTCCGGGTCGCGCACGAAGCCGCAGGTGGGAGCCCTGCCGCTCGGGGTGGCCGACGTGTACGGAGCCCGTGCCGGCCGTCCGGGACGCCGCGCGGCGGACCGCGCTCGGCAGATCCTTAAGACTGCGTTGACCCCGCCTTAACCCTTCGGCGGGCGCGGCCGCAGGGGGCTGCTCGGCACACGGGGCGCCCGGGGCCGGGGGCAGTTCGTCGTCACCGCCCACGAGACGGGGCGCGTCGCCCCGGCTCGCCGGCGGCCACCCGCCCGACGCGCATCAGGAGAGCCCCGGGCCGCGGCATGCCCTCGGAGAAGGCCGTCGGGCACCGTGAACACCGGGCCTCGCCCGGACGAGCCGCCGCCCCGGACCGGTCCGTTGGCCGTGCCGTCGAACAGGCCCGGTCGCCCCCGGTCGGCTCTACGCGCGTCCGTACGGCCGGGTTCTCGTGGGAACAGACGACTCGGCACGTCTGTGACTGGATCATCGGCCACACCTGCCGTCAGGGCGGAATCAATCACTCCCATCCCGGGAGATGATTCCGGCCACCGGGCCGCAGGGCATCCCTCCGCAAGGGTGTGCGCCGTGCGCGGCGACATCCAAGTGACACCAGGGGAATACGCTCGTGCGACGAAAGATCTTCGGGCCGGCCGCCACCGCGGTCGTACTCGGCCTCCTGCCGCAACTCTCCGGATGCGGTGCCGCGGACGGCGGGGCAGCCGGCGGCGGCACGCTCCGCCTGGTGGCCGCCGAGTACGGCGACACCCCGGCGACCAGCTCCAAGGCCTATTGGGACAAGGTGACCGGCGCGTTCTCCGACGCCCACCCCGGCCTCAGGGTCGAGGTCCAGCTGCTGCCCTGGGCCGACATCGACCGCGAGGTGTCCCGCATGGTCAAGGCCGGCAAGGCGCCGGACGTGGCGCTCATGGGCTCCTACTCGGACTTCGCCGCGCAGGGGAAGCTCTACTCCGCCGAGGAACTCCTTTCGGTCGGAGCCGAGGCGAACTTCCTGCCGCCCCTCGCCGAGGCGGGGACCTTCGACAACCGCCTGTACGGCCTGCCCTTCGTGGCGAGCAGCCGCCTCCTCTTCTACAACGAGGCGCTGTTCGCCAAGGCCGGCGTCAAGGGGGCCCCCAAGACCTGGTCCGACCTCAAGGCCGCCGCCAAGGCGCTCAAGGAGAAGGGGGTGACGTACCCGTACGCCCTGCCGCTGGGGCCCGAGGAGGCCCACGCCGAGGCGCTGATCTGGGAGCTCAGCAACGGCGGCGGCTACGCCGACAGCAGCGGCAACTACAGCCTGGCCTCCGACAAGAACGTCGAGACCTGGCAGTGGGTCCGGGACAACCTGGTCGCTCCCGGCCTCGTCGGGCCCACGGCCCCGTCCGAGATGAACCGCGCCGACGCGTTCGCGGCCTTCCTGCGGGGCGAGGTCGGCATGCTCAACGGCTATCCGTCACTCGCCCACGAGGCGGCCGCGAAGGGCATCCGTGTCGGCACCGTCGCCATGCCGGTCTCCGACGCGCTGCGCAGCGAGGAGGCCCCGCCGACGGTGGGCGTCGCGGACTGGATGGTGGCGTTCAAACAGAACGACAAGCGGGCGGAGATCGGCAGCTTCCTGGAGTTCGTCTACCAGGACAAGAACCTGTCGGACTTCGTGGGTCGCTACCACCTGCTGCCGGCCACCGTCTCCGCCGCCCGCACCCCGGCCGGCGGCGGCCTCAGCGCGACGGACGAGGACTTCCTGAGCGCGCTGCGCACGGCCCGCCTCTACCCGGTGGACGACCCGTCGTGGGTGGCGGTCAGCGACACCATCAAGCGCAACATCGGCCGTGTCGTCGCCCCGGACGCCGACCCGAAGGCGGTCTTGGAGGACCTGGCCGACAAGGCCGAGGCCGCCGCCGAGGGGGACTGACCGGGGCAGAAACGACGGCGGACGCAGGGAGGGGCTTGACGGCCGCCCCCGAACATATGACACTCGAAGTGCAAGTTGTTTTGCGTTGTTCATCAAGATATGTGATCTGTGTAAGGAAAGGCGAGACATGTCCGTCTACAGCGCCCGAGCGTGTGCCGGGCACAGCCCTGTCCGCGAACGGCGCACGACGGCCGGGTCCGTACGCGCATTGATCGCCTACGCCGCCGCGGGCGCGGCCATGGGCGTGGTGTGGGCCTTCGGCGGGGACACCCCCGCGTGGGAGCACGCGCTGCGCGTCCTCGTGCTGGTGCTCTGCGTCAGCGTCGTCGGCCGTCTCGTCGGCCGCCGCCTCGCCCGCAGCGGCAGGGCGCAGCTCGACCGGCGCCTCTTCCTCGGCCTGGCGGCGGCGAAGGTCCTCCTGGTGGCGGTGGCACTGGTCGTCGACCAGGTGGTCGGCCTGTGGTTCTCCGACCCGGCGCTGATCACCGCCGGGATCCTGTTCGCCGCGGTGACCCTTGGCGGTCCCGTCCTGCACGCCCGACTGTCGCGCGGCGGCGGCGGCGAGGCCCGGGAGGTCCGGGAGGTCCGAAAGGAGCCGGCCACGGTGTGAAGGCCGGCCGTCGAGGCCGTGCCGGTGACGGCGTGGGGTCGGCGGCGCCCGGACGCCGCCGACCCCACGGCCGTCCGCACGGTCGCCGCGCGATGCGCGGACTGAACCGGCGGCGCGGCGACGTGGCGGCACGGCCCCGTCCCCCCGCGGCGGGGCCGCGCCGCCACGTCGCCGTCAGGCCCGGCAGTGCAGCATCTCCAGCGGCGGGTTGGCGTGGTGGTCCGCCCAGAACTCCGCGCCGAAGGCGCGCTCACCGGCCGCCGACACCGCCATCGGCACCCAGGCCGGCTCGCTGAATCCGGCCGCCTGCAGGCACTTCTCGTACACCTCGCGGCGCGGGCGGTTGGCGATGAAGGAGACCGGCGGGTCGAGCAGCGCCGTGGTCCGCACCTGCGGCCCGGTCTCCACCTCCACACCCGTGAGCTCGCTGCGGAAACCGTAGGGCTCCGGGCTGGGCCCGTCGAAGCGGAAGTCGGGCGACTGGTTGAGCAGGAAGAGCTCGCCGCCGGGCTTCAATGCGCGGTGCAGTGCGCGGCACATGCGCTCCGTGGTGGCCATGTCCGGCGCGTAGTTGAGCAGCTGGACGGCCAGGGCGACATCGAAGGGCCTTGCGACGGGCGGTAGTTCGGCCACGTCGCCGACCTGGTAGCGCACACCGAGCGGATCGGCGTCCTCCAACTGCCGTGCCACGGCGATCATCTCACCGGAGATGTCGACACCGAGCACCTCTGAGGCGCCGCGCCGCTTCAACTCCCGGCTGTAGAAGCCGGTTCCGCAGGCCAGGTCGATGACCGACTTTCCGGAGACTTCACCGACCAGACCCAGGAAGCTGGGTATCACCACGTACTGTTCCAGGGGCAGGGCCTTGAACCCCTCGTAGGCCTCGCCGATTTCGTCGTACTGCTGCTGTGCGCTCATGGTGGTGTCCTCCCCGTTGCGACATTCCACGGCCGCCCCCCATGCCGGGTGCGCGCTGCCGCGGCCCGTGTGGGGAAGTCTCTACGGACCCGGGCCCGCCTCCGTACTGGCAGAAGCCACAAAGATCCCGACCGTGTCCCGGCGTCGCGTACGGCAGGGGTCGGAGCCGACACCGCCACCCGGCGCGCGGCCCGGCCCCCGGGCCGCACACCGCAGGCACACCGGCGGCGGTCACCGGAGGACGCGACCCGGGTCCGGGGCCAAGGGCCGCCTCCGCCCCATGCAGTTGCTTGTGGGGCGCGGAGGATGCTGCCCCGGGTGTGACGGGGGCAGGGCAGGGCAGCGGGTGCGCATCGGGATTCTGACGAAGGTGTTCACCATCGAGCTGGTCGACGCGGCGATAGCCAAGCACAGCCGGGCCGAGCAGCGGCGTCGCCTCCTACCTGCGCGACTGGTCTGCGGCTCCGCGCCCTGGACGGCACCCAGTTCGATCTCCCTGATGTGCGACATCCCATGAGTTCCTCTGAGCCCTGTTGAGTCCTTGCCCCCGTGGCCAGGGTGTTCTGTCTCCTTGGGGTGTTCTTCGAGCTGGTGACGTAACTTCGGGATTCTTGAAGCGTTCTCACTTCGTCCGATCGATCTGTGCTCGGGGTGAAGGCGAGGAGGCTCGGGTTGGGGCTGGCGGCCGTACGCGATCTGCGCGAGTTCCGCGATCCGGTCTCGGCGGAGGAGCTGGAGCAGTTCGAGACCGACGTGCTCGCCGGGTTCGTCTTGGCGCGGGCTTCGGCGGGTCTTGCGGACGGCACCATCCGCGGGGATGTCGGGCACCTGGACCAGATGCGGGCATGGTTCGGTCGGCCGCTGTGGGATATGGATCCGGCCGACGCCGACGGGTACTTCGGGAAGGTGCTGCGGGGCTCGCCGAGCGGCACCCGGCTGGCTCGCGCGCAGGCGCTGACCACCTACTTCTTGTTCTTGGAGCTGCGGCACAAGGTCGAGATCCATCGGATGACCGGTCGGGTCGTCGAGTGCCCGATCGACGAGATGAACCGGCCGCGGGGATCCAAGGACGCGGCTTTGCGGATCCCGCCGACCGAGCCGGAGATCAAGACGTTGTTCACCGGCTGGGGCGGCGAGCTGGCGACCTGTCGCAAGTTCGCGCCGACCGCGCGGAACTACACCGCATCGAAGCTGATGTCGCAGGTCGGACTCAGGGTGAGCGAGGCATGCAAGCTCGACCTGGCCGACATCAAGTGGGAGCTGGGCCGCTTCGGCAAGCTCCATGTGCGCCACGGCAAGGGCTCCCGTGGCTCGGGCCCGCGTGAGCGGATGGTGCCGCTGATCAACGGTGCCGACCGCACGCTGCGGTGGTTCATCGAGGACGTGTGGGGCCAGTTCGACGACGACCACACCCGGCCCGGGGCCCCGCTGTTCCCGTCCGAGCGCAAGAACACCGACGGTTCCTCGCGCCGCGTCGGCGACGACGCGTTGCGCAACGGTCTGGCCGCCGCGGCGGAAGCTCATCTGCCTCGCTGGGCCGACACGCTGACGCCGCACGTTCTGCGGCACTTCTGCGCGTCCGAGCTTTACCTCGGAGGGCTTGATCTGCTCGGGATCCAAGAGGTCCTCGGACACTCCTGGATCGCCACCACGATGCGGTACATCCACGTCCAGCAGACCCGGGTCGAGGACGCTTGGGTGGCCGGGCAGCAGCGGGCCGCGAAGCGGCTGGAAGGACTGATGGGATGAAGTGGAACCTGCGGCTGACCGCCGCGAACAAGGGGATCTGGAAGGCGTCCGAGCTCCAGCGGAGCCTGGCCGAGCACGGCTTGGTGATCTCGGCCGGGAAGATGTCCGGTCTGTGGTCCGGCCAGCCGGTCTCGCTCAAGCTGGAGGACCTGGACGTGATCTGTGTCGTGCTCGGCTGCGAGATCGGCGATCTGCTGATTCCCGAGCCCGGGAAGGTCAGCCGCCCAGGTCAGCAGGCTGGAGTCCAGGAGGCCACGACCGGCTTGATGGTGGCTCCGGCCGTCGTGCCCAAGCGCCGCGACGGCCGTTCTCTGCCGCCGATGTGACCTGGTCACCATCACCATGGGGAAGATCAGCGAGAACAAGCCGGCAGCTTCCTGCTCGGGCTGTTTCGCCTGGGGGCAGCTGCCCGGCCGGTTCTGCCGCGGCTGCTATACCTACGGCCAGCTGCACGCCGTCGGCGAGTGCATCGGCTGCCGGCGGCAGGTCCCGGTCGATGACAAGCACGGCTACTGCCGCCTCTGCCGGGCTCAGGCGACCTGGGCGATCAAGGCCAGCGGCAGGGCTTCGGTGATCGAGCCGTACCTGCGGCGGGTGACCTGCCAGCAGCTGTTCTTCGCGAACCTCCAGCGGCCCAAGAACGGCGGTCCGCGGGTCGGCAAGGCCGGGCGTCGCATGCTGAAGCCGCCCCCAGTTCCCGAACCACACTGCGTGATCACCACGTCGACGCAACTGACGCTGTTCACTGCCACTCGGGACTTCCGCCGGTTCGACCGGGAACTCCATGCCGACCTGGCCAACCCCTGGCTGGTCCGGGCCCGGCAGGCCGCTCGGGCGCTGGGAGAGTCCCGCGGCTGGAGCCGCTGGATCGCCAGCGACGTGAACCGAGCCCTGGTCATCGTGATGTCCGGCTTCCGCGACGGCGAGTCGATCCGGTACTCCGAGCTCTTCCCGGCCCTGCGAGTCCGTGGGCTTCCGGTCGTGCGGACTGCCGAAGTCCTCGACCGTCTCGGCCTGTTCGCCGACGACCGGGCCCCAGCCGTCGACCAGTGGCTGGAACGGAAACTCGACGGGATGCCCCCGGGCATTCATCGCGCCGTCGAAGCCTGGGTTCGCACTCTCCTCGACGGTGGCCCCCGGTCTGAGCCCCGCTCCCGGCATACCGCATGGGCCTACCTGGGGGAAATCCAGCCGGTGCTGCTGGAGTGGTCCAGCCGCTACGACCACCTGCGAGAGGTCACCCGGGAGGACATCATCTCGGCCCGGGACGCTGTCACCGGCAAACAGCGTGAAAGCCGGATCGTCGCCCTGCGGTCACTGTTCCGGCACGCGAAGAAGAACGGCCAGATCTTCCGCAACCCCACGATCCGCATCCGTGTCCCCCGGCAGACCGGCGGCGTCCTCCAAGCCCTCGTCCAGGCGGACATCGACGAGGCCATCGCCACCGCCACCACCCCGGACCTCCGGCTCATCGTCGCCCTGGCCGCCATCCACGCGGCACGGCCGAAGATGATCCGCACCATGCAGCTGGAAGACATCGACCTGGGCAACCGACGCATCACCGTCGGCGGCCACGTCCGCCCGCTCGACGACCTCACCCGCCGTGCTGTCCTGGACTGGCTCGACCACCGCCGCAGCCGCTGGCCGAACACGGCCAACCCCCACCTGCTGATCACCCAGAAGACCGCCGTCGAACTCGGCCCGGCCGGCAAGCTCTGGACCACCCGGGCCACCCGCAACCTCACCGCCACCCTGGAGCGGCTGCGCGTTGACCGTCAGCTCGAAGAGGCCCTCACCCACGGCGCCGACCCCCTCCACCTCGCGCTCGTTTTCGGCATCGACGAGAAGACCGCCATTCGCTACGCGGACTCAGCACGCGTGCTTCTGGGAGAATCTGCCGAGCAGGCATCGCAGTGAAACCCGCTCGACCTGCTTAACCCCATGACGAGATCATGGCCCCATGCCGTCGACCGAATCAGCCGCCCGCGAGCTTCAGGACCGCGCCGTTCTCTGGAGCATGGGCGAGATCCGCGCAACCGACGTCGTCACCGCTGCCTGTGATGCACTCGTTGCTGGCCTCGACACTCCTGCCCTGAGGATCTTGGCCGCTTGCACACGCGCCGAGGCGGACTACGACGTCCCCGACCTCCTTCCCCCGGCTCTCGACGAACTGGGCCTGACCTTCTACGAGGTTGGCAGTGTTGCCGGACAGGAAGCCGCCGCACGAGCACTCGCCGCCCGGATGCTGGCCGGCGAGCTGACACCACGGGAGCTGGCCTTCCGGGTCCACCAGCGCTTCGGGCACGAACTGGCCCTGGCCGAACGACTCGCCGAGCTGGACGACGAGTACGACATCCTCGAATACGGCGACAGAACACCAGCACAGGTCGATGCCGATGTCACGGCCGAAGCTCTTCGGCTCGCACAGCGTCCTCGTGTTCCAACCGAACCCACGGATGCACCGACCTGAAGCACACCGGTGGACCCGTGGGTTCAGGCTGAAGGACCTTCGGTTTCCTTGAACCCACGGGGATCTGTGCCCTGTCCTCCCAAAGGTCCGGCGAAGTGACCAGTAGCTCAGAGCGACCGGTCGGCGCCTTCGGCATGGAGGGCAGCGAAGTCGGCGTGGGCCGCTCCGACGGCTTCGGGGTACGCCTGGCGCTTCTCGTGCTCGGCGAGCGCCCGGTAGATGCTGGCCAGGCCGGGGTTCTGTCCCTTGCGCTTGCCAGTGGGGTGATCAGGTCGGGCCGGATCTTCTCGACGGACTCGCCCGCCGCGCGGCGCCGCAGCACGGTGTGCAGCATGTCGTCGGTGATGACGGGGGCCGGCCGCCGTGCTTGCCCTTGCGGGAGGCGGCGTCGAGCCCTTCGAGGGTGGCTTCACGGATGCTCTCCCGCTCGGTCTCGGCCATCGCGGCGAAGAACCCGAACAGCATCCGGCCGCGGGCCGGACGGGTCGTATGCCGGGCAGCGGGCCGGCCAGCATCTCCAAGACCAGGCCCGTGGGCGGTCAGGTGGTCGGCCAGCGCAGTGAGTTCGGCTGCGTCGCGGCCGAGCCGCTTCATCTCGTACACGGCGCCTGTGCGCCGTCGTCGACAGGGTCAACGTTGCTTGATGGGACACGATCACTCTGTACCTGGGTTGCCGGCCCCAGGCCAGCGGGGGCCCGACGGGACCAGGCCTGCCTCGTACGCGGAGATGGCCGCCTCCACCCGGTTGCGTGCGCCCAGCTTCGCGAATACCGCGCTGACGTGTGCCTTCACCGTGCCCTCGACGAGGTGCAGCCGACTCGCGATCTCCGCGTTGGACAGTCCCGTCCCGAGTCCGGCGAGCACCTCGCGCTCCCGTTCGGTGAGCCGCTCCAGTGAGCGGTGAGGGTGCGCCGCCCGGTGGGCGCGCAGCCCGGCGATGACCCGGCCAGCGACCCGCGGGGACAGGTAGGCCCCGCCGGCTCCCACCGCCCTTACCCCGTTGAGGAGTTCTCTCGGGTCGTCCGCCTTCAGCAGGAAGCCGTCGGCGCCCTCTTCCAGGGCACGGGTGACGTACTCGTCCTGGCCGAAGGTCGTCAGCATGATCACACCGATCGCTGTCGACTCCCGGTGGAGCCGCGCCGCTGCCGTCAGCCCGTCCAGGCCAGGCATCTGGATGTCCAGCAAGACCACGTCCGGCCGGTGCAGGCGGCTGAGCGCGAGGGCCTCGTGCCCGTCGCTTGCCTCGGCGACCACCTCAACGTGCTCGTCCCGGGCGAGGATGGCCAGCACCCCCGCCCGGACCATCGCCTCGTCGTCGGCCACCAGGACCCGGACCGGCCGACTGCCCGGTGTTGTCTTTTCCACGCGGCGAGCCTACGGCCGACGCACAGCCGTGCGAAGGGCGGGCTCCACAGATTCAGTCCCGAGTCCGGGCACACCCCTGACGAACGGCAGGACGCTGCTGTCGTTCGACCCATGGGCGCCGGCGCCGCGGGCTTCTAGCGTCGCTCTCGTACAGGAAGCGCGGTGGCCGCCCAGGGCTGCGCACCATGCGTCGGTCGGTGCGCGCCGCCGTCGGCTTCCGCGTTCGGCGACCGACACGAAGGAGTTTCGTGATCACCCTTCGAGGACTGACCAAGCGTTACGGCGAGACCATCGCCGTGGACGGTCTGAGTCTTGACATCAAGAGTGGGCAAGTGACCGGCTTTCTGGGGCCCAACGGTGCCGGAAAGTCGACCACGATGCGCATGATTCTCGGCCTTGACCATCCGTCCGGGGGTGAGGCGCTCATCGATGGCAAGCCGTACTCCTCGATGCGCCACCCGATCCGCGAGGTCGGCGCGCTTCTGGACGCCAAGGCGCTGCACCCGGCCCGTTCCGCACGCAGCCACCTGGTGGCGCAGGCGCGTAGCAACGGCATTCCGCTGCGCCGGGTGGATGAGGTGCTGGAGACGGTCGGCCTGGCGAAGGTTGCGCGGCGCTCCGCTGGGGCGTTCTCCCTCGGTATGTACCAGCGGCTGGGCGTGGCGGGCGCGCTGCTCGGCGATCCACAGGTACTCGTCTTCGACGAGCCGGTCAACGGCCTCGACCCCGACGGTGTCCGCTGGGTGCGTGAACTCGTGCGGTCCCTGGCCGCAGAGGGCCGGACGGTCTTCCTGTCCAGTCACCTGATGAGTGAGATGCAGCTGACCGCCGACCAGCTGGTCATTATCGGACGGGGCAAGCTTCTGGCCGACACGCCGATGGCCAACCTGTTGGCCAGCAGCTCGCTGTCGTCGGTGCGGATGCGCACCCCGGACGTGGCACACCTGCGCACGCTGATCGACCATCTCCGGAAGGACGGCGACGTGAACGTGGAGTCGCCCGCGGCCGACGAGCTTGTGGTGAAGGGCCGTAGTGTCGAGCAGATAGGCGACTTGGCCTACCGGCTGGGGCTGCGGCTGCACGAACTGCGGACCGTCTCCGCTTCGCTGGAACAGGTCTATATGGAACTGACCGCGCAGAGCGTGGAGTACGCAACGGGCGCCCCTGTGTTCGGTGGCACGAATTCCAAGGGGACGCGGGGAGAGGGAGCATGAGCGCCATGTCGGCTGACGTGAGCGACGGCCGCCGTGGGCGCATGGTCTCCGGCCACACCGGTGGCGGATTCGTTGGCGCGTTCACCTCGGAGTGGACCAAACTGTGGACCATCCGCACGCCGTACGTCTGCCTGCTGGTTGGCCTGATCGTGACTGCGATCTTCACCTTTTACTACGGGTCGATCGCTCGGATCAACGACAAGCCGATCCAGCCGGTCGGCAACGCCTCGGTGTCCTCGGTCATCCTCACCCAGTTCGCCCTGGTGATTCTTGCGATGACGATGGTGACGAGCGAGTACTCCACGAGCAGCGTGCGCACCTCGCTGCTGTGGGTGCCGGTCAGGCCCCGCGTGCAGCTGGCCAAGGCGCTCCTGAGCGCCTTGGTGGGCTTCGTCACCGCAGTGGGATGGGCTGTGCTGGGCATCGCCCTGGCCTGGGGGCCCTTCCAGGGTCACGCCAGCTTCGCGCTGTCAAAGGTGGTGTACCAAACCGTTGCCATGGGCGTCTATTCCGCCCTCGTCTGTGTGATGACGGTGGGGGTGTCGTTCGCCTTGCGGACGGCGGCGGGCTCCGTGGCCATGATTTTCTTCGTGGTCTCCGCGCTGCCCAGCATGCTGGTCGGACTGGGGGGCCCGGTGCTGCTGGCCATCAACAAGTACATGCCGCAAACCGTGGGTGGTTATTTCATGCTGGGTGATGGCAAAGCCCCGTTCCCGGATGTCGTGAGCTTGCTGATCCTGCTGGTGTGGGCAGTCATCGCGCAGGGGGCTGGTCTCTTCGTGCTGCGACGGCGTGACGCCTGAACAGCGGCGCAACCGGCCGAACGCCCTCGCCGTGTACCCCGCCGCGTCGGGCGTCCGGGTTCGTCCCACAGAATCGCCCCTGACCGGTGAGGACATCCAGCGGAAGGACGGCCGACGGGCCATGCTGCACACGCGTATCACCTCAGCCAGGCCCGTGTTCGGCGACGTGGCTCTGTGGGGTGTGCTCGCAGCCGCCACCGGCTTCGGGTTCTGGGACGCGGGTTCGGCCTCCCTGGTTCTGGATCTGTTCCTCCCCTTGGCCGTGCTGGTGGTGGCGGTGCCGTGGTCCCGCCGCCAGCCGGCGGCCGCCGTCGTGTTGGTCAACGGGCTGTGCGTGTTGGGCCTGTCCGACTCCGCGACTCCCGGCAATGCCCACGTCCTGTCGTTGGTCGCCGTGAGCTGTCTGCTGGGTGCCCGGGTCGCCGCGGCATGGCGCCCGCTCCTGGTGCTCGCCGGGTGCGCAGCGGTCGATCTCGCGACATGCGCGGTGCTGCGAACGCCTCCCGCATGGTGGCTCTACGCGATGACCGTGCTCCCCGCAGCCCTTTTGCTGCCCTGGCTGGTTGGACGGCATTGGCGTGGCCGGCGGGATCTCGTGAGGGAGGGCTGGCGGCTGGCCCGGAGCCTGGAAGAGCGCCAGCATCTGGTTGCGGAGCGGGCGCGGCTGACAGAGCGCGCGGATATCGCGGCCGACATGCACGATTCCCTCGGCCACGCCCTGAGCCTGGTCGCCCTGCGGGCCGGGGCCCTGGAACTCTCGCCCGACCTCACCGACCGCGACCGCGCCGACCTCGCCGAGCTGCGCAGGACGATCGCGGATGCGGTGGAGCAACTGCGGGAGACCGTCGCCGTCCTGCACGACCCGCCCGGCACGGACAAGGATGCGGTGCTGCCCGTCAATGGCACCGTCGAGGATCTCCTCTCACGGGCGGCCGCTTCCGGGGTGCCAGTGCAATGGGAGCGGCGCGGGGCGGTGCCCGAGATGTCCCCTCTCGTCGAACGCGGGATGCACCGGGTGGTGCAGGAGGCCCTCACCAACGCGGTGAAACATGCGCCGGACTGTTCGATCAGGGTGCGGATCACCCATGAGCCCGACCGTACCGTCGTGAGCGTCGCGAACGCCGCTCCGTCGGCTGGCGGACCGTCACACGCACGTGAGAGCTCGGCAAGCGGCGTCGGCGGCCGGGGGCTGACGGGGCTTCGGGAGCGGGTGACGGTCCTCGGCGGCTCGATGCGCGCCGGGCCCGGCGAAGGCGGGTTCCACGTCACCGCTGTCCTCCCGCATCAGGCCACTGCCACCGCCCGGCGCTGGACGCCGGCGCCAGAACCAGGATCGGCGGATGGAACGCCGGTCGGGAACCGAGGGCCCGCGTCGACGTCCGAATCCGCTCCCCACCTGGACCCGGAGACAGACGCAGCACCGGGCACCGTCGTACCGGAGTCCGCCAAGCGGCTCGCCTCCGTACGGAGCGACGCCCGTCGCCGCTCCGCCGTCGCCCTCGTGGCACCTGTCGTCGCAGCCGTCTTCTTCGTACCATCCGCCTTCTACCTGGCCTGGCAACTGACCACGAGCGTGCTGCCGCCCTCCCGGTACGAGGAGTTGACCACCGGCCGGCCTCGCGTCGAACTCGCCGCTCTCCTGCCGGCCCGCGCCTATCCCTACCCGTCCGACCAGGCCCGTTCCGCATCCCGACCGCCCGGCACATATTGCGAGTTCTACCGTTCGGGCCGCGACCTGCTGGGCGAAGTGGACCTCTACCGGCTCTGCTGGTCCGGCAACACGCTCATGACGAAGGACATCGTGCCCGCACGCCGCCCCTGACCGCCCCGAACAGAGCGAGAACCATGAAGTACGTCATACGCCGGATCGCGGCGGAGGAGTGGCGCGAGCTGCGAGCGATACGACTTGAGTCCCTGCTGAACTCGCCGGACGCCTTCGGCGTCTGTCACGCCGACGCTGTCGCGCTCTCCGACCGCACGTGGCGGAAGCAGACAGAAAGGGCCGCGGCCGCGGCCGACGACGCACTGTTCGTGGCCATCGACGAGATCGGCTCCTGGGCCGGAACCGCCGGGGTCGCACCCCTGGACGGCATCCCCGACACCGCACACGTGCACGCCGTCTATGTCGCCCCGGCGCACCGCGGTCCGGCCGGTCCGGCGCGGGCGCTGATGGAAGCGGCAATCGACTTCGCACGCGAGTACACCGATTACACCTGGCTCACCCTGGGGGTACGCGAGGACAATCACCGCGCCATGGCCTTTTACCGACGCATCGGGTTCCACGACCTCGGGAAAACCATCCCCTACCCGCTGGACTCCACCAAGTTCGTGCGCGTTCTGGGCTGCCCCGACTTCCGTGTCTCCCGAGTAGCACATCGAGGTGGCGGACGGAGCGGTCCGTATCCACCTCGCTCGTCGTTGCCGTCGTCATCGTCGTCGGGGCCGACGGCATCCGGGTCGCGCAGCGGGCGCAGGCCGTCGACCGGCTGAGAGGCGGTGAAACTGTAGCGGCCCAGGACGTTCAGATGCCGCTGTCCTGTTCGAAGCTGCGGAGCAGGTCCGCCGCCACGCTCACCGCGATCGTGGCGGGCTCCTTGCCGCCGATGCCGGGGATCCCGATCGGGGTCTTGATCCGGTCGATGGCAGCCGGGGCGTGACCGCCCTCGGTGGCCAGGCGCTGCCGGAACCGCGCCCACTTCGCCGAGGAGCCGATCAGACCGATCGAGCCGAGGCCGGCGGTGCGCAGTGCGGCGTCGCACAGCGCGGCGTCCTCGGCGTGGTCGTGCGTCATGATCAGCACGTGCGCACCGGGCGGCAGCTCGGCGAGGACCTCCTCCGGGAGCAGCGGCGTGTGGTGCACCCGGATCTGCGCCACCGCGTCCGCGAGCACCCCGAGCCGCTCGCCGGACAGCATGTCCGGGCGGGTGTCGACCAGGTGCAGATCGAGGTCGTGGCGGGCCAGGATGCGCGCCAGCTCCAGCCCGACGTGCCCGACGCCGAAGACCGCCACCGCCTCGACCACCGGCAGCGGTTCGAGTAGCACCGTGACGGAGCCGCCGCAGCACTGCACCCCGTGCGGGCCGGTGACCTTGTCGTTGAGGGCGAACTCCAGGATCTCCGGCTCGGGACGGGCCGCACCGGTCAGCTCGCGTGCCCGGTCGATGGCGACGGCCTCGATGTTGCCGCCGCCGATCGACCCCCAGGTCTCGGTGCGTCCCACGACGAGCTTGGCACCGGCCCGGCGCGGGGCGTGGCCGCGCACCGCCGCGACGGTCACCAGCACGCCGGGCTCCCGGCGTGCCCGCAACCGCGCGACCGCGGCCACCCAGCACATGTCAGGCATCGCTCGGCGCACCCGCCCCGACGGCGAGCGGGCGGGCGTCGGCTGCCGGCCCGCCGTACGGTGTGCCGCCCCGGCGGGCCGACTCGACCGCCCAGTACACCGCCTCGGGCGTCGCCGGAGAGGCGAGTTCCACGCTGACCCCGGCGGGCCCGAAGGCCGCAGCGGCCTGCCGCAGTGCCTCCCGCACCGAGAAGGCCAGCATCAGCGGGGGTTCGCCCACCGCCTTCGACCCGTAGACCGCGCCCTCCTCCGTGGCGTTCTCCAGCAGCCTGACGTTGAACTCCTCGGGCATTTCCGAGAAGCTCGGCAGCTTGTAGGTGCTGGCCGCCCGGGTCAGCAGCCGCCCGCGGTGCGGACCGTCCCCGGCGTCCCATCGCAGGTCCTCCAGCGTCAGCCAGCCCGCGCCCTGTACGAAGCCGCCCTCGACCTGACCGACGTCGATCAGGGGGGAGAGGCTGTCGCCGACATCGTGGACGATGTCCACCCGCCGGATCCGGTAGGCGCCGGTGAACCCGTCCACCTCCACCTCGGCCGCGGCGGCGCCGTAGGAGAAGTACTTGAAGGGTGAGCCCCGGAACGCCTTGGCGTCCCAGTGCAGGCCCTCGGTTCGGTAGAAGCCTGCCGCCGACAGCTGGACGCGCTGGAAGTAGGCGGTGCGTACCAGGTCGTCCCAGTCCAGTTCCGCGTCGCCGCCCAGGACGCGCGCGACGCCGTCGACGATGCGCACGTCCGAGGCGTTCGCGCCCAGCCGGGTACCGGCGACCTGGAGCAGCCGCTCGCGGATCTGCTCGCAGGCGTTCTTCACCGCGGCGCCGTTGAGGTCCGCCCCGGCGCTGGCCGCGGTGGCGGAGGTGTTGGGCACCTTGTCCGTGCGGGTGGGGGCCAGCCGCACCTTGTGCAGCGGGATGCCCAGCGTGGTCGCCGCCACCTGCAGCATCTTGGTGTGCAGGCCCTGTCCCATCTCGGTGCCGCCGTGGTTGATCAGGACCGAGCCGTCCTTGTAGACCAGCACCAGCGCGCCGGCTTGATTGAAGGCGGTGAGGTTGAAGGAGATCCCGAACTTGATCCCGGTGACCGCGAGCGCCCGCTTGGTGTGCGGGTGAGCGGCGTTGAAGGCCGCGATCCCGGCCTGGCGTTCGGTGATCCGGGCGTCGCCCCGGACCTGGTGCCAGACGGTGGAGATCCGTTCGGGGTGCAGGACCCGCTGTCCGTATGGCGTCGCGTGGCCCGGCCGGTAGAAGTTGCGTTCGCGCAGTTCCATGGGGTCCAGGCCGAGCAGCGGCGCGCACCGGCCCATGATGTCCTCGATCACCAGCATGCCCTGCGGTCCGCCGAAGCCGCGGAAGGCGGTGTTGGAGACCTTGTTGGTCCTGGCGATACGGCCGGTGACCCGTGCGTTGGGGATCCAGTAGGTGTTGTCGATGTGGCACAGGGCGCGGGCCACGACCGGCTCCGACAGGTCCAGGCTCCAGCCGCCGTCCGCGGTCAGGGTCGCTTCCAGGGCCTGGATGCGGCCCTCGGTGTCGAAGCCGATCTTCCACGCGGCGTGGAAGCCGTGGCGCTTGCCGGACATGGTGAGGTCCTGGGTGCGGTTGAGCCGTACCCGGACCGGCCGGCCGGTGAGCCTGGCACCCAGCGCGGCGACGGCCGCGAACCCGTGGGGCTGCATCTCCTTGCCGCCGAAGCCGCCGCCCATGCGCAGGCACTGCACGGTCACCTCGTGGCTGTGCAGGCCGAGGACGTGCGCGACGATCTCCTGTGTCTCCGAGGGGTGCTGGGTGCTGCTCTGGACGAACATCTGCCCGTTCTCGTCGACGTGGGCCAGCGCCGCGTGCGTCTCGAGGTAGAAGTGCTCCTGGTCGGAGAACTGGAATTCGCCGGTGAACACGTGCGCGGAGTCGCCGAAGCCGGCGTCGACGTCTCCGGTCTCCATCACGGGCCGGGCGCCGTGGAAGCTCCCGGCCTCCATCGCCTCCCGCAACGTGATCACGGAGGGATGCTCGTCGAGGTCCACCTCGACGGCCGCCGCACCCAGCCGCGCCGCTTCCAGGCTCTCCGCGAGCACCCAGGCGACGGCGTGGCCGTGGAACATGACCGTGTCGGGGAACAGCGGTTCGTCATGCTTCATCCCGGCGTCGTTGACGCCGGGCACGTCCGCTCCGGTCAGTACGCGGACCACGCCGGGCACGGCGAGCGCGGGTCCGGTGCGCAGCGCGGTGATCGTGCCGTGGGCCCGCATCACCTGGACCGGATAGGCGTGCAGGACGTCCTTGGTGCGGTGGACCAGGTCGTCGGTGTAGAGAGCGGCGCCGGTGACGTGCAGACCGGCGCTCTCGTGCGGCAACGGAAGGCCGACGACGGGCCCCTCGGGGCGTTCGGACAGTTGGCTCATGACGACACCGCCTCGGTGGTTCGCGCGTACAGCTTCAGCAGGCTCTGCCCGAGCATCGCGGAGCGGTACCCGGCGCTGGCCCGGTGGTCGTCCATCGGCGTGCCCTCTTCCCGCAGCACCCGGGCCGCGGCCTCGACGGTCCCTGCCGTCCAGGGCTCGCCCTCCAGGGCGGCCTCGGTGGCGAGGGCGCGGAGGGGGGTGGCGGCCACACCGCCCAGGCCGATCCGTGCCGTGCGGACCATCCCGTCCTCGATGTCGAGGGCGAAGGCGACGGCCACGCTGGAGATGTCGTCGAAGCGCCGCTTCGCGATCTTGTGGAAGGCGGTGACGGGCGACAACGGCAGCGGGACGCGCACCGCACGGATCAGCTCACCGGGACGGCGCACGCTCTGCCGGTAGCCGGTGAAGTAGTCGCGGAGGGGGACCTCGCGCTCGCCGTCGGCGCCGGAGAGCACCAACGAGGCATCCAGCGCGAGGAGTACGGGCGGACTGTCGCCGATGGGGGATCCGGTACCCAGATTGCCGCCGAGGGTGGCGCTGTTGCGGATCAGGCGGGAGGCGAACTGCGGGAACAGCTCCGCCAGCAGCGGGACGCTGCCGTCGAGGCGGCGCTCGATCTCCGTGAGGGTCTGCGCGGCACCGATCTCGATGTGGTCGGATCCGACGTGCAGCGCGCGCAGCTCGGGCAGCCGGTCGACCGCGACCACGCATGTGGCCCGGCGGGAGAGGATGTTGACCTCGACACCCCAGTCGGTGCTGCCGGAGACGACCACCGCGTCCGGCCGTTCCCGCAGCATCCGCAGCGCGTCGGCCAAGGTCTCCGGCCGCAGGAACGTGCTGTCGCCCTGCGTGTAGGCGGTGGCCGCCGGCTCCGGCGGCGCCTGCTCGCGGCGCTGCGCCAGGGGGTCGTCCTCGGCGGGCATGCCGACGGCGAACGCGGCGTCGCGGATCGGGCGGTAGCCGGTGCAGCGGCACAGGTTGCCGCTCAGCGCGTGTAGATCGAAGCCGTTCGGGCCGTGCTCGGAGCCGGTGCCGTCGGTCGACCCGGCGTGCGCGCAGCGGCCGGGCCGGTAGTACTCGGAGGCCATGCTGCAGACGAACCCCGGTGTGCAGTAACCGCATTGGGAGCCACCGCGGACGGCCATCTCCTGCTGTACGGGGTGCAGTACGGCCGGGGCTCCGGACGTGTCGGCGGCGGCGAGGCCCTCGGAGGTGACGACCTCCTGGCCGTCGAGCGCCGCGACCGGGACCAGGCAGGCGTTGACCGCCACCCAGTCGGTGGGCTTGTCCACCCCCGGACGGGCCACCAGGACGGAACAGGCGCCGCATTCGCCCTCGGCGCAGCCCTCCTTGGTACCGGTCAGGCCCCGCTCGCGGAGGAAGTCGAGCGCCGTGGTGTGGGGTGGGGCCGGTGAAATCGGGGTTTCTTTCCCGTTGACGGTGATGCGCGCCGCTACCATCGCGCGGCCTCATTCCGGCGCACGGTCGATCGGACTGTCCAAGTCGCCATGTCAGGTGCTTTCTCTTCCGTGGTCGCAGCCGGGCACACCGCGGTACCGCAGCGCGACGCGTCGGCACGCGACGGCGTGCCGTAAGGGGTGACATAGATGAGAAGACGCCGGGGCCGCAATCGGCACGCCGGCGAGGGGGCTGCTCAGCAGCCGTGTGCTACACGGCCCGGAGCCCAGGCGATCTGGTGTGCGAGGCGAATCAGCGCGGAGACGGTCGACATCCGGTTTCGCCTCCTTCCAGCAGCTCACGAGCGGGGTGCGGTCGAAGGTACGTTGCCGCAGGTTCATCGGTCAAGCAGGAGCCCGCCCATGCCGGCCGATCCGGACCGGCGGCGGGGCCGCCCCGGGCGCGCGCCGCGCACGGGGCGCCGTCAGGGGGCCCCGCCGGTCAGCAGTGCCTCGGCCACGGACGTACGGGCGTACAGCACGAAGCGGCCGGTCCGGTGGGCGCTGACCAGGCCGGCGTCGCGGAGCGCGGTGAGGCACTGGGACACTCCCGCCGCCGACAGCCCGGTACGGCCGGCGAGTTCGGTCGTGGTGGCGGGCGAGTCCAACTCGGCCAGCAGCAGGGACCGCGAGCGGCCGAGTACGGCGGCCAGGACGCCGTCCCGGGCGGCCGTACGGGGCTCCCACAGGGAGCCGATCCCGCGGGCCGGATAGGCCAGTTGCGGTGGGTCCGGCGGCGCCAGGCGGGTGAACGGGACCGGTCCGGTGAACACCGACGGGATCAGCAGTAAGCCGGCGCCGGCCTGCTGCCGGGACAGCGGCGCGCGCCGGCCGGCCAGCCGGAGGGCACTGTCGTCCCAGCTCACCGAGGAGTGGAGCTCGCTCAGGAGGCGCCCCGCGCCGTGCTCGGCCACCTGCCGGGCCCGGTGGAAGACGTCGGCGTCGAGCACCGCCCGGATCCGCACCCAGTAGGGCGCCAGAGCGACGGCCCAGTAGGCCTCGATCTCCTCCGCCACCCGCTCCAGAAGGCGCGGCACGTCGTCGTACAGGCCGCGGAGCCCGGGGCCGCTACGGCCCTGCTCGCCCCACAGCCGGTCGAGCTCCCCGCGTACCCGGTCGGCGGGCGTGGCCCGGATCGCCGCGAGTTCCTCCTCCAGCGTGGGGGACGGCCCGGCGGGCGCGGGATTGAGGAAGTCGGGGACGTACCCCGAGGGTGGTACCAGCTCGGCGAGCCGGCCCCGGTCGAGCCCCGCGGCCGCCAGCCGTGGCCGCACCTGCGCGGTCCAGGCCCGGTGCACGGCGTGCTCGTGCCCCGACCGGAGCAGGCGCATGCTGGGCCCGACCTCCCACATCGGTGAGACGGCGAACCTCATCCGCGCCAGGTCGCCCACCGAGAACGCCAGTTCAGCCCGCACCGCCACCCCGAGGATTCACACATGTCCGAACCGATGGGCAGGCAGCCTACCCGCCGACGATCATCCGGTGCATGACCTCACAGACGATCACAGCGGCAGGCACCTGGAAGCTCGGCGACCGCACGGTCCACCGGATCGGTTTCGGCGCGATGCGCCTGGCCCAGAGCGGCGAGGCCCTCGTCAAAGACGCCGTCCCGCGCGACCGCGGCCAGGCCGTCGACGTCCTGCGCCGCGCGGTGGACCTCGGCGTGAACCACATCGACACCGCGGCGTTCTACTTCTCCCCGCTGCGCTCCGCCAACGAGCTGATCAACCGCGCCCTGGCCCCGTATCCCGAGGACCTGGTGATCGCCACCAAGGTGGGGCCCGGCCGTGATCCCTCGGGTGAATGGACGCCCCACGCCCGGCCGGAACAGTTGCGCGGTCAGGTGGAGGAGAACCTCCGGCAGCTCGGCCGCGACCACCTGGACGTGGTGAACCTGCGGATCGTCGGCGCCGATTCGATCGCCGAACGCTTCGGAGTGCTGGCGGAGCTGCGGCAGGCCGGTCTCGTCCGGCACCTGGGGCTGTCCAACGTACGGCCCCACCACCTGGCCGAGGCACTGGCCATCGCACCGGTGGTGTGCGTGCAGAACATGTACGGCCTGGGGGTACAGCCCGGACAGGACGCGTTCCTGCGCTCCTGTGGTGAACAGGGCATCGCTTTCGTGCCGTTCTACTCGATCGCCGGCGGCGGCCGGGAGGCCGGCGCGTCGGGGGAGGACAGCGCCGAGGTGCGCGAGATCGCGTCGGCGCACCGGGCGAGCACCGCTCAGGTCAGGCTGGCCTGGACGCTGCAGCGGGGACCGCACGTCCTGGCGATCCCCGGCACGGGCGACCCGGAGCACCTCGCGGCCAATGTGGCCGCCGGCGCCCTGCGCCTGTCGACGGCCGAACTGGCCCTGCTGGACGCCCTGCACTCCCGCGAGGGCGCCCGGGCCCACGAAGCGCGCGGCCCGCAGCGGTCCGCCGGAGGCGGTGGCGCCCCGGGGGGCGCGGGCTGAGCTCCGCCCCCGCCGGCGGGGCACCTCGGCTCCGCAGGACGAGGGGGGTGGGCACGGACGTCCGTCGTGAACGGGTCCCGGAGCGGGGGGTGATGGACGTGCGCCGCGGCCGCGAGCCGGTGGTTTGCGTGGGTCGGCGGCAGAGCCTATCGTCCCTAAAAGCAAATCAATTGCGTTTAGGGGGGCGCTTGCCCTCCGTGGACGACAAGGAAGGCTTCCCCCGTGCACCCAGCACCGCCCGCCGTCGCACCGTCCTGGACGGTCGGCTCCGTCGTCGTCCGACGCATCGACGAGATCCCCCTGCCGCCGCAGACCGGCCCGTGGCTCCTGCCGGCCGCCACCGCCGACGTCGTCTCCGAACGGGACTGGCTGCGGCCCGACTTCGCGAGCCGGGACGGTGTCCTGCGGCTGGACAGCCACAGCTTCGCGATGGTCGTGGACGGGCTGCGCGTCCTCGTCGACACCGGTATCGGCAACGGCAAGACGCGGGCCAACCCGGCCTGGCACGACCTGCGCACCGACTACCTCGAACGCCTCGCGCGGGCGGGGTTCCCGCCGGAGTCCGTCGACCTGGTCCTGCTGACCCACCTGCACACCGACCACGTCGGCTGGAACACGCGCGAGGTCGACGGCGCCTGGGTCCCGACCTTCCCCCGCGCCCGCTACCTCACCTCGAAGGCCGAATACGACTTCTGGGCGGCCCGCGACATGGACGAGGCGCGGGCGGCGATGTTCCGCGACTCCGTACACCCGGTCGACGCCGCGGGGCTGCTGGAAGCGGTGGACGTGCCCGCCGCCGGCGTCACCGTCGCCGCCGGCCTGGAGCTGGTGCCGGCTCCGGGCCACACGCCCGGCCACGTGGCCGTACGGGTGACCAGTGGTGACGCCACGGCCCTGATCACCGGGGACTGCATCCACCACCCCGTGCAGCTGGCGCGGCCGGAGATCGGCAGCTGTGTCGACATCGACCCGGAGCTGGCCGAGGCGACGCGCCGCTCGCTGCTCGCCTCGCTCGCCGACACGGACGCACTCCTCCTCGGTACGCACTTCCCCCCGCCCACCGCCGGCCGCGTGGTCACCGACGGGGGCGCCTACCGGCTCGAACCCGTTCCCGGCCGGCCGGCGGACGCCGCGTCCTGACGTGCCGAGCGGGCGGCGGTACGGGACGGCGCGGCGGCCCGGCGGGGGGCGTCGAGGCCGTCCAGGAGGTCCCGCACGAGCGTGCGCGCGTACGCGGCGGTGAGACCCGGAGGATCTGCGGGATCCACGCGCTCCGCGGGGTTCCCCGAGCGGAAGAGGATGCGGTACATCATGGGCGCCACGACCCGGTCGAGGACCAGCTCCACCCCGGGGGCGTCCTCGCCGCGCACCGCGGCCCGGGCGAGCACGACCTCGATCTGCTCCGCCGCGTACTGCGAGCACCGCGCGGCGTTGGCGCCGTCGGGGGCCCCGAGCAGGGCGTCGCGGAGGTAGGCGCGGCCGACCGGCGAGGCCATCTCCTCGATGAACTGCTCGGCCCAGTGCCGCAGGTCCGCGGCCAGGCTGCCGTGGTCCCGCGGCGGTCCGTCCGGCCGCAGCTTCTCCACGGCGACGTCCGACAGCAGCTCCTGGAGGCCGCCCCAGCGCCGGTACACCGTCGACGGGGTGACACCGGCGCGCGCCGCGATCAGCGGAATGGTCAACTCGGTCCGGCCCGCCTCCGCCTGGAGTGCGCGCACCGCCGTGTGGACCGCCTCCTGGACGCGGGCGCTGCGGCCGCCGGGGCGGATCATCGGTTTGCCGGGCACGGCAGCAGCTTAAGGCAGAGTCCTTGCTCCACCGGGTGTGCGGGTCGGCCGGGCCGGTGAGCGGCCCGGAGGCCGGCCGAGCCCGATATCCGGGCCGGGCGGCGGCGCGCTCGAAGACGGCCGTCTTCTGCGCGCGCCCGCCGGGAGTCCTCCTCCGGCGCCCCGCCGACTGCCCTACAGTGGACCCTCCGCGATCCGCAGGAGACCGACATGCGAGCCCAGCCGTCCGCGGGCCGACCGGACGACGGCGCAGACGCCCTGTTCGGCCTGGAGGACATCGACCCGGGGCGGGCTTCCCGCGCCCCGGCGGACGCCGGTCCGCTGTTCCGCGACAGCCCCACCGCCCGCCGGCTGCTGTCCGTACGGGCCGTCTTCGCCGAGCCCGCGGCCGCCGCCTCGCCACGCGGCAGGCAGGTCCTCGCCCGGTACCCGGACGCCGAGATCGTCCCCGTCGACTCGCACTGGCGGATCCCCGACCTCCACGGGAACGAGGGGAACGTCGACCGCTGGGTCCGCATCAAGACCGAGACCCTGGTCCTGGGAGAGAAGAAGACGCTCACCACCCGCCCCAACGGCCGCTCCGCGGACTGGATCGCCCCCGGTCCGGCCAACGGCTGCGCCATGGCCTGCGCCTACTGCTACGTGCCGCGCCGCAAGGGCTACGCCAACCCGGTCACCGTCTTCACCAACATCGAGCGCATCATCGCCCACCTCTCCCGGCACCTGGTGCGCCTCGGCCCCAAACCCGAGCCCAACCAGTGCGATCCGACCGCCTGGGTCTACGACATCGGCGAGAACAGCGACTGCTCCGTCGATGCGTTGATCAGCGACAACGTGGCCGACCTGGTGCACGCCTTCGCGGGATGGCCCGCCGCCAAGGCGTCCTTCGCCACCAAGTTCGTCAACCCGGACCTGCTCCGCCTGGAGCCCCGCGGTCGGACCCGAGTGCGCTTCTCCCTCATGCCGCAGAGCGATTCCCGGCTGCTGGACATCCGTACCAGCCCGGTGGAGAGCCGCATCGCCGCCGCCTCGGACTTCCTGGACGCGGGCTACGAGGTCCACTTCAACCTCTCGCCGGTCGTGCTGCGGCCCGGCTGGGAACGGGACTGGTCCCTGCTGCTGCGGCACATGGACGACGTGCTGCCCGCGCGGGTGAAGGCACAGGCGGCCGCCGAGGTCATCATGCTGACGCACAACAAGGACCTGCACGAGCTCAACCTGGGCTGGCACCCCCGCGCGGAGGACGTCCTGTGGCAGCCGCGTCTCCAGGAGCCGAAGCGTTCGGAGAACGGCAGCTGGAACGTCCGCTACCGCAGTGGCGTCAAGGCCGGGGCCGTCGTGGCGATGCGCGACCTCGTCGCGGCACACGCCCCGTGGCTGCGGATCCGGTACGCCTTCTGACCGGGCGCCGGTGTCAAGCACATTGACAGAAGTCGCACACGATCGGACGCTGAGAGCGCTCTCAGGCTTCAATGAACGCACCCCCTGCCCACACCTCTCCGTCGGCAGGTCCCCCCCACACAAGGAGGAGAGAGAGTGTTGCGCTTGTCGAGAGTGCTGGCGTTCGGCGTCGCGGCCCTGTCCGTCGGCGCCGGTGTGCTGTTCTTCGGCCCGCCGCCGTCCGCCGGGGCCGTTCCGGCCACCATCCCGCTCACTGTCAAGAACACCTCGGGACGCGGCGAGCCCGTCTACATCTACAACCTGGGCACACAGCTCGCGACGGGCCGGCAGGGCTGGGCCGACGCCGACGGAACCTTCCACCCCTGGCCCGCGGGCGGAAACCCGCCCACCCCCGCCCCCGACGCGTCGATCGCCGGTCCGGCCGACGGGCAGACCAGGACGATCCGCATGCCCAAGTTCTCCGGACGCGTCTACTTCTCCGTCGGACGCAAGCTCGTCTTCCGGCTCACCACCGGCGGCCTGGTGCAGCCGGCCGTCCAGAACCCCGCCGACCCCAACCACGACATCCTGTTCAACTGGTCCGAGTACACGCTCAACGACGCCGGCCTGTGGATCAACAGCACCCAGGTCGACATGTTCTCCGCTCCTTACGCGGTGGGTGCCAAGGCCGCCGACGGCGCGGTGAAGACCACCGGCCGCCTCAAGGCCGGGGGCTACGACGCCGTCTTCGGCGGGCTGCGTGCGGCCGGCTGGGGCGGCCTGATCCAGAGCCGCGCCGACGGCACCCCGCTGCGGGCGCTGGCGCCCGGCCACGGCATCGAGGCGGGTGGAATCCCGGCCGGAGTGATGAACGACTACATCGACCGCGTCTGGAGCAAGTACAGCTCCACCACGCTCACCGTGAAGCCGTTCGCGAACGAACCGGGCACCACCTACTACGGCCGGGTCTCGGGCGGCGTCATGAACGTCACCAACGGTTCGGGAGCGGTGGTCACCAGCTTCCGCAAGCCCGACTCCGACAGCGTCTTCGGCTGCTACAAGCTCCTCGACGCCCCCAACGACACCGTACGCGGCCCGATCTCGCGCACCCTGTGCGCGGGCTTCAACCGTTCGACGCTCCTGACCAACCCGAACCAGCCCGACGTGAACGGATCCGGCTTCTACCGCGACGCCGTCACCAACCACTACTCCCGCCTCATCCACGCGCAGATGGCCGACGGCAGGGCGTACGGCTTCGCCTTCGACGACGTGGGAGCCCACGAGTCGCTCGTGCACGAGGCCGATCCGCGGGAGGCCTTCATGACGCTGGAGCCCCTCGGCTGATCCCGTGTGCGGCCGGCCGGTCAGCGGGCCTCAGTGGTCGTGGCGCGCGCCGTGCTCCATCGGCCGGGGCCCGTCCGCGCCGGCCTCGCGGCCGAAGAGGGGCAGGGGAGCTTGCTCGCCGGGTCCCGACGCGGTGAGGGGGATGTGCAGGCTCTGGCACATCCGCCGGGCGCGGGCCAGCGCGCTGAGGGTCATGGGGGAGGGGGACCGGCTGGGCAGTTCGACGGTGACCCGAGTCGGGCGGTGCGTGTGCACGAGGGACTCGATCTCCAGGGCTGCCGCGGCCCGGTCGGTGACGTGCAGCTCGTGCAGGATCCGTACCCGCAGCGTTCCGTCGGCGATGTGGTGACTGATGACCATGTCGAGCCTCCCCGCACCCGCCGGGATCCGGGCACCCCGCCGTCGGGGTCTCCGGATCCCAGTGTGCGGCAGCAGGCCCGCCCGGACGAGCCGGGCGGGTCAGGCCTTGAGGACCCGGCCCGCCACCGTCAGGGCCAGGCGGCGCGGAGCCAGCGTGGACGCCGTCGCCGAGAGCCGGTTGCGGAGGCCGACGACGATGCTGGGCGGTGTCCTGTCGCGTTCCAGCGCCCGGCGGGTCGCCGTGACGACCTGCTCGGGGGTGGCCATCCGCCCGACGGCGGCGTCCCGGCTGCCGACGACGTCGAAGAACTCGGTGCTGACCGGGCCGGGCGAGACGGCGAGGACCCGTAGCGAGGAGGAGCGCGTCTCGTAGGCGACGGCCTCGGTGAAGTTCAGGACGAATGCCTTGGTGGCCCCGTACACCGCCATCGCAGGGGTCGGCTGGTACGCGGCCGAGCTGGCGACGGTGACGAGGGCGCCCCGGCCGTCGGCCGCCAGGTCCGGCAGGAACTGCCTGGTCAGCTCCGTCAGCGCCGTCACGTTGAGCTGGATCATCTCGCTGATCCGCGCGGGGTCTTGGTCGGCGAACGACCCGTGGCTGCCGAACCCCGCGTTGTTGACCAGTGTCTGGACGCGCAGCCCGAGTGCGTCGAGCTCCGCGTGCAGCCCGGCCGCTGCGCCCGGCCGGGCGAGGTCGGCGGCGACCGCGCGGGCCCGCACCCCGTGCCGGCTCCGGAGGTCCGCCGCGATCTGCTCCAGCCGGTCGGCGCGGCGGGCGACGAGCACGACGTCCGCTCCGCGCGCGGCCCACTGCTCGGCGAACTCGACGCCGAGGCCGGCGCTGGCCCCGGTGATCAGGGCTGTGGTTCCGCGGTATGTCATAGACACGGTTGGCGTTCCGTTCCTGTGGTCAGGTTGATGGGCGATACCGTGAATGTAGACAGAGTAAACATTGTTGTCAATGACAACATCGAGCGAGGGGAGGCCGCTTTGGCCGACACCGATCCGCCCTACCACCACGGCAACCTCCGGGAAGCGCTGCTGGCGCGCGCGGAGGAGGTCCTCGCGGCGTCGGGGGCGGACAGCCTGTCCCTGCGCGCCCTCGCCCGGGACCTCGGCGTCAGCCACGCGGCGCCCGGGCGCCACTTCCGCGACCGGCAGGCGCTGCTCGACGCGCTCGCCGTGGGCGGCTTCACCCGCCTCAACGACGACCTGCGGGCCGCCGTCGAGGCACCCGGCCCCGTCACCGCCCGGCTTGCGGGCATGGGGCGCGCCTACATCGACTTCGCCGTGGCGAACGCCCCGCTGCTGAGCCTGATGTTCACGGTCAAGCACGCCGACGACTCCAGCGCCGAACTGCGCGAGCTCGGACATCAGAGCCTGGACATCGCCGCCGGGCTCGTCGCCCTCGCGCAGCGGGAGGGCGTCGTGCGGGCCGGGGAGCCGGACCGTCTCGCCCAGGTCGCCTTCTCCACCGTCCACGGCCTCGCGGCCCTGGCGGTCGGCTCCCTCCTGGAGGGCACCCCGCTGTCCGAGGCGACCGACCTCGCCCTCGACGTCCTGATCACCGGCCTCGCCGCCCCCGGCGGCGGCGCGGTACGGCCCGATGCCTGACCGCTCGAAACGGTGACCCCGTCGGTGCCGCTCGGGGCCTGTCCTGCGGAGCCGGGTCGGCCCCTGGCCGCGATCCGCCGGACAGGCCCCTAGCGCATTCGGGTCCGCGGCGCCACCTCGTGGCCGCGCTGCGCGCCGGGTGCCGGAGGGTGCCGAGGGGTGAAGGCTCGCGCTGCCGAGGCGTCGGCGGGCCTTCGACCTCCTGTTACGCCGCCGACTGTCCGGGGGTGCCCATCAGGGGGGCCGGAATTCGTCGCCGTCGATGGCGCATAACGGTTCCTCCGGTCCGATGAACTCCAACGAAAGTGCGCGTACGGGCAGTTGGGCGTAGTTATGCTCCCGCCGACCGGTCAGAAGGTGACCCTTTTCCGATAATTCAAGGACGCCGATGGAGCATAGAGACATTCCGCCCAAAACAGCCCGTCCGGAGGCGGGGGCAAGCCGGGCGCTGCCCGTGATCGGGTCCCTGGCCGCCGTCTGCCTGGTCGGGGCGCTTGTTTCCTCCTCCGAACCGGTCGGCACGATCCTGATCGCCGCGGGCGGCCTGTGCACCGCTGCTGTCGTCGTCGAAGCCCTACGGCGCGGCCGCGCGCTCGCTGCCCGAACCGCCGAGATCGCCGCGCTCCATCACACCCTGTCCCGGCAGGAGACCGAGGCCACCCGCCTGTCCGCGGTGGTGCTCCCCGAGGCCATCGAGCGGCTGCGCCGGGGCGAGGCGGCCGAGGAGGTGCTCACCTCCCTGGGCGGCCGTGCCGGCAACGGCAACCGCTGGGGCAGCGACGCCGCGCTCACCCCCCGCTTCAGGGCCGCCCTGCAAGCCGTACTGGCCCATGTCATCGACGCCGTCGACAACGAGGAGAGCCTGCGCGACTCGGCGCAGCGGGCCTTCGTGAACGTCGCCCGCCGCGTCCAGGCGATCGTCCATCAGCAGGCCCACGAGATGCGCGAGATGGAGGACCGGCACGGCCGCAACCCGGACGTGTTCGGCGACCTCCTGCGTCTGGACCACGGCACCGCCCTGATCGGCCGGCTCGCCGACTCCATCTCCGTCCTCGGCGGCGCGCGCCCCGGCCGGCAGTGGAGCAGGGCAGTGACCCTCTACAGCGTCATGCGCGGCGCGATGTCACGGATCATCGACTATCAGCGGGTCGAGCTCCACTCGGTCACCGAGGTCGCCGTCCTCGGCCCGGTCGTCGAGCCGCTCATCCACACCCTCGCCGAACTGCTGGACAACGCCACCCGCTACTCCCCGCCGCACACCCGGGTCCACCTGACCGCCGTCGAGGTGCAGTCGGGCATCGCGGTGGAGATCGAGGACGGCGGCCTGAGCATGAGCGAGGAGGCCCGTGCGCGGGCCGAGAAGATGCTCGCGCAGGCGCAGTCCGGCATCGACCTCAACGACCTGGGCGAGACGCCGAGGCTGGGCCTGGCGGTAGTCGGCCGGCTGGCGCAGGCGTACGGGTTCCAGGTCTCCCTGCGCTCCTCCGCGTACGGCGGTGTCCGCGCGGTGGTCATCGTGCCGCAGCACCTGATCACCACGGCGTCCGCGGCGACCGGTCTCGCCCACGGCATCGGCTCCTCCTCGGGTCCCAGGGCGGTGTCCGCCACACCGCGTGAGCACCCCGTCGACGCACCGTCGGCCGGCCCGTCCGTGCCCCGGCCCGCTCCGGCACCCGGACCCCTGTCCGGCCCGATGCCCGCCGATGGCGGGCCGACCACCGAACGCACGGCGACCGGTCTGCCGCAACGGCGCCGGAAGGACCGTGTCACCACCTCCGACGTCCGGCCGGCCGCGAGGCCGCAGCCGACGCACGACAACGGCCCGGGGATGTGGCTGGAGGCGTTTCACAGCGGGCTGTCGGGTGAGCCCGGCGAGGACCCGCCGGGCGGCCAGGACGCGTCGGGTTCAGCGACCAAAGGGGCGTAAACAGTGATGACTCAGCGAAGCAGCATGGACTGGATGCTCAAGGACCTGGCCGCCGGAGTGCCGCAGACGCGGCACGTGATCGTGCTGTCGGCGGACGGGCTGTGCGTGGCGCAGTACGGAGCCGAGACGGACACGGCCGACCGCCTGGCGGCCGCGTGCGCGGGCCTGCAGAGCCTCGCCGGAGCGGTGGCCGCCGAACTGCCCAGCTCCGAGGGCAGAATGCGGCTGGTCGTGATCGAGATGGACGGCGGCTTCTTCTACCTCATGGCCGCCGGAGACGGCTCCTACCTCGCGGTCCTCGCCGACGAGGGCGTCGACGCGGGCCTGATGGGTGCGCAGATGCGCAACCTGGTGACCCGAATGGGGGACCACCTGAGCAGCCCGCCGCGGCACGACGGGCAGCCCGCGTGAAAGAGCCGCCCGTGAGCTGGGAGGACAGCAGTCCCGAACGGCTCTACGTGATCACCGGCGGACGCAGTGGGCCCTCCACCTCCGTCCGCCTGGACCTCGTGACCCTGGTGGTGGCCAAAGGACCTCCCCGGCCCGAGATGCAGCCCGAGCAGGCCTCCATCCTGCGGATGTGCCGGTCACCGCTGTCGGTGGCCGAGATCTCCGCGTACGTGGGACTGCCCGTGAGCGTCGTCACCGTGTTGGTCGGAGACCTGATGGCCGCCCAGCGCGTGCACGTCCGCCCGCCCGTCCCCGCCGCGCAGCTACCCGACCTTGCTCTGATCGAGGCAGTGATCGATGGACTTCAGAAGCTCTGACCCGCCCTCCGGGCCGCGCGAGGCGGACGTACTGCCGCAGACGGCCGCGGCGGCCGTGAAGGTCGTGGTCGTCGGCGGGTTCGGCGTGGGCAAGACGACGATGGTCGGTGCGGTGAGCGAGATCAAACCGCTGACGACCGAGGAGACGATGACCCGGGCAGGCGTCGGCGTCGACGACACCTGGGGGGTCTCCCACAAGATCACCACGACCGTGGCCATGGACTTCGGCCGCATCAGCATCAATGACGAGCTCGTGCTGTACCTGTTCGGGACACCGGGGCAGGAGCGCTTCTGGTTCCTGTGGCGCGGGCTCTTCGAGGGCGCGCTCGGCGCCGTCGTGCTCCTCGACACCCGTCGGCTGGAGATCAGCTTCGACGTCATCGGACGCCTGGAGGAGCGCGGCGTCCCCTTCGTCGTGGCCGTCAACTCCTTCCCCGGCGCACCCGAACATCCCCTGGAGGAGCTGCGCGAGGCCCTCGACCTGCCCCCCGCCGTCCCCATCCTCGTCTGCGACGCCAGAAGGCGGGACTCCTCCCGCGACGTCCTGCTGACCCTCATGCGCTACCTGCACTCCCAGGCAGCCACCCAGGAGGCAATGTGAGCACCACCCCCACCCCACCGCCCGGGTGCCCCGCCCACGCCGCGGCGGCCCCGAGCGGCCTGTACCGCTTGCACGGGGCGGAAGCCCAGGCGGACCCCTTCGCCCTGTACGAGAAGCTGCGGGCCGAGTACGGCCCGGTGGCTCCGGTGCTCGTGAGCGGGGACCTGCCGGCGTGGCTGGTCCTCGGTCACCGGGAGAACCTGGACGTCGCCCGCACCTCGTCGCGGTTCGCCCGCGACCCCCGCGGCTGGCGCGACATGAGAGAGGGCCGGGTGCCGGCCGACACACCGCTCGGTCCCATGGTCACGTGGGTACCGGTGTGCAACTTCACCGACGGCCCCGTCCACGAGCGGCTGCGCGCGGCCGTCGTGGAGTCCCTGGAGCGCTTCGACAAGCGCGGCATCCGCCGCTACGTGACGCGCTTCGCCAACCAACTCGTCGACCAGATCGCGGCCCAAGGGTACGCCGACCTGGTGTCCGCCTTCTCCGACCAGCTCCCCATGCTGGTCATGACCCAGCTCATCGGGGCCCCCGACGAACACGGGCCGCTGCTGGTCAACGCGGCGCGCGACATGCTCCAGGGGACGGAAACGGCCCTCCAGAGCGACCGCTACGTCACGACCACGCTGGAGAACCTGGTCGTCGAGCGCAAGGCCAAGCCGGCCCGCGACCTCGCCTCCTGGCTGATCGAGCACCCCGCGGAGCTGACCGACACCGAAGTCCTCATGCACCTGCGCGTCGTGCTGATCGCGGCCTACGAGACCACCGCCAACCTGATCGCCAACACGCTGCGCACCGTCCTGACCGACCCGCGCTTCCGGGCCAGCCTCTCCGGCGGTCACATGACCCTGCCGGACGCATTGGAGCAGGTCCTCTGGGACGACCCGCCGATCAACACGATCATCGGGCGCTGGGCCACCGGGGACACCGTGCTCGGCGGCCGGCAGATCAAGGCCGGGGACATGCTCCTGCTCGCCCTCGCGGCGGGCAACGCCGACCCCCAGATCCGGCCCGACCCGTCGGTGTCCGTCCACGGCAACCGCTCCCACCTGGCCTTCAGCAGCGGCCCGCACGAATGCCCCGGCCAGGACATCGGGCGTGCCATCGCGGACACCGGCATCGAGGTCCTGCTGGACCGGCTGCCCGACCTCCAGCTGGCGGTCGACCCGAGCGAGCTCCAGTGGCGGGGCACTCTGATGTCCCGTCACCTGCTGTCGCTGCCCGTGCGGTTCGCCCCGCGCTCCGCCCCGGCCCCCGCCCCGGCCCCGCAGCTTCCGGTGGAGCAGCCGGCCGGGCACCCCGTCCACCCGGTGGTCCCGCCGCAGCCGACGGCGCCCCCGCCCCCGGTCGCAGACGGCCGCAGGCGCCGTGGCGTGAGCTGGTGGCGGCGGCTGCTCGGCCGCCGCTGAGCCGGCACCCTCGTGCTGGGGTCCCCGGCCGTACCGGCCGGGGACCCCAGTCCCTTCCCGTTAGTCACGCAGGTGCCGCCACCAGGACGCCAGGGCCGGAAGATCCGGCGGCTCGGTGCCGCTGGCGCTGGGCCCCTCGGCGTACCGGATCATGAACCCGGCTTCGCCGAGCGGCAGTTCGTATCGGTTGCGGGGACTGGCGTACCGGGGTGCCCGGGCCTGCCAGGCGATGGAGCCGGCCACGTAGTGGCCCAGCCCCGCCAGGTGGCGGCGCAGTGCGACGTCCTCGTCGCCCGCGTCGTCCTCCAGCCGTGCCCGCACCCCGGTGAACAAGGCCATCACCCGGTCGCGCAGGCCCACGGCGAGCGGGACCGCCTCGGCGGGGGAGCAGCTCTCCTGATGGGCGAGGACGTTGACGAGGTTGATCTCGCGGGGTTCCAGGTGGTCGTCCTTGTCGTAGGAGAACAGGTCGTTGTCCGCGCTGACGACGAATCCGGCCGCGTCCGTGAGGGCCGTCAGGGCGGGGGAGCAGAGGACGTCGGCCGGCAGCCCGCCCCCGCGCGCGACCTCGGACCAGGTCAGTGAGAACCGGGTGCCGTTCGCCAGCGGCCCCATCGCGACGAAGTCGTTCAGCCCCGGCATCGACCCCGCCTCCGTCCGGGAGGCCCGCCAGGCCGCGCCGAGCAGCCAGTCCCTGGTCCCCTCGGCGAACCTGCGCAGCTCGCCGGGGCCGAGCATTGCGTGGGTGCGGTGCACCAGGTCCAGCAGGGCGCGGGTCATGGGTCCGTCGGGCAGGACGGACGCCCCGGGGTCCTCGACGGTGCGCAGCAGCCGCACCCCGTGTTCGACGACGGCTGCCGTTCCCACCTCATCGGACCCTGAGTCCTGCCAGTCGTCGACGGCGTTGGCCCAGTAGTTCCACTGGGTGAACAGCAGGACGGCCTCCACGTCCCCGTCGGGGATGATGCGGCAGGAGAAGTCGGCGCTGTGGGTGGCCAGCCCCCAGGCACGTTCGACGGGATCGGGGTAGATGGCGAAGGCGTCCAGCCATTCGACCGCCCTGGATTCCACCTCCTTGGCCTGTGGATGGACGAGATCGCGCGGCAGGGGGCAGTAGAAGGGGGGCAGTTCCGGACCGAGGAGTGAAGGCCGGGGCGGCGCCGTCATCGGCCACCGCCGATCCGGAAGCGCAGCAGCCGCGTCTCCACCGCGTGCTCCCGCCAGAGCCGGAAGAACCTGCTGTGGGCGATCGTCGACTGTTCGAGCCGGTCGTCGGTCCAGGCGCCGGGCCGGGCGGCGGGGTCCGCACGGAGCCGGTCGAGTTCGGCGGTGTTCCACGCCATGGACTGCACCCAGAACTCCGCCACCGACTCCGTCACGTCCTCGTCCTGCACCAGCTCGAAGCCGGCCGCCTCGGCCGCGGCCAGGTACTCCCCGCGCCGGCCGAGCCGTGTTCTGTAGTAGCCGTCCATGAACTCCCGCCAGGCGGAAGCACCCGCGAAGTGTTCCTGGATCCCGAACCAGCCGCCCGGAACCAAGGCCCTGGCGACGACTTCGAACAGGCGGGTCCGGTCGGTGTAGCCGCTGCTCTCGTTGGCGTAGACGGCATCGTAGGCGCGGGTCTCGTCCAGGTCGTGGACGTCCGCCAGTACGGGCCTCACCCGCTCGGCCACCCCGGCGTCACGGGCGAAGCGTCGCACGACGGGCAGGTGCTCGGGGGCGACGGTGAGGCTGGTGACCGAAGCCCCGTGCTCCTGCGCCCAGTAGAGCGAGGTGCCGCCCAGTCCGCAGCCGATGTCGAGCAGCCGCCGGGGAGGCGTCCCGTACGCGCCCCAGGTGCGGGCCGCGTGCTCGACTATGCGTTCCTGCGAGCGGAAGAGGCCCTGTTGCAGCGTGTCCTGGGAGACGGTGGTGTCCGGTGGGCCGTCCGGGTACAGCCCCACATGGAAGTGGACCCGCGGTCCCGGACCGTACTTGTGCAGTATCTCCTCTGTCTTGCGGCTGTAGTAGAGCCGCACCGGGTCCTCCGCGGCCGATCCGCGGTCGCCGCCTAACGGAGATGCGAACGGTGCAACGCGCATGGGGAGTCCGCCCTTTCGTGGGGTAGGGCTGCCCTCCGGGACGCGCCGGCGCCGCTCTCGTAGCGTCCCGAAAAAGGCACACGGTTGAAGCACGGACCATCGTGGCATTTCATGGGCGCCGCGTCAGCCCGCTGGAGCAGCACGGTACCGTCAAGATCCTTGCCGCGTAGCCTGGTTGGAGGTGGAGAAGCCGCTCGGGTGCGCGGCCGCCGCGGCGGCGTCGGTACCCCGGTCGGGCAACTGGGACGATGCCCGTGCCCGCAGCAGCCGGATGAGCGTCCGGGCGTCGCCCACGGCCGCTCCGCCCCGGTCGTTGTTGAAGTACGCGAAGACGTCCCCGGCCCCGTCGCCGTCCCCGGGCCAGGTGTCCGAGATCCGGGCCGCCCAGGTGCGCAGCGCCGTCCGGCCGTAGCGCGGCGCGGGCCGGGCACGGCCCCCGTGGAACCGCACGTACCCCCAGTCCGTGGTGCGCCACAGCGGGGTCACCGGCCGCGACCCGCGGTCGGCCCAGCACAGGGCCGCACCGTGATCGGCGAGGACCGAGCGCACGGAGGGCGTCCACCAGGACGCGTGCCGGGGCTCGACCGCCACACGGACGTCGGCGGGGAAGCGGGCGAGGCACGCGTCGAGTGCGGCCGGGTCCGCGCGCAGGGTCGGCGGCAGCTGGAGCAGGATCGGCCCGAGCCGGTCGCCCAGGGCCGAGGCGTGTGCCATGAGCCGGGCGACCGGCTCGGCCGGCTCGTGCAAGCGTTTGACGTGCGTCAGGAAACGGCTCGCCTTGACCGCCATCACGAAACCGGGCGGGGTGCGGGCGCGCCACCGGGCGAACGTCTCCGGTGACGGCAGCCGGTAGAAGGCGCCGTTGATCTCCACCGTGCGGAAATGACCGGTGTACTCCTCCAGCCACAGGCGCCGCGGCCGGTCCGGCGGATAGAGGACACCCGACCAGTCCCGGTACTGCCACCCGGACGTGCCGACGTACACGGTCATGCCATCCGCCTGCCCCGCACGAGGTCCGGCACACCTCAGGGGCCCCGTTCGGGCGGGGAGCCCGGCGCGGAGGCCGGCTGCCGTACCGCGGGCCCGCCCGCGGTACGGACCGAAGCGACCCCTCCGTCAGGAGAGCGCCGCCGCCAGCACCTCGGCGGCCTTGGCGACCAGTGCGTTCTCGTGCGGCGCGGCGGCGTCCGGCCGGGTGGTCAGCACCGCCAGCTCCACGGGCGGCCGCCCGGGAGGCCAGGCGATGCCCACGTTGTTGTTGGTCCCGTACGACCCGGCGCCCGTCTTGTCCCCGATCACCCAGTCGCGGGGCAGGCCCGCGCGGAACCGTTCGTCGCTCGTCGTGTTCGACACCAGCCACCGGGTCAGGAGCTCCCGGTGCCGCGGAACGAGCGCGTCGCCGAGCACGAGACGCCCGTAGGTGCGCGCGATGGCCCGCGGAGTGGTCGTGTCGGTCACCCGCGACGGCTCGGCCGAGTTGAGCTCCGGCTCCCAGCGGTCGAGTCGCGTCGTGCGGTCCCCGAGGGAACGGCAGAACCGGGTGACCGCCGTGGGCCCTCCCAGCTCGCGCAGCAGCAGGTTCGCGGCGCCGTTGTCGCTCTGGGCGATGGCGGCCGAGCACAGCTCGGCCACCGTCAGACCGCCGGCGACGTTCTCGGGCCGGCCGGTCACCAAGCCGCCGCCCGCGGAGGTGACGTCCTCCTGCGTGTAGTGGATCCGCCGGGCGAGGAACCCGCCGTCTCGGTCCAGGTCCCGCAGCACGGCCGCCACGGCCGGCGTCTTGAACACCGAGCACATGGGGAACAGCTCGTTCGCCCGGTACCGCACCGTCCGGCCCGAGCGGGTGTCCCGGGCGTACGCCCCCACCCGCGCGCCGTACTCGCGCTCCAGTGCGCGCAGCCGTCGGACGGCCTCCCCACCCCCTCCGGGCGCCGCCGCGCGAGCCGCGCCCGCGGGCAGCGCCGCGCTCAGCGCCACCCCGGCTCCCAGAGTCAGTACGGCACGACGGGTCTGCTCCACGTCGCCTCTCCTCTCCCTTGGACGGTCACGTGGTGACAAGGACGCCAAAGGAGATCATTTCGGTTCCGTGCGTCGGCCGGGTCAGTGGCCTGCGGCCGGGGCGGGGTCCTGCTCGCGCAGGGCCCAGGGGGAGCCGTACGCCGTCAGCAGGTCCAGGAACGGCAGCGGCGGCAGGGCCTCGGGGCCCAGGACACCGGAACCGGACCACGCCCCGGTCGCGAGCAGTTCGAGGGCCACCACCGGGTTGACGGCGGTCTGCCAGACGACGGCCTGGGAACCGTACTCGCGCATCGACCACTGGTTGTCGACCACGTGGTAGAGGTACACCTCGCGCGGCAGGCCCTCCTTGGTGCCCTTGACCCAGGTCCCGGCGCAGGTCTTCCCCGTCATCCGGTCCCCGAGCGTCGCCGGGTCGGGCAGGCAGGCAGCCACCACGTCGCGCGGCGAGACCCGGACCTCTGCGCCGTCCTCCCCGCGGACCGGCACCCGGACGGTGGAGTCCAGCCCCAGGGCGTGCAGCGTCCTGAGCTTGCCGATGAAGTCCTCGCCGAGGCCGTACTTGAAGGTCACCCGGCGGGCGCCGACCCAGCGCGGTACGAGGAGGACCTCCTCGTGTTCGACGTTGACGCACTCGACCGGCCCGATGCCCTCGGGGAAGTCGAAGACCTCAGGCTCGCTGAACGGCTCGGTGGTGAACCAGCCGCGCTCGCTCTCGTAGACCACCGGAGGGTTCAGACACTCCTCGATCGTCGTCCAGATGTTGAAGGACGGGGCGAAGTCATGGCCCTCGACGGTCAGGTTCGCGCCGTCGCGGATGCCGATCTCCTCGATGTCGTCGAAGAGCTCGTCGGCCGCGTAGCGGGCGAAGACGTCCGACAGGCCGGGCTCGACGCCCATGCCGACGAGCGCCAGGCGGCCCGACTTCTCCCACTGCGCGGCCTGTTCGAACTGCTCGTCGCCGAGCTTGACCCCGCACTCGCTGTGCGGGTGCTCCGGGTGCGGGCGGGAGAGGGACATGGCCATGTCGACGTAGTGGCTGCCCGCCGCCAATGCGGCGTTGAACAGGGGCATCACAAAGCGCGGATCGGTGGCGTTCATCAGTACGTCGCACGCGTGCTCGGCGAGCAGCGCGGTCACCGCCGCCTCGTCGGAGGCGTCGACGCGGCGAGCGCCGAAGCGCTTCTCGTCGGCACCCAGGGCGGCGACCGCGGCCTGCGCGCGGGCCAGATCGTAGTCGGCTACGACGAAGTGGTCGAAGAAGTCGCGGCGAGCGGCGATCTTGGTGATCGCGCTTCCGACACCGCCGGCACCCACAAGCAGAACACGCATGTCTTGGTCCTTTCTCGGCGAGGCGTCCGCCTCTGAGGGCTGATGGAACCGGTCGCTCCGAGTTAAGGTCAATGGTGTTGGCATAAGACCGACTGGATGCGGAGGCGGGCGGCGATGGCGAAGGACGTGGTTCCCGAGGAGGCGCGCAGGCGACGGCGGCCAACCCGGCAGGGGACGGTGCTCTCCGAGCGGCTGATCGTCGAGACGGCGCTGCGGATGGTGCGCGAGCACGGCAGCGCGGGCCTGTCCGCCCGGCGGCTCGGCGCCGCCCTGGGCGCGGACCCCAGCACCCTCTACCGGTACTTCGAGGGCATGGACGGCCTCACCCTCGCCATCGGCGAGGAGCTGATCGGCCGGGCACTGGCCGGCTGGGCTCCCACCGGCAGGTGGCGCGACGACCTGCGCACCCTCGGCCTGCGGATCCACGGCGCCTATCTCGCCCACCCGCAGGCCGCCCTGCTGACCGCGAGCCGGGTGACCGGACGGCCGCGTGAGATCGCGGCCGACGAGGCGATCCTGGGCATCCTGCGCGGAGCGGGCTTCGCGGACGAGGACGCGGTGCGGATCTACCACGCCTACATCGACCAGAGCCTGGCCTTCGCGGCCCTCGACGCGGGCCCGCTCGCCCTGTCGGCCGAGGCGCGCGCGTCGGACGAGGAACGCTGGGAGTCGACGTACGCCCGTCTGCCGGCCGACGCCTACCCGAACATCGCCGCCACCGCAGGGCTGCTCGCCGCCCGGATGCCGCACAGCGCCTACCCCGTCGCGTTGGAGATGCTGCTGGACACGGCGGAGCGGCAGCTGGCGGATGCCCGCGGCTGAGCCGGCGCGGTGGCCGGGGTCCGGAGGGGCGCCTGGGGCCGGACATGAGCCAGAGCTCTTATGCCAACACCATTGACCTTCCGGGTGACGCACGGGTTTCCTCATCGCATTCACGCCCCGTTCACACCGCACCAGTGAGGGAACATGGTCGAAGACACCCCGCGGACGCCGCAGGCCGCCACGCTCAGACCGGACGCGATCGGGTTCGTCGACGCGCTCGCCGTCGGGCTCAACGCCACTTCGCCGGCGTACTCCCTGGCCGCGGTGATCGGGCCGATCGTCGCGCTGGTCGGCGTGCACGCTCCCGGGGTGATGCTCGCTTCGTTCGTACCGATGGTTCTCATCGCATCCGCTTTCTACTACCTCAACCGCGCCGACCCCGACTGCGGCACGACCTTCTCCTGGGTGACCCGCGCGCTGGGTCCCACGGCCGGCTGGCTGGGCGGCTGGGCGATCACGATGGCCGGGGTCCTGGTCGTCGGCTCGCTCGCGGACGTGGCCGTGACCTTCGGGCTGCTGGCCGTCGGTCTGGACGGCTGGGCGGGCGACACCGTGATCCGCCAGGCGCTGACCGTGCTCGTGATCGTGGTGATGGCGGCGCTGTGCGTACGGGACACGCAGGCCGCGGCCCGGCTGCAGAACGTCCTGGTCCTCCTGCAGACCGCCTGCCTGTTCGTCTTCGCGGGCGTGGCCCTCTACCGGGTCCACGCCGGCACCGCCTCCCCGGGAGCCCTGCGTCCGGCCGCCGACTGGCTCGACCCGTTCGGGGCCGGCGGGACGGCACTGACCGGCGGCCTGCTCCTCGGCGTCTTCGTCTACTGGGGCTGGGAGTCGGCCGTGAACCTCACCGAGGAGACGAAGGACCCCTCCTCGGCGCCGGGCCGGGCCGGCATCTGGTCGACCGTGGTGCTCCTGGCCACCTACGTCTGCGTGGCCTTCGCGGTCGTCGCCTACGCCGGCACCGGCTACCTCGCCGCGCACGCCGACGACGAGGAGGCCGTCTTCGCCTCCCTGGCCCGCGAGGCCCTCGGCGGCTGGGACTGGATCGTCCTCCTGGCCGTCGCCACCTCGGCGCTCGCGTCGACCCAGACGACGATCATCCCGGCGTCGCGCACCGCCCTGTCCATGGCGCGTCGGCACGCCCTGCCCAGCCGCTTCGGCCTGATCCACCCCCGGTTCCGCACCCCCGCCGTCAGCACCTGGTGGGTCGCGGGCACGGCCACCGTCTGGTACCTGCTCATCCACCGGATCAGCGAGAACGCCCTCGCCGACTCCCTGACCGCCCTGTCCCTGCTGATCGCCTTCTACTACGCCCTCACCGGCATCGCCTGCGCGGTCTACCACCGGCGCCGGCTCACCGCTGGCCTGCGCGAGTTCCTGCTCATCGGGGTCGGGCCGCTCGTCGGCGCGGGCATGCTGGTCTGGCTGCTGGCGGAGTCGGTGGCCGACATGGCGGACCCGGCGAACTCCTACGGCGGAACGCCCTGGTTCGGCATGGGTCCGCCGCTGGTGATCGCCCTTGGGCTGAGCCTCGTCGGAGTGCTCCTGATGCTCGTCCGGCGCGCGGCGTCCGGCGCGTTCTGGACCGAACGTCCCACCACCGCCCCGGACCCCGCCCCGTACCGGCCCGAGGCCTCGCCCCGGCGCCCCGTCGCCTCCACCACCGGAGAGTGATCCGGCCGACCGGCGGGCGCCCGCCCTGTCCGGCCCGCGTTAGCCGTGCGCCGGACCGGGCAGGCGCAGGGCAGGAAGAAGCGGAACCGCAATCGCGGAGGAGGCACCGATGAAGGCCTCGACCGTCGCGTACAAGCCCGCCGGGATGGCCCTCGGCGCCCTCGGAGGCGCGCTGGCCGGCATCGCGTTCAGGCAGGTGTGGAAGCGGCTCGGCCACGAGGACGACGCACCGAACGCCACCGACGAGGACCGGTCGTGGCGGGAGGTCCTCATCGCCGCGGTCCTGCAGGGCGCCGTCTTCGCCGCGGTCAAGGCGGCGATCGACCGGGGCGGAGCCGTGGCCGTCAGGCGCCTGACGGGCACCTGGCCGGACTGACCGGCCCGCGGGACGGGCTGCGCGTCATGACCGGGACCGACACCCCGACCGGTGCCCCTGCCGCTACGCACGCGCCGGCTCGTCCTGTGCCGGCCCGGGGCCCGGGCCCGTCCGGCGGCCGTCGAGCCGTTCGCCGCGCCGCGGGCGAGGACCCGCCCCGGGCCGCCGTCCGTCCGGAGGTCGGATGGGCCCGGGCTCGGCACGCGTGCCGGCATCGGGCCCGGAGCCGGGCGCAGGCCCACCTCGGGCGGGCCGGGCGGCGCGCTCAGGCCAGGGCCTCGCGCAGGGTGTCGACGGCGAGTCCGATGGCCAGGTTCGCAGCCGCGGTCTCCCGCAGGGCGTTCAGCATGACGAAGTCGTGGATGGTCCCCAGCGCGCGCAGCGCGGTGACCGGCACCCCGGCCGCCCGGAGCTTGGCCGCGTACGCCTCGCCCTCGTCGCGCAGCACATCGGCCTCGGCCGTGATGACCAGGGCCGGAGGCAGCCCGGTGAGCTGATCGGTGCCGGCCCGCAGCGGGGAGGCGGTGATCTCGGCGCGCTGGGCCGGGTCGGTCGTGTACTGGTCCCAGAACCAGCGCATGGCGTCGCGCCGCAGGAAGTAGCCCTCCGCGAACTCCTGGTAGGACGCGCTGTCGAAGGCGGCGTCGGTCACCGGGTAGAAGAGGACCTGCTGGACGAGGCGGACGTCGCCGCGCTCCTTGGCCATCAGGGTGAGGGCGGCGCTCATGTTGCCGCCCACCGAGTCTCCGGCGACGGCGAGACGGCCGCCGTCGAGACCATGCCGGCCGCCGTCTGCGGTGATCCAGCGGGCGACGGCGTAGTTCTGCTCGATGGCCACCGGGTAGCGGGCCTCGGGGGAGAGGTCGTACTCGGGGAAGACCAGGGCCGCCCCGGCGCCCACGGCGAGTTCGCGCACGAGGCGGTCGTGGGTGTGGGCGTTGCCGAAGACCCAGCCGGCGCCGTGGAGGTAGAGGACCACGGGGAGCGGGCCGGTGGCGCCGCGCGGGCGGACGATCCGGGTGCGGACCTCGCCGGTCGGGCCGCCGGGGACGGTGAGCCACTCCTGGTCCACGGGCGGCAGGGTGACGCCGTCGCCGCTTTGGACGTCGTCCACGGCCTTGCGGCCGTCGGCGACGGGGATCTCGTAGAGGAACGGCGGCTCGGCGGTGGCGTCGGCGAAGGCCTGGGCGGCGGGCTCCAGGACGGGGCGGTCGGGCATGGCGGGACTCCTGGGGGACGCGGTGGGTGGTGGCCGCTACGGCGCCCAGGATCATGCCGGCGGCTGCTCCCGGGCGGGAGAGGGCCGTCGGCGCGCCGGAGCGGGACCCGCTCGGCCGAGGAGGGCGGGCACGGTGGCGCCGACCGCGTCCCCGCGGGGTGACGGCGGCGTGCCGAGGACCGTCTGCGCGCAGACGGCAGCCAGGCCGTACGCGCCGGAGCTCCAGCGGGCTGACCTTCGGTCCACGGACCGGGCCGCATTCGTCGAACACGGGCGTGCCCGACCGGAGATGGCCTGGGGCGGAAGGGGGTGGCGGCCGCGGGGGTGTCGCGGCGCGCGGTCCCGTCACCGCAGGTCCGCTCCGATCGGCCCGATGGCCCTTCCTTGCCAGAGGACTTGCCCGCCATCGCACCGCGGGCGCGGGGGCACGGGCCGCTCCTGCGGGAGAGGAGTAAAGGATCGGCCATATCAGTGGCGCGATATACACCTTAATTGGATCACGGCATCATGCTTGGATGGCGCAGCGGTAGCAATTCGTTTACCGCTTAACGGTTTTGACGAACCGGCGGTAACAGCGTGAAGCGTCCGGGTTACGGAGAAGGGAGAAAAAGCCTGCGGGAAGGAAAGGAGTGTCCGCCGGCTCGACTTCCGCGAGATTCTCTATGTAGTGTTCCGGTTATTCACCGCCCAACGGGGGCGGACGGCGACTTCGGGATTGGTCCGGACTATTTCCGGCGTGTGGCGAACCCGAAGAACCGGCTGACCACCGCCCCCGCCCACGCTCCCCATTGGGGGAATGCGTGTCCCGACACGGGGGATCAGTCATCCGGTTCCAGCTTTTGGGGCCCCTGAGCATTGCGCACGGCCCGGATTCCGTCGTTCTCAAACCGTCCAAGCCAACGAGCCTTCTCGCCGCACTGCTGCTCCACCCGAACGCGGTGGTTTCGACCGCCTACCTGCTGCGTGCCGTATGGGACGAAGAGCCGCCCGCCACGGCGCGCGCCGCACTGCAGACGTGCGTCCTCCGGCTGCGCCGGCTGTTCGCCAAGTACGGCATATCCGCCACCGTCATCGAGGCCGTTCCCGGCGGATACCGGATGCGCTGCGACACCGAGACGCTCGATCTCGTCCGGTTCCGCGCACTCGCGGCCCGGGCCGGATCGGCGGGGGACCCGGGGGAGGAGCTCTACCGGCTGCGCGAGGCGCTCGCCCTCTGGCAGGGGCAGCCCCTCGCCAACGTCGCCTCGCACCTGCTCCAGGAGGACGCGGTACCCGTCCTGGAACAGGAGCGCCTGCGGGTGCTGGAACGGGTATGCGACCTTGAACTCGCCGCCGGCAACTGCCATCAGGTCCTGGTCGACCTGTACGAGAGCGCACGCCGCCACCCGGTACGCGAACGCTTCACCGAACAGCTCGTCGAGGCGCTCTACCGCACCGGACGGCAGGCCGAAGCCCTCGCCGAGTACCGCACGGTCCGCGACCGGCTGCGGGACGAACTCGGCATCGACCCCGGACCGGGACTGCGCCGCCTGGAACTGGCCATCCTGCGCGCCGAAGAGCTCTCGCCCGCCCCGCCGGAACCCCCGCGCGCCGCGGCCGCGGCGGAGCCCGCCGCGCTGCCCGCCGGCCCGTCCGCCCCGGTCCGGACGGCGCACGCGGTGCCGCCCGTACCCGCCTTCGCCGGCCGCGACGCCGACCGCAGGGCCGTGGCCGCCCGGCTCACCGCCGCCGACGGCCCGCGCCTGGTCGTCATCTCGGGAGCGCCGGGCATCGGCAAGTCCGCGCTCGCCCGCCAGACCGCGCACGAGGTCCAGGAGTCCTTCCCCGGAGGTGTGTCGACCCTCCAGCTGACCCGGCCCGATGGGACCCCGGTCGCCGTCGAGGAGGCGGCGCGGCTCATGCCCGAGCCCGCCCCCGGCCGCCGCCTGATCGTCCTCGACGGCGCGGCCGGCGCCTGGCAGGTGCTGCCGCTGCTGCCCGCCGCGGACGGCGCCGCCGTCCTCGTGACCAGCAGGCGCCAGCTGGCCGCCGTCGTCGCCACCCACGGCGGCGCCGTGCACCGGCTCGACGTGCTCCGCTCCGCCGAGGCACACGCCCTGCTCGCCGGGCTCGTCGGCACCGAACGCATCGCGGCCGAGCCCGCGGCGACCCGCGAACTGGCCTTTGTGTGCGGCCACTTCCCGCTCGCCCTGCGGATCGCCGCGGGACGGCTGCTGACCCGGCCCGGCCTGTCGGTCGCCGACTGCGCTGCCTGGCTCGCGGCGGATCCCGTCGCCCGCCTGGCGCTCGCGGAGGACGCGGGGCTCTCCGTGCCCGGTGTCCTGGGGCAGGCGCTCGACGCGCTCGCCCCCGAGCTGCGGGAGGCGTTCCTCCGGCTGGCCGGGCGCGCCGAGGACGCAAGCCCGCCGGCCCCCGACCTCGCGGCCGGTGAGAGCGAGTCCGTACTCGAACAGCTCGTGGAGGCCGGGCTGCTGGAGGACGGGCCGCCCGGCCCGTACCGCCTCCACGGCCTGCTCCGCATCTACGCGCGTTGGCGCCTGCGCGCGCACGAGACGGCGGCCGCGGCCGCACCCCGCTGACCCCTCCCGGCTCGCGCAGCCCCGCCGCGCCTGCCCCCGCACCTCCCGCTCAGATTCTCTCCCCGATCCCGCCCAGACCGCACCCAGGGGTGTCCCCATGGCCCACGCCAGCTATCACGCCGTTGCCGAGACCCGTCCCCGGATCCGCCGGGACGTGCTGTTCACCGAGACGCCCGACGGCGTGCTGTTCCACAACGCGGACGGCGGCTTCCGGCTCACGGCCAAGTCCGCCTACCGCTTCGCGACGCTGATCGTCCCCCACCTCACCGGCGAGCACTCGGTCGCCGACCTGTGCCGGGGGCTCGGCGAGGCACAGCAGGCCATGGTCGGCGAACTCGTGCGGACCCTGTACGAAAGGGACTTCGCCCGTCCTGTCGCCGCCCCCGACGCATCCGCGGCCGAGAAGCCGGCGCCCGCCCCCGACGTGGCCCGCCGGTACGCCCCGCAGATCGCCTACGCCGACCACTACGCCGACGACGCCGAAGCACGGTTCCTGCGCTTCCGCGACACCCGCGTGGCCGTCCTCGGCGACGACGACGTCGCCCGCTGGTGCGCATCGAGCCTGATACGCAACGGCTGCGCGCTCGTCGGCGTGACACCGGCCCTCCGCACCTCACCGCCCGGCACGCCCGAGCTCGACGCCGAGGCGGCCGAGGCCGTCGCCGACGGCTGCCCGGTGGAGCTGCGTACCCTGCCGACGGCCCCGGACCGGCAGCCCTCCTGGTCCGAACTGTCCGAGTACGACCTCGTGGTCGTCACCGGCGGGCGCACCGCGCCCGCACGCCTGCTGCCGCTGCTGCGCACCGGCATCCCGGCCGGCCGCACCCTCCTGCCGGCCTGGTCCTACGGGGCCGACGCCGTCATCGGCCCGCTCATGACCTCCACCGCCACCGGCTGCTGGGCCTGCGCCGCGCTCCGGCTCGGCGCGGCCGCGGGCCGCGACGGTGCCGCGGCGGCCGAGCTCTGGAGCGCCCTGGCCCTGCCGGGCGGGCCGGCCGCGTCCGGCCCGGAGCCCGGGCGGCCACTGGCCGCGATGATCGGCAACCTCCTCGGCTACGAGGTCTTCCGCACCACCAGCGGGGCGCTGCCCGCCGAGACCGCAGGCCAGGTGATCGTGCAGGACATGGCTTCGCTGGACGTGACGGCCGAACCGCTCCTGGCCCACCCGCGCTGCCCGTTCTGCGCCCCGGACGAAGAGGCGACGAGCCGGGCCACGGCCCCCGTGGACCTCGCCGAAGCCGGTACCACCTGCACCCCCGCCCTGCCCACCCTGGACACCGCACGTGCGGCGGAGGCCCTGGTGGAGGAGCTGAACCGGCGCTCCGCGCTCGTCCGTCCGTACACCGGCGTCTTCACGCGCTACGCCGACGAGCCGCTGACCCAGATCCCCCTCAAGCTGAGCGTGGTCGAGTTCGGCACCGGACCCGCGGCCTCCCGGGCGATCGCGGCCTTCGACGTCCACCACGTCGCCGGGGCCCGGATGCGGGCGCTCGACGCGGCGGCCGTGGTCTACGCCGAGCACGTCGTCCCCGCGTACGGTGTAGCCGCCCGTGGCGAAGCCGCGGTCGCGGAAGGCTCGCTGACCATCGCCTCCGGGCTGCCCGGTACGGCCGCCGCCTGGCAGCCGGCCGTCTCCCTGGTCACGAAGGAACCCGCCCTCGTGCCGGCGGGCGCCGTACGCCCCTTCGGCCCGCACAACGGCGACCGGCTCTTCGAGCGGACCCGCGCCGGCGCCGGCGCCGGACCCTCGCCCGCCGACGCGGCCGCCGCGGGCCTGCTCTCCGCCCTGGCCCACGACGCCCTGCTGCGGGCCGTCCGCGGGGCGGCGGCCCTGCCGGTGCCGCTGCCGGACGGCAGCGACGACAGCGGCGACACCGGCGACGCCGAACTCGTTTTCCTCGTACGGTCGGCGGACCGGCTCGGGCTCGCCGTCGAGCTCCTCGACCTCGGCGAGGCCGCGCACTCCGGTGTCCAGGTGCTCCTCGCCCGGGCCGGGGAACGCTGGGCCGTGGGCGCCTGCCTGGACCGACGAACGGCGACGGTGACCGCGCTGCGGGACCTGCTGGGCGCCGTGCAGTTCGAGCGGGACGAGGACGCGCCCGGCGGACCGGCCGACACGGGTGATCCCCTGCTGGCCGACCTCGACGCCCGCACGCTCACCGTCGCGACCGACGGCCGGTCCGCCGACGGCCGGTCCGCCGACGGTTGGTCCGAGGTGCTCGACCGGCTGCGGTCGGCGGGCCGCGACGTCTACGCCGTGTCCACCGGCACCCCGGACCTGGCCTCGGCCGGACTCCACACCGCCAGAGTGCTGCTGACCTCCGCTCAGGAGCCGGGCGATGACCACTGAGCCCCTGGCGCCCGGCCTCTCCGGCCTCCCCGACGCGCTCGGCCCCGACGCGGCGGCCCGCTTCACCGCCCGGCTCGACCGCGACCTCGCGGCGCTCGGAGGCCCCCCGGTCACGCTCACCCCGCTCGGTCTCGCCGACGCCTTCACCCGCCCCGTGCCCGAGCCCCTCGACGGCGCGACCGTGCCCGTGCACCTCTACGGCCACCAGGCGGTCGTCGGGCCGGCCGGCGGCTGCGCCCGTTGCCTGGAACGCCGCTGGCAGGCGGTACGGTCCGTGGCGCTCCGGGACGCCCTCGAACTCGGCGGCGCCACCCGGGCCGCGGGGGACTGGCCCTACGCGCACCCCTTCGCGGCCTCGGCGCTGGCCGCGCTCGTCACGGCCGCCCGGGAGCCCCGCCCCGGCGCTCCCGCAGCGGGCGGCGTCTTCCCCGCCGTCCGGCTGCTGGACCTGCGGACCGGCCGCGTACGCAGCTACCCGCTGGTGCCCGACCCGGAGTGCCCGGTCTGCGCCGCCCCGCAGGAGGACACCGCCGCAGCGGCCGTGCCCGAACTGCCGCCCGCGCCGAAGCACCGGCCCGGGGTGTTCCGCACCCGGCCCGTCGAGTCGTACGGGATCGACGTGGCCGCCTTCGCCAACCCGCTGTGCGGGGCACTGGGCCCCTCGCTCGTCCAGGACGTCTCCTCCACCTCCACCTCCGCCACCATCGGCTGCTTCTCCATGCGCTCGGGTGCGTACCTGCGCGAGACCTTCTGGGGCGGACACACGGACTCCTTCGCGCGCAGCGCGCACGTGGGCGTCCTGGAGGGCCTGGAGCGCTACGCGGGGATGCGGGCCCGGGCCCGCACCACGAGCGTCACCGGCACGCTGAACCGGTTCGGCGCCGACGCGGTGGACCCGAGGGACGTCGGGCTGTACGACGAGGCCTTCCACCGCGACAACCCGCGCGTGCGCCCCTTCGACCCGGACCGGGAGATCGCCTGGGTCTGGGGCTGGTCGCTGCGCGACCGGACGCCCCGCCTGGTCCCGGAGATCCTGACGTACTACCACGCCCCCGGCCTGGAGAACCGGTTCGTGCAGGAGAGCTCCAACGGCTGCGCCTCGGGCGGCAGTCTGGCCGAGGCGGCCTACTTCGGCCTGATGGAGGTCGTCGAGCGCGACGCCTTCCTGCTCAGCTGGTACGGACGTCAGCCGCTCCCGGAGATCGACCCGGCGAGCAGTTCCCGCCCGACCACCCGCGCGATGGTCGACCGGCTGGCGATGTACGGCTACCGGGCCCGGTTCTTCGACACGCGGATCACCTTCCCGGTCCCCGTCGTGACCGCGGTCGCCGAACGCTTCGACGGTGGACCCGGCCGGATGTGCTTCGGCGCGGGCGCCGGCCTCGACCCGGAGTCCGCCCTGGCCTCGGCGCTGTGCGAGATCGCCACGGACGCCGTCAACCTGCCCGGGCGCACCGAGCGCGACGAGGCCCGGCTGCGCGCCATGGCGGCCGATTTCGACCTGGTCACGGCACTGCACGACCATCCGCTCGTCTACGGGATCCCGGAGATGGGAGCCCACGCGGACTTCCTGCTGCGCAGCTCCGGCCGCGAACGCCCGCGGACCGTCGCCGAACTGCGGTGGCCCGACCAGCGGGGCGCGACCGCCTCCGACGACGTGCGCACCGATCTGGAGCGGTGTGTGTCGGCGGTCACCGCCGAGGGGTTCGACATCGTCCTCGTCGACCAGACGATGCCCGAGCAGCGAGCCCTCGGACTGCACACGGTGAGCGTGCTCGTCCCCGGCCTGCTCCCCATCGACTTCGGCTGGTCGCGGCAGCGGGCGCTCGGCATGCCGCGGATGCGGACCGGCCTGTTCGCCGCCGGGCTGCGCGAGCGCCCGCTGGAGCCCGGCGACCTCAACCCGGCACCGCACCCCTTCCCCTGACCGGCCACCGCCGGCGTCCGACCCGAACGCAGGAGGACCCATGGGCCACGCCCATGTCTACGCCCACGAGATCATGCACCGCGGCCGGGTGCCGATGGAGCCCGCCGACTTCGTCCCCGACTGGGCCGACCGGCCCCGCAAGGCCAAGTTCCACCCGGATGCCGAGACGCTCCCCCTACCGGTGCCGCCGCACACGCCGCCGGGGCTCCTGCCGGGCTTCACCCTGCCGCTGCTGTCCGGGATGCTGCGGGACTCCTACGGGCTGACCGGCCGGCGCCTCGCGGTCCAGGCCAACACCGACCTGGCGGCGCTCCCGCACTACCACCACGCGAACTGGTCGCGCGGTACCGCCTCGGGCGGCGGCCTCTACCCGGTGACGGTCCACTGGGCGGCCGGACCCGGCGGACCGCTGACACCCGGGCTCTACCACTACGCTCCCCACCAGCACGGGCTGCGCCGACTGCTCGCCGGCGACGTCACCGGCGACGTCCGGGAGGCCCTCGGTCCGGGCGCGGGCCCGGCCGGACGGGCCACGCAGTACCTCGTCCTCGGCGTCAAGTACTGGCAGAACGCCTTCAAGTACAACAGCTTCTCCTTCCACGCCGTCAGCATGGACGTCGGCGCCCTCGTACAGACCTGGCGGCTGTGGGCGGCGCAGTACGGGCTGCGGATCGACCCCGTGCTGTGGTTCGACGAGGAGCGCCTGGCCCGGCTGCTGGGCGTGGCCCCCGAGGAGGAGGGCGTCTTCGCCGTCGTCCCGCTGACCTGGGAGGGCGGGCGCGAGCCCGGTGCGGGCGGGGCGACGGGCGCCACCACGCGGCACCGGGACGCCGAACGTTCGCGCCGTGTCCTGGAGTTCGAGACCCTGCGGCGCGTCCACCGGGCCACCGAGGGGCGGGCCGCCGACCGCCCGGCGCCCGGAGCGCTGGACGCGGCGGCCGCCCACCCGCCCCGCGGCGCGCAACCGCTGGCGCTGCCCCGGCCCCCCGCGCCGCCGGTCCCGGCCCCCCGCGCCCTACGCGAACGCCGCAGCAGCTTCGGCCGCTTCGACGCCTCCCGGCCCGTCGCCGCCGAACAGCTCGCCGCGGCACTCGCCGACTGCGCGGCCACCCGGTACGGGACCGAGGCCGAGAGCCCCGGCGGCCCCTCCCTCACCTCGCTGTACGCCTTCGTCAACCACGTCCGGGGCATCGACCCGGGCGCGTACGCCTACGACCCGGCCGCGCACACCCTGCGGCTGATCACGGCAGGACCGCCCGGCCCCTTCCTGCAGCGCACCTACTTCCTCTCCAACTACAACCTGGAGCAGGCCGGTGCGGTGCTCGTCCCGACGGTCCGCACCACCGCAGTGCTGGACGGAGTCGGCGACCGCGGCTACCGGCTCGTGGGCGGCACCGTCGGAGCCGTCGCCCAGACCTTCTACACCACGGCCGCGGCCTTCGGCCTGGGCGCCGGGGTGGCCCTCGGCTTCGACAACATCTCCTACATCGAGGAGCTGGGCCTGACCGGCACCGACGAGGCTCCCCTGCTGATCATGCTGCTGGGCCACGAACGTCCCCGGCCGGCCGACTTCCGTCACGAGATCGCCTGAAGGGAGCGGCACGATGAACACCACCGAGTGGCACGCGGGCGACCGCTTCATGCTGCGCGTCGCAGGGCTCCCGCTGTCCGCGGTCGACGTCCTGCGCGCCGACCGCACCCGCGGCTGGGTCGAGGAGGTCCTCACCGCCGAGACCGGTCTGCGCCAGGGCGCCGCGCGACTGGGAGACGCGCTCCACGCGGCCGTCGGGGCCACCGACCCGGCCCCGGACGGCCCGGGCGCGGCCCGGCGCCGCGCGCTGCTGAAGCTGCGCCGCCAGATCCACAACGACCGGCTGCCGGCCCGGCCCGACGCCTCGACGGAAGCCGCCGTCGAAGCCGTCGCCGCCGTGGACGAGGCCGCCGCCGAAGACCTGGCAGGCTGGCTGCACCGGCGCCGCCTGCTGGACAAACTGCTGGCCGAAGGGCCGCAACTGCTCACCGCGGACCTGGCCCGCAATCGGTCCGCGCTGCGCGGCCTGGTCCGCGACGAGCGGCTGCGCGCCGGGCTGCTGCTGGCCTCACCGGTGCTCGAAGGGCAGCTCGACGGATACGCCCGCGCCGGGAACGCGCCGAACGGGCGGGCCCGCAAGGCCGAACGGTCCCTGCTGTCCTACGTGTACCGCACGGCCTGCAAGACGAGCCCGTTCAGCACCCTCACCGCCGTCGCCACCGGACGCTTCACCGACAGCACCGGCGGGGGCGTACCGGGCGGGACGCGGGTGGCCGACGCGTGGAGCAGCAGCGTACGGCTCAACGTCGTCGTCCTCGCCCGGATCGCCGAGCTGATCCAGGCCGACCCGGAACGCCGCCGGGACCTGCCGCTGCGCCTGGCCTCCGGCTGGGGCCACGAGGACGACCGGATCCGCTATGTGCGGCGCTCGGTCACGGCGGGCGACGACGCGGCCGCCGTCACCTTCGACGCGGTCCAGGACCGGCTGTTCTTCCTGCGCCGCAGCGGCACCCTGGAGCGGATCCTCGGCCTGTTCGCCGAGCGTCCCGAGCTGCGCCACCGGGACCTGACCGACTGGCTGGCGGCCGAGCACGCCGCCGGCCCCGAGGAGTGCGAGGCGTACGTCTCCGCCCTCCTCCAGCTCGGCATGGTGCACGCGCCCCGCCTGGACACCCAGGTGCACAGCGGCGACCCGCTGAGCTCCTTCCGGCAGGCGCTGACCTCGCTGGAGCGCCCCTGGGCGGACCGGCTCGCCGCCCTGCTCGAAGCGCCCGCCGCCGCTCTGGCGGGCTACCCGGCCGCCGACCGCGCACAACGGGCCGAACTGCTGCGGGCGCTGCGCAGCGGCCTGCGCCGCGCCCAGGAGGAGCTCGGGGCACCGGACGCGGCCCTGCCGCAGACCCTGCTGTACGAGGACGTGAGCGCCGGCGCTGAACTGCCCTGCCCGCCGCCCGACTGGACCGCGCTGCGGTCGGTCGAGCGGATCCTGCCCGCCTTCGACCTCACACTGGCCCAGCGGATCACCTTCGAAGGGTTCTTCGCCGCCCGCTACGGCGCCGGGGGCCGCTGCGAGGACCTCCTCGGGCTGGTGCACGACTTCCACGAGGACTTCTTCGACCAGTACCTGTCGTTCACCGCCCGGCGCAGACCCTTCGACGAACGCGGCGAGTACGTGCCCGAGGAGAACTGGCTCGGCCTGCCCGGCATCCGCGCCCTGGACGCGGCGCGCCGTGCCTTCACCGGACGGATGCGGCGGGCCTGGACGGCGTACGGGGACGCGCACGGCCGTGACACGGCGGCCGTCCTGCGTCTCGACGAGGCGGACCTCGCGGCGGTCGCGGACGAACTGGGCCCGATCGCAGCGCCGTTCGCGCCGCGCTGCCACCACCTCCAGCTCGGCCGCGACCCGGCCGACGGCACGCCGCTGACCGTGCTGAACCGCTCGTACGGCGGGCTGTCCTTCCCCTTCAGCCGCTTCACCCACGTGTACGACGGGCCGGGCGCCGGCCTCTCGGACGCCCTGCGGGCCACGGCGAACCGGATCACCCCGCCCGGCGCGGTCCTCGCCGAGGTGACGGGCGGCCCGGTCACCACCAACCTGAACCTGCACGGCCGGCTGACCGACTACGAGATCGTCTGCCCCGGCGAGAGCGGCACCCTCCCGCCGGAGCACCGGCTGCACCTGGACGACCTGTACGCCGAACACGTGCCGGCCACCGGGCGCGTGGTGCTGCGGTCGCGCAGCCTCGGGCGCGAGGTGGTCCCCGTCTACCTCGGCTACCTGGTGCCGCTCGCCCTGCCTGCGATCCCGCGCACGCTCCTGCTGCTGTCCCCGTCCTCGATGTCACCGCTCGACGTGTGGGCCGGCGTACCCGAGGGCCCCGCCCGCGACAGCGTGACCACCCGGCCCAGAGTGGTCCACGGCGATGTCGTCCTGAGCCGCCGCAGCTGGACCACCGCGGCCGGCGACCTGCCCGTCCGAGGGGCACTGGAAGCGGGTAACTTCCTGGACTGGCAGCGCTGGCGCCGGGCCCACGGACTGCCGGAACAGGTGTTCGCGACGGTGTCGGCCGGCCCGTCGGCAGCCGGGGCCAAACCGACCTACGTCGACTTCGCGAGCCTGCTGTCGCTCGCGGCCTTCGAGACCCTGCTGCGCGATCCGGCCCACCGGGTTGTCTTCCGGGAGATGCTCCCCGACCCCGGAGGCCTGCACGTGCGCTCGGCGGACGGCGCGCACGTCGCCGAACTGGCCGTCGAGACCTTCACCACCACCCACCGGCACGCAACGGACCCCGAAGACCAGGAAGGCGGCACGCGATGGCCGAGATGACCCCGTCCACCCCCGGCGCCCCCGGCGACACCCGCGGAGCCTGGCAGGCCCTGCACATCTTCTACGCCGCCAACCCGCAGCCGCTGCTGGTGCAGTGCGTCCGGCCGCTGATCGCCGGCCTCACCGCCGACGGGCTCCTCGCCGGGCACTTCTTCATCAACTACTGGCTGGAGGGACCGCACGTGCGGCTGCGGCTGCGCCCGGCCACTCCGGAGGCGGAACCCGAGGTGCGGCGCCGCGCGGAGGAGGCCGTGGCAGCCTTCCTGCGGGCCCGGCCGGCCCTCTACGAGGTCGACTCCGGATTCCTCAACGAGTTCTACAACACGCTCTTCGACATCGAGTTCCCGGAGGGCGACCGGGCGGCCTTCATGGGACCCGACGGCCGGATGAACCTGCGCCCGAACAACTCGTACTCCCGCGAGCCGTACGAGCCCGAATTCGGGAAGTACGGCGGTCCCGCCGGCGTCGAACTCGCCGAATGGCACTTCGCCCGCTCCAGCGACCTGGTCATCGACGCGCTGCACCGCATGAACCTGCACCTGCGCACCGTCCTGCTGGGTACCTCCGCCCAGCTGATGATGGTCATGGCGGGCGTCTTCCTGCCCGACCGGGACGAACTCGCCGGATACCTCGACCGGTACTACGAGTTCTGGCACCAGGCCTTCCCCGGCACCGGGTTCATCGGTTCCCAGGAGTACGACCGGACCTACGGGCAGACCGCCCCCGGGCTCGGCCGCCGTTTCGCCGCCGTGCGCGACGCGCTGGCCTCGGGCGAGACGGGCCGGCTCCCCGCCTTCCTGGCCGGGTGGGCGGAACACTGCCACGAGCTGCGCGAGCGCGCCGAGGCGCTGGCCGCCGACGGGGAACTGGTCTTCCGCTCCTGGGACGGCACCCGCGACGAACGGGTGACGGACCCCGCCGAGGCGCTCCCCCTGCTGCTCTCCCCGTACATGCACATGACCAACAACCGGCTGCACGTCACCATCCGCGACGAGGCGTACCTGGCCCACCTGCTGGGGCGGGTGCTGCGCGAGGGCGAGGTCCCGGCCGGCAGCCCGGCGGTCGCCACATGACCGGGCTGCTGGACCACCGGCCCGCCCTGCGCCCGGAGGTCCTGCTGTCCCCTCCGCTCCTCGCCGGGCCGGCGACCGTCCACCTGGTCAAGGACCCCGTGTCGGGGGCCTCGTTCGAGATCGGCCCCAAGGAGCACTTCCTCGTCTCCCGGCTCGACGGCACCCGCAGCCTGGCGGAGATCGGGACCGAGTACGGCCGGACCTTCGGGCGGCGGCTCGGCGAGGCCAACTGGCAGCAGTTGCTGGCACTCCTCGGCAGCCGCCGGCTGCTCGCCGGTGGCCCGCCGCCCCCCGCGCCCGCCCCGGCCGGACCACCGCTCACGGGCGGCCTGCTCCGCGGTACGCTGCGGCTGGTCGCGGACGCCGATGCCACGACGGCCCGGCTGCACCGCGTCCTGCGCCCGCTCCTGCACCCGGCGGTGCTCGGCGCCCTGCTGCTCGGCTGCCTCGCCATGGAGACCGCGCTCGTCCGGTCCGCCGGCGAACTCGTGTCCTCCTTCGGCTGGTTGCTGCGCCAACCGGTCCCGCTGCTGGCGGTGGCCACCCTCATGTGGCTGAGCACGGCCCTGCACGAGTTCGCGCACGGGGTGGCCGCCCGCCATGTCGGCGGCACCGTGGGCGAGATCGGGCTGCGCTGGCGGCTGCCCGTCGCCATCATGTACTGCACCGTCGACAACTACCGTTTTCTGGAAAGGCGTCGGCAGCAACTTGCGGTCGCCGCCGCGGGCGCCTTCGCCAACCTGCTGTTCCTGCTGCCGTTCTGGCTCTGGTGGACCCTGCTGCCCGCGGGCGACGACCCCGTCCGGCGCACCCTCGCCGCACTGCTGCTCATCGGCAGCGCCCAGGCGCTCGTCAACCTGATCCCCCTGCCCCCGCTGGACGGTTACACGATGCTCGGACACGGCCTGCGCGTCACACGGCTGGCACCCGCCAGTTCGGGGTATCTCCGCCTCCGGATGCGCGACCGGACGGCCGCTGCCGCCTATCCGCCGCGCGCCAGGAGGCTCTACCTCGGCTACGCCGCCGGCTCCGCCGCCCTCGTCCTGCTCCTGGCGGCAGGCCTCACGACAGCCGTCTGGTACGCCGCCACCGCCTGAACCCACCCAGCCTGAACCCACCCAGCCCGAACCCACCCGGCCCGAACCCACTGCACGACAGACACACGACAGACACAGAGGGACGCACGACCCATGACGACAGACAGCACCCAACCGCCCGACTCCCCGGCCATCGCCGTTGAGGACGTCCACAAACGCTACGGCGACCGCCGGGCGGTGGACGGGGTCTCCCTCGAGGTGCGCCGCGGCGAGTTCTTCGGGCTCCTCGGCCCGAACGGAGCGGGCAAGACCACCCTCATCGAGATCATGGAGGGGCTCCGCCAGGCCGACGGCGGCACGGTCACCGTCCTCGGCCAGAGCCCCTGGCCCCGCAACACCGCCCTGCTGCCCCGGATGGGCGTACAGACCCAGGCCTCGGCCTTCTTCGTGCGGCAGAGCGCGCGCGAGCACCTCGCCACCGTCGCCGGCCTGTACCGGCGTGATCCGGCTGCCGCGGACCGCACCCTGGAGAGCGTCGGACTCACCGAGCAGCGCGACGTCCTGGTGGAGAACCTCTCCGGGGGCCAGCGCCAGCGGCTGGCCATCGCCTCCGCACTCGTCCACGAACCCGAGCTGATTTTCCTCGACGAACCGACGGCCGCCCTGGACCCGCAGGCCCGCCGCGACCTGTGGGAGGTACTGCGCGCTCTCAAGAGCCAGGGCCGCACGATCGTCTACACCACCCACCACCTCGACGAGGCCGAAGCCCTGTGCGACCGCGTCGCGATACTCGTCGCCGGCCGGATCGCCGCCCTCGACTCGCCGCACCGGCTGGTCACCGCGGCCGGCGCCCCCTCGCGCCTGCTGCTGCCCGTCGGCCGGCTCGGTGTCGAGGAGGCGGCGGCGCTGCCCGGTGTGGACCGGGCCGTCCTCCAGGGCGGCTCCCTCGTCCTGGAGACCGCGACGCCGGGCAAGGTGCTCCAGGCCGTCGACGCGCTCACCGGACTGGACGGGGTGATGACCCGCACGGCGACGCTGGAGGACGTCTACCTCGAACTCACCGGAGCCGCACACCCCGGCCCGCAGGCCGGCCCCCACCCGCAGACGGAGTACCAGGCATGAGCGCATACACGGCCCTGACCGCCGCCGGCTACCGGGCGCAGGTCCGGGACAAGGCAACCCTCTTCTTCACCTTCGCCTTCCCGCTGCTCTTCCTGGTCGTCTTCGGCCTGATCTTCAGCGGCCAGGACGTCGAGGAGACCGGCCGCCCGTACATTTCCTACATCGCGCCCGGAGTGATGTCCTGGGGCGTCGCCAACGCGGCCGTCTTCGGGATCGCCTTCACCCTCATGCAGTGGCGCCGCGACGACCTGCTGAGGCTGATCCGGCTGACGCCGACCCCGCTGACGACCGTGCTCGCCTCGCGGTACGTACTGGCCCTGGCCGTGGGCGCAGTGCAGGCCGCGGTGTTCGTCGCGGTGGCCGTGCTCCCCGGCTTCGGACTGGTCCTGGACGGCCGCTGGCCGCTCGTGCTGCCCGCCCTGCTGCTCGGGATCACCGCCTTCCTCGCCATCGGAGTGATCGTCGGAAGCTACGCGAACACCCCGGAAGCCGTCGCCGCCATCGCCAACTGCCTGATGGTGCCGATGGCGTTCCTGTCCGGCTCCTTCCTGCCGTTGGACATGATGCCGGCCTGGCTGCAGTCGGTCTCCCGCGTCCTGCCGCTGCGCTACCTCAACGACGCGGCGACCGGCGCGCTCACCGGCACCGGATCCCTGGCCGCCATCGGCACCGGCTGCGCGGCGCTCCTCGGCTTCGCCGTCCTGTTCGGGGCGATCGGGCTCAAGACCTTCCGCTGGAGCAACCGGACATGACCACGACCCCGCCGTGTCCGCCCGCCCCCGACGGGACACCCCTCGAATCCGCCCGGCGGGACCTCGCCGAGGCGCTGGTCCCGCTCGGCGCCGTCGTGGTGACCCTGGGCGTGCACGATGCCCTGGGGCCGCGCGCCGCCGACCCGTTCGCCGCCGTCCGGCCCCGGGCCACCGTCCACCTCAGCGCGCGGGAGGTGCTCGTCGGCCCCTGGGGCGGAGACGGCGGCGCACCGGCGTGCGGCCAGTGCCTGGCCATGCGCCGCCAGCGGCTGCGCAGCCGGAGCGAGCGCGACGCGCTGGAGACCGGCCGCGGGCCGGGTACGCCCACCGGCTCCGAGTGGCCCCGGCTGTCCCCGTACGCGCACGACGCGGTGTACGCCCTGCACGAGGCGGTCCACGGCGGCCGGGTCGCCGCACCCGCCGGTGCGGCCGCCGACCGGGCCCTGCCCCAGGTGTCCCGGCTGGACCTGGAGACACTGCGCGTACGGACGTATCCGCTGCTGGCCGATCCGCTGTGCCCGGACTGCGGGCCCCGGGGCGCCGACGCACCGCGCCCCTTCACCCCCACCTCCAGGCCCAAGCCCGCTCCCGGCGCCCAGCGGCTGCGCGCCGCGTCCTCCTACCCGATGCCGTACGCGGCGCTGGCCAATCCGGTGACGGGGGTGCTGGGCGGGGGGACCTGGCAGAACGTCACCTCGCCCACCACCGCACCGGTTGCGGGCAGCGTCTTCATGCGGGGGTACGCGGGACTGACGGACGTGACGTGGAGCGGGCAGGCCAACAGCTTCGCCGCCAGCCGCGACCTCGCCCACCTGGAAGGACTGGAGCGGTACGCCGGAACCCACCGCCGCACCGGCAAGACCCTGCTCACCGCCGCGTACGCCGAACTGGGCGAGCGGGCCCTGGACCCGGCCGCGTGCGGGTTCTACGCGGCCGAGACCTACCGGGACGACCCGCTGGTGTCCCCCTTCGACCCCGAACGGCCCATCCCGTGGGTGTACGGGCACTCGCTGCGCGACGACCGCCCCGTGCTGGTCCCGGCCCGGCTGGTGCACTACAGCGCCGGCGTCGCCGCCGACAACTTCGTCTTCGAGTGCTCCAACGGCTGTGCCATCGGCAGCTGCGAGGAAGAGGCGCTGCTCGGCGCCCTGCTCGAACTCGTGGAGCGGGACGCGTTCCTGCTCGCCTGGTACGGCGGACTGCGGCTGACCGAGATCGACCTGGCGAGCGTGCCGGGGACCGCCGTGCGCGCGATGGCCGACCGGGCCGCGCTCCAGGGTTACGACGTGCACGCCTTCGACAACCGCGTCGACCTGGCCGTCCCGGTCGTCACCGGGCTCGCGGTGCGCCGCGACGGCGGCCCCGGGCTGTACTCCTTCGGCGCGGGCGCCGCGCTCGACCCGGCGGCGGCGGTGGAGGCCGCCCTGTCGGAGGTGCTCACCTACATCCCGCACCTGCCCCGCCAGGTCGAGGAGCGGCGCGGCGAACTGGAGGAGATGGCCGCCGACTTCGACAAGGTGCTGCACCTGAAGGACCACGCCCAGCTGTACGGGCTGCCCGCGATGGCGGAGCACGTCCGCCCCTACCGGGAACCGCTCGCCGTACGCACGATGGACGAGCTCTACCGGTCCTGGACGGAGTACGGACGGCCCCGCACCGGAGACCTCCGCGACGATCTGCGGTGCGTCGTGGACGAGCTGGTACGCGCCGGACACGACGTCGTCACCGTCGACCAGACCACCCCGGAGCAGCGGCGGATCGGCCTGCACACGGTCTGCGCCGTGGTGCCCGGGCTGCTGCCGATCGACTTCGGCTGGGCCCGGCAGCGCGCCCCCCACCTGCCACGGCTGCGCACCGCGCCCCGGCGGGCGGGGATGCGCACGGCCGACCTCGCGGACGCCGACGTCCGCAGGATCCCGCACCCCTTCCCGTAGGAGGCCCGCAACGGCCGATGCCCCGGCCCCCGCAGATGCGGGGGCCGGGGCATCGCCGCGTCCGCGGCCCGACGGGTCAGGCGGAGCAGGAGGTGGTGCTGGTGGTCGACGAGCAGGTCGAGGTGGAGCTGCAGCTCGTGGAACCGGCGAGCACGACCTCGCTGGCGTCCGAGTAGTCGGAGATCTCGAACGTCTCGGACTCCAGCTCCAGGATCTCGTCCGCGAGCGAGGCGAGGGGCGACTTCTGCATGGTGGCTCCTTCGGGTGGGCGGACGGCGCGGGTCGCGCCGTGCCGGGTCTGCTCCCATCACAGCGGGTACCGCCGTCACCGGACCCGTCGCAGCGCTGACACTCCGCTGTCACGAGGTGTCAGCGCCCTGCCGGAGCCGCCTCCGGCCCGCCGTCCGATCATGGCTCCATGACCGGCCACGCACCCGAATCGCCCGCCGCACCGCTCAGCCGACTCGGGGCGCACCTGCGCGACCTGACGGCCTGGTACCTGGAACTGCACCACGATCCGGAGCTGTCGGGGGAGGAGCGGCGCACGGCGGACCGCTTCGCCGGCAGGCTGGAGTCCGCCGGGTACACGACCACGCGCGGCATCGGCGGGCACGGTGTGGCCGGCGTGCTGCGCAACGGGGACGGTCCCACGGTCCTGCTGCGGGCCGAACTCGACGCCCTGCCGGTCCGGGAGACGACCGGACTGCCGTACGCGGCCCGCGGGGAGGCGGCGCACGCCTGCGGGCACGACCTGCACCTCGCGGCGGCCGCGGGCACGGCGCTGCTGCTCGCCCGGACTCCCCGGGCCTGGCGCGGCACCCTCGTCGTGGCCGGGCAGCCGGCCGAGGAGACGCTGGAGGGGGCCCGGGCGATGCTGGCCGACGGCCTCTACCGGCGGTGCGGCCGGCCCGACGACGTCCTGGCCCAGCACGCGGCGCCGCTGCCGGCCGGCATGGTCGCCCACGGATACGGGCCCATGACGGCGGGCAGTGTCACGCTCCGGGTGGTGGTGCACGGCCGCGGCGGGCACGCCGGGGCTCCGCACCTCGCCGTGGACCCGGTGGTGGCGGCGGCGCACGTGGTGACCCGGCTCCAGGCGGTGGTGGCACGGGAGGCCGCTCCGGCCGACCAGGTGGCGGTGACCGTGGGCTCCTTCCGGGCGGGGGAGCGGGCCAACGTCATCCCGGACCGCGCGGAACTGGCCGTCACGGTGCGGGCGGTGAGCGAGGCCTCGCTGGCCCGGGCCGCCGCGGCCGTGGAGCGGATCGTGCGCGCCGAGTGCGCCGCAGCGGCCTGCCCGCGGGATCCGGAGATCGTCCGGATCTCCACCTCCCCCGTCACCCACCCGGATCCGGCGCTGACGGCGGCCGTACGGGAGGCGCACGCCGCCGAGTTCGGGGCGGAGCGGGTGGCGATGTGGCCGCCCTCGCTCGCCACGGAGGACTTCGCCCTCTTCGGCGATGCCGGGGCGGAGGTGCACGGCGAGCGGGGCATCCGGCTCGGCTACTGGATGCTGGGCACGGCCGGCCCGGCCGCCTGGTCCCGCGCAGCGGGCTCGACCGCGGCGGAGAAGATGGCGGCCCTCCCCGCCAACCACGCGCCGGACTTCGCCCCGGACGCCCGGACCGCCCTGCCGGCCGCAGTCCGCGCGCTGACCGCCGCCGCGCTGTGCCGGCTCGGCCCCTCGTGAACCGTCACGGCCCGTCGGGTGGAACCGAGTTCCGCGGTCGGCTCGTCCCAGGCCACGTACCACGAGCAGACTTGGAGAATCGTTCCACCATGGCAACACCGCACCACCCGGCCGGCCACGGCCCCGCGACCGGCACCCCGTACGCGGCTTCCGGCGGCCAGGGCCACCCGCAGCCCTGGGGCAACCCCGCCGCCGCGGCCCCCGGTTACGGACCCCCGGTTCCAGCAGGTCAGGCCCCGCCCGCGGTCTGCCGCGCGTGCGGCGGCCGGACCGCCGTCGACTTCAAGGTCAGAGCCCACACCGGCATCCTCATCATGATGAAGTTCGAGCACCTGGACGGGCCGTTCTGCCGGGACTGCGGCCTGGCCGTCGTCCGGCAGATGACCTACCGGACCCTCATCCTCGGCTGGTGGGGGCCGCTCTCCCTGGTCATCGTCAACCCCCTCACCCTGGTGTGGAACCTGGTCGCGTACCTCAAGTACCGCGGGCTCGCACCGTCCGAGCCCGCCCCGGGCCGCACCCACCTCGACACGGGTCCGCCCGTCCTGCGGCGGCCGCTCGCCTATCTGGCCCTGATCCCCCTGGCGTGGGCCGTGTGGGTCCTGACCCAGATCCTGTCCCATTCCGCGTGAGCCGGCACCGGTGCGGGCGGCGTCCGCCGCCCGCACCGGGACGCGTCCGCCGCCGAACGGCCGCCGATCGCGCGGAACGATCTCCACCCGACGAGAAACGATCTGCAAAGAGTGGAAGCCGTACGTCGGAGCCCGGTGTGCAGGCACTGAAGCGCTCCGGACGGCGAAGTGCATCGACGCGGCCGCCCGCTCCAGGCCGGGGCACGAGAACCGGGAGACGGCACCGCTCGGCTCGACCCGATGGTGCACCGCGACCTGATTCTGCTCGGCCGAGCGCGCGCCTCCGGCGTCTGGACCGGGGCTGCGGAATCAGCCGTGGGCGGCAGCGGTGGCCACCACGTCGATGATCGCGGATTTGACGCCGTGCGCGGGGCCGGTCATACGGACAGTCGCTGGAGCCATTCCGCCAGAAGGTGCTGTTCGGCCTGGCTGAGGGCCTTCTGGCCGGGCAGCGCTGCGTGCAGGGCGCGGGCGGCGCCGCCCGGCCCCGGTTCCTCCACAGCCGGTTCCTGAGTGGTGATGGTGGCGATCATGGATTCGCGCAGGGCGGCAAGGAGTGCGGGGTCGCGCTCGGGCTCGGGGAGGGACAGCCAGGTCAGGATGGCGCCGCTGGCGGTGGCGTGGACGATCTGGGCCGCGAGCCCCTCTTCCAGGCGCAGAAGCCCCGCACCGGCGATGCGGCGAATGCGGTCCATGAGGTGTTCGAGGCCGATCCGGAACATGGTCGTGGACCGCGCGGGTTCGCCGTACATCAGGGCGTACAGCGCGGGGTTGGTCACTCCGAACTCGACCACGGTGTCCCAGCCGTCGCGCAGCTCCTTGACCGGGTCCTGCGGTGTGGGTTCGATCTGTTGCTTGGCTGCGAGGAACCGGGTGAAGCCGTGCTCGGCCACCGCGTCCAGCAGCCCCTTCTTGTCGCCGAACAGCCGGTACAGGGCCGGCGGCTGCAGTCCGGCCGCGTCGGCGACCGCCCGGGTGGTGACCGCGTCGCGACCTCCGCTCTCCAGCAGGCCGGTCGCGGCCTCGACGATCCGGCGGCGCGTCTGCTCCCGTGCGGCGGTACCGGGCTCCGCGGCGCGCCGAGTGAGGGTCGGTTCAACAGGCATGGACCAACGATAGCCTCCTCGCAGCGGCATGGGTAACAACGTTCTCCGTATCGTGGTGTCATCGATAGCATCGTCGATGTCACTTTATGGGTTTCAGTGGAAACATCAGCGCGAGGAGAACCGTCATGTCCGACCGTCTGCGGATCATCGGGGTGGAAGAAACCGTCGTCGTACCGGCCGTCTACGAGGCGTATCGGCGGGTCGGATCGCCCCAGGTCTTCTCGCGCGGGTTCGGGGACAGCCCGATAGCGAAGAACCTGCACGAGGTCGGAGAGCAGCGGCTGGCCCACATGGACGACCAGGGCATCGACGTCGCCGTGCTGTCCCTGTCATCTCCGGGTGTGCAGGACCTGCCCGAGGCCGACGCCGTGATGGTGGCGCGCGAGGCCAATGACCAGCTTGCCGAGATCGTTGCCTCCAGGCCCGATCGCTTCCAGGCGTTCGCCGCGATTCCCACTCAGTCGCCGGCCGCGGCCGCGGCCGAGCTGGAGCGCGCGGTGGTCGAGCTGGGCTTTCCCGGGGCCATGCTGTACGGACGCACCGGGGACAAGCCGGCCGACCACCCGGACAACGACGAGCTGTACGCGATGGCCGAGCGGCTCGCCGTGCCGCTGCACTTCCATCCGCAGACGCCGGTCCAGCCCGTCATCGACGCCTACTACTCCCACCTTCCCGAGCCCATGGGCCCCGTGCTGGCCGGCGCCGGACTCGGCTGGTACTACGACCTCGGCATCCAGTACCTGCGCATGATCTTCTCGGGTGTCTTCGACCGGTTCCCCGACCTGCAGGTGATCGCCGGACACTGGGGCGAAGTGGTGATGTTCTACCTCGACCACACCGGCTTCTTCGGTGAGGCAGGCGGTCTGCGGCAGCCCCTGACGGACTACTTCAAGCAGAACTTCTGGGTCGCCGGCAGTGGCACCAACAGCCCCCGCTACCTGCGCTGGACCGCCGAAGTGATGGGAACCGACCGGATGCTGTACTCCACCGACTACCCCTTCACCTACGGTTTCCGCCCCGGCGGCTTCCCCTACGTCGACACCAGCAACGGCCAAGCCCGCTCCTTCCTGGAGACCTCGCCGTTCACCGATGAGCAGAAGGCCGACATCGGCCACCGCAACTGGGAACGCCTCACCGCCCGCGCGAAGCACCTGACGGCCTGAAACGCCGATCGCGGGCCGGCGGAGCGCCACGGGGCGCTCCGCCGGCCCGCACGGCCCACCGAGGTGGACCTCGGCGCACGCCGGATCCGCGGTGGTGGCGGGCGTCCGGGGCGGCGGCACCGAGCCTCAGGGCACCGGCCGGGCCCGCAGCACGCGGGCCGGGTCCTGGCCCCCGCCGGTCACCAGGACCCGGACCTCGCCGCCGCTGCTGATCTCCGCCCGGACGATGCCGGTGGCGTCCTCGTAGACGGGGTGCCCGCCCGGTCCCGCCGCGTTGGTGCGGGTCATCCGGACGACGTCCTGCCCGACCCCGTCCGCGGCCGCGAAGACCACCTCGTAGGCATCCGCGTGCCCGTGCACCGTACTCATGGCCGACCCTCCTGCCGTGACGTCCGCGGTTCGCCGGCGGCGGCCGACTTCCCACCTGCCACGCTAAGCCCGCCCGGCCGCCCTGTCCTGGCCGGGCCGCGGGCGGCCGTCCCACCGGGCTCAGCCGGCGGGGCGCACCACGAACGCCACCGCGTCCACCGGGCCGCTGCGCCGGAAGTGCAGGACGAACGGGACGAGCTCGCCCACCTCGCGGCGGGTCTTCACCGCGACCGTCAGGTCCAGGGTGGCCGGAGTCATGTGCACGACGGTGCCCGCCGGGATGTCCGCCGAGGCGACCGCGCGCGTCGCGTCGCCGGTCCCGCCGAGCTCGTGCCGGTTGAGCACGATCTGGTAGGCGGTCGGCGAGGACACCGAGACCAGCTGGTCGTCGGATCCACCGGTGTTGGCGATCCGGAAGACGGCCGTGGTGCGCTCCTCGCCGGCGTGCGGGAGGAAGACCTGTCCGACACCGACGTCGATCCGGGCCGGGCTGCCGGCTGCTCCCGCCCTGGTCCAGGCCGTCAGCGCCACCAGCATCACCAGACACGCCGTCACGGGAACCAGGGCGGCGAACAGCCCGTCGCGTATACCCCGGCGGCCGGATCCGCCGCGTTCCGCGACCGCCTTCACCGCGCGGGCCGCGGCCCGGCGCACCGTCCGCCTCACCGTCCCGCCCACCGTCCCGTTCACCTTCCGCAGCAGGTCGTTGATCAACGGGAAACCCTTCCGACGGGGGCGCCCGGCCGGCGCGGCGCGGGCTGCCAGGTGCGCAGGCGCAGGCTGTTGGCCACGACGAGGACCGAGCTGGCGGACATGGCGGCGGCGGCCGGCATCGGGGCCAGCAGCCCCACCGCCGCCAAGGGGACGGTCACCGCGTTGTAGCCGAACGCCCAGACCAGGTTGAGGCGGATCGTCGCCAGCGTGCGGCGGGCGAGGCGGACCGCGTCGGCGACCGCCTCGACGTCGCCCCGTACGAGGGTCACGTCGGCGGCCCCGATGGCCACGTCCGTGCCGCTGCCCATCGCGATGCCGAGATCCGCCTCCGCCAGGGCCGCGGCGTCGTTGACCCCGTCCCCGATCACGGCTACCCGGCGGCCCCCGCTCCGCAACTCCCGCACCAGCGCCGCCTTGCCCTCCGGAGTGCAGTGGGCGTGCACCCGTGCAATGCCGAGATCGCGAGCGACGGCCCGGGCGGTGGCCTCCCGGTCGCCGGTGGCCAGGACCGGCTCCACGCCGAGGTGCCGCAGCCGGTCCACCGCCCGGTAGCTGCCGGGCCGCAGGACGTCGCCCAGCGCGATGAGCGCCTCGTCGAAGCCGTCCACCCGGACCAGGACCGGGGTGAGCGCGGCAGCCTCCGCATCGGCCAGTGCCTGCGCCAGCGAGGCGGGCAGGCCGCCGCCCGGAGTGCGCACCTCCACCCGGCGGCCCTCCACGATCCCCGTCACGCCGCTGCCGGGCACGGCCAGGAAGCCGACGACTCCCGGGAGCGGACCCCGGTCCGCGGCGCGCTGCGCGTAGCAGGCGATCGCGCGGCCCAGCGGGTGCTCGGAGCCCTGCTCCACCGCCCCGGCCAGCCGGAGGACCGCCTCCCTGCCGATCCCACCGGCGGTCTCCGTCACCCGTACGACGGACATGTGCCCCGTGGTCAGCGTGCCGGTCTTGTCCAGGACGATCACGTCGACGTGTCGCAGGGCCTCCAGGGACCGCGGCCCCTTGACCAGGATGCCGAGCCGGGCGCCCCGGCCGGTGGCGGCCATCAGGGCCGTCGGGGTGGCCAGGCCGAGGGCGCACGGGCAGGCCACGACGAGGATCGCGACGGCCGCGGTGACGGCCGCCTGGGGATCTGCTCCGGCGCCGAGCCAGAAGCCCAGCACGGTCACCGCCAGGGACAGCACCGCCGGGACGAAGACGCCCGCCACCCGGTCGGCCAGGCGCTGTGCCCGGGCCTTGCCCGCCTGTGCCTCGGTGACCAGGCGCGTGATCCGGGCCAGCCGGGTGTCGGCGCCGACCGCCGTGGCCTCGACGAGGAGCAGTCCGCCCATGTTGACGGCGCCGCCCACCACCGGACGTCCCGGGCCGACCTCTACCGGGTCGCTCTCCCCGGTGATCAGTGACAGGTCCAGGGCCGAACGGCCGGACACCACGACGCCGTCGGTGGCGACCCGCTCCCCGGGCCGGACGACGAAGCCCTGCCCCGGCACCAGCTCCGCTATGGGCAGCAGGCGCTCCCCGCCCTCCTCGCGCACGGTGACGTCCTTGGCGGCCAGCCCGGCGAGGGAGCGCAGCGCCGCACCCGTGCCGCGCCGGGCGCGCGCCTCCAGATGGCGGCCGGTCAGTACGAAGAGGGGAACGGCCACGGCCGCTTCGAGGTAGAGGTGCGCGACCTCCGCTCCGGCCGACGGGAGCAGGCTGAACGGCATGCGCATGCCCGGATCGCCCGCCCCGCCGAGGAACAGCGCGTACAGGGACCAGGCGAAGGAGGCGATGACGCCGAGCGAGACGAGGGTGTCCATGGTGGCCGCCGCGTGCCGCAGTCCGCGGGCCGCCCTCAGGTGGAACGGCCAGGCGCTCCAGACGGCCACGGGGGCGGCCAGTACGAGGCACAGCCACTGCCAGTTGCGGAACTGCAAGGCGGGCACCATCGACAGCACGAGGACGGGCAGGCAGAGCAAGGCGGTGATCAGCAGGCGTTCGCGGTCCTTGCGGGCCTCCTCGCGCGTTGGACCTGCCGGATCGTCCGGATCTTCCGGGCCGGCCGCACCGGCGGAACCCGAGGGGCGGGCCGTACCGCCCGGGGCGCCTGGGCCGGTCCCGCCCCGGGGCACGGGCGGCGGTATCCACTCCGGCTCGTAGCCCGCCTTCTCGACCGCGGCCATGAGGTCCTCGGCCGTGACGCCCGCCGGGTGGTGGACGCGGGCCCGGCCGGTGGCCAGGTTCACCGAGGCCGTCACCCCCTCGATGCGGGACAGGCGCTTCTCCACCCGGTTCACGCACGCCGCGCAGGTCATGCCGCGGATGACCAGGTCGGTGGTCACCCCGGCGACCGTGCCGCCTTCCGCCGTCATCGCCCGCCGCCGTGCACGCCGGCCGTGCCGCCGCTCATGCCGTCCATGCCGCCCGGCGCGGCGGGGTCGGCGTCGCCGACGGTGCTGCGCATGCCGGGCGCCACCGGACCGGCCGCCGCCCCGATCCCGTACGCGAGGGCGAACAGCGCGAGGAGCAGCACCGCGAAGCCGGTCAGCGCCGGGGGAGGGCCCCATCGCTGTGTGGACGCGGGCGCCTGCACTGCGGACTGCTGTTCTTCGGTCATCGACATTCCCTGATCCGAGGATTCGCTCTCGGGGACGACGCCCCGCCGGTTCCGGTCAGGTGGTCGGTTGCGGCCCCCGCCCGGTTCCGGCGGATCTCCCATCGGTCGCCCGCCCCTCCGTCGGATCAGTCCTTCTCGCGGACCACGGGGTAGGGGATGAAGGTGCTGCTGTTCTCGTCGACCGCCAGGGCGCGGCCGAGCGGAGGGACGGCCCGCTGGGGGCAGTCGAGCCGTTCGCACAGGCGGCAGCCCATGCCGATGGGTGTGGCGGCGGAGACGTTGCCGAGGTCGAGGCCGTCGGAGTACACCAGCCGGGAGGCGTGCCGGATCTCGCAGCCGAGGCCGATCGCGAAGGTCTTGCCGGGTTCGCCCCAGCCGCCGCGGTGGCGGGTCACGGAACGCGCGGTCCACAGGTACCGCTGCCCGTCGGGCATGGCGGCGATCTGGACGTGGATGCGACCGGGCGCGGCGAAGGCCTCGTAGACGTTCCACAGTGGGCAGGTACCGCCCGCACGGGAGAAGTGGAATCCGGTGGCGGACTGCCGCTTGGACATGTTCCCGGCCCGGTCGACCCGTACGAACGAGAAGGGCACCCCGCGCAGCCTGGGGCGTTGCAGGGTGCTGAGGCGGTGGCAGACAGTCTCGTAGCCGAGGCCGAAGTGGTCGGTGAGCCGGTCGATGTCGTACCGGAACTCCTCGGCTGCCGCGTGGAAGACGCCGTACGGGAGGATCAGCGCGGCCGCGAAGTAGTTCGCGATGCCGATCCGGGCCAGGCCGTGCGCGGGGGAGCCGGGCGGGAAGTCCTCGGCAGCCAGCCGGTCCAGCTCGGCTCCCTGCTCCACCAGCGCGAGCTGGGTGGCCATCCGGAACGCCTGCTGGCCAGGCCGCAGTCGGCCGGACAGGCGCAGGACCCGCGCGCCCGCGTCGAAGTGGTGGAGGCGGTCGGAGCCGGTCGTCAGCCGGATCCCGTGCCGGCCGGAGAGCCGGTCCGCCAGCACGCGCAGCACGTCCCCGCGCTCGATGCCGATCTCCCGCGCCAGCGCTTCGGCGGCCGTGTCGGTGTCGTGCAGGTAGTTCTGCCGCCGGTAGAAGAAATCGCGGATCTCCTCGTGGGGCGAGCGTGGCGCGACGCCCCCCGCCCCGTCCCTGCCGTCCGCCGTCTCCGAGAGCCGCTCCGCGAGCAGTTGGCTGCGCCGGCCCAGGTCCACCAGCACGGACGCGACGGCCGGCATCCGCTGGGCCAGCTCGGCCAGGTCGGACGGGGACACCCGGGCCTGCGCGACCTCTCCGGCGAGCGCCTCGCGCAGGTCGGCCACGAGCCGGCTGGTGTCACGCTCGGAGAAGAAGCCGGGATCGACGCCGAATGCCTCGGTCAGCCGGAGCAGTACCGGGACGGTCAGCGGGCGGGAGTCGTGCTCCATCTGGTTGAGGTAGCTGGGCGAGATGCCGAGGACCCGGGCCAGTTCCGCCTGGCTCATCCGGCGTTCCTCGCGCAGCCGCCGCAGGCGCGCCCCCGCGTAGGTCTTGCTCACCCACACCCCCTCCTCGGGCCCTTCGGCCGGGCTCCGGGGCATGGGCGACCACGCCTCCCCCGAAGCTTCGCAAGCATGGCAGAAACCGGCGGGAAGATGCGCAGAACTTGGCAGACAGCACTCCTTGTTGACACTCGGTGCCAGTGTCAGAGTCGTCCTGCGGACCGCCGGACCCCGGCGGCCGAGACGGGCGGTCGGGGCGTGAATCGCTCCCTGATGTCGGATATTCCGGCAGTCCGGCTCGGCCGCCCGGCGCATTGCTCAGCTCCGTCCATGGTGGGGTTCGGCGGCCGCGACCCAAGGTTCGGGCACACAGTGCCAATGGCTTGCCGTGCCCGGCGACAGCATTGGCAGCCCCAGCTACTCACGGAGACGGTGACGGTCATGGCAGAGGCGAACACGACCACGGCAGCGGCGCAGCGGCTGGCGCAGCGCTGGGCCACGGACCCGCGATGGGCGGGCATCGAGCGCACTTACACGGCCGAGGACGTGGTGCGGCTCTCCGGCAGCGTGCGGGAGGAACACACCCTGGCCCGGCGCGGCGCCGAGCGCCTGTGGAGGCAGCTCCACGAGCTGGACTACGTCCACGCCCTCGGTGCGCTGACCGGAGGGCAGGCCGTGCAGCAGGTCCGTGCGGGCCTCCGGGCGATCTACCTCTCCGGCTGGCAGGTGGCCGCCGACGCCAACCAGGCCGGCCACACCTACCCCGACCAGAGCCTGTACCCCGTCAATTCCGTCCCGCAGGTGGTGCGCCGCATCAACAACGCCCTCCTGCGCGCCGACCAGATCGCCACCGCCGAGGGAGGCGCCGACGCGACGGACTGGCTGGCGCCGATCGTCGCGGACGCCGAAGCCGGTTTCGGCGGCCCGCTCAACGCCTTCGAGCTGACCAGGGCGATGATCGCGGCGGGCGCGGCCGGCATCCACTACGAGGACCAGCTCGCCTCCGAGAAGAAGTGCGGCCACCTCGGTGGCAAGGTCCTCGTCCCGACCTCGCAGCACGTCCGCACCCTCAACGCGGCCCGGCTCGCCGCCGACATCGCGGACACTCCGACCTTGATCATCGCCCGTACGGACGCGCTGGCCGCGAATCTGCTGACGAGCGACGTCGACGAGCGGGACGCACGGTTCAGCACCGGCGAGCGCACCGCCGAGGGCTTCTACCGCATACGCAACGGCATGGCTCCCGTCATCGCACGCGGTCTCGCCTACGCCCCGTACGCCGACCTCATCTGGGTGGAGACCGGCACCCCGGACCTGGCCCAGGCCCGTGAGTTCGCCGAGGCCCTCCATGCGGAGTTCCCCGGGAAGATGCTGGCCTACAACTGCTCGCCCTCCTTCAACTGGAAGGCCACCCTCGACGACGACCAGATCGCCAAGTTCCAGCGCGAACTCGGCTCCATGGGCTACAAGTTCCAGTTCATCACCCTGGCCGGCTTCCACTCCCTCAACCACGGCATGTTCGACCTGGCCCGGGGCTACGCCGAGCACGGCATGACGGCCTACGTGGACCTCCAGGAGCGCGAGTTCGCCGCCCAGCGGCACGGGTTCACCGCGGTCAGGCACCAGCGCGAGGTCGGCACCGGCTATTTCGACCTCGTCTCCACCGCCGTCAACCCGGACTCCTCCACCACCGCGCTCGCCGGCTCGACCGAGGAGGAGCAGTTCCACTGATCCGTCTCCCCGGCTCCCCGGTCCTCTCCTCCACCTTCCCGCTCCACCTTCCCGCTCCGCCCACCCGCTCCCGTCCCGCCTCCGTCAGGAGACCGCATGTCCACCACCGCGACCACGCCCCGGGACCCGGCCCGCGCGGCACCGGCCGAACGTCACGACGCGTTCCCCGCGCACGTCAGCGGCGTCCCGCCGCACTGCGATGCGAGCCCGCGCGGCCACCGGGCCGCGGCCCCGCAGGGGCCGGCCGAGGACGCCGCGGGCGCCGCCCCGATCCGCCGCGTCGGCATCGTCGGCGGCGGGCGGATGGGCGCCGGAATCGCCGAGGTCTGCGCCCGCGCGGGACTCGACACCGTCGTCTGCGAGGTCGACGCCGGCGCGGCCCTGGCCGCGCGCGAACGGGTCGCCATGTCCCTCGAACGCGCCGTCCAGCGCGGAAAGCTGGACCGGATCTCCGCCGAAGACGCCCTCGCCGGGCTGGTCTTCGCCGGTAGCCTCGACGAACTCGCCGACCGGCAGCTGGTCGTCGAGGCCGTCACGGAGAACACCGCGATCAAGACGGAGACCTTCGCGGCCCTCGACAAGATCGTGGAGGATCCTGCGGCGATCCTCGCCACCAACACCTCCTCCCTGCCGGTCATGCGCCTGGGCATGGCCACGGGCCGCGCCGACCGGGTCGTGGGACTGCACTTCTTCAACCCCGTCCCCGTGCTCCCCCTCGTGGAGGTCGTCTCCTCGCTCCACACCTCCCGGGAGACCGTCGGGGCCGTGGAGGCCTTCGCCCGTGACGTCCTGGGCAGGACGGTCGTCCACTCCACCGACCGGGCCGGCTTCGTCGTCAACGCCCTCCTCGTCCCGTACCTGCTCTCGGCGATCCGCATGACCGAGTCCGGCTTCGCCACCGCGACCGATGTGGACACGGGCATGGAACTGGGCTGCGCCCACCCGATGGGGCCGCTCAGGCTCGCCGACCTGATCGGCCTGGACACCGTCGCCGCCATCGCCGAATCGCTCTACGACGAGTTCAAGGAACCCCTCTACGCCCCGCCCCCGCTCCTGTCGCGGATGGTGCAGGCGGGCCTCCTGGGCCGCAAGAGCGGCCGCGGGTTCCACACGTACGACCAGGGCCGATGAGGGACCCTGGTCCGCCGCCGGGCTGAGGGGCCCGGCGGCGCGCGGTGAGCGGGGTGCGGTGGAGTGGTGTCCGCCGCACCCCACGGCGCTGCTCTCGCCGTACGCGGGCGGCGGCCTTCCGGAACCCGGGCAGTGGTGCCGGGCGACGGCCTTCCACGGTGTCGCCGCGCCCCGGCCGGTGCGTCGGTGTGTTGGTGTGTTGGTGTGTTGGAGGAGCCGGTGCTCAGGGGCGCCCGGTCAGGTATCCGCCCATCGAGGTGAAGTACCGGCCGGCCGGCAGCTCGCGCCCGTCCTCGGTCCGCACCCGGGTGATGGCCAGCCCGTGGTTGCGGCCGGAGCGGGCGTCGGCGCCCGCGACGATCACCACGCCGTCGCCCTCGCGGTAGAAGACGCGGCCGGGCGTGCCGCCGTAGCGGCCCTGCGACACGAAGGCGGCCAGGACCTCGATCCGCCTGCCCCGGTGGAAGGTGAAGGCGCTCGGGTAGGGCTCGGACTGGGCCCGTACCAGACGGTCCAGTTCCTCCGCGGACCAGGTCCAGTCGATGCGGCTGTCCTCGACGGACCGCTTGTGGAAGAAGCTGGCCTGCGACCGGTCCTGGCGCACGAACTCCCGCTGCCCGGAGGCGATGAGGCCGAGGGCGCCTACCGTGACCGGCGCGATGAGGTCGACGGTCCGGTGGAAGAGGTCGGTGGCGGTGTCCTTCGGCCCCACCGGGACGGCCTCCTGCCGCACGATGTCGCCGGCGTCGAGTTCGTCGTTCATCATGTGCGCCGTGACGCCGACTTCGGTTTCACCGTTGATCAGCGCCCAGATCAGGGGCGAGAAGCCGGCGTACTTCGGCAGCAGCGAGTCGTGGACGTTCAGGGTGCCGTGGCGGGGGAGGCCGAAGACGCGCGGGGGCAGCCAGGTCCGCCAGTTGTTGGCCACGATGATGTCCGGGTTCGCCGCCTCCAGACGCGTGAACAGCTCGTCGTCGTCGGGGCGGTCGCGGAGCAGGACGGGGACGTGGTGCTCTGCGGCGAGGTCGGCGACGGAGTCGCTCCAGATCCTCTCGTAGGCGTGCTCGCTCCGGGGGTGCGTCACGGCCAGGACCACGTCGTGCTCGGAGTCCAGGAGGGCTTGCAGGGTGCGGTGCCCCCAGGTCTGGTAACCGAACATGACGACCCGCATGGTTCCTCCTCGGCGCAGGCGGTTGGCCACGTCGAGTAAAGCAAGGCTTGCCTAAGCGTGCAATGGCCCTAGTGCGCAAGGGAGTTGAAGGTCGCTCGGAAGGGTGACCGTCCGCTCCGCCTATCGACAGCGTCCTGGAAATGAGCTTAGCCTTGCCTAAGTCTCATGGTCGTGACGTCGTCGGCGTGCCCGAGTTCCGCGTCCGCCGGGGTCCGGCCCGCGGTCGCGCGTCCCCACGGCTCGGTGGCCGTCCTCGCAAGATGGGAGTGACATGGCACAGGTTCGTCCTGGCGAATCCCCGGTGGTCCACGACCTCGTTGGAATCGGCTTCGGGCCGTCCAACGTGGCCATGGCCATCGCGGTCAGCGAGCACAACGCACGCGTCGGCGGACGGGAGGCGGTCCACGCCCGCTTCTTCGAGCAGCAGCCACGCTTCGGCTGGCACCGCGGGATGCTCATCGACGACGCGACCATGCAGGTGAGCTTCCTCAAGGACCTGGTGACGCTGCGGAACCCGGCGAGCGAGTTCAGCTTCCTGTGCTACCTCAAGAGCAGGGGGCGGCTGGTCGACTTCATCAACCACAAGAACCTCTTCCCGCTGCGTGTGGAGTTCCACGACTACTTCGAGTGGGCAGCGGACAAGGTCGACGGTCTGGTCTCCTACGGACATGAGGTCGTCGGCGTCACGCCCGTCGCCCGTGACGGAGCGGTGGAGCACCTCGACGTCACGGTCCGCTCCGGGGAGGGACTCGCCCTCCACCGGGCCCGCAACATCGTGCTGGGCACCGGTCTGCGCCCCTTCATGCCGGACGGTGTCGAACGCACCGAGCGCGTCTGGCACAACTCGGATCTGCTGACGAAGGTCGACGGCCTGGACGGCGGCGCCCCCTCCCGCTTCATCGTCGTCGGCGCAGGGCAGAGTGCCGCCGAGAACGTCGCCTACCTGCACCGCCGTTTTCCGGAGGCCGAGGTCTGCGCCGTCTTCTCCCGCTACGGGTACAGCCCCGCCGACGACAGCGGCTTCGCCAACCGGATCTTCGACCCGGATGCCGTGGGCGAGTTCTTCGCCGCGCCGGAGGACGTCAAGCACCGGCTCATGGACTACCACGGCAACACCAACTACTCCGTGGTGGACATCGACCTGATCGACGACCTGTACCGGCGGATGTACCGGGAGAAGGTGCTGGGCACCGAGCGCCTCCGCTTCCTCAACGTCTCCCGGCTGGCGGCCCTCCGGGAGACCTCGGCGGGCGTTCGCGTGACCGTGCGGTCCCTCGTCACCGGTGAAGAGACCCCGCTGGACGCCGACGTCGTGGTCTTCGCGACCGGGTACCGTCCCGCAGACCCCCTCGGCCTGCTCGGTGAGGCCGCCGGGCGGTGCCTGCGTGACGGCGAGGGGCGCGTCCGGGTCCGGCGCGACTACCGCATCGCGACGGACCCCGCACTGCGCTGCGGGATCTACGTGCAGGGCGGGACGGAGCACACCCACGGCATCACCTCGTCCCTGCTGTCCAACACCGCCGTCCGGGTGGGCGAGATCCTCGACTCGCTCCTCGGGCGCGGTCCGCAATCCGCTTCCGGCCAGGCCCGTACGGTCTCCGGGGCGCCGGCGGTGCGGCTGCCCGCCGACCGGCGCCGATTCCACTGACTCCAGTCCACCGGCGGACGGAAGGGATGGCGTAGGGCGACATGGGCGTGATGGCACTGGAACGTCCCCTGCCCACGGGCACGACACAGGCGCGCAGGCGGAGGGTCGCCGGCTCGGTCACGCTCGCGGTGATCCTGCTGATCGCGATGGCCGCGTCACTGGGCGTCGGTGCGCGCGGGCTCAGTCCCTCCGAGGTCTGGTACGGACTGTCGGCCGGGCCGAGCGCCGACCACCGGCTGACCGAGATCCAGCTCATCGTGCGGACGGTACGGCTCCCGCGCACGGTGCTCGCCACCGCGGCCGGAGTGGCCCTGGGGGTGGGCGGGGCGCTCATCCAGGGCTACACGCGCAACCCGATCGCCGACACCGGCCTGCTGGGCGTGAACGCGGGCGCCTCGTTCGCCGTGGTCTCGGTGATCGCCGTCCTCGGCTTCGCGAACCCTTTCCAGTACGTCTGGTTCGCCTTCGCCGGGGCCGTGGTCGCGGGCGTCCTGGTGTTCGGGCTGGCCGGCATCGGCCGAGGGGCCGGCAACCCGCTGACCCTCGCACTGGCCGGACAGGGGGTCACCGTGTTCCTCGCCGCGATGACGACGGCGGTCGCGCTGTCCGACAAGGCGTCACTGAACGCGCTGCGCTTCTGGAACGCGGGCTCGGTGGCCGGCGTCGGATTCGGCGTCATCAGGCCGGTGACCGCCTTCATCGCGGCCGGGCTGGTGCTGGCAGCGGCCACGCTGCCCGCCCTCAACCTGCTCAACCTGGGCGACGACGTGGCGCGGGGCCTGGGCGTCAACACCGCCCTCCACCGGACCCTCGGCATCATCGCCATCACCCTGCTGGCGGGGGCCGCGACGGCGGCGTGCGGCTCCATCGCGTTCCTCGGGCTCATGGTGGCCCACCTGGCCCGCTACCTGACCGGGCCGGACTACCGCTGGCTCGTGCCGTACGCGGGTCTCCTCGGTGCCGTCGTCCTGCTGGTCTGCGACATGGCCGGACGACTGCTGGTGCGGCCGGGCGAGCTGGACGCCGGTGTCGTCGTGGCGCTCCTCGGCGCCCCCTTCTTCGCGGTCCTGGTGTGGCGCGGGAAGTTCACGGGCGCATGACCGGGCCCGGCATGGACGTCGCCGACCCGCACCGGCCGCGGGAGAAGCCTCCGCTGGCACCGGGTGTGCGGCTCGGCGGGATGTCGTTCGTCTGGCGGCCCTGGCTGGTCTGCGTCACACTCCTGCTGGCGGCGGCGACCTTCCTCGCCTGCTGCGTGTCCATCGGCGTGGGGGACTTCCCCATCGCGCTGCCCCGGGTGATCTCCACGGTCCTGGGCCGGGGCGAGCCGGTCGACGAATTCGTGATCATGGACCTTCGGATGCCCCGGGCCCTGGCCGGCTGCGTCGTGGGAGTCGCCCTGGGCGTGTCGGGGGCGATCACCCAGTCCATCGCGCGCAACCCGCTGGCCAGCCCCGACATCCTCGGGATCACCTGGGGCGCCGGCGCGGTCGCGGTGTTCCTGGTCACGGTGTCGGGCGGGAGCGCCACGGCCGTCGTCAACTCCGTGGGGCTGTCCGGTGCAGCTCTCGCGGGTGGTCTGGGCACGGGGCTCCTCGTGTACGTGCTCGCCTGGCGGCGCGGGATCGACGGCTTCCGGCTCGTCCTCATCGGCCTGTCCGTGAGCGCGGTGATGGAGGCCGTCACGACCTGGCTGCTGGTGACCGCCGACATCAGGGACGTGGCCCGGGCGCAGGCCTGGTTGATCGGCTCCCTGGACAGCCGTTCCTGGGACGATGTGCGGGTGGCGCTCTGGTGCACGCTCGCGCTGGTGGCCGTCGTGGCGGCCGCCTCGTTCCAGTTCAAGCCGCTGCATCTCGGCGACGACGTGGCCACGGGCCTGGGCGTCCGCCGTACGCTCGTGCGGGCCGTCCTGCTGCTGTGCGCGGTGCTGCTGGCCGGGGTCGCGGTGAGCGCGGCCGGGCCCGTCTCCTTCGTCGCGCTGGTGGCACCGCAGGTGGCGATGCGCCTGACGAGGTGTCCGACGCCGCCGATGGCGGCCTCCGGGCTGACCGGGGCCCTGCTGCTGACCGGCGCGGACCTGGTCGCGCGTACGACGCTGCCGATCACCCTGCCGGTCGGGGTGGTCACCGCCGCGATCGGCGGTCCCTTCCTCGTGTACCTCCTGGTACGGGCCAATCTTCGTTGATCGACACATGTTCGGGCAGGCACGGACCGAGGGGGAGGCGTGGCCGAGGAACACGGCGCCGGGGGCGCGGCCGGGAGCGCGGCCAGGGGTGCGGCCGAGGGCGCGGACACCGCGCGGCTGGTGGCCAGGGGAGTGACGGTCGGGTACGGGGGCCGGGTCGTCATCGACGACCTCGACGTGGCCGTCCCGCCCCGGGTGATCACCACGATCATCGGGGCCAACGGCTGCGGCAAATCGACCCTGTTGCGGACCCTGGCGCGGCTGCTCAGGCCTACCCGGGGGGTCGTCGTCCTGGACGGCGACGACATCGCGCGGCTCCGGACCAGGGACGTGGCCAGGAAGCTCGGCCTGCTGCCGCAGGCCCCGGTGGCGCCGGAGGGGCTCACCGTGGCCGACCTGGTCGCCAGGGGCCGGCATCCGCACCAGAGCTGGCTGCGGCAGTGGTCGTCGGACGACGCCAACGTGGTGGAGCGCGCGCTCGCCATGACGGGGGTGTCCGATCTGGCAGACCGCCCGGTCGACTCCCTGTCCGGAGGCCAGCGCCAGCGGGTGTGGATCTCCATGACGCTGGCCCAGGGCACCGACCTGCTGCTGCTCGACGAGCCGACCACCTACCTGGACCTGGCGCACGCCGTCGACGTGCTCGATCTGGTGGACGACCTCCACGAGTCCGGATGCACGGTCGTCCTGGTGCTGCACGACCTGAATCTGGCCGTCCGTTACAGCGACCACCTCGTCGTGATGAAGGCGGGAACGATCCTGGCGCAGGGCCACCCGCGTGAGGTGATCACCGCCGGTCTGCTCCGGGAGGCCTTCGGACTGCGGGCCAGGGTGATCGACGACCCGGTGGGGGACAGGCCCCTCATCGTGCCGATCGGCCGCACCCATGTGACGCCGGATCAGGCGGACAAAGATACGGTTCAAGTAAGGCTAGGCTAGCCTCACTTGGGGGCGATATCGTGTGCCTGCCCTCGGGCCGGGGGCGCCATGGACAGCACGAAAGCAAGGGATTGCGGATGCTTCTCCATCGAACGACTCGTACCAGTCCCCGGGCACGGGCCGCCGCGGCCGTGTCCGCCGCGGCGCTCGGAGCCGGCCTCCTGGCCGGCTGCGGCTCCGGCCCGGCGGACCCGGCCGCACGGAGCGGCCCTGACGCCCCGGCCACCGAAGCCGGCACCTTCCCGGTCACCGTGGAGCACGCCTTCGGATCCACGCGGATCGACAGGGCCCCGAAGCGGGTCGTCTCCGTCGGCTACACCGACGACCAGGCCGTCCTCGCCCTCGGGATCAAGCCGGTGGGCATGGTCGACCAGTACCCCAACCCGCCCGGCACGAGTCCCGACCTCAACACCCAGTGGCCCTGGACGAAGGCCAAGTGGGGCGACACCCGCCCCGATGTCGTCATGAACAACGGCGACGCCGGCCCGAACTACGAGAAGATCGCCGCGCTGCGGCCGGATCTGATCATCGCCGTCTACTCCGAGATCGACCGGGCCTCCTACGAGAAGCTCACCAGGATCGCACCGACGGTGGGCCGGACCAGGGCCGAGAAGGAGCCCTTCAGCGCCCCCTGGCAGGACAACGCCGTCCACATCGCCAAGGCCCTCGGCCAGGAGGCCAGGGGAACCGAACTGGTCAAGGGCATCCAGGACAAGCTCGACGCGGCCAGGAAGGCGCACCCGGAGTTCGCGCACCAGACCGCCGTCGCACTGTCCTGGTACAAGGACTCGGTCGCCCCCTTCACCACCACCGACGTGCGCGGCCGACTCGTGACGGGCATCGGCTACCAGGGCCAGGCCGAGATCGACAAGATCGCCGACGGCAGGTTCTACACCACGCTCTCCCCGGAGCGCATGGACCTCGTCGACGTCGACCGGATCTTCGTCATCGCCGACCGGGCGGACCAGGAAGCGCTGAAGAAGTCCGAGCTCTTCACCCACCTGAACGCGGTCCGCAACGGCCGGGTCTCCTACCTCCTGGACAGCGAGGGCCCGGCCGTCGGCGCGGCCATGTCCCAGGGCACCCTGCTCTCCCTGCCCTACGCGATCGACGAACTCGTCACGTCGGCCGGCTGACGGTGAGCGCCCCGGACACCTGCGCCGCCCCGGCCGCCCTGCGCACCACGACCGGACGGGAGGCCGCCCGCTGGGTGGCCGCACACTGCCGCGAGGTGCCCTGGCTGACGGCCGCCACCGTCCTGACGACAGTGGCCGGGGCGGCGCTCCAGGTGCTCCCGCTGCTGCTGCTCGGCCGGGTCGTCGACGGGGTGGTCGCGGGCGGACCGCGCTCGGTCTTGGTCACCACGGGCGCGCTGATGGCAGCCGCCGCGCTCCTCGGCGCCGCCGCCACCGGCCTGTCCACCCACCTGGTCGGGCGGCTCGGCGCGGGTCTCCTCGCCCGCCTGCGGGAAGGCGCCGTCCGGGCGGTGCTGGGGATGCCGAGCGCCCGGATCGAACAGGTCGGCCGGGGCGACGTGCTGTCCCGCGTCGGCGACGACGTCGCCGTCCTGTCCCGGGGCATCCGCACGGCCGTCCCCACCGTGTTCTCGGCGGGCGTACTGGTCGTCATCGCCACGCTCGGCATGTTCGGCCTCGACTGGCGGCTCGGTCTGGCCGGAGCCGGGGCGCTGCCCGCGTACGCGCTGGCCCTGCGCTGGTACCTGCCCCGCTCCGCCCCGCTCTACCGGCGGCAGCGGGCGGTCCAGGCGGACCGCGCACAGGCGCTCATCAGCGGGCTGAACGGGATCGACACGGTCCGCGCCTACCGCCTGGAGGACGCCTTCCGGGAGAAGGTCACCACCGAGTCGTGGCGGGTCCGCGAGCTCGGCATCGAGGTCTTCCGGCTCTTCGGCCGGTTCGTCGGCCGGGAGAACCGTGCCGAGTACATCGGACTCGTCCTCATCATCACGACCGGGTACGCCCTGCTGGAGGCCGGGGCCGCGACCCTCGGCGAGGTGTCGGCCGCCCCGCTGCTCTTCCACCGGCTCTTCACCCCGCTGGGATCCATCATGTTCACCTTCGACGAGGCGCAGAAGTCGGGCGCGAGCTTGACCCGACTGGTCGGGGTGCTCGGGGAGGACGCCGAGGACCGGCTCGTCGGCGTCCCGGCTGACGCCCCGGCGGCCGACGCGGCGTATCCGGTCACCGTGAAGGGCCTGACCTTCGGCTACCCCGGCTCCGAGCAACCCGTCCTGCGCGACGTCGACCTGGCCATCCCGGCCGGCGGTTCCCTCGCCCTCGTGGGGGCGACGGGCGCCGGCAAGTCGACCCTGGCCGCGCTGGTCGCCGGCATCGGGACCCCACAGGCCGGATCAGTGTGCATCGGCGGGACCGACCTCGCCGGCCTCGACGAGGCCGGCGCGCGCGCCCTGGTGAGCATCCTGACGCAGGAGACGCACGTGTTCTGTGGCCCGCTCGCCGACGACCTGCGGCTCGCCGCACCGGAGGCGACCGACCACGAACTGGCGGACGCCCTGCGCACGGTCGGCGCCGACGGCTGGGTGGACGCCCTGCCCGACGGCCCGAACACCCCGGTCGGGGAGGGCGGCGAACGCCTGGACGCCACCAAAGTCGCCCAGATCGCGCTCGCCCGGCTGGTCCTGGCCCGCTCGCCCGTGGTGGTGCTCGACGAGTCCACCGCCGAGGCCGGCAGCGAAGGAGCGGCCGGGTTGGAGCGGGCCGTGCTCGCCGCGTGCGCCGGCCGCACCACGCTGCTCGTCGCGCACCGGCTGACACAGGCCATGGCGGCGGACCGGATCGCCGTCCTCGACGCGGGCCGCGTCGTGGAGCACGGCACACACGAGGAACTGGTGGCCCTGGGCGGCCGGTACGCGCACCTGTGGCGTGCCTGGCGCGAGGGAAGCCGGAACACGGCCTGGGCCCGGCCCACCCGGTCCGGGTGGGCCGACCCGTGGACACCGAAGGAGCGTTGAGTCGTCGATGAAGGAACCGATCGCTCGTCTCGTACGGCTGTCCCCCACGCGCCTGGCCGCAGTACGCCGCAGAGCGGGCGACTACTGCGACCGGACCATCGCCTCGGCGTGCTCGGTCGGGCTGGCCTACTGGGCGACGGGCCGCAGCCCCGACGGCATGGAACTCACGCCCTCCACCGCCTTCACCGACGTCCTGGGATGGGTCGACGGCGGCGGCCCCGGCGCGCCCGGTTGGGAGGTCGGCGCGGACGCCCGCAGCATCACCCTCCCGAAAGGCGTCCCGCCGGCCGAGGCACAGCTCGCCCTCGACGACCTGGCCGACTTCCCCGACCGGCCCCTCGGCACCATCGCCCCCTCCAGCGCGGCGGCGCGCATCGAGACCCTGGCCGAGTGGAACGACACCGGCGCGGACCGGATCCGCCCGACCGTCGTGCAGCTGTTCCTGGAGCAGGCCCGCTCCCGCCCCGACGCCGTCGCCGTCGTCGACGAGCACCGGAGCCTGACGTACCGCCGGGTCGCCGAGCTCTCCGGACAGTTGGCCCACCACCTCCTCGACCGCGGCGTCACAGCCGAACAGGTCGTCGGCATCTCGCTGGCGCGCTCCGCGGACATGGTCGTCGGGCTCCTCGGCGTGCTCCGGGCGGGCGCCGCATTCGTACCGCTCGACCCGCAGTGGCCCGCCGCGCGCAGGGCCGCAATCATCGAGGACGCGGGTGTCGTGCTCCAGCTCAACGGTTCGGGCGAGCACGATCCGGGCGAACCCGCCGCCGTGGCCGTGGGCCTCGGCGACTGGCGCCACGGGTGCCACCCCGTCGGGGATCCGGGCGTCACCACACCCGGGGACGCCCTCGCCTACGTGATCTTCACCTCCGGTTCCACCGGCCGGCCCAAGGGAGCGATGATCCGGCACGAGGCGATCAGCGAGCGCCTGCTGTGGCAGGCCGGCGAGGTCCTCGGCCTCGGCCGCGACGACGCGGCGCTGTTCAAGGCACCCCTGTCCTTCGACATCTCCATCAACGAGATCTTCCTGCCGCTGGTGTCCGGCGGCCGGCTGGTCGTCCTGCGGCCCGGCGGCGAACGCGACCCGCACCACCTGCTCGGTGTGGTCGCCGACCAGCGCGTGACCTTCACCTACCTGGTGCCGTCGATGCTGGACGTGCTGCTGGAGATCACGGGCGACTCCGGCCGGCTCGACAGCCTCCGGCACGTCTGGTGCGGCGGCGAGGTCCTGACCCCGGAACTGTACGAACGCTTCCGCACCCGACTCGACATACCGATGTACCACGGCTACGGCCCGGCCGAGACGACGATCGGCGTCTCCCACGTCATCTACCGGGGTGCCGCGGAACGCCTCTCCACGTCCATCGGCCGGGCCAACCCCAACACCCAGCTCTACGTCCTCGACGGCGAACTGCGCCCGGTCCCGGTCGGCGTCGGCGGCGAACTGTACGTCGGCGGCTTCCTCCTGGGCCGCGGATACGCCGGCGCCCCCGGCCTGACGGCCTCCCGGTTCGTCGCCAACCCCTTCGCCCGGGACGGCTCACGGCTGTACCGGACCGGTGACCTGGCCCGGTACGCGCCGGACGGATCGCTGGACTTCCTCGGCCGAGCCGACCACCAGATCAAGATCCGCGGCATGCGGCTGGAGATCGAGGACGTCGAGGCCGGCCTCGCGGAACATCCGCGGGTGCGCCACAGCTGCGTCGTCGCGCAGCGGAACGCCGCCGGCGGCACCCGCCTGGTCGGCTACGTGATCCCGGCCGCGGGCTGCGAGGACCTGCGGGCGGAGGAGGTCCGGGACTGGGCCGCCGAGCACATGGTGGAGCACATGGTGCCCGCCCGCGTCGTCGTCATGGAGGAGTTCCCGCTCACCGCCAACGGCAAGCTCGACCGGGGCGCGCTGCCGGAGCCCGGCGAAGGCCCGGCCCCGCTGGCTCCGCCCGCCACCGAGAACGAGCGCCTGGTCTGCGCGGCGGTCGCGACGCTCCTGCGGCTCGACCGGGTCGGCGTCGACCAGGACTTCTTCCGGCTCGGCGGTGACAGCCTGCTCGCCATCTCGCTGCTCGGCACACTGCGCGGGGCGGGCCTGCACCTCACACCGCGGCAGATCTTCACCCACAGTGTGATCGGGGCGCTGGCCGCGGTGGCGAGCCCCGTCGAGGCCGCCGCCGAGGACCACGAGGACGTCGCGACCGGCTCCGTGACGGGCTCGCCCATCGTGCGCTGGCTCGGCGAGACCACCGACGCGGTCGACGGCTTCGTGCAGTCCGTCGTGCTGAACACCCCCGCGGACCTGACCGCCGTCGCCCTCGACACGGTCCTCTCCGCCGTCGTGCAACGCCACGACATGCTGCGGGCCCGACTGGTCCGCGGCGACCGCTGGGGCTTCGACGTCCCGGCCCCCGCGAACCGGGACGCCGTGGGGTGGCAGGAGAGCGACCGGCCGCTCGACGCGTGCGTCGCGCTCGCCACCGGGGCGCTGGACCCGGCGGGCGGCGTCATGCTGCGCGCCGTGTGGCGCCGTGCCGCCCGGCAACTCGTCCTCGTCGCCCACCACGTCGTGGTCGACGGCGTGTCGTGGCGGATCCTGATGGCGGACCTCGCCACCGCGTGGCGGCAGTACGCGTCCGGCGAACCGATCGAACTGCCGCCGGTGGGCACCTCGTTCCGGCGCTGGACCCAATTGTTGGAGCGCGCCGCCTTCGACGAGGACCGCGCCCACTTCGGGCGCGCCCTGCCGGGGCCGGACGCACTCGTGGGCCGGCGCGCGCTCCGCGCGGACGACACCGTCGCCCGGGAGCGCACGACGACCGTCTCGGTCGGCCCCGAGGCCACGGCCGCCCTGCTCGGCGACATCCCCGCGCGATTTCACACGGGCGTCAACGACGTGCTGCTGACCGCGCTCGCGATCACGCTCGCCCGGTGGCGCCGAGACCTGGGCCAGGACCAGACCTTCGCCCACGTCGAACTGGAGGGGCACGGCCGCGAGTCCCGGTTCGTCGCGGACGGAGCCGGCTTCGAACCGGAACTGGCCCGGACCGTCGGCTGGTTCACCACCCTCTACCCGGTCACCGTCGACCCGGGCACGGCGGCCGATCCCGGCGACCCCGGCTACCTGACGGCCGCCCTCAAGGCCGTCAAGGAAGACCTCGCCCGCGTCCCGCGAGGCGGCCTCTCCCACGGCGTCCTGCGCCACCTGTCCGGCGCCCGGTTCGACACACCGGCACCCCAGGTGCTCTTCAACTACCTCGGCCGCCTCGACTCAGGATCAGCACGGGACTGGGAACCGTGCGGAGCCACCCGTCAGTTGGGGGAGACCCGGGACCCGGCGATGCGGCTCCCGCGTGCCCTGGAGTTCAACGCAGCCGCCGAACCGGGCCCGACCGGCGCCCACGAACTCGTCACCACCCTCTCCTGGCCGCAGGGACTGCTCACCGACGAGGACGGCGCGGCCATCGGCGGGTACTTCCAGCAGGCCCTGGCCGCGATCGCGGCGCTCGGCACGGGCGGCCACTCGCCCGGCGACTTCCCCCTGGCCGCCCTCACCCAGGCCGACGTCGACGAACTGGACGGCCCCGCGCTGCGCGACGTCCTGCCCCTGACGCCGCTCCAGGAAGGCCTGTACTTCCACTCCGTTTTCGACGACGACTCCGCGGGCCGCTACGTCGAGCAGCAACTGCTGACCCTGGAGGGCGAGGCGGACGCCGACCGGCTCGCTGCCGCGGCCACCCGCCTGCTCGCCCTCTTCCCCAACCTCGCCGCCCGCTTCACACCCCTCGCCGACGGCCGCGTGGTGTGCGTGCTCGACGGCGGCCTACAGGCCCCGTTCACCGTCCTGGACCGGCCCGGCATCACCGACGGGGAGATCCGCGACCACGCCGAACGGGACCGCCGCGCCGGATTCGACCTCGCCACCGGCCCCCTCATGCGCTACACGCTGATCCGGGCCGGAGCCGGCCGGACCTTCCTGGTCCAGACCGTGCACCACATCATTGCCGACGGCTGGTCGGTGCCGCCGATGCTCCGCGCGCTGCTCGCCGAATACCACGCACCGGGCACCGTCCACCCCGTCGGCGCCTTCACCGACTACCTGCGCCGGCTCGCCGCGCGCGACGACGGCGAGAGCGACCGGGTATGGCGCGAACAGCTCGCCGATCTGCCCGGCCCCTCGCTGGTCGCCGACGGACACCTGCCGTCGGACCGGTTCGCCGACACGGCCGTGGACGCGGACGACGGTCTCGACGAGGCGGTCCGCTCGGCCGGCGTGCCGCTGAGCGTTGCCGTGCACAGCGCCTGGGCGGTGACCCTCGGCGGCCTCCTGCACGGCCGGGACGTCGTCTTCGGGTCCACGGTGTCGGGGCGCGACGCGGACGTCCCCGGTATCGAAAACATGGTCGGCCTCTTCATCAACACCGTTCCCGTCCGCGCCCGATGGACCGCCGCCACCACCGCCCGCGAGCTGCTCGCCTCGGTCCGCGAGCACCAGGGCGCCGTCCTGCACCACCAGCACGTCTCACTCGCCCGCATCAGCCGCCACGTCGGTGCAGGCCCGCTGTTCGACACCCTGGTGGTCTTCGACATCGAGGCCGACACCGCCGCCCTACGGGTGCCCGGGTGCCCGCTGTCCATCACCGGCGTGGTGAACGAGGGCGCCCCGCACTATCCGCTGACCCTCGTGGTGGAGCGGGCGCCCGACGGCCGGACCCGCTTCAACCTGATCCACGACGGCGCGCTCCTGCGGGAGGAGGGCGCCCGCGCGATCCTGTCCGACTTCACCCACACCCTCACCGGCCTCCTCACCCGTCCGGACGCCCCGGTCGACGGCCCGGCACCCGGCCGCACCCGGCACCCGGCCCCCGTCGCGCGGGCCGCGGCGACCACACTGGACGCCCTCTTCGACGCCGCCGTCCGCCGGAACCCGGACGCCACGGCCGTCACCCAGTGTGCCCTCGACGGCGGCACCCGCTCGCTGACCTACGGCGCACTGTCCTCCGCACGCGACGCACTGGCCGCCACCCTGCGCGCCGCCGGCGTCGGACCGGGGGAGCGCGTCGCCGTCGCCGTCCCGCGCTCCGTGGAGCAGGTCGCCGCCTTGGTGGCCGTCGTCACCGCGGGCGGCGCCTACGTACCCCTGGACCTGGCCCACCCGGACGACCGGCTGGAGTACGTCCTCGCCGACACCGCTCCACGGGTGGTCCTCGCCGCCCCGGGGCAACGGGACCGCCTGGCCCGGCTGGTGGCCCGGGCGGGACTCGCCGCCCGCGTGCTCGTCCAGGGAGAGCCGCTGCCGCAGGACCCCGCGGCACCCGCCGCACCGGCACCCCCTCCCGGCCCGCACGATCCCGCGTACGTCATCCACACCTCCGGCTCCACCGGCCGGCCCAAGGGCGTCGTGGTCCCGCACTCCAGCGTGGTGGCCCTGCTCGCCAACACCCGCCCCGCCATGGACTTCGGGCCTCGCGACGTGTGGGTGCAGTTCCACTCCTATTCCTTCGACTTCGCGGTCTGGGAGCTGTGGGGCGCCCTGGCGCACGGCGGTGAGCTGCTGGTGCCCGACTACGCGCTGACCCGCTCCCCGGTCGACTTCCACCGGCTGGTGCGCGAACGCGCCGTCACCGTGCTCAACCAGACCCCCTCCGCCTTCTACCAGTTCATCGAGGCCGACCGGCACTCCGGTGAGCCGCTGCCCGCACTGCGCCGCATCGTCCTCGGGGGCGAGGCGCTGGACCTCGGGCGGCTGCTGGGCTGGGTCGAACGGCACGGCACCGCCTCGCCCGAGCTGGTCAACATGTACGGCATCACCGAGACCACCGTGCACGTCACCCACCGGGCCCTGACCGACCGGGACTTCGAGCGCGGCGGCCGAGCCGTCCCGATCGGCTGCCCGATCCCCGGCCTGACCGTCCGTCTCCTCGACGACCGGCTCCGGCCGGTGCCGCCGGGCCGGGTCGGCGCCGTCTACGTCGCGGGCGGCCAGCTCTCGCTGGGCTATCTGGGCCGCCCCGGTCTCACCGCGGGCCGGTTCGTGGCCGACCCGTTCGCGGGCGACGGCTCCCGCATGTACCACACGGGCGATCTCGCCCGCCGCACCCTCGACGGGGACCTGGAGTTCACCGGCCGTGCCGACGACCAGGTCCAGCTCAAGGGCTTCCGGATCGAGCCGGCCGAGGTGGAGGCCGTGATCAGGGAACTCGACGGCGTCGTCGACGCGGCCGTCACCGTCGCCGACAGCGGTGACCATCTCGTCGCGCACGTTGTCGGCCGGCCTCCGGGCGACCTCCCCGGTCTGCTGGCCCCGAGGCTGCCCGCGCACATGGTGCCCGCGAGGGTGCTGCCCGTCGACGCCCTGCCGTTGACGGCCAACGGCAAGTTGGACCGCAGGGCCCTCACCGAGCGGGCGGCCCGGGCCGAACGGGCCCACGCCGCCCACGCCGCCGACGCGGCGCGCAAGGCGCCCGCGACGGGCGCCGACACCGCACTCGCGGTCCTCGTCGGCATCTTCACCGACACGCTGCCCGGCACCGCCGCGGACGCGGACTGCGATTTCTTCCGCGCCGGCGGCGACAGCATCCTCGCCATCACCGTCGTCAACCGGGCCCGGGCCCGCGGCCTCACGATCGCACCGCGGGACGTGTTCCTGCTCAGGACCCCGCGCGCCCTCGCCGCGCACCTGGCGGCGGCCACCCCGCACGGCGCGGCACCGCCACCCCCCACCGGGCCCGCCGCTCCCGAGGACGGCCCGCTGACCGTGACCCCGATCGTCCTGCGCCAGCGTAGTCTGGGCGGCTCGCTCGCCCGTTTCGCCCAGGCCAGGGCGGTGACGGCCGCCGAGGGCGCCGGACTCACCGAAGCCGAGCGCGCCGCGAACGCCGTCGTGGCCGCCCACCCGGCCCTGCGGCTGCGCCTGCGCGTCGAGCACGGCGTCTGGTCCCTGCGCATCGGACCACCCCGCCGGGTGACCGTCGTCCGCGCGGACACCACCGACCCGTCGGCCGCGGCCGACGAGGCCGCCGGACGTCTCGATCCCGAGACGGGGGAAGTCGTCGCGTTCGCTTGGCTGGAGGCGACCCGCACCCTCGTGGTCGCCGTGCACCACCTCGCCGTCGACACGGTGTCCTGGCTGATCCTGCTGGACGACCTGGACGCGGCCCTGCGCGGAGCCCCCGTGCCGCCGGCGACCACGTCGTACGCCGCGTATGCGCGAGCCCTGGCCGACCCGTCGGCCCACCCGGACCACGACGGCCTCGGGCACTGGATCGGCACGCTCCGGGCGCCCGCGCTGCTGCCCGCCGTCCGGGCGACGCGCGACACGACCGTCGTGCTCCCGCCCGGCATCGGCGACCTCGTCACCCGCACCGCGCCCGCTGCGCTCGGCGTGGGCCTCACCGAGCTGCTGTGCGGGGCGCTGCGCACCGCACTGACCCGCATCCAGCCCGTACCCACCGACCTCGCGGTCGACCTGGAGCGGCACGGCCGGGACCCGGTACTGCCCCACCACGACTACACCCGCACCGTCGGCTGGTTCACCTCCGTCGCACCCGTACGCCTCTCCGCGCACACCGATCCCGTGGCGGCGGCCCGCGAGATCGCCGCACGGCGCCCGGACGAGCGCGCCCACCGCGCCTACGGCCGGCTCCGCCACCTCGACCCGCAGACGGCCCCCCTGCTGGACACCCACCCACAGGTGCTGTTCAACTACCTCGGCCGGGGCGCCGAGTCACAGGCCCTGCACATCACCGGCGGCGACCGGAGCACCCCCTACGCCGTCGAGGTCAACGCCTGGACGGACGCGGCCACCGGGAGCCTGCACGCCGCCTTCACCCTCGCCGAGGGCGTCCCCGACGCAATCACCGGGTACTGGCGGGAAGCAGTGGAACGCATCGCGCAGGCCACCACGACCGCAGAGCGCACCGCGCCGGTCACCCCGCTCCAGCGCGGCCTGTTCTTCCAGGCCCAGCTGGCCGGACCGGCCGGACAGTACGTCGCGCAGAGCTGGTTCACCTTCGACCGGCGCCTGGACACCGGCGCCCTGGCCGAGGCGATGGCCTGGGTGCTCGCACGCCACCCGGCGGTGGGCGCCGGTTTCGCCACCGACGAGGACGGCCGCGCCGTGCAGGTCCTTGCGGCCGGGCGCCGCCTCGGCGTCCGCACGGTGGACCTCACGACGGACGCCGAGGTCGAGGACCTGCTCACCCGCGACCGCGCCACCGGATTCGACACGGGCCGGCCGCCGCTGATCCGGCTCACCGTGGTACGCCGCCCCGACGGCCGCGACGGCCTGCTGCTCAGCTACCACCTGTTGCTGTGGGACGGCTGGTCCCGGGAGATCGTGCTCCGCGACCTCTTCGCCGCCTACGAAGCCGCCGTCGGGGGCGGGCTGACGGCACCCGCCCCGGCCTCCCCGAGCTTCGAGGACCACGCCCGGGCGCTCGCCGCCCGGGACTCCGCGCCGGCGCAGCTGTTCTGGGCACGGCACCTGACCGGCCTGTCCGGCCCGACGCTGCTGGCCGGACCGGCCCCGGCCCCTGCAGACGGCCCGCCGCGCACCCTCGTGCACACGCTCGGCGCGGATCGCTCCCAGCTGCTGCGGGACGCGGCCCGCGGCCACGGGGTCACCCTGAACTCCCTGCTGACCGGCGCCTTCGGCCTCCTGCTGGGCGCCCGGACGGGCCGTGGCGACGCCGTGTTCGGCGTGACCGTCTCCGGCCGGGAGGGAGAGGGCCGGTCCGGCATCGTCGGCGTCCTGCTCAACACCGTGCCCCTGTGGACACGGCCGCGGCCGGACGACACCGTCGCCGCCTACCTCGCGGCCGTGCAGGCGTCCCGGGTCGAGGCGATGGAGCACGAGCACATCGGGCTGGGGGAGATCCAGCGGGCCGCCGGACACGACACGCTCTTCGACAACCTGTTCGTGCTCCAGAACTTCCTGGACCTGGAAGCCCTCGCCGAGATGAACGCCCGCCACGGCATCACCGCCGTACGCGCCGACGACTCCACGCACTACCCGTTCACCTGGGTGGTCACCCCCGGTGAACGCATCGCGGTCAAACTGGAGTACCGCCACCACGACACCCCGGCGGCCCGGCAGCTCCTGGACGACTACCTGCGCCTGCTCGACGACCTCGCCCGGAGCAGGGGACCGGTGGGCGCCCTGCGCGGCCCCGGGCCGTGGCCGGTGCCGGCGGAGCGCACCGACATCGGCACGGACACCGTCGTCGACCGGTTCGACCGGGCGGCGGACCGCGCCCCCGACCGGACCGCCCTCGTCGCCCGCGGACACGTCATGACCTTCGCCGACCTCCGCGACCGCAGCCGTGCCGTCGCGGGCGTACTCGCCGCCCGCGGCATCGGCCCCGAGGCGACCGTGGGCCTCGCCGTGCCGCGCTCCACCGACGCGATCGTGGCACTGTTCGCCGTATTGCGCACCGGCGCCGCGTACGTGCCGCTGGAGCTGGACCACCCGGACGAGCGGATCGCCGCGATCGTCGCGGACGCCCGCCCGGAGGTGATCCTCACCGTCGCCGCGGTGTCACCCCGGTTGGACCGGCTGCCCGGCGAACTGATCGAGCTGGACCGGCCCCTGCCCGAGACCGAGCCCTTCACGACCTTCACCCCCGACGACCCGCACCGGCTGCGGCACGCCGCCTACACCATCTACACCTCCGGATCGACCGGTAGGCCCAAGGGCGTGGTGACCGCATACGCGGGCCTGACCAACATGCTGATCAACCACCAGCGCCGCATCTTCGAGCCGGTGCTGGCGGAGCACGGTCACCGGGTCTTCCGGATCGCGCACACCGTGTCCTTCGCCTTCGACATGTCCTGGGAGGAACTGCTGTGGCTCGCTGACGGACACGAGGTGCACGTCTGCGACGAGGAACTGCGGCGCGACGCCCCCCGGCTGGCCGAGTACTGCGCCGACCACGGCATCGACGTCGTCAACGTGACCCCGACCTACGCCCTGCAACTGGTGGCCGAGGGACTGCTCGACGACCCCGACCGGCGGCCCGCCCTCGTCCTGCTGGGCGGCGAAGCCGTCACGCCCCCTCTGTGGCGCCGGCTCGCCGAGACCGAGGGCACCGCCGGCTACAACCTGTACGGCCCGACCGAGTACACCATCAACACCCTCGGCGTCGGCACCTTCGAGTGCGCGGACCCGGTGGTGGGCGTGGCCGTCGACAACACCGACGCGTACGTCCTGGACCCGTGGCTGCGCCCGCTGCCGGACGGGGTTCCCGGCGAGCTGTACGTGGCGGGCATCGGCATCGCGCGCGGCTACCTCGGGCAGGCCGCCCTGACCGCGCACCGGTTCGTCGCCTGCCCGTTCGGCGCGCCCGGCGAGCGCATGTACCGCACCGGAGACCTGGTGGTGCGCCGGTCCGACGGCAACCTGGCGTACCTGGGCCGCACCGACCGGCAGGTCAAGATCCGCGGGCACCGCGTCGAACCGGGTGAGGTGGAGGCCGCGTTCGCGGCGCACCCGCGGGTCCGGTTCGCCGCCGCGGTCGCCCAGTCCGATCCGCAGGTCGACGGCGCCCACCGGCTGGCGGCCTACCTCGTACTGGACGGCGACGCCGACCTCGCGACGGTGGCCGCCGAAGTGGCCCCCGCCCTGCCGGACTTCCTGCGCCCGACGCACTACGCCCAAGTCGACGCCATCCCGCTGACGGTGAACGGCAAGGCCGACACCGGGGCGCTGCCGGAGGCCAGTCCGCTGGGAACGCTGACCACGGCGGGCGAGCGCCGCCCCCGGACCGGGACGGAGACGGCCGTCTGCGCGCTCTTCGCCGAGGCGCTGGACCTGGAGGACGACGAGGTGAGCGCGGTCGGCGACTTCGTGGCCCTCGGCGGGCACTCGATGCTGGCGGTCCGGCTGATCGGGCTGCTCCGCCGGGAGTACGGTCCAGTGATCACGATCCGTGACCTGTTCACCCTGCGCACCCCGGAAGCGATTGCCCGCCACCTCGATGACGATTCCTGACCCGCAGCGGCCCCGCTCGGGGTCCGACATCCTGCGCATCGCGCTGCGCCGCAACGTCGGCGCCATGGCCCGGGGCACCGTCCTCATGGGCCTCTACCAGGCCGGCGAGACCGCCTTCCCCATCGCCCTCGGCCTGATCGTCGAGCACACGATGCGGGACCGCGGCCCCGGAGCACTGGTCCTGTCGATCGCCGCACTGGCGGTGATCATCACGACGGTGTCGCTGTCGTGGCGCTTCGGCATGCGCATCCTGCAGAAGGCCAACACCACGGAGGCGCACCGCTGGCGGGTGCGGGTCGCGGACTGCGGCCTCCAGCCCGTGGCCGGGGACGCCGGCGTCAGGTCCGGCGAGGTGCTCACGATCGCCACCGAGGACGCCGACCAGACCGCCGACATCATCGAGGTCGTGCCCCTGCTGATCAGCTCGCTGGTCGCGGTGCTCGTCGCCGCCGTCGCGTTGGGGCTCGCCGATCCCGGGCTCGGGCTCCTGGTGATCGTCGGCACCGTGACGATCCTGTCGGTCCTGTCGGTGATGTCCCGGCGGATCGGCTGCAGTACCCGCGAGCAGCAGGCCCGGGTGGCCCGGGCGGGGGCGAAGGTCGCCGACCTGATCACGGGCCTGCGCCCGCTGCACGGCTTCGGCGGCAACCATGCGGCCTTCCGCTCGTACCGGAAGGTCAGCGCCGAGGCGAAGCACCAGGCGGTCACGGTGGCCGGGGTGAACGGCGTGTACGCGGGCACGGCCGCGGCCCTCAACGCCGCCCTGGCCGTCGCCGTGACCCTGACGGCCGGCGGGCTGGCCTTCGACGGCCGCATCACCCTCGGCGAGCTCGTGATGGCAGTGGGGCTGGCACAGTTCATCATGGAGCCGCTCAGGATGTTCTCGGACATGCCCAAGTACGTGATGACGGCGCGGGCGTCGGCCGAGCGCATGGCGCTGGTGCTGACCGCGCCCCCGGTTGCGGTACCGGGGGCGCGGCGCCCGGCCGCCGACGGCGGCCTGGAGGTCGACGGCATCCGTCACGGGGCCCTGCACGGCCTGACGTTCCGCGTCCCGGCGGGCGCGTTCGTGGCGATCGCCGCCTACCAGCCGCGCGCCGCCGTAGATCTCGCCGACGTCCTGGCCGTCAGGGTCCCGCCCCGTGCCTACGAGGGCACGGTGCGGCTCGGCGGCCAGGAGCTCGCCGGGCTGTCGGTGGAGGCGGTCCGCGAGCACCTGCTGGTGAACCCGTACGACGCGGAGATTTTCGCGGGGACGCTCCGGACGAACATCGACCCGTCCGGTCGCAGCCGGACGGTCCCGGAGGCCGTCGAGGCCTCGGTACTGACCGACGTCGTCGCCCTGCACCGCGAGGGGCTCGACCACGCCGTGCGTGACCGCGGCGCCAACCTCTCCGGCGGGCAGCGCCAGCGGCTGTCCTTGGCCCGGGCGTTGGCCGCCGACACCGACGTCCTCGTCCTCCACGACCCGACGACGGCGGTCGACGCGGTCACCGAGCAGCTGATCGCGCGCAACATCGCGCGGCTGCGCCGGGGCCGGACCACCCTCGTGATCACGAGCAGCCCGGCCCTCCTGGACGCCGCCGACCGGGTCCTGGTCCTGGACGACGGCCGCATCACGGCCGAGGACACCCACCGCAACCTCCTCGCCACCGACCGGGACTACTGCCGGGCGGTGGCCCGATGACGGGTGGCCGGACGACCGGCGGGCCGCCGGGGCGCCGAGCCGTCAGACGGGCCGGACGGTCGGGGCGCGGATGCCTCCGGGCACCTCCGGGTACCTCTGGGCACCATGACCTACGGTCAGGTACGGCGCGGGCGACCGGAGTCGACGTCCGCCGGATCGTGGTGGTGACCCAGCGCCCACGCGACGTCCCGGACCAGGGCGTGCCGCCAGGAGACGCGGTCATGGACCGAGGGGGACCGCGACACGCGCACGGTCGCACCGGCGCGGGCGGTCAGGCCCTCCACCAGTGCGCAGTGGGGCAGCATCCGCGTCTCGTGTTCCCCGACGTCGAAGGCGACGCGCAGTCCCGACAGGTCCACGCGCTCGCGCAGGCGCGCCGCGACCGCGCCGCCGAGCGGGCCGGACAGGGGGTCCGGCAGGGCCTCGGCGCCGGGCGCCCACCACAGCGACGGGGACTGGCAGGCGATCCGGGACACCAGGTCCGGGAACTCCAGCGCCGCGTACATCGCGCTCAGCCCGCCGAGGCTCTGTCCGGCGACCACCAGGCCGTCCGGGCGGACGGGCAGGCCCGTCTGCGCGACCAGCGGCAGCAACTCGTCCCGTACCGCCTCCCACAATGCCGGCCGACATCCGAACTCGGCCTCCCGGTCCCTGGTCGGCAGGAAGACGAGGGTGACGGGCGGCATCGCGCCGGCCGTGACCGCCGCGTCGAACGCCGCCATGGCGGGGTGCAGGTAGAGCCAGTCGTCCCCGTCGAGCAGCAGCACCACCGGTCCGCCGCCGCCCGCCGGGTGGACCCGTACGGTGCGCCGCCCGCCCAGGCGGGTGCTCGTCCAGCGGACCCGGGTCCGCGGAAGCGGCAGCACCTGGCCGGCGCCGAGGACGGGCCAGTACGGCTGGGCCGGTGCGTCCGGGGTCGCGGCGATGGACCGCTCGCCGCCCGCCCCGATCGGGTTGAGCGGGTCGGCGAAAGCCGCGCCGTCCGAGAGGAACCGGTAGGTGACCCGGAGCCGCGCGGGCATGGGGACCTCCGCGTACCAGCAGTCCGTCTCGCCCCACCGGTCCAGCGCCACCGGCTCCGACCGGCTCTCGAAGCCGATGCTCGCCGGGCAGCCGCGCCACAGGAACAGGGTCGTCCATCCGCCGTCCCGCGCAGGGACGGACGCGGGGGCCCCCGCCGCGGCCCAGAACGCCTCGCAACCCGGTTCGCCCGGCAGTCCGTAGGCGGCGAAGACGTCCTCGGTCCGGCGCATGCGGGCCTCCTTGTGGGCGGCAAGGGGAGGGGCTAGGCTCCACGCAATGAGGTGAGCCTAACCTAATCTTGACGTTCCGGGGAGGCGATGGCCGTGAGCACCAATCCCTTCGACGACGCCGAGGGACGATTCCTCGTCCTGGTCAACGACGAGGGCCAGCATTCGCTCTGGCCGTCCTTCGCCGACGTGCCCGGCGGGTGGACGGTCGCCCTCGGCGAGGACACCCGAGAGGCGTGCCTGGACTTCGTCGAGGCGAACTGGACCGATCTGCGCCCCCGTTCCCTCGCCCGCTCGATGGACGCCTGACCTCCCCACCCCTCCGGCATGCCGGAGGCGCCGACCGACCACGTTCCGGGGGCACCACACCATGCTCTGCGCCAGGCTGACCAACGCCCGCTTCCTCACCATGGAACCGGACCGCCCGCTCGCCCGCGAGCTCGGCATCTGGCGGGGCCGCATCGTCGGCCTGGACGAGGCCGTGGCCTCCCTGCCCGCCCGCGAGGTGATCGACCTCCAAGGCGCCACGGTGCTCCCCGGGTTCATCGACTCCCACGTGCACCTGCCCTGGACCGGATTCCGGCAGAACGCCCCCGACATGACGGGCTGCACGCGGATCGATGACGCCCTCGCCGTCGTGGCCGGGGCGGTCGCGGCCAGGAACTCGCCCGGATCCTGGGTGAGCGTCGTCGGCTACGACCAGCGGGTCCTGGGCCGCCACCTGACCGCCGCCGAGCTCGACCAGGTCAGTCAGGGGCACAAGCTGTACGTGCTGCACGACTCGGGGCACGGCTGCGTCGTCAACACCGCCGTCCTGGACCTGCTCGCCGCGGACGTCCCGCACGAGAACGGATTCCTCGTGGAGGCCGCCATGGGGGCCGCCCGCGCGCTGCGGCTTCCGTACTCCCAGGAGGAGCTGGCCGAGTCCATCGGGCGCGCGGCCCGCACCTGTCTGGCCGAGGGCGTCACCGCCTGCGCCGAGGCGGGCATCGGCGGCGCCCTCTTCGGGCACACCCCGGTCGAACTGGGCGCCTACCAACTCGCCAGGGACAAGGGACTGTTGCCGCTGCGGGTTCAGCTGATGGTCTCCGCCGACGTGCTGCGGCCGGTCGGTGCGCACGAAGCCGACGGCATCCCCAGGGCCCTCGACCTCGGCCTGCGCACCGGCTTCGGCGACGACTGGCTGTCCGTGGGGGCCCTCAAGATCTTCACTGACGGCGGGATGATGGCCCGTACCGCCGCCCTGAGCGCCCCGTACGAGGGCATGGGGCACGCGGGCGGGCTGCAGGACGATCCCGAGGTCCTCGCACGGTCCATCGTCGACGGCCACCTCGCCGGCTGGCAGCTCGCCGTGCACGCCATCGGCGACCGCGCGGCCGACGTGGCGCTGGAGGCCCTGGAGCACGCCCAGCGCCTGCGGCCCAGGCCCGACGCCCGGCATCGCATCGAGCACGCCGGCCTGATCCGCCCCGACCAGCTCCCGCGCTTCGCCCGGTTGGGGCTCAGCGCGGTGGTCCAGCCCCACTTCCTGCGCTGCTTCGGCGACGACTACGCGGCGATCATGGGCGAGGAGCGGGCGCCGTGGCTGTACCGCGGCCGGGGCTTCCTCGACCACGGCATCCCGCTGGTCGGCAGCTCCGACCGCCCGGTGGCGGACGGCTCCCCGCTGCGCGGCGTCCAGTTCATGGTGGAGCGTGCCTCCGGGTCGGGACGTCTGATCGGCCCGGGCGAGGGCATCACCGTCGACGAGGCCCTGTACGCCTACACGGTCGCCGGAGCCCGCGCCTGCCGCTGGGAGGACAGTGCGGGCAGCCTCGCTCCTGGCAAGCGCGCCGACCTGGTGGTGCTGGGGGACGACCCGCGGCACGTCGACGTGTCGCGGATCGGAGGCATCGAGGTGGTGGCCACGTACGTCGACGGCCGGGAGGCCGGCGAGCCGCGGCCGTGACGGGGCCGTGACGGGGCCGGTGGGCCGAGGGCGCGTCAGCAGGGGCGGACCGGCTGGTGGTTGTGGACGAAGCGGGCCGAGACCCAGCCCTTGGAGCCCTGGAGGCGGTACCACACGGGGTTGCCGTCCACCCACCCGCCGCGCGTCTGGCAGTTGAGGAGCACGCGCTGACCCGGGCGCAGCGACTTGACGATGCCCGAGTACACCGTCGGCTTCTGGCGCACGTGGAGCGGTGCGTCCGAGACCACCTCGCCGACCGGATACGCGGCCCGGGGCGCGGCCGAGTCGGGCTCAGCGGCGGTCTGCTGCTGGGCGGCCCAGCTCACGCCGCCCAACGGGCCGAGCGCCAGGCCCGCCACCAGTGCGCACATCACTACGGACTTCTTCATCTCCGGCCCCGTTCTTCGGCGCTGTCGCTTGGGGCATGCCACAACGGACCGCGGCCGGCCGAAGGTGCCCGGTACGACTATCCGCGCGGGGCCGGGCCCGTCCGGGTCGACACGTCCGCCGTTCCCTCCAATGGCCCGCACTGCTGTTTCGGATGCGGGCGGGGGAGCAGACGAGCCATGGCAGCCGGTGTCGCCGGTGCCGTTCCGGCCGGACCGATCCTCTCCCGTCCCGGCCGCCCGCCGCCCCTTTGCAGAGACGAGTCGTCATGGACCACCGGCCCCGCCGCCCCGAGCAGGAACTGACCTGGACGACCGGGATCCACCAGGTCCGGAACCGGTTGCGGTTCCCCCTCCGCGCCACCTTCCACTGGTCCGCCCGTGCCCCGCTGGACGTCGAGCTCACCTTCCACCCGGTCGGCGCCGATCCCGTGGCCTGGGTGATCGGCCGTGACCTCCTGGCCAGGGGGCTGCGCACCCTGGCGGGGACGGGGGAGGTGCGGATCCGGCCGACCGCCGGGCCCGACCGCGGGGCACACCTCCTGCTGCGGCTGGGGACGGCGCCGCCGTACGCCCTCTTCGTGCTGAACCGGGCGGGGCTCGCGTCCTGGCTGGAGAGGACGTGGGCGGCCGTCCCGGCCGGCGCGGAGGCGGATCGCCTGGACTGGGAGTTCTTCGAGGGACTGCTCGCGGACCGTTAGACCGGGGTCACCGCTGGGGCAGGACCCCGTCGTGGTCGGGTGCGCCGTCCGCGGAGCCGGTGGCGGGCGGCGGGTCCGGCGGCCCCGCGAGGAAGGCCAGGAGGCCGGAGATCTCGCGGCCCGCCTCCGCCGGGTGGCGGAAGCGCGCACCGGGGGCGATGGCGTAGCGGTTGCGGCGGCCGTCCCGCGTGCGGGTGAGGTACCCGTCCGTCTCCAGATCGGTGACGATGGCCTGCACGGTCCGCTCGGTGAGGTCGCAGCCCGCCGCGATGTCGCGCAGCCGGACACCCGGGTCGCGCGCGATGGCGATCAGGACCCGGGCGTGGTTCGTCAGGAAGGTCCAGTGGTTCCGGCGGGACCCCGTGTGCTCGTTCTCCACCCCGACATTCTTGAGTGGAGACTCGCGAAAAGCAAATCCCGAAAAGTCTTTCCGGTATAACTTGACGTGTGTACGAGCGCCGGGCAGGGTGCAGGGGAGCGGAAGGGGACTTCCGCACCGACCGAGCAACGAGCGAGCAATCGCACAACGCGCCGCAAGCACCTGTGCCCAAGGAGCGAAGACGATGACCACCACGGCCACGACCGAGGCCACGACCGGGGCCACGGCCCCGACCACGCCCCCCACCGCGGCCGCCGCCCCCGACGGCGGCGCCGTGGCCGGACCCGCGCTCAGCGGGCTGCCCGACGTGCCCTGTCCGCGGGAGCTGTCGACCTGCGACGCCCGGCAGCTGACCCGGGTGTTCTTCGAGCGCCTGCGCAGCCTCGAAGAGGGCACCCGCGAGTACCAGTACGTGCGCGGCACGCTGATCGAGATGAACATCTCACTGGTGAACTTCGCCGCACGGCCGTTCCGCGACCGCCCCGGCGGCCCCGAGAACGAGGACATCGTCCAGGTGGGCATCATCGGCCTGATCAAGGCCATCGACCGGTACGACCCCGAGCGCAACATCCAGTTCACCACGCTCGCCATGCCGTACATCACAGGCGAGATCAAGCGCCATTTCCGCGACACCACCTGGGCCGTACGGGTCCCGCGCCGGCTCCAGGAGCAGCGCCTGGTGCTGGCCAGGGCCACCGAGGAACTGACCTCGGAGACGGACCGCGCCCCCACTCCCGGGGAACTCGCCACCCACCTGGGCCTCACCGAGGACGAGGTCCGGGAGGGCCTGCTCGCCGCCAACGGCTACTCCACCCAGTCCCTCGACGCGCCCCAGCAGTCCGACACCGGCCGCACCGGGGCCGCCGCGGGCGGACAGCCCGCCCGCTCGCTGGCCGAGACCGTCGGCGGCCCCGACCCCGCCCTGGAGGCCGTCGAGGACCGGCAGGCCCTGGCACCCCTGCTCGCCGGCCTGGACGAGCGCAGTACCCGCATCCTGGAGCTGCGCTTCGGCCAGGAGATGACCCAGGCGGAGATCGGCGAGGAGGTCGGCCTCTCCCAGATGCACGTCTCCCGTCTGCTCGCCCGCACGCTGGAGAGCCTGCGCGAGGAGATGCTGCACGACTGACCCGCGGTCCGAGGACCCGGGGGGCCGGGCCGGATGTTGCGTCGAGCCCGGCCGCCCCCAACCGTTCCCGAAACCGGACACCGGGGAGTCATGAACAGTTTCCTGCGACTGCTGGCCGTCCTGGGCGGCTCCGTCGTGCTCACCCTCGTACTGAGCCGCCTCACCGACATGCTGTTGCGGCGGGCCGACGCCCGCCACCCCGAGACACCGCTGTGGAACATGCTGCGCCGCTGCGGGCCCTCGGTTCGCGTGCTGCTCTTCACGGCGGTGCTGCGCGGGTCCTACCGCCAGATCGCGTGGCAGCCGCTGCGGGACCACGAGACCGCCGTGGGGCGGACCCTGACGCTCGTCCTGATCGGTGCGGGCGCCTGGTGCGTCGTCGGTGTGGCCTCGGCCGTCGTCGAATCCTCCTACGCCCGCTACGCGTTGGGCACCCGTGACCCCTCGCGGGTGCGCCGGGTCCGTACCCAGGTGACGCTCATCAGAAGGATCGTCACCGCCGTCGTCGCCGTGGTCGCGGCGGCCGCGATGCTGCTCACCTTCCCCGCCTTCCGGGCCGTGGGCACGTCCGTACTGGCATCGGCCGGCCTCATCGGCATCGTCGCGGGCGTCGCGGCACAGTCCACCCTCGGCAACGTCTTCGCCGGATTCCAGATCGCGTTCGGCGACATGGTGCGGATCGGCGACACGGTCGTCGTCGACGGTGAATGGGGCGTGGTGGAGGAGGTGACACTCACCCTGATCGCCGTGCGGACCTGGGACGAGCGCCGCATCACCATGCCCGTCTCGTACTTCACCTCGCGGCCCTTCGAGAACTGGTCGCGCGGCGGCATCCAGATGACCGGCACGGTCTTCCTGCACTGCGACCACACCGCCCCCGTCGCCCTCATGCGCGAGCAGTTGAAGGAGATCCTGGACAGCTGCGAGGCGTGGGACGGCCGTGGCTGGGGCCTCTCCGTCACCGACACCACGCCCACCACCATCGTGGTACGGGCGATCGTCACCGCCAAGGACCCGGACCGGCTGTGGACCGCCCGCTGCGAGGTACGGGAGCGACTGGTCGCCTGGCTCGCCGAGAAGCACCCCTACGCCCTGCCCCGGGTCGTCACCGCCGCCGCCGTGCCGTCGCCGCGCACCGAGTCCGGCATGCGGGCCGGCGCGGCAGCGGCCGCCGACGTCAGGCCGCCAGCGGGGTGAACGGGTACAGCCCGTCCTCACCCGTCCGCACTACGCCGTAACTGCTCTCCGGGACCTCGTTCCACGCGCCGGGCAGGTCGCCGAGCGGCTCGGACACCACCAGTCGGGTCTCGTCGGAGGCCTCCTGCAGGAAGAGGATGTCGGGGTGCAGCCTGCGCAGCGTGTCCACCCGGCTGCTGTAGAACAGCGACCGGGAGGCGCCCTGGCTGGAGTAGCGGAAGGCCCACACGGCCGTTCCGTCCGTGACGGCCACGGTCATCTGCATCGGGAACTCCACGCCGTGCTCGCGGCCGACGCGCTCGACCACGCCCACCATCCTGGCGACCGCGGCCGGAGGGTCCTCTTCCAGGCCGTGGGTGAGCGCCAGGTAGAACATCAGCTCGGAGTCCGTCGTGCCCTCGATCTCCCCGTACAGCGCCGGGTCGACGAGCATGGCCAGGTCCCGCCGCATGGCGTGGAAGCCGGCGATGGCCCCGTTGTGCATCCACATCCAGCGGCCGTACCGGAACGGGTGACAGTTCGTCTGCTGCACCGCCGTACCCGTCGAGGCCCGGATGTGGGCGAAGAACACGGGGGAGGTGACGTGGTCGGCGAGTTCCCGCAGATTGCGGTTGTTCCAGGCGGGACCGACGTCCTTCATGAGGGCGGGCGTTCCGTCGCCGCCGCCGTCCGGATACCAGCCGACACCGAAGCCGTCGCCGTTGGTCGTCTCCACACCCAGCTTCGAGTGGAGGCTCTGGTCGATCAGGGAGTGGGCGGGTTTGTACAGGATGGTGTCGAGCAGCACGGGGGTTCCCGAATACGCCAGCCACCGGCACATGTGCGATCACCTGACTCGTCCGCCCCGTCCGGTCGGCCCTGCCGCGGGCCGGCCGGGGCCGTAACCGCCCGCGGGGCGCCCCGCCGCCCAGGCCATTCTCCCGCCGCCCGGCGGGCACCGCACGCGGGACGGCCGCCCGCCGGGCGGTCCGGCGGCTACCAGCCGAAGCGGCGGTCGACCACGGCCGCGAACTCCTCGAAGCTCAGCACCCGGTCGCCGTTCTGGTCCGCCGCGTCGAACAGCGCCGAGGACGCCTCGGTGTCGCCCACACCCCAGAAGGGGATCGCCCCCTGTGCGGCGAGGGTCGGCCCCTTGGAGCGCAGCGCACCGATCACCTCGGCCCGTGTCAGGGTGCCGTCCTGGTCGAGGTCGAGGGCGTCGAACAGCCGCCGGGCCTTCTCACTCATCAGATGTCCTCTCCGCAGTGCACGCGCCGTCCGGGCCGGCGGGTCCTGCAGGAGAGGACGTGGCGGGCGCCCGGGAGGTTGCCTCCGCCGCGGCTCCGGCCGGGAACCTTCCGCGGAATCACGTGGAGCTCGCAGACGACCGGGGCGCGGGTGATCAGCCGTCCAGCCGCAGCACCAACTCGTCGATCTCCGCTCCCCGGGCGTTCGCGAAACCCCGGTCCTCGCCGACGACCTTGAAACCGCACTTCTCCAGGACACGCACCGATCCGACGTTGTCCGCCGCAGCCCTGGCCAGGAGCGGGCGTTCGGGAACCTCGGTGAGCAGCGCCCGCAGCGCCGCGGTAGCGATGCCGCGCCCCCAGTGGGGGCGATCGATGAAGTACGTGACCTCCCGCTGGCCCGGATCGCCGTACACGGCCGCGTGCCCGACCACGGCGCCGTCCACCAGTACCGTGCGGCTGACGATCTGAGGCGAGGCGAGGACGCGCCTCCAGTGTGCGTCGAAGTGCGCCCGGTCCGTCGGGTCCTGCGCGGTGAAGGCCGCCATCCGATGCGACTCGGGATCGCTCATGTGCCGGAAGAACGCGGGCAGATCGCCGGGGCGCACAGGACGCAGGGAGACATCCGTCGAAGCCATGGATCCGACCCTAGCGGCCTGGGGGCATGGGCGGGAGCGGGCCGTGTGGTCCCGCGCCGACGAACGGCGGTCGGGCCGCCCGGGCCACCGCCGGCGCCGTGCCGGGAGGCCCGGGAATCCCCGCCCTGCGGTCGCTCCGGCGGCCGCGTGGCCACCCTGCGCCTCGGTGGCTCGGTGGCTCGGTGGCTCGGTGGCTCGGTGGCTCGGTGGCTCGGTGGCTCAGTAGCGCAGGGCCGCGCCGGTCTGCGCGGTCACCGTGCCGGACAGCTTGTGGGTGCTGCGGGCCGTGCCCTCCCCGGTGTCCTTGCCGGCCACGTCGGACACCGTCACCACCACCGTGTCGACGAGGTTGCCGCTCGCGTCCTTGAACTCCACCTGCACGGCGAAGGACTTCGCGCCGTCGTCGGTGTTGCGCACGGTGACCGGCACCGTCGTGTATCCGTCCGCGTCGGTCGACACGGTGCCCAGGGACACCTGGTCCTTGGCGTCGGCCCCGTTCTTGACCTCGGCGAGCTTGTCCTTCGCGACGGCGGCCGCGGACTCGGCGGCCTTCGCCGCCTCCGAGGCGGCCGAGGAGACGGCCTCGCCCGCCGACCTCACCGCGGACGCGGCACTGGAGACGGCGCCGGACGGGCTGCCGTCGCCGCCCGAGCATCCCGCGGCGCCGAGCACCGCCGCAGCCAGCACCATCCCTGCCGCCCCACGCGCCCACACGACCGTCGCCACCACGCCTCCAAGAGTGTTCCGGGGCCTTCCAGTCAACGGCCCGGCGGCCCGAATGCCCACCTGACGGGGCATCCGGGTGAGGGTCGCGGGGGCCGAGCGGCGGGCCCCGGGGTGTCCCGAGGCCCGCCGGTGCTCGCGGACCTTCGGTGGCAGGGCGGCCGGTCCCGGCCGGGCTCGGGTCCCCTTCCGGCGCCGACCGTCAGGATCCTCAGCCTCGGTTGCCTCCCGCGGGTTAGCTGTGGCGGCCCTGCCGCTCGGTCACGCAGATCCCGGCTTCCAACAGCCGGGCCAGGTGGCCGGAGACGGTGGAGGGCGCCACCCCCGTGATCCGGGCCAGCTCGCCGGCGGTCCAGGCGCGCCCCTCCAACAGCGTCAGGCAGATGGCGGCGCGCGTCTCGTCGGCGAGGGCGGCGGCGAAGGCCGCCACGCGGGCCGCGGGGGCGGGCGCGTCCGGGGGGAACCCGGGATGCAGCTCGTTCATGCACCCAGGATGCCCCACGATTTCGGCAGACAGCGAACACTTCGCCGCAGCTCGCCTCAGTGGCCGGCCGCGGCCTTCACCAGGGCGACGGCCAGGCCGATCGCGGCGTCGAGCCCGCCGGCCAGCACAGCGAGCGGCGCGCTGCCGCCCATGCGGACGCCGCCGTACCAGCCCCAGCCGAAGAGGGAGGCGACGCTCACGCCTGCCGAGGCATACAGGGCGGTCTGCAGGGCCATCACGCCCAGGGCGGAGGCGGCGATCAGGATCAGCGGACCGACGGCGGACAGCAGGAGGGGGCTGCTGACCCACAGCATGTGCCGCAACTCCCCGCCGGTGGCGAGCCGGCCGTGGACCACGCGGTGCGCCTGCTGGTCGGAGACGAGGGTCGCGAGCCACAGCCCGATGGCGGCGGTCAGCACCGTGGCCGCGGTCCCGGCGGTGTCGGCGTGCTCCGACACCGCCAGACCGATCACCACGGAGATCATGGTGATGGTCGCGTACAGCCGCTCCTTCAGCCGGGCGGCGGCGGCCGCCGCCGCCTCGGCGGGTGATCCGGCGGCTGCGGCATCGGCGTGGTCCATGGCGTCAGCCTAGGACGCCGGACCCGTGGGCGCGCGTGAGCGCCCGTGCCCGGGCGTGCCCCCTGCCGCGACGGGATTCCACGGGCCACACTGGAGGCCGCGGGGTGCAACGCCCCCGTCACGAGGAGGCGGTGACATGGTGTCGGAGGACCCGGTGGACCGGCCCGCACCGTCGGTACCGCCCGAGGTGTGGCAGACGTACGGACCGGCTGACCTCAGCGCCGTTCCGGTGTTCGCCGGCGGGTTCATCAACTTCGGCTACTGGCGGTCCGTCGACCTCGGAGGGCCGCTGTCGCAGGACGACCGGATCCGCAGCGAACGGGACCTCTACCGGCACGTACTCGACGCGGTCGCCCCCGGCGGCGGCCGCGCCGTGGAGGTCGGCTGCGGTCTCGGCCTCGGCTGCGCCCTCGCCCTCGACGAGTACGGACCCGCCGCGGTGACCGGGGTGGACATCCACCCCCAGCAGCTCCGCCGGGCCCGCGACGCCAACTCCCCGCTCCTCGCCGCGCGGCCGCAGCGGCTGCGTTTCGTCCTCGGAGCGGCCGAGGACCTGCCCCTGGGCGACGCGGAGTTCGACTGCCTGTACAGCGTCGAAGCGGTGCAGCACTTCCCGGACCTGACCGCCTTCGCCCACGAGGCGGCGCGCGTCCTGCGTCCCGGAGGACGGGTCGCGGTGGCCGGCTTCTTCAGCGTCGACGGCGCGCCCGCGCCCGAGGAGCGGCTCGCGGGGCTGCTGGAGACCTTCGCCAGCGGACTCGACATCGCGCGGCCCGTCTCCCACCTCGCCCGGGCCCTCGCCGGAGCCGGTTTCGCCGACGTCCGCACCGATTCGATCGGCCCGCAGGTCTGGCCCGGCTGGGACCGCTGGCTCGCCCGCCTCTGGGCCCCCGGCACCTGGCCGCGCAATTTCATGACCGCCTGGGAACAGCGGATCCTGGACTACTACCTGATCACCGCCGCCCGTCCCGGCCGCGGTCGGGCGCACCCGACGTCGAGTGGGTGACCGCCGGCGGCAAGGCGCTGAGCCGCCGGAGACCGGATCAGTGCGCGCAGGGGCGAGGCGGACCGGGTGGATGGCCTCGAACCGGGCGCCGACGGCTACGTGTCGAAGCCGTTCGGGGTCCGGGAGGCCATCGCCCGCATACGGGCCGTGATGCGTCGTGTGCGGCCCCGTACCCCGTCCGCCCCGGAGCCCACCCGACCGCTTCGGCACCCGCGGCCAGGCCGCGGGGAGCGGACGGGTGACGACCTCCGGGGCGTGCCGGGCACGCCGTCCGCAGCGCGGGCGGGCAGGACTGCTGCACCCGCCCGGCACCCAGCGCCGTATCGGCCGCACCCCGCACGGCCCGCCGCACGCCGACCCAGAACGGCCGGACGCGGTGTGCGTCGTGCGGGGCGCCGTCCGGTCTGCGCGGGCGGTGGCGGTGACCTCACCGCCACCGGCGGCGTGTGAGCGGCCCCGGGCGCCTCTAGAGCGGCGGCGGACAGGTGAGGATCACCCACAGGGCCGCGATCGACCACGCGCAGGCGGCCGCCCCCAGCACCCGCAGGCGGCGGATCCGCCCCGGCGGGACCGGCTCCGCCCGTGGCGCGACGCGCACCGCGGGCGACGCCGTCTTCGGCGGCACCGTCTCGCGGGGGACCGTCTCGCGGGGCACCGCCTTCGGGCGGACCGGCGCGGCCGGCCGGCGGTCCACGCCCCCGGGCACCTCGATGGCGGAGTGCTGGGCCAGCCCCGCCAGGAACCGCCGGTACGCCTCACGCCGGCCTCCCCTCGGCGACGTGCGCCCGCATTCCCATGACCGCACCGTCGCCGGGGTCACCCCGAACGCCACCCCGACCTGGCGGGTCGTCAGCCCCCACTGCTCACGGAGCCGGCGCCGCTCACCGGGCTCGGGAAGCCCCGATGTGCGCCGCGCGGGGGCCCTGTCCGCAGGGCGGGAGATCTGACGAGGAAGAAACTGATCGACTGTCATACAGGTCTGACAATCAACTCATCCCGCCCGTGATGCGCTGCTCCGCCGATTCATCCGAACGGCCGCTCCCGATGCCGGTGGAACGCCGCGAGGCATCCGGGACGAACACCTCGCGGCGCATCGGGCCGGCCGGTTCGCCCTCGATCACCCACCCGGGCCGGGCGGACTGGCGAGGTTCGGGCCGCTCACGCCTTCACGCTCTCCCGGGCCACCGGCAGGGGGTGGTGGCGCGAGATGTTCTTGGTCAGCAGCCTGGTGGACTCGCCGACGCCGATCTCCTCGCCGCCGTCGGCCGCGGGCAGTCGCCCGTCGGCGAGCCGCAGTTCGGCGAGGGCGGTGTCCATCGCCTTGTGCGCGGCGAACAGGCACGGGGTGCTGTAGATGGCCATGTCGACACCGAGGTCGGTCAGTTCGGTGAGCGAGAGCCGCGGCGACTTTCCTCCGGCGATCTGGTTGAACAGCAGCGGCTTGCCGCCGACGGCCCCGCGGATCCGCTCGATCCACTCCACGCTGCGCACCCCGTCGACGAGGACGACGTCCGCGTCGGTGGCCGCCAGGGCCTGGGCGCGGTGGATGATGTCGGCTTCCTCCGTCGCGTCGGTCCGCGCGACGACGACCAGGTCCTTGCGGGTCGCCAGGACCATCTCCAGCTTCTCCAGGTACTCGGTGAGCGGGAGCACCTGCTTGCCGTCGGCGTGACCGCAGCGGCGGGGACGCTTCTGGTCCTCCAGGATGATGCCGGAGGCGCCCATCCGCTCCAGGCCTTCCACGACATGGCAGGCCACTTCGGGGTCGACGTACCCGTCGTCGATGTCGACGAGCAGGTGGTGACGGGGGAAGGCGCCGCGCAGTCGCTGGACGAAGGCCACCATGTCGGGCCAGGCGATGAACCCGATGTCGGGGAGCCCGTAGTAGGAGGCGGCGAACCCGAACCCCGAGACGAACATCCCGTCGTAGTGCGCGGCCGCCACCGAGGCGGAGTACATGTCGTACACCCCGATGAGCGGTGTGGTGCCCGGCTTCGCGATCTGTTCCCGCAGCTTGTTCCCGTAAGTCATGGTTCGGTTCCTCCGAGGAGCGCATCGGCACAGGGGAGGGCGGAGAGCCGCGCCACCAGGACTCTTTACCCAAAACGGATACTTCCTTGGGGAAGAGCGGAACTTTCGCGGATGAAGCCTTTACTCACTCCGTTGGCCCAGCCGGTTCACCACAGCACCGTCATTCGGTCTGCCTGCCCGGGACGGCTGCCGGGCCCGGCAGTGCGGCCCCGGCCCTGTCAGAGGGGGACTCAGAGGGGGAGGAAGAGCTCCGCCCGCGCGTCGTCGAGGACGAAGCCGTTGTCGAGGCGGACCCGGACCGTCCGTCGGGGCCCGTGCTCCCGGTGGGCGGTCCACGCCGGTTCGAGGGAGGCCACCTGCTCCTCCAGCTGCCGCCTGCTCGCCGGGGGCATCTGGTGGCCGAAGTCGTTCAGGAGTGCCGTGAGCCGCTCGTACTCGCGCACCTCGTGGCTCTGCTCCCGATCCCGGGGCGGGTCCACCCGTTCGACGATGCCCTGGGCACCCGACCCGAGGAAGAGCGCGCCGGCGACCACGTCCCCGTCCGCGGAGTGGCCCTCGGCCGTCACGACCGTCCCGGTCAGCCTGAGGTCTGCCGCCAGCCGGACCCGCCGGCCTTCCTGGAGGGTCATCGGTCGTCACTTCTCCGGTGGGGACTCGTGGTGGATGGCCAACGTATCGGTGGCCGTTCCAGTTTCCCACCCAGTCTCCCACCCCGTCGGCCGCGATCGATCGTGCACGTACGCTCACCGGAGCCCCGACGAGCCGCCGCACGTGCCGGGGCCGGGACCACCCGGGATCACCCCGGTGCGGACGACCGGTCCGTGCGCGCGGGCGGCGGGGGCAGGGCCCAGCGGATCGCCCGGGTCACGGCGTGCCCGCCCGCACGGGCCGCCGCGCCGGGCACCCGTTCCGCCGCGGAACCCGAACCGGCGGTGACAGCCGCCCTCGCCCAGGACGGCAGCAGGTCCACGGCCGCCGCCGCGAGCAGCGCGTACGGCAGCCGGGCGGCCCCCGGCAGCGGCGGATCGGCCAGCAGGAAGCGGGCGGTGTCCCGGGACGCGTCCGTCGGCCTCAGGCAGGGCCGGTACCGCGCCATCCGCAGGGCGAGTTCCCGAACGTCCTGCGGCGGCCGGTCCGCGCCCAGCGCCCGAGCGACCCGCGCCGTGTCGGCGAGGTACCCGTCGCAGCCCGCCGGATCCAAGGGATGCCTGCCATAACGCTGGTGGGCTTTCAGGAAGCAGTACGCCTCGGCGGTGTGCACCCAGCCCAGCAGCTCCGGGTCGTCCGCCCGGTACGCCACACCGTCGGGCGTCCGGCCCCGGACACGTGCGTGCACCGCCCGGACACGGTCCACCGCCGCCTCGGCGTCGGCACTGGTGCCGAAGGTGGTGACCGCCAGGAAGGTGCTGGTCCGGTGCAGGCGCCCCCAAGGATCGCCGCGGTATCCGGAGTGGGCCGCGACCGCGGCCATCGCGACCGGGTGCAGGGACTGGAGCAGCAGCGCGGCAAGACCGCCGACGAACATCGACGCGTCCGCGTGGACCCGCCGCACGGGCCGGTCCGGTGCGAACCAGCGGGGTCCGGGCGTCTGGTGGATGCGCCGCCGGTTGCGGGCTCCGTCGGGACCGGCGACGCGCAGGAACACCGCCTCGCCGGCACGCTGCCTGATCCGCCGGACGGCCATCGTGGGGCTCGCCATGTCCCCCAGTATGCGCTCGGCGCCGCTGCGCGGTCCCATGGATGCATGGACGGTTGAGAGGTGCTGGGACGGGCAGGTGCCCCATGGACGAGGAGGTACGTCATGGCTGCCGAGGACGCGCCCGTACCGGAAGCCGCCGCCGGCACCGAGTACCGCGTGGTGCGGGTGACCGGAGACATGGACCTGGAGCACGCGGGCGAGCTGCGGGAAACACTCGCAGCCGCTCTGTCACAGGCACCGGAAGGCGCCGAGGTCATCGTGGACCTGCGGAATTCCTCCTTCTGCGACTCCGCGGGCCTCAACACGCTGCTGGAGGCCCGGCGGCAGGCCGTCCAGAGCGGACACGTCCTGCGTCTGGCGGCGCCCAGCCACCAACTGCTGCGACTGCTCGAACTCACCGGTTCGAGCGGCTCGTTCCCCCTGGACGCTTCCGTGCCCGGCTGAGCGCACCGGGGACCGGTGCGCCCCTGCCGGCGGCACGCCGGTCCCGACCGATCGGAGAACGCGATGAGCACCGCCGACGAAGCCTACGGCGACGACGTCTACCAGCCGCAGGAGACCGACGAGTCCGCCGAGGCGCAGCCCGACCTGGAGAACACCCTCGACGAACCGGGCCTCGACGACACCCTCGACACCGCGTACGTGCCGCTGGACCGCCCGCTGGCGGTCGACGAGAGGGGCACCACCGCCGCCGAAGCCCGCACGGGGGAGACGCTGGAGCAGCGCCTGGCGCGGGAGCAGCCGGAGGTCTCCGACGGGGACGAGATCTCCGATGAAGCCGGTGATGCCCTGCTGGGCGGAGCGGACCGGGCCGGCCGCCTTGCCGTGGTGGACGACTCGGCACCGCGGCGGCACATCTCCGTCCTGGCCCGTGACGTAGGAATCGACGGCGGCGCGGCATCGGCCGAGGAAGCGGCGGTCCACGTGGTCGACGAGCCGCCCTCCGAGGACCTGGACGTCTGAGCGCGCGGCGCCGCAGTCGGCGGAGCTCCCCGCGGCGGACGCCGCGACCCGATCGAGCCGGGCGCGCTCACGGGGCCGGGTCACGGCCCTGCTGAGCCGGTGCCCACAGGGCGGTCAGCCGTCCCGCGCCGGGGGTCAGCCCCGCCCAGCCGCCCTCCAGGTCCACCACCACGACGCCCGCGGTCGGGAAACCGTCCCGCAACTGCTCCAGGAGTTCCTCCGGGCCGCTCCCGCACAGGGCCGTGGCCAGCTCGTGGATGCCGGTGTTGTGGCCGACCAGGGCCAGGCAGCCGAGCCCGGCGCCACGCTCCGCCAGTACGGTGACCAGCGCGTTCGGTGCCGCGTCGTAAAGCCTGTCGTCATAGACGGCGTCCGGCGGGTCCGCAAGGGCGGGGACCAGCAGCTGCCACGTCTGGCGCGTCCTGCGCGACGGCGAGCACAGCGCCAGGTCCGGTTTGTAGCCGTGCTCCGCCAGCCAGCGGCCCGTCCGGGGCGCGTCGGCCCTGCCGCGCTCGCCCAGGCCGCGCTCGAAGTCCTCGGCGGGATCACCCTTCGGCACGGCCTTGGCATGGCGTACCAGCAGCAGTCGGCTCCCGGTCGTGCCCGGCCCGGTGTCCGAGGACATGGCGCCCTCCCTTCGGCTGGTCCGCGTACGGGACCACGCGTACGCGCGTACAGGGTCATGGTGCGGTCGGCCCGGTGCGCGCGCACCCGCACCGCGGCCCGGCGGACTACCCTGCGCAGGATGGAACGCGCAGACGTACTCAGGCGGGTGATCGGCATCCTGACCGAGGCCCAGGACATCCGCCGGGCCGCCGAAGCCGGCGAGGACCCCGACGGCCACGCCGCGGCGGCCGGCGTGGCCACACAGCTCCTGAACGAAATGCTGCCGTCGATCAGCGTGCCCGCCGACGCCACGCCGCAACAGGTGGCGACCCTGGTGGCCGAGGCACTCGGCCCGGCCCTGCACACCATGGTCTCCGGATTCAGTCTGGCGTTCACCAGTCTCGCGATCGCCCACGACGGCGGGCGGACGGACGTCTCCTCGATCGAGGTACTCCAGGAACTCGCCCTGGAGGTGGAGGCCGGAACCTACGACGAAGGCCCGTGAGAGCCGACCCGTCGGCGCAGGCCCGTCGGCGCCGCGTCCGGCCGCGCGGCGGACGCCGTCAGCCGGCGTCCTCGTCGTGCGGCCGGGACATCTTGCTCTCCTGCCGCCTGCGCAGCTCCTCCGGGGTCTTGCCGGCGACCGGCTTGCTGGCCTCGGGGTGCACCGGGTCCGGGCCGGGGTGTTCCTGCGCGTGCTCCCCACGGCCTCCGGCCTGCTGCTGACCCCTGTCCTCCGTGTCCTTCATGGCTGTCGCTCCCTCACACCTTCGCTCGACGCGGACATCGGACTTTCCCCATCTACCCCACCAGTCACCCACGACACGGACGGACTCGTCCGTTCCGGCGCGAGTCCTCCGGCACGGCCTGGGAAGATGCGCAGTCATGTCGGAAACGATCAGCAGCATCGCCACCCGTGTCGCACGGCGCCGCCGCGAGCCGGTCGCCGTCCAGGCCCTGCGCTCCACCGCCGCGGCCGTCATCAGCTACGTCGTGGCCCTCCGCCTGAGCAGCGAGCCGAACCCGCTGACCGCCCCGCTGACGGCCCTGCTGGTCGTCCAGGTCACGCTCTACTCCACGTTGACCACCAGCATCCGCCGGGTCAACTCGGTGGTCGTCGGCGTCCTGATCGCCATCGGCTTCAGCGCGCTGGTCGGTCTCACCTGGTGGAGTCTGGGCCTGCTGATCTTGGCCTCGCTGGTGGTGGGCCACCTGGTGCGGGTCGACGAGTTCGTCCCCGAGGTCGCGATCAGCGCCATGCTCGTCCTCGGCGTCACCCAGGTGGCGGACACCGCCTGGGACCGGGTGCTGGAAACCCTCATCGGCGCGGTGGTCGGGCTGCTCGTCAACCTCCTGCTGGCGCCTCCCCTCTGGATCGGGCCGGCGGGCACCGCGATCACCGATCTGGCCGGGCGCATGAGCCGCCTGCTGCACCACCTCGGCGAGGAGCCCACGGGCCCGGGCAGGGTCGAACAGGCCGCGGCCCGGCTGCACGAGGCGCGCCGCCTCGACAACGACATCGCGCAGGTCGACGCCGCCCTGCGGCAGGCGGAGGACAGCCTCCGGCTCAATCCGCGGGTCAAGGAGGGCCTGCTCTTCCGGCTGGTGCTGCGGACCGGCCTGGACACCCTGGAGATCTGCGCGGTGGTGCTCCGCGTGGCCTGCCGGACGGTGACCGACCTCGCCAAGGTCCGCCCGGACGGCCCGCTCTTCGAGCCGGGGACCGCCGCCGCGCTGCGCGAGGTGCTGCGCCACACCGCGACCGCCGTCGAGAGCTTCGCCCAGCTGATCACCGCCCAGGTGAGTGCCAACGCGGAGGAGGCCGAGGCCCGCCTGACCGGGGAGCTGGCGGTGGCCCGCGCACACCGCGACCGGCTCGCGGACCATCTGCTGGCCTCGGCACGTGCGGACCCCGGGCACTGGCAGTTGCGCGGAGCGCTGCTCACCGAGATCGACCGGGTTCTCGACGAGCTGGGCGTGGAGAAGCGCTCGCAGCGCCTGCTGGAGGAACTCGACCGGCACACCCGCAGTCGGCGCACCGGACCGCTGCGCAGCCGGCTGCGGGCTTGGACCCGCGGGCGCGGCCGGGCGGAGCGGCCCGGGTGACGGGGGGCGCGCGATGCGCGAAGGTGGGGGCATGGTGCACGTACTGGGCAGCAGGATCCTGCTGCGACCCACGGACCCCGAACGTTCGCGTGCGTTCTACGGTGAGACCCTCGGCCTCGCCGTGTACCGCGAGTTCGGCACGGGACCGGAGCGCGGCACGGTCTACTTCCTCGGCGGCGGCTTCCTCGAGGTGTCGGGACGGGCCGACGCGCCACCCGCGCCCGGCCTGCGGCTGTGGCTCCAAGTCGCCGACGCGCAGACGGCGTACGAGGAACTGAGCAGCCGCGGTGCCGAGGTGGTGCGGCCTCCCCTGCGCGAGCCGTGGGGACTGATCGAAATGTGGATCGCCGACCCCGACGGCGTGCGGATCGCGGTCGTGGAGGTCCCGGAGGACCATCCACTGCGCCACCGCCCCTGAGCGCGGGGCCAGGAGGCCCGGCGTCAGTAGTAGTGCTTGCGGCCTCCCACGGCGTGCCCGACCGCACCCAGCAGCCAGAGCACCAAGCCGACGACGACGAGGATCACGCCGATCGTCCAGAGGATCGATATCCCCGTGACGAAGCCGATGATCAGCAGGATGACGCCCAGAACGATCATGACTACCTCCTGGTTCCCGGAGAACCGGTACGCAGGGCGTCTACCACGGTTGCGTGACCTTATGCCTGTTTCGCCCCATGCGTCGACGCTGCGTCGGAGGGCGGGTTGATCCGTGGCGGCGGCCCTCACGGCACCCCGCTGCCCGGCGTGGTGCGGGGCGCGCCGCAGGCCTCCTTCGCGCAGGGGCGGCCGCCCCGCGTCGGCGGCCGGCGGGCCGGCTGCGAACTAGCTGCGGGTGGAGCCCGGTTCGCCGCCCCGGTGTTCCACGGGGCCGCCTGGCAGTGCGCCTCGTTTGCGTGTCACGCCACGCATCTGGCCACAGCAGGGGAAGGGTGGTCAGCTGTCCCGGAGGAGGCGTGCCGCGAGTGCGGGGGACAGGCGGTGAAGGGCTACCAGGGCGCGGATCCTGCCCACGTGGACGACGGAGCGGTTGCGGTCGAGGCCCTCCAGTAGTTCCCTGGCGGCGTGTTCCGGGCTGATCTTGCCGCTGCCCCGGCCGGCCGTCATGGCTGTGTCCACCAGGGGCAGCATCGCCTCCACCACCCGGATACCGCGTTCGTCGTCGGCGAGCTGGTAGCGCAGGGCGGTGGTGTAGCTGCGCAGTGCGGCCTTGGTGGCGCAGTACAGGGGCGCGCTGCGCTTGGGCGTCAGGGCCAGGGCCGAGGTGATGTTCACGATGGTGCTGCCGGGCAGCATCAGTGGCAGGACCAGTGCGGTGAGCTTGACCGGGCCGGTGAGATTCGTGCCGATTTCCGTGTCCACGTCGCGGAGCACGTCGTCGCGGTCATGCTCGGCGACTCGGTATCCGAACTGCACGGCCGCGTTGTTGACCAGCAGTCGGATGCCTCCTCGTGCGTGCAGCTCTGCCGCCAGGGAGGCGATGTCACTCTCCACCGTGAGGTCGCACCGCAGGGCTTCGATGCCCGGTCTGGCGTTGGCTGCTGCCACGCGGGTCCGGTCCCGCCCACAGACGACGACCTGCTCACCCTGATGGGCGAGTCGGCGCGCCAGGGCCAGTCCCACGCCCGCGGTGCCGCCAGTGATCACAGTCAGTCCTGCCGGCACGGCTGAACCTCCTTCGTCGATTTACATTACGAAGCAGTACTGTAATCTATTCCTCCGCGGTTCGGTGAGATCCCGTGAAGGAGAAGAAGCGCCGTGACGTACATCGTGATGAACATGCTGCGGTTCCAGCCCGCCTGGCTCCGGCTGGAGCGTGCGCAACGCGCCGCCGTCTGGGAGACGGTCAAGGCGCTGGCCGACGGCGCCGAGGGGATCAGGCTGCGCTGGTTCGACGCGGAGGCGTTCTGTGCCGAGTACAGCGACATCCTGTTCGTGGAGACCGAGGACCTCTCTGCCTACTACATGTTCTGGGAAGGGGTCCGGGACACCGACCTGTTCTCCGTGCCGTATGTGGAGGTGAGGCAGGTCGCGATGGGGATCGAGGAAGGATTCGCCGCGTACGACAGGTCCGTCGCCGCCCGCGGGCCGGTGGTGGCCGGTGGCTGAGCGGACGTCCGCGCCGGGCCGCCCGCGCAGCAGCGAAGCCTCGGGACGCATCCTGCGAGCGACTGTCGAACTGCTGGCGGAGGGCGGGGCGGCCGGCGTGTCGGTCGACGCGGTGGCCGCCCGCGCGGGCGTCTCCCGGCCCACGGTCTACCGACGGTGGAAGGATCGTACGGAGCTGATCGCGGCTGCGGTCCGGGAGGCTTTCGCCCAGGCCAACCCCGAAGCCCCCGACACCGCCGATCCCCTGGCGGATCTCGTGACCGTGCTGTCCAACACGATCCGGCTTCTCACCGGCACACCTCTGGGGCGGGTCATTGCCGGACTGGTCAGTGAACTGCCCAGATCGCCGGAGCTCGCCGCCGCTCTGCGCGAGGTGGAGCGAGAGCGGCGGGAGATCCTGCACGAGGTGCTGCGACGCGCCGAGGAACAGGGGCGGCTGCGCGTGACGGGCGTGGCCCTGGCCGTCGAGGTCGTGCTCGGTCCGATCTACCTCAGACTGCTCGTTACCGGCGACCCCGTCCCGTCCGATCTCGCCGCGGAACTCGCCGCGCTCGTGGTCGCTCCCAGCGGTTCCGGACCACTGCCCGAAAACGCCGCAAGAGATCGAGAGTGACGGCCGCGAACGGTAGCAAACGCGCACCGAGCCCCGGAATCGCGCATCCTCAGCCGACATCGCGCATCGACCATCGGATTCCAACTTGACTCTGTTGGGGATCTTGGAGTTTCCCGGTGTGGCAGCAGGGTCGACGGGCATGCTCGGGTGGTTCCGCCGTCCGACGTTGCTGTCGAGGTGCCCGTTGTCCCTGCGCCCCCGTTCCGGCGAGACACGTTTGCACCGGCAGGTCCTTCAGCAGAAAGGCGAGGCGGGGTGCGTCGTATCCGGCTTCCGCGATGATGAGGACGTCCGGGTCCCCGCTCTGCCACTGGCCTGCGGTGAGAAGCCGCTCGACCAGGTCGCGCAGCTGCCGGGCGGTGACGGTGGCCGTGTCGTCCCCGGGGGCGACACGCAGCGCGTCCAGCGGCGCGGTCCACGAGCTGCGGCCGGGCTCAAGCGCGCAGATGATCGAGTAGGGCCAGCCGGGGACGGGGATGTGCTGGTCCTTGCCCCGGCCGTAGGTGTGGCACAGGATGCGCTCTGGTGAGGTGTGGGCGTCGGGCCGCAGCCAGCAGGCGACGTCGACGGCCAGGACCAGCCGACCGTCAGCAGCTCGCGGCAGCGGCACCGAGGCCAAGGTCCGCCGCATTCGTTCGGCGTCGACTCGGCCCTGGGCCAGCGCGGCGTAGAGGCCCCGTGTCCGCGGCGGTGTTCGCGCACCAGCGACAGCTCGGCCAGCGATCTCACCGGACCGTCACCGCACAGAACCGCATCCGCCAGCTCGAACAGAGCATCCGAACGAGCGGCGAGACAGGAGTAGAACTCGTCTCGGAAGCGTGACAGTTCCACCAGCGGCTCTCGGCGGGCATCGTGATGCAGCAGACTCATCCCCACGGCCTCCGTGCTGGACATGTGTGTTCCTTGGTCGGAGCACATGTTCAGACGAAGGCCGCTTCCATGCAGGGCGGTTACCGAACCAAGTGATCACGTACGACGCACCGTTCGACCACGCACGTTAAGGATCAAGTTAGTCGTGTGGTCGTTCAGGCTGGGGTGGAGGTCTCTACAGGCGACGCTGGCCAGACATACCCGTATGCTTCGGCGCCCTCCCGATCGCCGGCACAAACCACCGCGCCGTTCAGGGGGTGAGGGCGCCGCAGGGCAGCGACGATGCGTTCGCTCTGGAGCTCGGGGCTTTGATCGGTCACCTCGAAACCGACCATCAGCTGAACGGACGGTTCCGCGTTCACCTGCGGAACCCAGAGGGAGACAAGGACCCGGCGTGGGTCCGAATCCCACACCGAGACCCAGAACGTGTCACTGTCCCACGCAGCCAGGGGATTCGGCACGACAAGCAGCTGCTGAACCACCAGGTCGGCAACCTCCCACGCCGCCGACGGCCGCTCGGCCAGACCCACAGAACCCCCTCATTGAGGCCAACGGGCCCCATCCCACGCGTGCATACGACCCTGCCAACGACGTGAGAGCCGCATCTTACCGGCAGGGGCACTCGCCCCCAGGGGACTAGTGTCAGGGACCTCGAACCTCAATGCGAGGCAAAACTCGTTGGCACGAGCCAGGCAACTCATGTATCTCATATGCCGATGACGATCTTTCACTGTGCTTCGTGCGGCGTTCGGCTGACAGCAGACCTCCACCAGATCGATGAGGTGCCCCAGCGCCCGGCCCGTGACGGACTGCCCGTCGACGGGGTACGCAGGGCGCCAGCCACGATGCCGCGCGGCTTCTACGCAGTCGACCCCGACCCGACCGGCACACCGCTCGTGCCCAGCCAGGACCAGGACAGCTTCATCCCGGCCTACCCGGGCGGACCGTCGATGGACGACGAAGGCGTCGAGATGGTCTCCGGAGGACCACGCAACACACTGCTGCTCCACCCCGAGGACATGCCGGACCTCAGCTGGCTGAGCACCGGCGAAGTAAACTGCTGCGGCTCTCCTGGGTGGCCTTCCTCGACCGGTGTGGCGTTGACGGCGGGGGTGTCACCCCGCGCACGGCCAGGGCGTCGGCGTCGACCGGGCAACCTGCACGGCGGCGCGCCGCACCGTGCCGTCGGGCCTGCGGCCGGGATTATCGCTGCGTGGCCCGTGTCGGAGCCGGACCCGTGTGCCGCGCCCGCAGCCGCAGGTTGACTTCGTGCTGGTTTAGAAGGGCGCGATCAACGTGAGGTGGGCCACGGAGCTCGCGGGCCAGGAAAGTTCGCCCTCGCCGGCAAGGATCGTGGCGGACGCCGTGCCGGAGTTCGAAGCCCGGTAGGTCCAGTTGTTGGTCATCGGGACAGATACTTTGTCCGTCGTGCACGTCTTGGCCATCCGACACGCCTTGCCCTTCGAGGCGAATGTCCGTCCGTTGTTACCCGACAGGGCAACAGTGGGCCGACTGATGGCGACTGGCCGCTCGCAGTTCTGCGTGGCAGAGGCATACACTCGACCGTTCTGACTCCACATGGAGACACGGTTGGTGCACGAGATCACAGCGCCGGACGACGGCTTGTATGCCCTCCCGGAAGCGCTGTATATGGTGCCAGCCTGGGCCGAGGTTGCCGTAGCTATCACGGTTGCGGCCACGGCAGCTCCCATCCCCAGAACACGTGTAATTCGCTTCATGAGTTCCTCCCGTTTTCACGTTCGTGCACATCGCGTACCGACTGCGCGGAGTGGTCAACTCGAGCAGACACGGCCTGTGCAGGTGCCTCCGAACCTAAGATCAAAATCGAAGGAAGACGAGTTCCTTCTTGCACACTGCGATCAGCCCAGAGTTTCGCAGTGCACACCGAACGGACCTGCCAGCCGCCGCGGGCTGGTCTCGAGCTACGGAAGGCGCACATCGCCCGCGGCTCGGAGGGAGTGCAGGGGGTGTGCGAGTGATTCAACTACGGCCGCCTGACAGCGGCCGAAATCGTTTCCCCGCGTACGGCTACCACTTTCCCCAAGGCGGTCCCCACCCTGGCGCTCTCCACCCTTGACTGAACACGATCAGTCACCGCCACGGGCGCTGCCGCACCGTCCATACCGTTGCGAACGCGGTGCCCGTGGCTCGGGGTCCGGTACACGTCGAGGGAGCGCCGATATTCGCCCTTTTCGCGGCCGTTGACGGCCGGCCGCGCAGCCCCGAGAGCACCCGTGGCGGCCGATCACGTGTCAGAGGTCCTGCCGTCGTGCACCGACCGGGCGACGATCACCCGAACACGACCCTCGTTCGACCAAGGGCTGTCCCGTCATTGATCTCCGGCCTCAGTGTCGATGGGGTAGTTGGGCGTTGGAGTCTGCCCCTCGGACCAGGGGTGGTCTGTGGGAACGCGTTCTGGCCTTGATCGCCTGGTGGACGATGACCAGCGCATACACCCCTTGAGGGAGCGGACGGAGACGTGGCGGGAGCGGGCCAGCAGCATCGGGGTGGAGGTGCCGTCGGTGCCCACACCCGTCAAGTACCGGTCGACCGCAGCAGTACGTGGCCGGAGGGGCACAGCGACACCACCCGGGCGCGCGGAAGCCGAAGCGCGCCCCCACTTCCGAGTTCCGTCACCGGTTCAATCGTCATCGCCCACCCGGCCCTTCTGGTATCGCCGCAGTAAATGCGTACACCTCGCCTGGAGCAATGCTCAAGACCTGTGGATGGGTCTCGGGAGGGGGAGAGTCATGAATTAGATCGGGTGCCTCGCGGAATGCGGAGGGCTAGCCTTCCCGATTGATCGATTGATGGTCACCGAGGAGACCCGCGTTGCATCGCGGGTTGGGAAGGTACGCCCGTGCTCAGCGTCGTCAACAACGACGGAACCATCGAGTCCGGATCCCTGATGGACGACATCGTTCGCGAGGGTGCCCGGCGGATGCTTGCCGCGGCCTTGGAGGCCGAAGTCAACCAGTACATAGCCGAGCTGGCTGGTGAGCGGGACGAGGTCGGCCGTCGTCTGGTGGTCCGCAACGGCCATCATCGTGAACGGACGGTGAGCACCGCTGCCGGGCCGCTCGCGGTGAAGGCGCCCCGCGTGAACGACAGGCGCGTCGATGTGGAGACCGGTGAGCGCAAGCGGTTCTCCTCAAAGATCCTCGCGCCGTGGTGCCGCAAGTCCCCGAAGATCAGCGAGGTCCTGCCCCTGCTTTACCTCCACGGACTGACCTTCGGGGACTTCGTGCCCGCGATGGAGCAGTTCCTGGGTTCCTCGGCCGGCCTCTCGCCGGCGACGGTGACCCGGCTGACGAAGCAGTGGACCGACGACCACACCGCCTTCCAGACCCGTGACCTGTCGGATTCCGACTACGTCTATGTGTGGGCCGACGGTGTCCACCCCAAGGTCCGCCTCGGCCAGGCCCACTCCTGCGTCCTGGTCCTCATGGGCGTGCGCCCCGACGGCCGCAAGGAACTCATCGCGCTGGCCGAGGGGCTGCGTGAATCGACCGAGTCGTGGGCGGATCTGTTGCGTGACTGTGGCCGACGCGGCATGCGCGATCCCGAACTCGTCGTCAGTGACGGTGCGATGGACCTGTGGAGAGCCCTCGCGGAGGTGTTTCCGCAGGCCAGGCACCAGAGGTGCTGGGTTCACAAGGTCCGCAATGTCATGAACGCGCTGCCTAAGTCAGGTCAGCCCGGCGCGAATAAAGCCCTGCAGGAGATCTACAACGCCGAGGACCGCGATCACGCCGAGAAGGCGATCAAGGACTTCGAGCGCGCCTATGGAGCGAAGTGGCCGAAAGCGACCAAGAAGATCACCGGCGAGGCCGACGAGCTTCTCGCGTTCTACGCCTTCCCCGCCGAGCACTGGGTGCACCTGCGCACGACAAATCCCATCGAGAGCACCTTCAGTACCGTGAAGTTGAGAACCAAGGTCACCCGCGGGGCCGGCAGCCCGGCCGCGGCACTGGCGATGGTGTTCAAGCTTGTTGAGTCCGTGCAGGAGCGTTGGCGGGCGGTCACCGCACCGCACCTTGTCGCCCTCGTCCGCAACGGCGCCCGCTTCGAGAGCGGCATCCTGGTTGAGCGCGAAGAGACCGCGGCAGCCTGATCAAACGCCACCTCCAAGGATGCGCTCGTCGTTCCAGTCAGGAACCGTTGTTTTGCCGGAGAGCCAGTCACGTCGCAGAATCGCATACCCGACGGCGTCTCAAACTTCGCCGTCGGTCGTCGGCCAGGCGTCGTGATAGTGCGCTTTCTTTGCGTAACCGCATCCTTGAAAAGCGCGGCGCATCGCTATGTTGTCCTGACGAGTGGTGCCCTCGATCCGCTGGACCTGCGGAAACTCGGTGAACACGTACCTGGTGAGCCAGGTCGGGGCCTGTCCTCCGAGGCCCCGCCCTCGGTGCTCGGAGCGGATACGCAGATCGAACAGCGGAGTGTCGTCACACAGGTCCATCAGAGCCCGGAACCGATTTTCCAGGCCGCCGGCGGAACGATGCCCCGACCCGGCTCTTCGAGCGGCCCGTATACCAGTGGACGTAGATCTCGACGATGTCGACCACGGTGAATGTTCTCCTTGCCATCCCGCGTGTCCGTTGACCTCTCGGCCCGTAGGCCGAGGGACGACTGCAACTCCGAGATGGTCAGGTCCCTCAACCCGGCTCCGGCATGGCCATGGGAAGACCAGAGGAATCGAAAGAGAAGACGACGCGGCGGCCAAACCATCCGAAACGGGGAACGCAAGTCCGGAACCGCGGACGATCATCTGCCGACCACGGCCACCGCCCCCTTGGGGAAACGTGACCACGAGGGTGGCGAATTGGCTGACGTCGGACCCGCCGGACGTGGGGAATTGGATGACCGCTGACACGGCTGGATGGCGCTGGAGGTGGGCGGTGACGACGCCGCGGGAGAGGGGCACCCCCGCGGGGCCGCATCACGTTCCGGCGCGGCCTCGGTCGCCGTGGTGGAAGCTCCAGGCCTCGATGTCGCGGTAGTGGATCGGGCCCGGGCCGCGGCCGATGTTGCTGCCGACCAGGTGCAGGCGTGCGGTCCGCCACCGGCGACCGGAGAACGCGGCCAGTCCGGCGGCGGCCTCCACCACGCACGCGGGATCGTTGCGGCGGGTCCGGGCCAGTGTGAGATGGGGGCGCAGCGGCCGGTCCTCGAAGGGGACACCGCATGCCCTGACCACGGCGCGCACCTCGGAGGCCAGTACCTGCAGGCCTTCGACGTCCCCGCCGACCCCGCTCCACAGGACCCGCTCGTCGAAGTGTCCGCCACCGCTCAGCGCCAGGTCGAGGCCTTGGCGGGTCGCGGCCAGCTGCGCGAGCGGGGGCCGCAGCAGCGGCACGGTTCCCACCGGGAGCTCGCCGAGGAACGCCAGGGTGATGTGCCAGTCCTCGATGCGGTTCCACCGCAGGCCCGGGTACGCCGCGTAGGCGGGCCGCAGCGCCCGCGCGAGCTCCTCTTTGGCGTCGTCGGGCGGGGCGAGCGCGATGAACACGCGCACGGTCGAGGGCCGGATCTGTTCCTTCACAGGAATCTTCGTACCGCACGACCCGCGCTGCGGTCACCTTTCCGCCCCTCCGCGGGGGCCGTCCGCGGGGGTCCGCCGCCCGGCCGGGGAGCGTACCCGGGGCGGGGAGGACGCCCGTATGCCGTTCGGCCGGCCGGACAACCGGCATGACTGATGAGGAAGTTGACATTCCGCCGTGTTCTTGGCGGAAAGTGCACGGCGCACGTGTCCGGAACCGCTGAGGCATTGATCAAACACGGCGCGGCTCAAGATCACCGAATCGAGGTAATCCCCCCGTCCCTCCATGGGGCATCCGCTCCATGGGCCGTTAGTGTGCTTGCGGATCTAGAGGGATTGCCCGGGTATTCACCCTATTTTTCTTCTTTCAATGGTGACGTGCACACGCGTGCGCCGATCACCGCCCGCACGAAGGAGAGCCCTGCGCGATGACCGTGGACACCAGCCCAGAGGCGCAGCTGGAGCCGATCCGGCAGACCAGTCTGGGCACGGCGGCCGCCCGCAACCTTGCCACCACGACCAAGTCCGCCCCGCAGATGCAGGAGATCACCTCCAGGTGGCTCCTGAAGACGCTCCCCTGGGTGGAGACCAAGGGCGGCACCTACCGTGTCAACCGCCGCCTCACCTACACCGTCGGCGACGGCCGCATCGAGTTCGTCCAGGACGGGGCGGACGTCCGGGTGATCCCGCGCGAACTCGGCGAACTCGCCATGCTGCGCGGCTTCGAGGACGAGCAGGTGCTGGTCACGCTCGCCGACCGGTGCGTCCAGCGTGACTTCCGCGCCGGCGAGGTGCTGATCGAGCGCGGGGCCGTCGCCGACCGGATCCACCTGATCGCCCACGGCCGCGTCAGCCAGACCTCGGTCGGCAAGTACGGCGACGCCATCGCCGTCTCGGTACTGGCTGACGGCGACCGTTTCGGTGAGAACGCGCTGCTGGACGCGGACGCGACGGCCGACTACACGGCCACCGCCGAGACCTCCGGCACCCTGCTCACCCTCTCCCGCGCCGACTTTGGCGCCGTCCTCGACGCGGCACCGAACCTCCGGGCCCACGTCGAGCGGTTCGGCTCGCTCCCGCACCAGCGGCAGAACAAGCACGGCGAGGCCGAGATCGCGATGTCCGCCGGCCACACCGGCGAAGCCGCGCTCCCCGGCACCTTCGTCGACTACGAACTCAAGCCGCGCGAGTACGAACTCTCCATCGCCCAGACCGTGCTCCGGGTCCACACGCGTGTCGCCGACCTCTACAACGGCCCGCACAACCAGACCGAGGAGCAGCTCCGACTCACCATCGAGGCGCTGCGCGAGCGCCAGGAGCACGAACTCGTCAACAACCGGGAGTTCGGGCTCCTGCACAACGCCGACTTCAAGCAGCGCATCCAGACCCACTCCGGGCCGCCCACCCCGGACGACATGGACGAACTGCTCTGCCGCCGCCGCGGCACCAAGTTCTTCTTCGCCCACCCCCGGACCATCGCGGCGATCGGGCGGGAGTTCAACGCCCGCGGTCTCTACCCGGACCACGTCGACCTCGGCGGCCAGCAGGTTCCGGCCTGGCGCGGGGTACCGATCCTCCCGTGCAGCAAGATCCCCATCAGCAAGGAGAACACCAGCTCCATCCTCGCCATGCGCACGGGCGAGGACAACCAGGGCGTCATCGGCCTGCACCAGACCGGACTTCCGGAGGAGTACGAGCCGGGCCTGTCCGTGCGCTTCATGGGCATCAGCGAGCAGGCGATCATCTCGTACCTGGTCACCACCTACTACTCCGCCGCCATCCTGGTGCCCGACGCGCTCGGGGTGATGGAAAACGTCCAGATCGGCCGCCGGCGCGACTGACGGCCCGGCCGCCAGCAGCCCGGACCCTCCCGGGCCGGCCGACCGTGCCCGGGAGGGTCCCGCACCGCCCACCCCCATCACCTAGGAGCCACGGATGCCCGTTCCCGGGCCTTCCCCTGCGCAGTCGAGCCTGCCTGCCGCCGCGGCCCGCTTCGGAACCCACGGTCACGGCCGGGGCGCCGACCCCGTCACCGGAGGCAAGCCCGCGCTGCCGACCGGGCCGCCGCTGCCCTTCGGGCCGGCGACCCGGCCTTCCCACCCCGTTGCCGTTCCCGGGCCGTTGCCCGTACCCGGCGAAGGAACCACTGAAGGACCCGGGGGCGACCTGGTCGCCGCGCCGGTGCGGGAGGCCGCCGCCGCGCCGGCAACACCGAACCCCGCCCTGGAGCGGATCATGCGCGGTCCCAGCGGTGTGGGTACGGCGGGGCTGTTCTTCACGCCGCGCCCGGCACCGACCGCCAGCCCGCCTGCGGTGGCCGACGTGCCCGCTCCGCGGCCCGCCGCGGAGGGCAGGCCGGTCCCCGGCCTCTACCACCACCAGGTCCCGGAACCCGACCCCGTCCGGGTCGAGGAGGTCAGCCGCCGGATCAAGCGCTGGGCCGTGGACGAGGTCGAGGCCTACCCGCCGGAGTGGGAGGACCAGTTCGACGGCTTCTCCGTGGGCCGTTACATGGTCGCCTGCCACCCGGACGCCCCGACCGTCGACCACCTCATGATCGCCACCCGGCTGATGGTCGCCGAGAACGTGGTCGACGACTGCTACTGCGAGGACCACGGTGGATCGCCCGTCGGACTAGGAGGAAGGCTTCTGCTGGCGCACACCGCTCTGGACCCGGTCCACACGACCGCGGAGTACCAGCCGGCCTGGGCGCAGTCACTCCTCTCGGACGCCCCGCGGCGCTCCTACCGCTCGGCCATGGAGTACTTCACCCGGGCGGCGACCCCGTCGCAGGCCGACCGGTACCGGCACGACATGGCCCGGCTGCACCTGGGGTACCTCGCCGAGGCCGCATGGGCCGAGACGAAGTACGTCCCCGAGGTGTCCGAGTACCTGGCGATGCGCCAGTTCAACAACTTCCGCCCCTGTCCCACCATCACCGACACCGTGGGCGGCTACGAACTCCCGGCCGATCTCCACGCCATGCCCGCCACGCAGCGGGTGATCGCGCTCGCCGGCAACGCCACCACCCTCGCCAACGACCTGTACTCCTACACCAAGGAACTCGAAAGCCCCGGCCTGCACCTGAACCTGCCGGTGGTCATCGCGGCACGGGAGGGCCTGTCCGACAAGGAGGCCTACCTGAAGGCGGTGGAGGTCCACAACGACCTCATGCACGCCTTCGAAGCCGCGGCCGCGGAACTGGCCGCCTCCTGCCCCGATCCACGCATGCTGCGCTTCCTGCGGGGCGTGGCCGCCTGGGTCGACGGCAACCACTACTGGCACCAGACCAACACCTACCGCTACAGCCTGCCCGATTTCTGGTAAGGATGGATCCCTCTGTGACTAGCACCGATTTCACCGTTGCAGCCCCCACGTCCGCCTTCATTCCCTCCCCGGCGACGCCCTACCAGGGCGACATCGCCCGCTACTGGGACCACGAGGCGCGGCCGGTGAACCTCCGCCTCGGAGATGTCGACGGTCTCTACCACCACCACTACGGCATCGGTGACATCGACCACGCGGCCCTCGGGGACTCCGGCGACAGCGCATACGAGAAGAAGCTGATCGCCGAGCTCCACCGCCTGGAGTCCGCGCAGGCGGACGTCCTGCTGAACCACCTGGGCGCCATCGGCCGCGACGACACGCTCGTGGACGCCGGCTGCGGCCGCGGCGGTTCGATGGTCATGGCCCACCAGCGTTTCGGATGCAAGGTCGAGGGCGTCACCCTGTCGGCCAAGCAGGCCGACTTCGCCAACCAGCGCGCCCGCGAGCTGGGTATCGAGGACTCCGTCCACGCCCGCGTCTGCAACATGCTCAACACGCCGTTCGAGACGGGACAGGCCGCCGCCTCCTGGAACAACGAGTCCAGCATGTACGTCGACCTGCACGACCTGTTCGCCGAGCACTCCCGCGTCCTCGCGGTCGGCGGCCGCTACGTGACCATCACCGGTTGCTGGAACCCGCGTTACGGCCAGCCCTCGAAGTGGGTCTCCCAGATCAATGCCCACTTCGAGTGCAACATCCACTCCCGCCGTGAGTACATGCGGGCCATGGCCGACAACCGTCTCGTGCCGCAAGTCGTGATCGACCTGACCCCCGAGACCCTGCCGTACTGGGAGCTGCGCGCCACGTCGTCTCTGGTCACGGGCATCGAGGAGGCGTTCATCAACTCCTACAGGGACGGCTCCTTCCAGTACGTGCTGATCGCCGCCGATCGCGTCTGACGCCGAACGGGGACGGCCGGGCCCGTGACGACGGGTCCGGCCCGGCACGACGGGTCGGGTCCTGGCCAACCGCGTCCGGCGGATCCCGGGCGCCGTCGGTCCGGGCCCGCAGCGGCGCCTTGCCGATCCCGTACCTGTTCCGGGCCCGTCCCGGTCCGGGACCGTCCGGTACCGGCCAAACTCGGAAGAGATCGATCCGGACTCGCGCTAGGGTGCGCGCGTGAGTCTTCATGTGGTCGTGGGTTTCGGACCCGCAGGCGCCGCCACCGCCCGTTTGCTGGCAGAGCAGGGACATTCCGTACGCGTCGTCACCAGGTCGGGCAGAAGCCCGGAACCGGGGCTCGAACACGTCGCGTTCGACGCGGCGGACCGGGAGCGGCTGATCGCCGCCGCACGGGGCGCGACGGCGATCCACCACTGCGCCGCACCCCCCTACCACCGCTGGGTGCGCGCATGGCCGCCGCTCGTCGCGTCGGTCTGCGCCGCGGCCGAGGCCACCGGTGCCGTCCTGGTCATGCTGGGCAACCTCTACGGCTACGGGCCGGTGGACGGCCCCCTGACCGAGGAACTCCCGCTCGCCGCGACCGGCCCCAAGGGCCGGGTCCGCGCCGCCGCGTGGGAACAGGTGCGGACCCTGCACGAGCAGGGCCGCATCAGGGCGGTCGAGGTGCGGGCCAGCGACTTCTTCGGCCCGGGCGTCACCACCGGGGGCCACCTCGCCGGACGGGTCGTACCGGCGCTGCTGCGCGGCAAGCCGGTCGCCACGCTGGGAGATCCGGACGCCCCGCACAGCTGGACCTACCTTCCCGACGTGGCCGCGGCGATGGCCGAGGTCGCGGGCGAGGAGCGGGCCTGGGGGCGTCCCTGGCACATTCCCACCGAACCTCCCCGGTCCGTACGGGAGATGGCCGACCGGCTCGCCGCGGAGTCGGGGAGCGGGCCGGCGGTGGTGCGCAGGATCCCGTCGGCCGCACTGTCGCTTGCGGGGCTCTTCTCGCCGCTCATGCGTGAACTGGGAGAGATCCGCTACCAGTTCGACCGCCCCTTCGTGGTTGATGCGACTGCCTACGAGGAGGCTTTCGCGGTGCGGGCCACCCCCGTCGCCGAACAGGTCACGGCCACCGTCGACTGGTGGCGTGCGCGATCGGCCGCCCGATGACCTCCGTGACGGGGGCGCGGAGCCCGGGGGAGGGGCACGCGGCGATAGCAGTCGTGGGAATGGCCTGCCGGTTCCCGGGAGCCCGGAACCTGAACGAGTACTGGCGGCTGCTGACGGACCCGCGACCGCAGTTCTCCACCATCCCCGACACGCGCTGGCGCAGTGCGGCCTTTCTCAGCGGCGACTTCCGCGACACGTCGTCCACCTACACCGACACCATGGCCGTGCTGCCGGACGTGGGCCACTTCGACGCGGCGCACTACGGCATCCCGCCGCGCCGGGCCGCGGCGATGGATCCCCAGCACCGGCTGCTGATCGACCTGACCCGTGAGGCGGTCCAGGACGCGGGCTGGGAGGCCGACGGCTTCGACCGCGAAGAGACCTCGGTGATCACCGCCCTCACCGAGAGCGGCTACCGCGAGCTGAGCACCATGCGGATACGGATGCGCCAGCTGGCCGGAGGTGAGTTCGGGGCGAGGGCGACGGACTCCGGGACGGAGGCCGTACGCGCCGTCCAAGGTCTGCACGGCACCTCCGTGGCTGGGCTCCTCCTCAACATGGGGCCCAACACGATCAGCTCGGTCTTCGACCTGCACGGCGAGAGCTACGCCCTGGACGCCGCCTGCTCCGGCGGGCTCATGGCCGTCGCCAACGCGGTCCACGCGCTGCGCGCGGGCCGGTCCCGCATCGCGATCGCAGGTGGCGCCCAGCTGGTCCTCACCCCGGACCTGCTGGTGGGACTGTGTCGGATCGGTGCCATCTCGCGCAGCGGCAGATGCCTGCCCTTCGGTACCGACGCCGACGGATTCGTCCTCGGGGAGGGCGCCGGGGTGCTGGTGCTGCGGCCACTGGCCGACGCCCTGTCGGCCGGCGACCGGGTCTACGCGGTGATCCGCGGTGTGGGGACGGCCAACGACGGGACCGTCCAGGGCGGCATGCACCCGCAGGCGGGCGGCCAGCTCAGGGCCCTGCGCCGGGCCTACCGCGACGCGGGCCTGCCCCCGGGCGAGGTGGGCTACCTGGAGGCGCACGGCACCGGGACGACCGTCGGGGACCCCGTCGAACTCGCGGTCCTGCGCGAACTGCGCGGTGAGGCCGCGGCCCCCGCCCACCTCGGCGCGGTGAAGGCGGTCGTCGGGCACTCGCTCAACTCGGCGGGCCTGGCCGGACTGATCAAGTCGGTCCTGGCCGTGCAGCGGGGGGTGATCCCGCCGCAGCCGGACTTCGCCCTCGCCGACACCACCGTCCTCGACGACGCTCGACTGACCGTCGCGACGGCACCGGTCGCGTGGCCCGGGAGCGACCTGCCCCGCCGGGCCGGGGTGAGCGCCTTCGGCTTCGGCGGCACCGGCGTCCACCTGGTTCTGGAGGAGCACGCTGGGCCGGCGGTCCGCCCGGTGCCACCCGAGGGGCCCCGCGAACTGGTCCTCACCGCGCGCGACCGGGCCGGACTGGCCCGGTACGCCAGGGACGTGGCGAGGTCGCTCACCGAGGACCGGCCGCCGCTGGCCCAGGTCGCGGACACCCTGGCCCGGCGGGCACCCCTGCAGGAGCACCTCGCGCTGTCGGCCCGGGACCCCGCCGATGCCGCCGCCCGCCTGATCGCGGAGGCCGCGGCGCTGGAGGCCGGACGCGCTGTGGAGCCCGGGCCCGCGCCGATGCCCGCCGAAGCCTCCGCGGCCCGGCGCACACCCCCGTGCACCCTGCCTCCCAGTCCGCTCGCACCCCGCCGCCACTGGGTCGTGGACGACGCGGCGCGCGCGCTGGACACCCCGGCGGAGCCTGCCGGGTCCCCGCCGGCGGTGGGCGCGGCCGCCGAGCCGGCCGTGGCGGCGCCGTCCCGGGCGCCGGCTCCGTCCCCCGCGCCCCGCGAGGACGCCGTGTCCATCGTGTTCGAGGAGGTGTCGCGGACCGGGGTGTTCCCCCGCGAGGACCTCGGCGAGGACATGGCGCTGGTGGCCGGCCTCGGGTTCGACTCCCTCATGCTCCAGGAACTGGCGGTCAACATCGCCAGGCGCGCGCCCGGATTCCGCACCGAGGACCTGTTCGCGCCCGAACTCACCGTCGGTGCCCTGATCGCGCTGATCGATCCGGGCCGCGCCCGGCCGGCGGCTTCCGGCGGCCCCTCCCGCGAGGCGCGGCCGGCCGAGTGGCGCCGAGATTCCACCACTGTCGACGACTTCCCGGAGGTCTCCCTCTTCGAGGAGCGCCTGGCCTCGGTCACCGCCGGCGGGTCCGGCTTCCCGTACTTCCGCGTCCACGAGGGCACCGTCCGCGACACCACGGTGATCGGCGACCGCTCGTACCTCTCCTTCGGCTCCTACAACTACCTGGGGATGTCGGGCCATCCGGCGGTCAACGAAGCCGCGCACCGGGCCGTGGAACGGTACGGGACCTCCGTCTCCGCGAGCCGTCCGCTCTCGGGTGAACGGGAGCTGACGGTCCGTCTCGAACGCTCCCTGGCCGCCTTCCTCGGCGTCGGGGACTGCCTCACCCTGGTCAGCGGCCATGCCACCAACGTCACCGCGATCGGGCACCTCGTCGGGGCCGGGGACCTCGTCCTGCATGACGCGCTGGCCCACGACAGCATCCTCCAGGGATGCGCCCTGTCCGGGGCGGCGCGCAGACCCTTCGCCCACAACGACCGCGGCGACCTGGAACACCTCCTGAGAGTCAACCGGTCCCGTTTCCGACGGGTGCTGATCGTGGTGGAGGGTGCCTACAGCATGGACGGCGACCTGGCGGACCTGCCCGCGTTCATCGAGCTGAAGAAGCGCTACGGCGCCCTGCTGATGGTCGACGAGGCGCACAGCATGGGCACCGTCGGCGAGCGCGGCCGCGGCGTGGGCGAGTTCTTCGGCGCGGACCGCTCCGACGTGGACGTGTGGATGGGCACCCTCTCCAAGTCCTTGGCCAGTTGCGGCGGTTACCTGGGTGGATCGGCCCGTATGGTCCGCTGGCTGCGGCACACCCTTCCGGGCTTCGTCTACAGCGTGGGCCTGACCCCGGCGAACGCGGCCGCCGCACTGGCCGCCCTCGAGTTGATCGCCGCGGAACCGCACCGGGTGCGCACCCTGAGGGCGAACGCCGAGCTGTTCCTCGGACTGGCCGCGGCGGCCGGCCTGCCGACCGGCGCCAGCGCGGACACCCCCATCGTCCCGGTCGTCCTCGGCGGCTCGGCGCGGACCCTGCACGTCGCGGACCAGCTGTTCGCCCGCGGGGTCATCGCCGATCCGATCTTCCATCCCGCCGTGGAGGAGGGACAGGCGAGGCTGCGGTTCTTCCTCACGTCCGAACACCGCCGGGACGACATCCGCCGGGCGGTCGCCGTGCTGGCCGAGGAGGTGGCGGCGAGCGCCGCGGTGTGACCGGGCCACGTCAGAACAAGGTGCGTTCGATGCGGTGGAGCATGGCACTCGTGCCCGGATCGCCGGCGGCTTCCGCCTCCCCGGCGGAGGCCGTCCGATCCCGTCCTTCGCCGGTGGCGCCCATCCGCTGGGAGAGCAGGTAGGCGATGATCTCCGCCTCCTGCTCCTGCACGTCGTCGTAGGCGGCCCGCAGGAGCATGTCGCGTACGAGTTCGGGGTCGAGGTTGGGGAAGAGCAGACGGGCGGCCGTCTCGTCCAGCCCGCCGGCCCCGCGATGGCAGCAGATGATGTGGCCCAGCTCGTGCAAGATGATGTGCTCCTGATGCGCGCTGGTGGTGTTGGCGTCGTAGAAGATGAGGTCCTCGTCGCGGGCGGCGACCCACATGCCGCACGGATGCGTCGCAGGCATCTGCATCGGGACCAGGAGGATGGGGCGGCCCCGTGCCTCACCGAGGTGGCGGCACAGCTCGGCCACGTCGGTCGCCTTCGGCAGGTCGAGTTCGGCGATCCGCTGCGCACCGGCCTTCCGGAGCTTCTTGAGGCGGCTGCGGCGATCCTGGTCCGCCGACCGCTCCTTCCTGGCGCCCCTCATTCGGGGCCGGACGGGTCGTCGACCGGCGGCAGGCCCTGCAACTGCCGGTACTGGTCCATGATGGCCGTGATGGCCTGGAGGTTCTCCTTCTTCATCCCGGCCGCCCGCATCGCCACCGCCCGGACCCCGGACTGCCGCAGCGCCTCGATCGCGGCGACCTCGCTGAGGACGGACTCGGCCACCTTGTCGTCGAAGAAGTAGGCGACCGATACGCCGAAGAAGCGGGCGAGGGCGGCCAGGAGGTCGGGCGAGGGATTGGAGCGCTTGCCGGTCCGCAGCTGCGACAGATACACACCCCCGGCCTTGAGTTCGGGGTTGGCCCGCTTCAGTTCCTCCGCCACCTCGGCGTTGGTCCAGTGCCGGCCCTTCGGGCGAACCGTCTTGAACAGGTCGTCGAGACGCACTGCGAGCAGGGGCCGGTCATCGCCCCCGGTCTCGGTCTCCGTCATGGTGAACCTTCCTCCCGTCACCTCCTCGGCATAGCCCGTGGCTATACGTCAGTTTCCCAGAATAGCGGTCAGTTGACAATTGGCCGGGACTCCGCCAACGTTGGGTCTCGCCGATAGCTGTCAGCTAACGCGACTCACGGGGGAAACGGGGTCGGGTTGCTGCTGCGGAGAATCGGACTGGCCCGGCCCTCGGGGGATGGGCCGGGCCAGTCCGGGCGGAAGCCACCCGTCCGGCCCGATGAAACACGGGGGAACGGGAGTGCCCGCCCGGTTTGACGGGGGATGCAAACCGGGCGGGAGCTCTCAACTCGCCTTACCGAGCTTACTGTAGGCGGCGGCAACCTGGGTGAGCCAGGCTACTTCCGCCACGAAGTTGTCCGTGTCGCGGTCGTCGAAGTCGCCCGCGTCCTTGCTGTGATCGGGGACCGTCCCGGTCCGCTTGGCCTGGAGGGCCTGCCTGATCTGCGCCGCTTCCGCGAACGCCTGTCGCAGCTCCTCGCCCGCCTCCCCGTTCGCCCCGTCGGCGGTGTTCGTCTCCCGGTCGATGTACGGGCGCAAGTCCCGCCACCCGTCACGGATTTCGACCACCCGGCGGTGCAGCCGGTAGTTGAGGTCGGAGACAGACGCCCCCGGGGGTTCCAGCGCGATGTCCGGCGAGGACTCGTAGAGGTCCCGCCACAGCGGATGCAGCGCCCGGTAGGCGCGGTAGCTGCGGGCCCACTCCTTGAGCCGGGAAACGGGCGGCCCCCACAAGGAGTTGATCAGACTGAGCGAGAGGATCACGATGCCCGTCGCGCTGAAGACGTTCGAGGCGAGCTTCCAGGCGCCGATGTCCACCCCGGTCGCCGCGGTCAGGATGTTGACCGTACGGGCCGTGCAGTACAGGAACAGCACCACGGCGGCGACGGAGAGCATCCGCAGCGCCTGCCGCAGCGAGGCGTTGTCCGTCATCCGCGCGTACGGGCCGCACTGCCGGTAGATCGTCACGCACGGCACCGCCTGGGACACGACGAAGACCAGGAGGTAGGTGAGCAGCAGCGGCCTGCTGGTCCCGTCGAAGTCGGAGGTGGGCCGTCCGGGTCCGTCCGCCAGGAAGAACAGGGCCGTCAGCAGCACGTCGAGGACGATGCCGGTGACGAGCCAGTACCGTGTCCCACGGGCCGCGGCCTCGTCCGTGGCAGCCCATCGCAGCAGGATGATCTGCGCCGCGACGCAGAAGGCCACGGCGGCCAGGTGCATGATGAGGATGGCCAGGTTGCCGACGCCCAGGAAGCTTCCACCACCCATGGCGACGGCTCCCATGGTGAAGGTGAGGCACTGCAGCAGCAGGGTGGCGATCAGTGCCCGGTAGGCGCCGTCCCGCCAGCTGCGCCGGGCCTGGGACAGGCGGTAGAAGAGCGCGGCGTAGGAGGAGAGCGCCGCTGTCGCGAAGCAGAGGGTCCGGATGGCGTTCACGTCAGCGGTCGCCCTCGCCCACCGGGACCTCAAGTCCGACGGTCTCGGCCGCCACCGCGACGGCGTGGTCGAAGTAGGCGGCCTCGTCGAGGACGCTGTCGTGCGTACGGCTGAAGACCTGGAACGCCAGCAGGCCGATCAGGCTGCTCCACAGCACGATGCCGCGCTCGACGACGTCCGCGAAGGGGGCCTCGGGCGCACCGCCGAAGAGCTCCAGGGCCTCCGGTCGCAGCAGCCCGCCCGGCAGCGTCCGGCGGGGCGGGACGAGTTCGCCGGCCGCCAGTGCGGATCGCAGGATGCCGGCGAGCACCGCGGGGGTGCGCGAGGCGGGCGGGACGGTGTCCTGCGGGGCGTGGTAGCCAGGCACGGGCGAGCCGTAGATCAGGGTGAACTCGGCGGGGTGCGCGAAGGACCACTGCCGCAGTGCCCGGGCCGCCGCGAGGAGCCGGGCGCCCCCCGTGGCACCGGCGTCCGCGGCGGCCCGGTCGGCCCGCTCCATCGCGGAACCGGACGCGTCGTAGGCGTCGATGACGAGCGCGGTCAGCAGGTCGTCCCGGTGCGGGAAGACCGCTTGCACATCGGCGACGGCGAGACCGCTCTCGCGGGCCACGCCGTCCAGGGACAGGCCCGACGCCCCCAGTTCGGCCAGTTGCCGGCGTGCGGCGTGCTTGACCACCGCGGCCGGAGCCACGTCGTCGCTCGGATGGGTTGTGGAAACGTCCATGCCGGAACCGTACCCGTGGACGGCCGTGTGAGGAGCCCGGTCACCCGAACACCCGTGCCCCCCGCCGTGATTCGGCCACGGAGGGGGGCACGGAAGGCCGGTACGCGTCACCCGTCCCGGCCTCGGTGCGTGGGCCGGTCACCGGCGGCGGGTGGGCGGAGTCGGACCTCCGCCACCGCCCACCGGTTCAGGAGACGGTGACGAACCGGCCGATGCTCGGCACCCCTTGGGCGTCGAGGGCGAACAGCATGTACGTCCCCGGCAGCACCACACCGGTGTCCGCAGGGATGGATACCGTGTACGAGCCCGCCCCCGCCGGCGTGGACACGAGCGGTACCCGCCGCTGGTCGTTGTCGGTGGAGTGGGTCGCGGCCGAGGCCCGCATCAGGACGAAGGAGGCCACGGACGACCCGGTGCTCACCGTCAGCTGCGTGCCGGGCGACGTCCGGGGAGGCACGCCCCCGGTAATCACCGGCCGCGGCTTCGGCGAACCGTCGGCGTTCAGCAGGTAGGGCGGAGTGAAGACGGCTCCGTCGGGGTGGTTGGTGGCGCAGTCGCCGCACAGGCCGCCGCCGCCGGAGAAGACCCGGCCGTCGGGCAGCAGGTTGGCCACGCTGTGGTAATTGCGCGGGACGGCCATGGAGGCCAGCGGGGTGAACCTGCCGGTCGCCGGATCCCAGAGCTCGGGCGTCAGGACCGAGGTCGCATCGCTGAACGGCACCGGATAGGCCTGGCCGCCGAAGACCGCCACCTTGCCGTCGGGCAGCACGACGCTGTTGCCGAACGCACGGGGGTGCTCCATGTCCCCGGTGCGTGCCGCCTGGACCTGGCTGCCCGAGATGCCCACGGTGTACGCCCGCCGCGTGGCGGGGGAGTCCTGGTAGGCCGGAGAACCGCCCAGCGTGACCAGTTTGCCGATGTCGTACGGAACGGCGTTGCCGGTCATGGCGTCCTGGCTGTCGGCCCGGGTGCCGGCCGGCGTGATGCTGCCCTGGCCGCTGGTGGAGATCCAGTTCATCTGCTTGCTCGGGCCGACCTGGAGCACCTTGCCGCCCGAAACGGCGTGCAGCCACATGTGGTTGTCGGCGCGGTACGGCCCGGCCGGATCGGCCGTCAGCGCCGGGGAGGCGGGAACGCCGGGAAGCCTCCGCCAGGTGCGGGTGTCGGGCGACCAGACCTCACCGGCCTTGTCGGTGCTCGCGTTCCCGCTCCAGGAGCCGCCGAGGACGAAGGCCTCGCCGGTGGAGAGCAGTGTCATGGCCTGGTAGCCGCGGGCGATGTTCATGCTGGTGGTCGCGGACCAGGAGTCGGAGGCCGGGTCGTAGATGCTGGCCTTCTCCGCGTTGCTGCCGCCCGTGACCAGCACCCGGCCGTCGGCCAGCATCGCTATGCCGGGGCAGAACATGTCGTGGCCGGTGTTGTCGATGCGGCGCTGGGTGACCCTGCCCGTCTTCAGGTCCAAGATCGCCGTCTGGGTGTAGCCGTTGCTGCCGCCGAAGCGGTCGACGGCGTACGCGGACCAGGCGAGCAGCTTGTCCCCGGGCAGGGCGGCGGTGGCCACCGGGACCAGGGGGAAGCCGATGATCCGGCCCCAGGAACCGTGTACGGCGGGGTTGGCCGGCCCGCTCAGGCGTATCTCCGCCGCCGAGGTCCAGGGACCCCGGCCGCCCGCCTCGGCGGTCACGGTGAGACGTACGTACCGGGCCTGCTCGGCACGGATGAAGGTGGCGGTCTTGACGGTGTCGTCGTCCCGCCAGGTGCCGGATGCCACCGCGGCGCCGAAGGAGGTGCCGTCGGTACTGGTCGCCACGGTGTATGAGCCGGCACGCCCGTTGGGGCCGTCGGCGCGGGGCTGGTAGACGAGGGCGGAGACGACCGCGGTGCGGTGCATGTCGATGGTGATGCTGTGCGGCAGGGGCGCGGGGGTGCCGGTCCACTTGCTGTGCCAGATGGTGGTGGCGTTCCCGTCGAGGACGTTGGCGGCGCGGCCGTTCTCGCCGGTGGTCTCCTCGTCGCTCGCGCTCGCCGTCCACCCGGCCCGGGACAGGTCGACGGTGGCTTCGGGGGTGCCCGGGTCGCCCAGCAGGTTGATTTCCGCGGCCGAGGTCCAGGGCCCGCGGTTGCCCGCCTCGGTCGTCGCCGTCAGTCGTACGAACCGGGTGCCCGTCGGGGCGAAGCCGAGGGTCTTGGTGGTGGCGTCGTCCGCGAGCGTGCCGGTGGCGACGGGGGTGCCCCAGTTCCGGCCGTCGGCGCTCACGCTGATGCCGTACTCGCCGACGCGCCCGTTCGGCCCGTTCGCACGCGGCCGATAGACGAGGGCGGAGACGACCGCGGTGCGGTGCATGTCGATGGTGATGCTGTGCGGCAGGGGCGCGGGGGTGCCGGTCCACTTGCTGTGCCAGATGGTGGTGGCGTCGCCGTCGAGGACGTTGGCGGCGCGGCCGTTCTCGCCGGTGGTCTCCTCGTCGCTCGCGCTCGCCGTCCACCCGGCCCGGTCGAGGACGGGGGCGGTGGGCTCCATGGCGTTCGCCGGCGCGACGCCGTGGTGCGGCGACTGCACCGCCGCCTGCTGGTCGGTGGGCACGGGCGCGGCCCGCGGCCCCGGTGCGCGGCCGGCCGCTGCGGTGCTCGTGACGCCGAGCCAGGGCGTCAGGCCGATCAGCAGGGAGCCGAGGGCGAAGGCTATGAGCAGGTGGGAGCGGCGTAACGGGCCGGGGAGCGCGAAGGAGCGCCTGGGCTGCAATCTGACCTCCTGGGGCGAACTGATGTGCCCCGTAGAAGATAGTCAGATAGCGTGCAACTCGTCCGGGAACAGCCAGAGTTGGCGGGAACCGTGTGCCGGACCCAGCCCCGCACCCGGCCCGGCCGCACCGCACCCGGCCGGATCGGCCGCGGGGTCCGCGGCGGTGGGGCCGCGGACCCCGCGGCCGTCAGGCGCCGACGTAGGCCGCCAGGTGCTCCCCGGTGAGGGTGGACCGGTCGGCGACGAGGTCGGCGGGTGTGCCCTCGAAGACGATCCGCCCGCCGTCGTGGCCGGCGCCGGGCCCGAGGTCGACGATCCAGTCGGCGTGCGCCATGACCGCCTGGTGGTGCTCGATGACGATGACCGACTTGCCCGAGTCCACGAGCCGGTCGAGTAGGCCGAGGAGCTGTTCGACGTCGGCGAGGTGGAGTCCCGTGGTCGGCTCGTCGAGGACGTAGACCCCGCCCTTCCCGGACATGTGCGTGGCCAGCTTCAGGCGCTGCCGCTCGCCGCCGGACAGCGTCGTGAGGGGCTGGCCGAGGCTGATGTAGCCCAGCCCGACGTCGGAGAGCCGGCCGAGGATGCGGTGCGCGGCCGGGGTGGCCGCCTCACCGGATCCGAAGAACTCCAGGGCCTCGGTCACCGACATCGCCAGCACCTCGCTGATGTCGCGACCGCCCAACCGGTGTTGGAGAACCGACGCCTGGAACCGCTTGCCCTCGCAGTCCTCGCAGGTGACCGCCACACCCGCCATCATCGCCAGGTCGGTGTAGACGACTCCCGCGCCGTTGCAGGTGGGGCAGGCCCCCTCCGAGTTGGCGCTGAACAGCGCCGGCTTGACCCCGTGCGCCTTGGCGAAGGCCTTGCGGATCGGGTCGAGCAGCCCCGTGTACGTCGCCGGGTTGCTGCGCCTGGAGCCTCGGATCGCGCCCTGGTCGATCGACACAACGCCCTCGCCGGCCGGGATCGAACCGTGGATCAGCGAGCTCTTCCCGGAGCCGGCAACCCCGGTGATGACGGTGAGCACGCCCAGCGGGATGTCGACGTCGACGTCGCGCAGGTTGTGCGTCGCGGCGCCGCGGATCTCCAGCCGGCCGGTGGGTTCGCGTACCGCGGGTTTCAGGGCCGCGCGGTCGTCGAGGTGCCGTCCGGTGATGGTGCCGCTCGCGCGCAGTCCGTCGACGGTCCCCTCGAAGCAGACGGTGCCGCCCGCTGTCCCGGCGCCGGGACCGAGGTCGACGACATGATCGGCGATCGCGATCGTCTCCGGCTTGTGTTCCACCACGAGCACCGTGTTGCCCTTGTCGCGGAGCCGCAGCAGCAGGCCGTTCATGCGCTGGATGTCGTGCGGGTGCAGACCGGTGGTGGGTTCGTCGAAGACGTAGGTGGTGTCGGTGAGCGAGGACCCCAGGTGGCGGATCATCTTGACGCGCTGCGCCTCGCCGCCGCTGAGGGTGCCTGCGGGGCGGTCGAGGGAGAGGTAGCCGAGCCCGATCCCGACGAACGATTCGAGGGTGTGGTGGAGGGAGCCGAGCAGTGGTGCCACCGAGGGCTCGTCGAGGGAGTCGACCCATGCGGCCAGGTCGCTGATCTGCATCGCGCACGCGTCGGCGATGCTCACGTCCTTGATCTTCGACGACCGGGCCGTCTCGGTGAGCCGGGTGCCGTCGCAGTCGGGGCAGGTCGTGAAGGTGACCGCACGGTCCACGAACTCCCGGATGTGCGGCTGCATCGACTCCCGGTCCTTGGCGAGCATCGACTTCCGGATGCGGGGGACGAGCCCCTCGTAGGTCATGTTGATGCCCGCGATCTTCATCCGGACCGGTTCGCGGTGGAGGAAGTCGTGCAGCTCCCTCTTGGTGTAGCGGCGGATCGGCTTGTCGGCGTCGTAGAGGCCCGACTCGCTGTACAGCCGGTAGCTCCAGCCGCCCGGCTTGTACCCGGGGACGGTGAGGGCGCCGTCGTTGAGCGATTTGGAGTCGTCGTAGAGCTGGGTGAGGTCCAGGTCGGTGACCGAGCCGCGGCCCTCGCAGCGCGGGCACATGCCGCCGGTGATGCTGAAGGACCGGCGCTCCTTCACGGTCCGGCCGTCGCGCTCCACGGTGACCGCACCCGCACCGCTGATGGAGGCGACGTTGAACGAGAACGCCTTGGGTGAGCCGACGTGAGGGCTGCCGAGCCGGCTGAACAGGATGCGCAGCATCGCGTTGGCGTCGGTCGCGGTGCCGACCGTCGAGCGGGGGTCGCCGCCCATCCGCTGCTGGTCGACGATGATCGCCGTGGTCAGCCCGTCGAGCACGTCGACCTCGGGCCGGGCCGGCGTCGGCATGAACCCCTGGACGAAGGCGCTGTACGTCTCGTTGATCAGCCGCTGCGACTCCGCGGCGATCGTGTCGAAGACCAGCGAGCTCTTGCCGGATCCGGAGACCCCGGTGAACACCGTCAGTCGGCGTTTCGGGATCTCGATGCTCACGTCCTTGAGGTTGTTCACACGGGCGCCGTGCACCCGGATCAGGTCGTGGCTGTCGGCAGCGTGCCGGGCGGGGGGCGGCGTGGTGTTCCGCGTGGCCATGCGCGAGGTGTCTCCGTCCATGGGGAGGGCCGCGGTCACGGTCACGCCGGATGGCGTGGACGTGACCGCGGCCCGTGAGGGGAAGGTGGTGCTACTGCTTGCGGGGCTGGTTGAAGCGGAGCATGTTGCCGGCCGGGTCGCGGAACGCGCAGTCACGGACTCCGTACGGCTGGTCGATGGGCTCCTGCATGACCTCCCCGCCGGCCGCCCGGATGCGCTCGAAGGTGGCGTCGACGTCGTCGGTGGAGAAGATCACGCCGCGCAGCATGCCCTTGGCCAGCAGCTCGGCCATCGCCTGCCGGTCCGCGGCGGGGGCGCCGGGGTCGGCGAGCGGCGGTTCGAGGACGATCTCGACGTCCTGCGAGGGCGACCCGACGGTCACCCAGCGCATCCCCTCGAACCCGACGTCGTTGCGCACCTCCAGGCCCAGGACGTCGCGGTAGAACGCGATCGCCTTGTCGTGGTCGTCCACCGCGATGAAGCACTGCGAGAGATTGATGTTCATGGCTTCGACGCTACGAGGCGCCCGCCGTTTTCGCTTCTCCATTTCTGACCGGATCCGCGACGGGTTCCGTGCCCTGGTCACCGGGCGGCCGCCCGCCCCTGACCGGTCGCGTCATGTACTTGGCGACGCACGCCGGAATGGCCTCGCCCGCCTCGTGCGCGCGAGCCCGATAGGCGCTGGGGCTCTCGCCGACGAGCTCGGTGAATCGCGAGCTGAACGATCCCAGCGAGGTGCTCCCGACGGCGAAGCAGACCTCCGTCACACTCATGTCGCCCCGCCGCAGCAGCGCCTTCGCGCGTTCGACGCGGCGGGTCATCAGATAGCTGTACGGGGTCTCCCCGAAAGCGGCGCGGAAGCTGCGGGAGAAGTGCCCGGGGGACATCAGGGCGACCTGCGCGAGCGCCGGAACATCCAGCGGCTCCGCGTAGTCGCGGTCGATCACGTCCCGGGCACGGCGCAGCCTCACCAGGTCCTCCAAGGTCATGCCCACCAGCATCGCACGACGCAAACGGTCGGCGGGGGCGTCCGCCCGGTCCGCTCGTCCCCCCGGTCCGCGCCTGCCACCCGGCTCAGCCGGACGGGGAGTCGCCCACGATCAGGTTCCTGAGGGCCGGCATGCCGCCCTCCCGCAGGGCGCGGCGCTGCCGGTCGGCCGGTGTCCCCTCCTGGAGGAGCCGGTGCACGAGCGACGCCACCTCGCGTTCGTCGCCGGACTCGGCGAGTGCCGGAGCGACGTGGGCCAGCAGGGAGGACAGCACGTCACCGCTGCTGCGGCAGCGACCCTCGGGATCGACCAGGGTGGAGTTCAGGCCGTGCCGGGCCGCGTGCCAGTTGGCGGCCTGCAGCAGTTCCGGACAGCACTGCGCGGGCGCGGCCCCGGCCTTCTCCTCGGCGAGGGCGACCGTGACCAGGGCGCGCACCAGACCGGCCAGCATGACCGCGTCGTCGGCCCGCAGCTGCACGTCCAGGCACCGCACCTCGACGGTCGGGAAACGGTCGGAGAGCCGTGCCTGCCAGTACAGCTGACCCCGGTCGGCGATCACCCCGGAGGCGACCAGCGCGTCGATCCGCCGCTCGTAGTCGGCGTGCCCGTCGAAGTAGGGGGGCGGGCCGCTGACCGGCCAGCGGCCGAAGACGATCGTGCGCCAGCTGGCGAAGCCGGTGTCCTTGCCGTCCCACAGCGGAGAGTTCGCGGACATGGCCAGCAGGGTCGGCAGCCAGACCCGGATGCGGTTCAGCACTGCGACGCCGGTCGCCGGATCGGGCACCCCCACGTGCACGTGCATACCGTTGATCAGCTGCTCGTCCACCAGCTGCCGGGCCTGGCCCTCCATCCTGAGATACCTCGGTTTGCGGGTGACCGGCACCGCCGACGGGTCGCGCAGCGGTGCTGCGGCGGCCATGGCGACCCGGCAGCCGTGCTCCTCGGCGGCCGAGCCCACGGCGTGCCGCAGCCGCAGCAGGTGGCCGCCGACCTCCTCCAGCTCCGTGCAGACCGGCGTCGCCACCTCGACCTGTGCCTGGAGCAGCTCGTCCTGGACCTCGCCGTCCTCCGCGATCGGGCCCAGACCGGCCGCCCTGCGCACGTACTCGGCCCCGGGTACCGGCAGCACCGTCACCGGGTCCACCAGGAGGTATTCCTCTTCGACGCCGAATGTGATCACGCGGTGCGGTTACCCCGGGAGTGCCCTGATCATCCGCCGCCTGCGCCGACCGGCCTAGGCTGCCGCCCCGCTCAGCGGTCGTCGCCGTCCGGCGCGGCGCGTGCTCGCCCACCGGACTGCTCCGTCCGCCCACCGCGCTCAGTAACCCAGCTTCCGCTTGAGCTCCGCCTTGTCCATCGAGGAGCGGCCGTGGAGGTTCCTGCGCCTGGCCTCCTCGTAGAGCTGGTCGTAGGTGGGGCCTCCGGCTCCCTTGTGGGAGCGCAGTCCGCCGCGCCGGCCCGAGGAGATGTCCTCCAGCGAGGTCCTGCTCGCCATCTTCGTCTCGCCGGCCCGGGCCCGCTCCTTGTTCACGGTCCGCGCGGCGATCTCCTCCGCCCTCTCGGGGCTCTCGCCGCGCTCCTCGGCGCTCTCCTTGATGTGCTCGTACTGTCGTTCCCTCTTCGAACTGGAACCGCGGGGCATGACGACTTCCTCACTGCCGTACGGACGCTCCGGTACGTCCAGCGCCTACCCGTGCCCGGGCGCCGCACACGGGCTCCGCCCCGCGCGGCCCGTCGACCGCCCGCGACCTCTCCGCGGTCCTGGCGGAGCCGGCCGACAGATCGACGTCGAGTGCATCGGACTCGCCTCCGCGCTCGACGACGGCACCGGAGCCCGGCCGGTCCCGCTGGGCTCCAGTGCCGGCCCGGTCGGCCGCCGGTCGGGTCAGTGCGCTGCGGCCAGGTGTCGTTCGGCCGCCAGCACGGCCTCGTGCACGGTCGAGCGGCCCATCAGCACGCACAGGGTGTAGGCCATGTCGTCCATGGCGCCGCGGGCCACCGCGTCACCGGGGGCCCCGGCGAGCCGTTCCCGGGCCGCCCGGAACCGCGCCAGGACGTCCTCGGTCCGGGTCCGGCTGGGCAGTAGCCCCACGCCGCGGTCGCCCTCCGCCCCCGGCCGGGCGCTCCGCAGGGCCTCGACCGCGCGCCGCAGTGCGCGATCCCACCGGGCGGGTACGGGGTCCCCGAGCGAGCCCGCGACCACCGCGGCCGCGAGGTCCGCCACCGGTACCCGCGCCCGCTCGGCTGCCGCCGCCAACGCGAACCGCGCCTCACGGGCCCCGCAGGGTGCCAGAGCCATCACCATGCCCGTCGCCCACTCCACCGTCGTCGCGCCACGGAGTACCGGTACATGCTCATCAGAAGACTGATGAATGCTTTGAGAGGTCACCGATCATCCTTTCAACCGAAGGCTGTGCGGACTGTGGAGGTAAGCATGGAAGGTATGCCCGCTCCAGTTGTCGTTCCACACCCACAGAACGCCCGCCGCACCGACGGCGTGCAGGTTCGCCCGCACGACCTTCACCACCCCGCCGCGGCCGCTCGATGCCGAAGCGCGCTTTCCCCGGCCGGCCGCGCCCACCGGGCGCGGCGAGGAGGTTGCACCCGCGCCCCGGACGTCCTGCGGCGCGCGAACGTCAGGTCGGCGGTCCGCCGCCGTGTCCGGCCGACCCCGCGAACCGGAACCCCTGGCGGCCCAGTGACGGTCGATCATCTTCGCGCGGACAGCCGGCCGGGTTGCGCCGTCGCGCACGGGTGCGGCGGCAGGATGACGCCATGGCCGACGCCTTCGTATCGCGCACCGTCGACGTGACGACCGGGAACCGGGAGACCGTCCACGACCTGACTTCCGCCTGCGCCGCCTTCCTTCAGGAGGTCGCGCGCGGGCGGAGTGGACTCCTCAACATCTTTACGCCGCACGCGACCGCCGGGCTCGCCGTCATCGAGACGGGAGCGGGTAGCGACGAGGACCTGCTGACCGCCCTGAAGTCCCTGCTGCCGGCCGACGATCGGTGGCGGCATCGCCACGGCTCTCCGGGCCATGGGCGTGACCACGTCATGCCCGCGTTCGTCCCGCCGCACGCGACGCTTCCGGTGATCGACGGAACGCTGGCAATCGGAACCTGGCAGTCCGTCACCTTGGTGGACACCAACCGGGACAACCCCCGCCGTCGGGTCCGGCTGTCCTTCCTGGCCGGATGACCGGGGCGCCGAGCGGGCGCAGGGGTGAAGACGTATCCATCATGACAGGTCAGAGCACGTTTTCGTAGGATCAAGAGCACAGTGGATTGCCCTTGTTCGGGCCCCTTCGCGGCTTTCAGAATCAGCGTCATGAATCACACGGCGCACATCAACCACGACGCGGTACTCCGGGCCCGAGTGGCCCTCCTCGGTTCCCAGACCCTGACCACCCGACAGGAGGTCGCCGCCTACCGGGTACTCGCCCAGGTGAGCCCGCTCGCCTATCTGCCCCAGCTGGCTCGGGCACTGTGCACCTACAGCCGGCAGGATTTCGCCGATCAGCCCGGCACGGCCCTCGCCCTGCGGGCCGAGGCGGTCGGGGCCGCCCGCCGGATGCACTCCCTGGAGGCCGGACGGGCGCAGCTGCTCATGGTCGTGCTCAAGGCCTACGGTCTGCAGCTGGCGGTCATGGGGCGTCAGGAGGAACTCACCGCGGTGCGGGAGGAGATAGTCCGGCTGGAGGCGGACGGGCAGGGGGAACTCGGCCCGCTGGAAAGGGAGATCGTCCGCCTGGACGGCGGTCACCAGGGTCCGTAGCGGGGACGGCGGACGCGGAGGGCGGCGTCGGGCGGCCTTCCGCCCGGACCCGGACCGGTCCTCACCAGCGCCAGTGAGGTTCCGCCCGCCGCCGCCCCCGACCGGCCTACCGTGGCCGGGTCGAAGCTGGACTCCGTTCCCGAGGGCGGTGGCGGGCCTCGGCCGCCGCCCCGCGTCCCGGGAGCCCCGGCGCCCGTGCCGCGGCTCCCGCAGGCCGCCGGTGACACAGGGCGGGCCGTCGACCGCCGCGCGTGCCAGGCCCTGCGGTACGGCCGGACCGGCCGCCCGGGACGACGGCCGTACGTCCGCTCCGGGCCGGCCTCGGACCTCGGGCCGGAGCCACCGGGGCCGCGCTCCCCACCCGCGCGGGGGCCGCTCCCGACGTGCCGGACGTCCGGTGCGGCCCCATCCTTCTCGTGGAGGGCAACCGCAGCCGACAGGCGCCGTCCGGGGAAGGAGCCGTCACCGTGTCGGAACCGCGTGACAAGCCGCCCCGCTTCACCGTGCCGGCCTGGATGCGCACCTACACGCCGTTCCTCGGCCGGATCCTCGAACAGTTCGCGCGCGTCAACCTGCTGGACTGCGCGACCCGGCTGGCCGCGCAGGCTTTCCTCGGCGCGATCCCCGCCATCTTCGTCATCGGGGCCCTCGCACCCGACTGGATGCGCAAGCAACTCGTCTCCACCATCAGCGGGACCCTGGGCCTCACGGGCCCGGCACTGGACCAGATCCGCTCGGTGGTGCAGAACAGCGGCGAGGACACGGCAGCCCTCGCGAGCACCGGGGTGGTGGGCGTCGTGGTCACACTGCTGTCCGCGACCGCCTGCAGCCGCGCTCTCCAGCGGACCTGCGAGCGCGCCTGGCACCTGCCGAAGGCGGGGGCCCGGCTGGCGGCCTGGCGCTGGCTGGCCTGGCTGCTGGTCTGGCTGACGGCGCTGCTGTTCCAGGGGCCCGTGCAGCAGGCGTTCGGCGCCGGCCGGGTCCTCGGCGCGGTGGTCTCCCTGATCAGCGGGATCCTGCTGTGGTGGTGGACCCAGCACCTCCTGCTCGGCGGGCGGGTGGCATGGCTTCCCCTGCTGCCCGGTGCGGTCTTGGTCGCGGTCGGGGCGGGCCTGATCAGCTGGGGCTCCCAGTTCTACATGCCCCGCGCCCTGAACCGGAGCCTCCAACAGTTCGGCGGCCTCGGCTTGGTCTTCGTCGTCCTGTCCTGGCTGATCATGTTCTTCGTCGTCGTCACCATGGGTGTCGCCGTGGGGTACGTACTGGCCCACGAGCACCTGCTGGCGCGTCGGCTGGGCACGGCCGACGACCCGCCGCAGCCCGCACCCGGCCCCGGGCCGGCCCAGCGGTGAGCCCGCCCGGGAGCCCGGCGGCGGGCCCGCACCTCACCCGTACCGGACGGCACGAGTGGTGATCACGACCGATCGCGGTTTCAGTGGAGGCTGTGGCCCGACCGCAGAGCGACCCGATGCTCACGGCCCGCTTCACCGCACCGGCCGTGCCCAAGACCCTCGTCCACCGACCCGAGCTGCTCAGCCGTCTGACGGCCGGGGTGCGGGGCCCGCTCACCCTGATCAACGGTCCGGCCGGCTCGGGCAAGACGGTGCTCACCGCGCACTGGGCGGCCGGCGGCCGGGCGCCGCGGCCCCCTCTGTGGCTGACCGTCGAACCCGACGACGCCCCCGGCGTCTTCTGGGCGTACGTCATGGAGGCCCTCCACCGGGGCGGGGTCGAGCTGCCCGCCGCCGTGGGCAGGCCGACCCGGGCCGAAGGGGTGACCCAGTCCTTCCTGGTGCGTCTGGCGGCGGCTCTGGCCGATTCCGCGCAGCCCGCCGTACTCGTGCTCGACCAGTTCGACACGGCCCGCCCGCCCGCCATGACGGAGGGACTGGACTTCGTGCTTCGGCACGCCGCCGGAGGCCTGCGCGTCGTCCTCACCAGCCGGACGGACTCCCTGCTGCCGCTGCACCGCTACCGGGCGGCGGGCGAGATCGCGGAGATTCGCCAGGCCGACCTCAGGTTCACCGACGCGGACGCCGAGGCCCTGCTGGCCGAGCACCGGCTGGACCTCTCGCAGGCCGGGATCCGGCTGCTGATGGAACGGACCGAGGGATGGGCCGCGGGGGTGCGGCTGTGCGCCCTCGCGATGCAGCGCAGCCCCGACCCGGAAGCCTTCGTCCGCCAGTTCGCGGCCGACCGCACCACGATCGCCGACTACCTGCTCAAAGAGGTGCTCGACGCGCAGCCGCCGGCCACCCGGGACCTCCTGCTGCGCGTCAGCATCACGGACCGGGTCCACCCCGACCTCGCGGACGCGCTGACCGGCCGTGACGACGCCGCCCTCACCCTCGCCCGGCTGGCCCGCGACAACGCCTTCCTGGAACAGGTCGACGCATCCGCCTGGTACCGGCTGCACCCCCTCTTCGCCGAGGTCCTGCGCGCACACCTGCGTCAGCGCCACCCGGGGCTGGAGCAGCAGCTGCACGGGCGGGCGGCACGCTGGCTCGCCGGGACCGGCCGGCTCGACGAGGCCGTGGTCCAGGCAGCGGCCGCCGGCGACTGGTCGTTCGCCGCGGGGCGGCTCGTCGACGACCTGGCGATCGGCCGGCTGTTCACCGGCCTGCGGGCGGAGCGGCTGAACCGGGCGTTCGCGCCCCTGCCCGCGGACGCGGCGGGCGCGGAGCCCGCCCTGGTCGGGGCGGCCCTCCGGCTGGTGGTACAGGACCTCCCCGGCTACCGGGATGCGGTGCGCCGCGCGGACACCCATCTCGGCCCCGGCTCCGGCGCCGCCGCCAGGTTCAGCCGGGCCCTCCTCGGGACGCTCGCCGGGCGCGCGACCGGGGACCTGGCGGCCACCGAGCGGGCGGCGGCCGACGCCGAGCGGCTCCTCGGCGAGCTGCCGGTCCCGCTGGTCGCCGCGCACCCCGAGATCCGTGCCCTGCTCCTCGCGGCACTCGGCGCGGTCAGGCTCGGCGCCGGACGGCTCGACTCGGCGCGGGCTGCCCTCGCGGCTGCCGCCGACGCCTGCGCGGAGCCGGCCGCCGAGCCGGTAGGGGATCCCGGCACCCGGTATCCGCTCTGCGACGCGCTCGGCTCGCTGGCCCTTGCCGAGCTGATGCGGGGCCGGCTGCGGCGGGCCGCCGAGCACGCGCGTGCCGCCCTCGCCGTCGCCGAGCAGTCGGCGCTCCCGCCCGAGCGCCGCTCCGGCACCGGTCACCTCGTCCGGGCAGGCGTCGCCGTGGAGCACGACGACCTGCCGGCCGCCCGAATCCACCTGGACCTGGCGACCACGGCGGCCGCCGCCGGCCTCCGCCCCGACAGCACGGCAGCGGTCCAGGCCGCCGTCATCGGAGCCAGGATCGCCGCCGCCGGGGGCGACGGCGAGGCCGCTCTCGCCGTCCTCGCCCGACTGCGCTCGACGGGGGCCGCGGAGCCGTTGTCCGCGTGGGCGGCGGACGCGCTGGCCGTGGCCGGATCGGCAGCCCACCTGGCATGCGGTGACGCCGTGGCGGCCCTCCGGGTGCTCGACGCCGCACCCTCCGCGCGGCCCGAGCACGTGCTGGCCCGTGCCCGCGCCCTCCTGGCGGTCGGCCGCGCCGGGGCCGCCGCGCGAGAGCTCGCGGGCCTGCCCGCCGGCGACGGCGTCGCGCCGCCGGTGCGGGTGGCGGCGTACCTGCTCGGAGCAGAGATCGCCGCCGCGGACGGCCACGCCGTGGAGGCCCGCCGGAAGCTGGCCGAAGCCGTGGACCTCGCCCGGCCGGAGGGACTGCGCCGGCCGTTCGCCGAGAGCGGCCCCTGGGTTCGCCGACACCTGCGAGAAGGCTCCCGTCCGGCCCCGGGCCGCGTCCGCCCGGCCGACCCGGCGACCGGGCCCGGCACGCCGTCGCCCGTGGTGGAGGCGCTCAGCGCACGGGAGACCGAGGTGCTGCGCCAGGCCGCACGGATGCTGTCCACCGAGGAGATCGCTGCCGAGCTGTACGTGTCGGCCAACACCGTCAAGACTCACCTCAAGAGCATCTACCGCAAGCTCTGTGTCACCCGCCGCAGCGACGCCGTCCACCGAGCCCAGGACCTCGGGCTGCTCTAGGGGGAAGCGCCTCGCCCGTACCGGGCGATGCCGGGCTGCGGGAGCCGGGCCGACGATGGCAGGGCAGAACTCCGCGAAACCCGGCAGCACACGGCAGAACCAGGCAGCGATGAGGCAGGAACCAGGCAGGCCGAGTCACGGCACCTGACGTCTTCCTCCGGAGAGAAGTGAGTGCTCTCATGCGCTACGCGTTCCACATCTCGGGCGTCGTGCCGGACACGCTCGCCGCGAGCTTCCCCGAGCTCGACCGGATCCCGGTCCGGGAACAGACGCTCCTCCTCGGCACCGTTGCGGACGAGGCGCACCTGTACGGGCTCCTCACCCGCTTCCAAGCCATGGGCCTGCGGGTGCTCGAAATGCGCCAGGTACCCGCCGCCTGACGCCGCGCCCGCTCCACGACCCGGAAGGGAGGACCACCCGCTTCGGGTGATCACGAGAAACCGTCGGCCGGACGACACTGTGGGGTGTGTCCGGCGCGGTACCGCCAACTGTGAGGTGAGTTCGATGGGCCAGTCGACACCGACCGGGGGAAATTGGAACACCGGCCCCGCGCCGGGCACCACACCGCTGTCCAGCGGAGGCGACGGAACCGGAGGGGCGGTCGGTACGTTCCTGGCCGCGGTCCTCCTGGTCGTGACCGGATGCCTCGCGATCTTCCAGGGCATCGCGGCCATCGCCGAGGACGACGTGTACGCGCGTCTCGGCAGCTATGTCTTCGCATTCGACCTGACGTCGTGGGGCTGGATCCACCTCATCGTCGGGATCATCGTCGTGCTGACCGGAGTGGGCCTGTTCCTCGGCTCCAACGTGGCCAGGGGCGCAGGCATCGTGCTCGCCGGACTCAGCATCATCGCCAACTTCCTGTGGCTGCCGTACCAGCCGTGGTGGTCGATCATCATCATCGCGATCGACGTGTTCATCATCTGGTCCCTGTGCACGAGTTGGTCGCAGAAGCCCGTGTGACATCGGTGGTCGGGCGTGCACCCGGTCCGGTTCGACACGGGCCGGGCGCCGCCCTGCGCAAGGGCGAGGCCGCTCCCGCGCGGCGGCCCCCGGTGCCCCCGGCGGGGGATCGGCCGGGTGCCGGCGCCGGGCCCTGCCCCGGCGTCGTGGCGGATCGCCCCGGGCTGCTCCGCCGCCCGCAGGTTCCGTGAAGTCGCTGCCCTGGAAGCCCGGTTCGTTTCTTCGAGGCTGGCTGGGGCTTTCCGCCTCGTGCTGCAGGAATCCGAACTGGTGTGTTCGAACAGAGAATTCGAGCCCGGCTCTGCCGTGGGCCGTCGCCGTGCATACCACCAAACGGAGGTCGTGCGGGCACCTCTTCGAGGGAACGGGGCCGTCCGGGCTTCGGGCGGTGACGGTCTGCTGCCGAAGAAGGAGGGGCGGCCCCCCTCGGGGCCGTGCGGTGCTCCGGCACCGTCCTGCACGACAAGGAGATTCCACGTGTCGCGTGTTTGGAAGAGTGCGGGCCTCGCCCTGGTGATGGGCCTGGCGGTCATCGGCGGTGCGTCCTCGGCCTCGGCGGACTCCGTCGCGGAGGGTTACGCGGTCGGCTCGCCGGGCGTCCTCTCGGGCAACGTCGTCCAGATCCCGATCCACATTCCGATCAACGTGTGCGGAAACAGCATCAACCTGATCGGCGCCCTCAACCCGGCCGCCGGTAACACCTGCATCAACGCCTGACGGCCGAAGCACCGGGCCCGTCCCGGCCGGACCTCCGGTCGGGACGGGCCTTCGTCCGTGCCGGGGCGGACCCTCGTGAGGCGTCGCGCCGATGCCGTGCGAGGCTTGTCCAAGACCCTGGAGGAGACCAAGCATGCACACGCCGAGCCGGCCCGAAGACCTCGACCACCCACAGCAGTTGTGGACCAGGGCCGCGATCATGGCGATGGTCGACGTCGCCTCCTCCACCGGCACGGAGTTCGCCCTCGACGAGGACGGCCTGTGGTGCCACTCCACCGGAGCCGACGGCTGGTGGCGGCTGAGCGTGTTCGACGAAGACCGCGCGGTGTTCTGCGGTCAGGACCCCGACGGCAGCACCACCCACATCGGCGGCGAGCAGATCGACTTCCTGGCGGGTGGGCCGGACTGGCTGCCCTGGGAGCTCCTGCGGGACGACGCCGACGGCAATATGTTCGGCTTCGTCTACTGGTGGGAGAACGGAGCCTGGCATCGCATCCCGTACCCGCGGGAGCTGCACGAGGACGGGCTGGAGGGAGCCGCGCCCTGGGCCGGCTCACACGAGGAGTTCCTCGGCCTCACGGCTTCCTCCTTCGACGCCCCCTCCCTGCACGAGCGGGCCCTCGCCGACGCCGTCGACCGGTTCGCGGCGCTCGTACGCGAGGGCAGGGCCGACGCCGAGGCGGCGACGGCCCTGCTCACCGCGCCCGGCACCGAAGGCCGCCCCGCCCCGCGCGTCGACATGGCGCTCGACTTTGCCACCCGGGCGGGCATCCTGGCCTGATCCGGCCGAAGCCGACCGGGCCGTGCGCTACTTGAGGGCGGCGAAGGCCCTGGTGAAGGCCAAGGGCTGCTGGAGGATCGAACTGCACGTGGCGTCCGCGTGGCTGACGGCTCCGGCCGCGCACTGCTTGTCCCGCGTGGAGGACCACATGGCCAGCCGGCCGACTCCCTTCGACGCCGCGAACTCCACGAGCTCTGTCGCGTCCGAGACCGTGAAGACCTCGCTGGCCACGTCGTTGACGCCGATCATCGGCGTGACGGCCAGGGCCTTCCACGCCGCCGCCTCGGAGAGTCCGAGCACGCCCTTGATCTGGGCCTGGGTGGCGGTCGCGGCCTGGATCGCGTACTGCCCCATGTCCCCGCTGTACGCGGGGCCGTAGTCCATCGCCATGATGTTGACGGCGTCGACGCGGACGCCGTTCTTGCGGGCGTCGGCCAGCAGCGCCACCCCCGGCTGGGTCAGGCCCTCGGGCATCACGGGCAGCGTGAAGGCCACGTCCAGACCCGGGTGGGCCTTCTGGAGCTTGGCTATGGCCTGAGCGCGGCGCGCGTTGGCAGCGGTGTCGGGCAGGGCCGCGCCCTCGATGTCGAAGTCGACCTTGGTGAGGCGGTACTGGTCGACGACCTTCCCGTAGGCGGCGGCGAGGTCGTCCACCGTGGCGCAGTTCAGGGCGAGTTCGTGTCCGGCAGCCCCACCGAAGGACACCCGCACGTCACCGCCCTGGGCGCGCAACGCACCGATCTGCGCGGCGACCTGGTCGTTCGCGAGTTCGGTGACGCCGCCCCACAGCGGTGCGCAGCCGCCGCCGGAGGTGATGAAGGCCAGGTGGAACTCCTTCACGCCGGTCTTGGCCGCCGTGTCGAGCAGGTCGTACGCGGGATAGAGCGAGGTGTCCACGTACGGCGCGAAGCGCGCGCCGCCGACCGGGACCGGGGTGGTCGCGGTGGGGGAGGGCGACGCGGTGCGGGTCGGCCGGGCGGAGGTCGCCGAAGCCGTCGGGGCGGTGGTCGGGGCCGCAGTCGGAGCCGCGGTGGCGGTCGGCCGGGTGGTGGGTCGCCCGCTCGGCTGGGTGGTGGCGCTCTGGTCGACGGAGCACTTCACTCCGTCGATACGGCAGCCCGTCGGGTCGCCCGGGGCTCCGGGGCCGCTCGCGACGAACCCGACGGTGACGGAGGCGCCGGCTGCCAGCTCCCCGTTCCAGCCTGCCGGCTTCACGGTGACGCGCTGCCCGGCCACGGTGTGGGTGCCGTTCCAGAGCGAGTCGATCTTCGTGCCCGTCGGGAGGTCGAACTCCAGCGTCCAGCCCGACCGGGGCTGCCCGGTGCTGTTGGTGATGACGTACTGCCCGGTGTAACCGCCGCTCCAGGAACTGGACTTCGTGTAGACGGCCCCGACGGACCCGGCGTGTGCGGTCCCGGTGAGCGCGAAGGCCGCACCGCCGATCACCGCCGCTGCCACGATCGCGCCCGTGACCCTCGCCGTACGACTCGTCCTGCGCCGGTGACCGAGTGTGCTGCCCATCGCGTGCCTGCCTTTGTGCTACTGGGGAGTTGGGGTTGCGGCAGCACGCTAGCCGCCCCGAAACGGACATTCGTTCGCTTCGGGGCGGTCTCGATGAGCCTTAGGTTCCGCTTAAGGAAGGGGAAAGCGGGGGATCAGGAAGGGCCGTTGTCCGCGTGGCTCTGCCCGCGTCACCGGCCGCAGCCCGCCGACGGGATCTTCGGTTGCGCGGATGCCGGCCCCGGCCGGGTGAGGCTTCGGCCGCCTTCCGCCCGAGCGGGCGCCCGGAGCCGCCCGTGCGGGACCGCCGTTCCCACGCAAGGTCGTGGACTCCATCGCCGGCACAGCCGTCGGAGCAGGGGGCCGCCCGGTCGACGACGTCGTCATCGAGTCGATCCGCATCAGTGAGGAACGGCACGGCGGCGAGGCCTCGCAGTCCCCTCCGCAGGGCTTCACGCCCCGTCCGTCTCCCGCAGACGGGGCGGGGGAGTCAGCCGTGGGTCGCGTCGATCACGCAGAAGCGGTTGCCCTCGGGGTCCGCCAGGACCACGAAGTCAGGGTTCTCGGGGTAGGAGTCCCACTCCACGTGCCGGGCTCCCAGCGACACCAGCCGTGCCACCTCCGCCGCCTGTTCGGCCGCGTCCGCCGCGTACAGGTCGAGGTGGACGCGGGGGCGCCGCTGGACCGGCGTGATGCTGCGGCCGAGGGCCAGTGCGGGTCCGGCGCCGTCGGCCGGTTCCAGGACGGTCCAGCCGTCGTCCACCGCGCCGTCACGTGGTACGTAGCCCAGCGCCCCGGACCAGAATGCGGCGGCCCGCCGCACGTCCTCGGCGCCCATGACGATCGTCCCGATGGTCAGCATGATCCGATTCTGGCAAATCCTTGCCGGTGACGGTTCTTCGAGGACCATTCCACGGTCCCCGCCGTCCGGGACGCCGGGGGCCGGAGCCCTAGGGGCGCCGCCGGGGCTTGCCGCCCTTGCATCCCTTGGCCCCGCCGGAGCCACCGCGCGCGTTCTTCCCGGCCGCCTTGCCCGAAGCGGGCTTGCCGGACCCGGCCCCGGACCCGCGCCGGGGTCCGCTGCCGACGGCCTTGCCCGTGCCCCGCTCGGGCCGCTTGCCCTTGGCCTTGGGCTGCTGAGCCCCCTGCTGCCGGCCCCGCGTGCTGTTCACCGTCCGTCCGCGGACGATCCCGATGAACTCCTCCACCAGGTCGGGGGTGGGCTCCGCCTGTGGCCACGACAGCGCCACCCGTGACGTGGGTGCGTCGGAGACCGGCCGGTAGGTGAGGTCCCTGCGGTGGTGCAGGCGGGCCAGGGACTGGGGCACGACGAGCACGCCCACACCCGCCGCCACCAGCTCGATAGCGTCCGCCGTCGTGGCGGGCCGCTCGATCGCGGGCCGGCCGGGAAGCTTCTCCCAGTCCAGGGTGTCGTCGAGCGGCTGCCACACGACCTCGTCGGCGAGGTCCTCGGTGGTGACCTCCTCGGCCGCCGCCACGAGGTGGTCCTTGGGGACCACGACCACCGTGGTCTCGGTGTAGAGGGGGATCGCGCTGAGGTCGGTGCGGTCGACCGGGAGGCGGACGAAGCCCGCGTCGGCGTCACCGGCGCGCAGGACGCCGAACACCTCGGCGGAGGAGACCTGTGCGAGGGTCAGGGGTACGTCGGGCAGCCGCTCGTTCCAGATCCGCACCCACTTGGCAGGGGTCACGCCGGGGACATAAGCGAGCCGGAACGCTGGGGGTGTTTCCGAGCCTGTCACCCCGCAAGGTTACCGGGCGTGGTCGGAAGCCGTGCACATGCTCGATACCCTTGACCTCATGACGTCGCACCAGAACACCCAGACGATGAAGCCCGCGACCGCGGCGAAGAAGCTGGGCGTGTACCTCCAGGCCACCCCCGCAGAGTTCCAGGAGGGTGTCGTCTCGCGCAGTGAACTGAGCGCGCTCCAGGCCGACCCGCCCCAGTGGCTCCAGGAACTGCGCCGCAACGGTCCGCACCCCCGCCCGGTCGTCGCCTCCAAGCTGGGCGTCTCCATCGCCGGCCTCGCCCGCGGCGGAGTGACCGAGCCCCTCACCACGGAGCAGATCGAAGCGCTGAAGCAGGAGTCCCCCGAGTGGCTCCTGCGGGAGCGCGCCACCCAGGCAGAGGTCCGCAAGGAAGCGGTGCGGATCAAGGAGCGGAACGCGGAGCGGGCGGAGCAGGCGCGCCACCAGGATTCCTGACCCGCCGAGGGCCGACTTCCCGGGCCCCCGGGCCTCGGTCCCCCGAGTCTCAGGCTCCCGGGCTCCCGGATCGTCGCCGGGCCCGGCCTCCCCGTGAGCGGTGGGGTCGGGCCCGATGCCTTCTCCGGGGGCGGGGAGAGCCCGGCCGCCGCCCCGACATCTCACCGCCTCATTGCGGAGGGTCACCGGCCAGCAGGCGCACGGCCCGGTCGAGCCGGGCCTTCCTGGTCTCCGGCGTGAGGGCCTGGAGCAGCGGCAGGGCGACCAGGTAGCGACCGGTCCGGTCCAGTGCGTCGAAGGCCGCGCGGGCCTCGGGACGCGCCGCGAGTGCCGCTTCGAGGTCCTCCGGCACCCCCGCGGTGCGTTGTGGGGCGTAGGCGCCGACCCAGCGACCGTCCGCCTGTGCCCTGCGCACCTCATCGAGCCCCGGTTCCCGCATCCGGCCCGTGGCGGTCAGCGCCGCGACCTTGTCGACGTTCACCTGCGACCACAGGCTCCTGGGTCGGCGCGGCACGTATTTCTGCAGGTAGTGCGTGTCGTCGAGAGAGCGTCGCTGCCCGGAGATCCAGCCGTAGCAGAGCCCTACGTCGACGAGCTCGTCATCGGTGACCGACGGGATCCCGGACTTCTTCTTCGCGAGCTTGACCCACACCCCTTCCTGGCGTGTGTAGTGCTCGGCGAGCCAGCTTTCGAACGCTTCGGCGTCCGCGAAGCCGACGATCTCCGCCCCGTTGAGTTCGTCCATGTGCGACAGGCTATCGGCCGTTGATCTGCGGACGAATCCATTCCTCAGGCGGCCACGGTTTCCGGTCGGGTGTCGTCGCGGTGCCTCGAAGAGGCGGTCGTTCGCGACGCGAACAGGGAGCCCAGCGCGAGGGCGCCGGGTCCGGTGAAGACAAGGAGCAGAAAGGCCCAGCAGAACATCGCGGAGGCCTCGCCGCCGTTCTGCAGCGGCCAGAGCGCACCGGGCTGATGCACCGTGAAGTACGCGTACGCCATGGAGCCGGAGGCTGCGAACGCGGCCGCGCGGGTGCCCAGGCCCAGCAGGACCAGGGCACCGGCGACCAGCTGGATGACTGCCGCGTACCAGCCCGGCCAGGTGCCCGCCGCGACGGTGCCGCCGCCATGGGCGCCGCCGAGCACGCCGAAGAGGGAAGCGGCGCCGTGCGAGGCGAAGAGCAGGCCCGTGACGATCCGGAACAGGCCGATGGCGTAGGGCTGGGCGTGGTCGAGACGTGTGTTCATGGGGGGAGGCTCCTTCGGTCGGGGACGGATCCCGAAGTCGTGCCGAGCGTGCGCGAGCGAGCCATAGGTTAGGTAGACCTAACAGGCCTGGCAAGCGCAAGTTCCGGCCACCTCGATGGCGGCGCGGGCGCCGTCGAGGGGACCCTTCGGCCGTCCGCATCGCCCCCGTGGCGGACCGCTGTCTCTCCCGCTCCGTCCAGGGCCCGGGACGGCCGCGTCCCGTCACGTGCACCCTGCACACGTACCCTGGGATTGCCGCGCGGGGGCGGCCCGCCAGTCGGCCCCGCCCGCTGGCGGCCCGCTGAACCGTGCGGTCCGCTGGAAGCGTGAGCATCCTTCCGGGCCCGGGCTGGTGGACCGGCCTTCCGCCGGCGGCGGGGGCCGCCGTCATGGCCACGGGCATCATCTCCGTCGGGCTGTACATGACGGGACACGAGGCGGCGTCGCTGGTCGCACTCGTCGTCGCGGTCGCCCTGTGGCTCGTCCTCGGCTTCGACTTCACGGCCCGGCTCGTGGGCGATCGCGGGCGGTTCCGCGCCGAGGCCGACACCCCGGCCGCCCTGACGGCCGTGGCCGCGACCACCGTCATCGGCACCCGGATCTCCCTCCTCGGCCGGCAGACCACGGCCGCGGCACTGCTCGCGCTGGCGGCGGTGCTCTGGCCGGGACTGCTGGTCAACGTCGTACGCCACTGGCACCGCCGCATGCCCGGAGGCGCCTTCCTCGGCTGCGTGGCGACGCAGGGGCTCGCCCTCCTGGCAGCCGTGCTCGCCGCCGCGTGCCACCAGGACTGGCTGGCCCGGGCCGCGCTGGCCGCCTTCTGCCTCGGGCTGCTGCTCTACGCGGCCGCTCTCCTCAGGTTCGACCTGGGCGAGGTGGCGGGCGGCGCGGGCGACCACTGGGTGGCGGGCGGGGCGCTCTCCCTCTCCGCCCTGGCCGGCTCCAAGCTCACCGCGTCTCCCGTGTGGACGGCCGCGGCGCACACGGCCCTGCGCGGCGTCACGCTCGTGACGCTCGCGCTGTCCCTCGTCTGGTACGCGGTCCTCCTCACCGCCGAACTGCGCCACCCCCGGACGCGCGGCGACATCCGGCGCTGGGCCACCGTCTTCCCCCTCGGAATGACGGCCACGGCGTGCCTGTCCGTCGCGGAGCCGGCCGGCATCGCCTGGCTCGTTCCGGTGGGGGAGTTTCTGCTCTGGATCGCCGTGGCCGCCTGGCTGGCCATCGTCGGCGTGCTCGTCTCCTCGCGGCTCGCCGCCCCCCGCCCGCCGCAATGAGCGCGCCGCCCGCCGTGGTCACGGCGGTCCTCCTGTGGCGCGGCCCGCGCCCGGTCAGTAGGGTCCCGGCATGGCGTACACGTTCCAGGTGACCATCGACTCGCCCGATCCGCACCCCCTCGCCGACTGGTGGGCCGACGCCCTCGGTTGGGAAGTGGAGCCCAGCGACGAGCAGTTCATCCGCGGCCTGATCGCCGCGGGGCACGCGACCGAGGACGACACCACCACCCACCGCGGCACGCTCGTCTGGAAGGCGGGAGCGGCGATCCGCCACCCCGGGGGACTGGAAGGCGCCCCGCGCGTCCTCTTCCAGCTCGTACCGGAGGCCAAGACCGTCAAGAACCGGATGCACTTCGACGTCCGCACCGGTGACGAGGACCCGAAGGTACTGGTCGAGCGCCTCGTCGCCAAGGGGGCGAAGTTCCTCCACGAGGGCCGCCAGGGCCCCAGTACGTGGACGACCCTCGCCGACCCCCAGGGCAACGAGCTCTGCGTCTCCCACTGAGCCCCGGCGATCCCGGGCATCAGGTCCGCCCGTCCGCCGATCCGCGCACCAGCCGGTCCCGACCGTCCCGCCCGTCCCGGCGGGACCGGCCCGCCTCCCCGCCCCCGCGCGCCGCCGACCGCCGACGCCTACGCTTCCTGAGGTGAACGTCATCCTCTTCGGCGCGACCGGGATGCTCGGCCGGGCCGTCCTGCGCGAGTGCCTGCGTGACGACTCCGTCGACAGCGTCCTGTCCGTCGGTCGCTCCCCGCTCGGCGTCACCCACCCCAAACTGCGCGAGCGGGTGCAGGACGACCCGTCCGACCTGTCCGCCGCCGGAGTCGACCCGGCCGCCCTCGACGCCTGCTTCTTCTGCCTGGGCGTCTCCTCCGTCGGCATGAAGGAGGAGGACTACCGGCGCGTCACCCACGACCTGACGCTCGCGGTCGCCCGGCCGCTCGCCGCAGCCAACCCCGGTATGACCTTCGCGTACGCCTCCGGGGAGGGCACGGACAGCACCGGCCGGGGCCGCTCCATGTGGGCCCGCGTCAAGGGCAGGACCGAGAACGACCTGCTGGAACTCCCCTTCCGCGCCTACATGTTCCGCCCCGGCATCGTCCGGCCGGCGCGCGGCGCCAGGCCCCGGACCCGGCTCCACCGTGTCCTCCACGCCGTCACCGCACCGCTGGTACCGCTGCTGCAGCGGTTCGCACCGGACCTCGTCATCACCTCCGAGGCCTTCGGCCGGGCCATGATCGCCGTCGCCACTCCCGGCACCGAGGTGCCCGGCCACATCTTGCGGCCCGCGGACATCAACCGCCTTGGAGCCGCCCCGACCAGGCATAATTGAGTACCGGGCATCACCTCCCGGAGGCGAGAATGAGCCGTCTCAAACCGGGAGGACCCCATGAGCCAGGAGAGCCTGACTCTGCATGACCTGCTGCCCGCCCAGGCGCTGGCACACTCGATCGACGCCGGGTACGTGACCCGCAAATCGCACCCAGAGCTGCCGCTGTCCATCTACACGTACACGCGGACGGCCCAGTACGAGGGCGTCTGGAACGAGGTCACCACGCGCTGCCGCGGCCTGGTCGCCGACGACGAGACCGGTGCGATCGTCGCGCTGCCGCTGCCGAAGTTCTTCAACGTCGGAGAACACGCGTCGGGCCGGCCGTACGCCCCGGCCCTGCCCGACGAGCCGTTCGAGGTGTACGACAAGGTCGACGGCAGCCTCGCGATCGTCTTCCACTACGCGGGCAGCTGGCGCGTCGCCTCCAAGGCGTCCTTCACGAGTGCCCAGGCCACCTGGGCACAGCGCCGGCTCGACGGCGCGGACACCTCGGCCCTCAAGCCGGGCACCACCTATCTCGCGGAGATCCTGTACCCGCAGAACCGCATCGTCGTGGACTACGGCGACCGGCGCGACCTCGTCCTCCTTGCGGCCTTCACCGTCGGCGGCACCGAGGTGCCGCTCGCCGAGGCCGCCACCCAGTGGACCGGGATCGGCTCCGTCGTCACGGTGTGGCCCGCCATGCCGCTCGACGAGCTGCTCGCGCTGACCGAGTCCAACACCCTGCCGGGCGGCTCATCCGCCACCGGCATGGACGCCGAGGGCTTCGTGCTGCGCTTCGCCTCGGGCGTGCGCGCCAAGGCCAAGCTGTCCGAGTACGTACGGCTGCACAGGGTGCTCACCGGCGTGACCGCGCGGGACATCTGGCGCGGCCACGGCATCCAGCGCTTCGCCGGCCTGCCCGCCCAGCAGCTCGCACAGGGCCTGAACTGCACCGTCTCCGACATCGAGGCGTCCGGCGGCAAGCCCCTCGATGCTCTGCTGGCGCAGGTGCCCGACGAGTTCGACCACTGGGTGCGCGAGGTCATCGCCGGCCTGGAGGAGGCCGCCGCCCGCCACGAGCGGGCGATCGACGAGGCCTACGCGGGCCTCGTGCACCTGGCCTCCGACCGGGGAGCCTTCGCCCGGGCCGTGGCGCAGCTGCCCGACCGCGCCGTTCGGCCCGCGATGTTCATGCGGCTCGACGGCCGGTCGACCGAGCTCACGACCTGGCGCCGGGTCCGGCCGGAGGCCGTCGACCCGTACGTCACCGACGAGGAGGACAGGAGCGTGTCCGACGAGGACAACCGGACCGCGCCCGCTCCCGCGCGGACGTCGGGCGGGGCCGGCCGCGTGTCCCGGGCTGCGCCAGGGATCCCGGCGCCGGCTGCGGACCTGCCCCACCGGCCCGCCGAGGGCGAGTCACCCATTCCCGTCGTCCACGTCATGACGGGTCTGCCCGCCTCGGGCAAGACGACGGCCGCACGCGCCCTGCAGGCCGAGTCCGGCGGCCGCATGCGCCGGGTCAACCTCGACGACCTGCGGGCCATGCTCGACCTGCCGGATCCTGGGCGCGGCCGCGGCTTCGCCCACGAGCAGACGGTCCTGGCGATCCAGGACGCGGCCGTCCGCGCGGCCGTCGACGACGGGTTCGACGTGGTCGTCGACAACACCCACCTGACCAAGCACATCCCGAAGCGGCTGAAGGCGGCCGTCGGCGGCCGCGCGACCTTCGTCGTGCACGATTTCACCGACGTGTCGCTGGAGGAGTGCCTGAGTCGGGACGCCGCCCGCGAGCGCCAGGTCGGTGAGGAGATCATCCGAGTGCTGGCCGAGAAGCACCGCAACATCCGCCGGGGCGGCTGGCGCCTGACGAGCGAGTGGATGAACGCCGGCTCGGGGGAGGTGGCCGCGCCGCCCGTGACGCCCTACGTCGCCGACCCTGCACTGCCGGCGGCGGTGATGTGCGACATCGACGGCACGCTCGCACTGACCGGCGACCGGGGGCCGTACGACTTCACGCGCTGCGAGCTCGACCTGCTCAACGAGCCGGTCCGGCATGCGCTGGACGCCTTCCGGCGCGCCGACGGCGACACGGTGGTGCTGCTGTCGGGGCGCAGCGAGGAGTACCGGGCCCAGACCGAGTCCTGGCTGCGCCGGCACGAGGTGCCCTACGACGAGCTGTGGATGCGCGCGGCCGGCGACACGCGCCGCGACGACGTGGTCAAGGCGGAGCTGTTCGACGCGCACGTGCGCCACCGCTTCGCGGTGCGGGTCTCCCTCGACGACCGCGACCGGGTCGTCGCCGTCTGGCGCCGCATGGGCCTGCCCACCTGGCAGGTCAATTACGGCGACTTCTGAAGTCCGGGTGTGCGCAACGTGCTGACCGTGCTGATCGTCGATGCCGCGAACGTGGTCGGCTCGGTGCCGGACGGCTGGTGGCGCGACCGGCGCGGCGCGACCGAGCGGCTGCGCGACCGGCTGGCCGCCCGGGACGAGGGCGAGGAGATCGTCCTCGTCGTCGAGGGCGCTGCCGGCGGCGTAGCGTCCGTGCCCGGCGTACGGGTCGAGACGGCGCCCGGTAGCGCGGACGACCGGATCGTGGAACTGGTCGCGGCCCGGGCGGTCGACGGCCGCCCGGTGGTCGTGGTCACGGCCGACCGCGAACTGCGCGAACGCGTCGGGGCGTACGGTGCGCGGTGCGTGGGGCCGCGTACCGTACGCCCGCTGGACTCGCCGGGGGTCAGCGGCAGTACCGCACCTCGGAGAGGTTCTTGACGTAGCGGGCGGAGACCCAGTGCTCCTTCTCGTAGGCCTTCGCGCGGTCGGGGTCCTGACGGTCCTGACGGTCCTGGCGGTCCTCACGGCCGGACCCGTTCTCCCAGTCCTCCCGCTCGACGTGCAGGCGGTACCAGATGCGGTTCCCGTCGACCTTCTCGCCGTACTTCTTGCACTCGATCTCGACCCGGCTGTTCGGCTGCACGTGGCCGATCGCCCGCGACTCGGTGGTCGGCCTGCTGCGGACCTTCAGCGGCCCCCTGGAGACGACCTTCCCGTACGCGTACCTCTCGTACGGGTACCCGCCCGGCTGCGCGTACGGGGGGACCTCGCCGACGATGATCTCCCGCGGGCCCTCGTCCGCGACGGCGGCGCCCACCCCGACCAGACCGAGAACCAGGCTTCCGGTGGCGAGAGCGAGGATGGTTCTGGTGGGCATCAGCATGAGCCGACTCCTCTGTGAAGACGTCCGACCGGCCGCGTGGTGCGGCGCGGGATGGCAACAGGCGGCTGCCAGGGACGACTATGACGAGGACGGGCCCTGCGGCTCCGGTGCCTCACCGGCTTGTAACCCGATATGCCCAATGTGTCCACCAGGGGGCCGCCCTGGGGAGTACCGGGCACCGCGGTGCGGATGCACGGCCCCGGCCGCATGAGCGGACTCGCCCTTTCCGGCCGCGTCAGGCCCGTCGTCGCCCGCGGGCCGGGGCTCGCCGTCCCCGTGCCCCGATCGCGGGCTGCCCGGATGCGGCGGTGGGCGGGCGGCGCAAGAGTGGACGCATGGGTATCGACGACTACGGCGGTGGAGCCGGCGCGCACGAGACCGGCGTCCTCGTCGTGACGACCAATGACGTCCCCGGATACCGGGTCGAGCGGGTCATCGGCGAGGTCTTCGGCCTCACGGTGCGCTCCCGCCACCTGGGCAGCCAGATCGGCGCCGGACTGAAGTCGATGATCGGCGGCGAGCTGAAGGGCCTGACCAAGACCCTGGTCCAGACCCGGAACCAGGCCATGGACCGGCTCGTCGAGCAGGCGAAGGCGCGCGGCGCCAACGCCGTGCTGATGATGCGTTTCGACGTCACCGACGCCGCCGACGTAGGGACCGAGGTCTGCGCCTACGGGACGGCCGTCGTGCTCGTCCCCGCCTCCACCTGACCTTCTCCAGCAGGTGGTCGCTCCGGAGACGGAGCTGCACGGCGGACGAAAGTTTTTCCGCGGTGGCGGCAACCTCCTGGAGGGTCGCGCGTCGTGCGGGGTGAAGGGGCGCAGTCCGCGCCCCTTCACCCCGGAACCGACCGTGGAGACCCACCGTGAAGAACCTCAAGCGTGTCCCCCTGGCCGTGCGCCGCACGGCCGTCGCCGCAGCCGCCGCGGGGGCGGCCGTCGTCCTGGCCGGCCCGGCGTACGGCGCGAGCGCCGGCCCGGCCGCGCCCTCCCCGTCGGTCAGCGTCCCGGCCGACGCCTCGCCCGGAGAGGTCGCCCCCAGGCCCGTCCCCTCGGTCAGCTCCCCCTCGATCACCGGCCGCGGCGCGAGCAGTGCCTCCCCCGGAGCCGCCCCCGGCGCCTCTCCGAGCAGCGCGGGCGGCGACTCCGGCCCCGGTGCCTCTCCCTCGTCGCCCGCCGCGTCACCCGAGGCGGGCACGAGGGCCGAGCTCGCGCATACTGGCTCCTCGGCGACGACCGTCGCGATGGGGGCGGGAGCGGCCGGTCTGGTCCTTGCGGGCGCCGGAGCCCTCTACGCCGTGCGGCGCCGCGCGAACAGCTGAGGAATCCCGTGCTCCACCTCGCACCACCCGTCGGCCCCCTCGCGCCCGGTTTCGGCCGGGCGTGGCGGGGCCTGTGGTCGTTGCTGCGCCACGAGCGCGCCACCACCCCGCGGATCTTCGCCGGGCCGCACGCTCCGGCGTACGGTTCCGCGTACGGCCCGCCCCACGCCCACGCCCACGACCACACCGGCGACGGGGACCCGGGACCGCCCACCGTCACCGAGCTCTACCACGCGCACCGGCTGGGCATGGTCCGGCTGGCGGTGCTGCTCGTCGACGACCTGGCCACCGCCGAGGACGTGGTACAGGACGCCTTCACCGCCCTGTACCGCCGTCACGGTGAACAGGTGGCCGAGGTCGACAACGCCCTCGGCTACCTGCGCACCGCGGTCGTCAACACCGCGCGCTCCGTCCTGCGGCGCAGGCGCACCGCACGGGCCTGGACCCCGCCTCCGGCGGCCGACCTGCCGTCCGCCGAGGACCACGTGGTGCTGGACGAAGCACACCGCGAAGTGCTCGCGGCGCTGGCCCGGCTCACGCCCCGGCGCCGACAGGTCCTCGTGCTGCGGTACTGGGCCGACCTCAGCGAGGCGGAGATCGCGACCACCCTGGGGATCAGCCGGGGAGCGGTGAAGTCCAGCGCGAGCCGCGGCCTGGACGCGCTGGAACGGAACCTGGAGGGACGGATATGACGCCCGACGGCGAACACCTCGGCCCGCATCAGGGCGAGCGCCCGGTGGAGCGCCGGCTGCGCCAAGCGCTGTCCGCGCGTGCGGACGGCGTCGATGCCCGCCGCCTGCGCACCGCGAGCCCGCCGGGAGCGCGCGCCGGACGACGGCCGGCGGAGCGGCTGCGGCGGTTCGCCGTGCCGCTCGCGGCTCTCACGGCGGCCGCGGCCGCGGTCGCCGGTGTCGGGTACCTGCTGTTCGTCCCGGACGCCGAGCCCGGTCCGCAGCTGCCCGCGACCCCGCCGCGCCTGACGACTCCGGGCCCGTCCTCCGGCGGACCGCCGTCGCCCTCGCCGAGCAGACCGGGCCGGCCCCCGGGCGGGGACGCGTCGGCGGCACCGTCCGGCGTCCCGACGCCCGACCGGTCGCTCGGCCCGACGGTACGGGCCTCCCCGGGGCCGTCCGGGTCGGTGCCGCCGTCGCGCGGTGCGTCTCCGGCGCCGGGCGCGGCCGCCACCTCGTCCCCGCCCGTTCCGCGCCGGTAGGCCCTACGGCCTGCGGGGGTTCTCCACGGCCGCCACCAGGGGCGCCAGCTCCGGATGGCCGGCGGCTTCGTCGAGGGCTTCGCGCAGGGCGGCGTCGTTCGTGGGGCGGGCGGCGGCCAGCAGAGCCAGGCCGGATCCGCTGACGTCGGTGTAGATGCCGCGCCGGTCGGTGTCGCAGATGTAGCGGTTCAGCAGGCCGCGGTCCTCCAGCCTGCTGACCAGCCGGGTCGTCGCGCTCTGGCTGAGCACCACCGAGTCGGCGACCTGGTGCATCCGCAGGTGCCCGCCCGGTCCGTCGTGCTGGCGGCTGAGGACGTCGAGCAGCGAATACTCGCGCACGCTGAGTCCGTGGCCGGCCTGGAGGGCGCGCTCGATGTGCGCCTCGATCCGGCCGTGCAGGAGCGAGAGGGCGCACCAGCCCTGGGAGAGGGCGGTCGGCGTGCTGTCCGTGGCCGTCATGGGCTCCTCCATCGAAGCGTCGGGGCGCGCGGGGCGTGCGGGGCGTGTGGGGCGAGCGTGCGGGCCGCGTGCCCCCAGGATATGCCATCTGCGCAATAGCCCGCGCTTGCATATATCCCGCGTCTGCAATTAATGTGTGCGCATGTAAGCGTCGGAAGCATCCCTGCGCGCAGGTCGCGTCCGCACCCGGCACCACCACCTCCCTGAAGGGCACCTCCCCATGCCTCTCGCGCTCCTCGCCCTCGCCGTCGGGGCCTTCGGGATCGGCACCACCGAATTCGTCATCATGGGCCTGCTCCCCGAGGTCGCTGCGGACTACGGCGTCTCGATCCCCACGGCCGGCTTCCTGGTCACCGGTTACGCCCTCGGCGTCGTTCTCGGTGCCCCCCTCATGACCGTGCTCGGCACCCGCATCCCCCGCAAGCGCATGCTGATGCTGCTCATGGGCCTCTTCGTCGTGGGCAACGTGCTCTCCGCACTCGCCCCCGCCTTCGGGGCCATGCTCACCGGCCGCGTGATCGCGTCGCTCGCCCACGGCGCCTTCTTCGGCATCGGCGCGGTCGTCGCCGCCGAGCTCGTCGCCCCGGCGAAGAAGGCCGGCGCGATCGCCATGATGTTCACCGGCCTGACCGTGGCCAACGTGGTCGGAGTTCCCCTCGGCACCCTCGTCGGGCAGACCCTCGGCTGGCGTGTCACCTTCCTGATCGTCGCCGCGCTCGGCGTCGCCGGACTGCTCGGCATCGCCCGCCTCGTGCCGGAGCTGCCCCGGCTCGGGGGCGAGGTGCGCATCCGCAGCGAACTCGCCGCCTTCCGCAACGTCCAGGTGCTGCTCGCGATGGCCATGACGGTCCTCGGCTTCGGCGGCGTCTTCGCGGCGATCACCTACATCACGCCGATGATGACGGGCGTCGCCGGGTTCGCGGACTCCTCCGTCACCTGGCTCCTGGTCCTCTTCGGCCTCGGCATGGTCGCCGGCAACCTCGTCGGCGGCCGTTACGCCGACCGCGCGCTCATGCCCCTGCTCTACGCGACCCTGGCCGCCCTCGCCGTTACCCTCGCCGTCTTCACCCTGACCGCCCACAGCAAGACCGGAGCCGCCATCACCCTCGCGCTGATCGGCGCCCTCGGTTTCGCGACCGTGCCTCCACTGCAGAAGCGCGTCCTCGACCAGGCCGCCGCCGCGCCCACCCTCGCCTCCGCTGTCAACATCGGTGCCTTCAACCTCGGCAACGCCCTCGCCGCCTGGCTCGGCGGGCTCGTCATCGCCGCCGGCCTCGGCTGGACCGCCCCGAACTGGGTCGGTGCCGCGCTCGCCGCCTCGGCCCTGCTGCTCGCCCTGGTCTCGGGCGCGTTGGAACGCCGTACGGCCGCGCGCACCGCTCCCGCCAGCCGGGTGGTGGCCGTCGCCGAAAGCCGCGCGACGATCGCCGCCGATCCCGCCCGGCAGTGACGGCCGCCCCTGGCCGAAGGCGTGCCCCGCGGGTGTCGCCCGACTCCGCGGGGCCGCCGGAGACGGTGCTGAGAGGCGCGGCGCGCGGCACCGGGTCCGGGCCCAGGCCGGGTCGCGCGCACGTGCTCCGCGTGCCACGTTGGTACGGGGGACACTGGTGCACGATGCGGAAACCGATGAAGCGCAGAAGGGTCCACGTCATCGCGACGGCAGCTGTCGCCGCGGTCGTCGCCCTTGCCCTGCCCGGGTGCACGGCCGCCTCCGACGCGGCGCGGGCCCCCGGCCCGGCGACCCCCGGCACCACCACCCCGGGCCCCGCCGGCACCACCACCCCGGCCGGCGCCCCCACCCCGCCACCGCCCCCGTCGCCCAGCTACGCCCTCTCCACCGCCCCGCGCACCATCCCGGCCGTACGCGACCACGAGCCGGCCCGCGGTCCCGGATGGAAGCCCGCCCCCGAGGCCCGTGTGGTCGTCGCACAGGACGACACGGCCGCGCTCTCCGACGAGGCACGACTGCTCGCCGGGGAACTGGGCATCACCTACGGCGCGTCGGCGGCCCCCCGTTCCGGAGACGTGGAGCTCGCCGTGGAGGGTGCGGGCGGGCCCGAGTCCTACACCCTCACCGTCAAGGACGGCCGCGTGCGCATCAGCGGCCCGGACGAGGCCGGCGTCTTCTACGGCACCCGTACCCTCAAGCAGGCCGTGCGCGCCTCCGGCTCGGCCCCCGAGGGCACCGTGCGCGACGCGCCGGCCAAGCCCCAGCGCGGCCTCAACCTCGACATAGCGCGCAAGCACTTCACGCCCGAGTGGATCAAGGGCCGCCTGCGCGAGATGGCCGACCTCAAACTCAACCAGCTCGGGCTGCACTTCTCCGACGACCAGGCCTTCCGGATCCAGTCCGACAGCCACCCCGAGATCGTTTCCACCCCGCACCTGACCAAGGCGCAGGTACGCGACATCACGGCGCTCGCCTCCCGACTGCACATCACCGTGGTCCCTGAGATCGACTCGCCCGGACACCTCGGCGCCGTGCTGCGCGCCCACCCGGATCTGCAGCTGCGCGACGTGAACGGCCGGGCGGTCAAGGGAGCGGTGGACATATCGAACCCGGCCGCGGCCGCACTTGTCGACGACCTGCTGCGTGAGTACCGGCCGCTCTTCCCCGGCGGGGCTTGGCACCTGGGCGCCGACGAGTACCAGGCGCTCGTCGTCCGCGACCCGCAGGCCTCCTTCCCCCAGCTCGCCCGCGCGGCGCAGCAGCGCTACGGGCCCTCGGCACGCGTGCAGGACCTGGCCACGGGATGGCTGAACGACCGGGCCGACGTGGTCCGCCCCTCGGGCAAGGCCCTCAAGGCGTGGAACGACGGCTTCTTCGCCGGCGGGGTCACCAGTGCCGCCGAGGACATCCAGGTCGAGTACTGGACCGGCAAGGAGATCGGAGCACGACCGCCGCTGGAGTACCTGCGCGAGGGCCGCAAGCTCGTGAACCTCAACGACGAGTACCTGTACTACGTGCTGGGCGAGCCGAACCAGTTCACCTACCCCACCGGCCGGCGCATCTACGAGCAGTGGACCCCTCTGGTCCTGCGCGGCACCGCACCGGTGCCGACCTCTTACGACGGCCAGATACTCGGCGGGCGCCTCGCCGTCTGGGCCGACCTGTCCGGCGCGCAGACCCAGGACCAGGTGGCGGCGGGCATCCGGATGCCGCTGGCCGCGCTGTCCCAGAAGGTGTGGGACGCGCGCACGCCCACGCTGTCCTGGCCCGAGTTCCAGGCCCTGGCCGGCCGGGTCTGACCGCCTGACCGCCTGACCGTCCCCCGCCCGGTGCGCCTGCCGGCCCGCGGCAGGTCATCCCTCCGGGTGCCCGCCGACCCGTCTGCGGCGGCCGGCCCATTCGACGGCCGCGGGCAGGGCCGTGACGACGGTCAGGGTCCAGGCTGCGGCGCAGCCCCACAGCAGCGGCTCGGACACGGTGACCGAAGCGGCGACGAACAGCGCCGCGGTCGCCGCGCCCCACAGAGCCCCCCAGGCGGCACGGCGCCGCCGGCGCCCCGACCGCAGCATCCGGTCGAGGGCCCGGTCGCCCCGCAGTTCTGCCTCGATCGCGGAGAGGGCGCGCTGCTCGCGATCGGAGAGGCCGGCTCCGTCCATCACGACGTACCTCCGTGGGCTGCCGCCGTCGGGCGCGGTCCGCAGCCTCTGGCCTGCGCATACCCGGCCTGACGCACGTCAACCCCCGGAGGCCGCCGCGGTCGCGGTCCGACGTCACCAGATGGAGTCGACCCACTCCGGGTGATCGATGAACGGGTTGCGGTTGTGCTGGTACACGTCGAATATGAGCTGGTTGCGACGCTGCTCGAAGGCGTCCGGCGGGTCCATCCGGTTCCACTGCTTCAGCAGGCTGATCCGGCCGAAGAGCGGGGCGGAGCCGTTGTTGACCCTGTCGTTCATCTCCAGGTCCGCGAAGCCGTCGCCGCCGTCGTAGCGGACGGCCATGTAGAGCAGCATGCGGGCCACGTCGCCCTTGACCGCGTCCCGAGGCTCGAAGGAGTCGGCGTCGGTCAGGCTGCCCGGGGCCTCGCTGACCGGGCTGCCGCCCATGTCGAAGTCCTTGTTCCCGCGGGTGCTGTTGACGCTGACGTCCTCGGGGCGCAGGTGGTGCAGGTCGGTGCCCGGGCCGGTGGCCGTGCCGAAGCCGCCGTGGCTCTTGGCCCAGACGTGCTCGCGGTTCCAGTCGTTGGCGCCACCGCCGTTCGACGACTTCGACTGCGAGCGGCCGGAGTAGAGCAGGATGACATTGTTCGGGTTCGCCGGGTCTTCGTCCGTCGCCTTCAGGGCGTTCCACACCCCGTCGTAGGAGATCCTGGACTGCGTCTTGACGACGTCATGCAGGGCCGCCTTGAGCGCGGCACCGGTCTTGCCCTCGGCGGGCGCGTAGTACGCGTCGTACGCGTCGGCCGCTGCGGGGGCGGTCCCGGGGGCCGGGGGCGCCGCCGCGACCTGCTGGCCGGCGGACGCGGCCGCCGGTACGGCGACCAGGGCCACGGCGGCGAGGCCGGCAGCCCAGGGGGTCAGGCGCGAGATTCTCATTCGGTGGGGGGTACCTCTCCGTACGCACCGTCCCCGCCCGGGGATTCGGCGGGGGATCGGGTGGCGACAGGAGCATCGCATTGTCATGTGCCCATCAGGCAAAAAGCATGTGTCGGGAACGTGGAAGCCGGGGGTGTGCGTCCCGAGGGCCGCGGGCAGGGTAGCGGTGGCCCCGGCGGGGCCGCCCCGACCGCCCACAGCCCTACCTGGAGCAGCCCATGGCAGTGAAGATCCTCATCGTGACCGGCGACGCGGCCGAGTCGCTGGAGGTGCTGTATCCCTACCAGCGTCTGCGCGAGGAGGGGTACGAGGTGCACATCGCGGCGCCGCGTGCGAAGCAACTGCGCTTCGCGGTACACGACTTCGAGGACGGTTACGACACCTACACCGAGAAGCCCGGCTACACCTGGCCGGCCGACCTGGCCTTCGCGGACGTGGTGACGGAGGACTACTCGGCCCTGGTCGTGCCGGGCGGCCGGGCGCCCGAGTACCTGCGCAACGATCCCGAGCTGCGGCGCATCCTGGCCGCCTTCACGGAGGCAGACAAGCCGATCGCGCAGATCTGCCACGGCCCGCTCATCACCGCCGCGGCCGGGGGGCTGGCCGGCCGCCGGGTGACCGCGTATCCCGCGCTGGAACTGGACATGGAGGCCGCCGGGGCCCGGTTCGAGGATTCCGAGACGGTGGTCGACGGCACCCTGGTCTCGGCCAGAGCGTGGCCCGACCACTCGCGCTGGATGAGGGAGTTCCTGACCGTGCTGCGCGGCAAGGCCCCGGTGGCCTGACGCGGGGCCGGGACGCACGGGTGGCCGTGACCCCTTCGGCAAGGGGTCACGGCCACCCGTGCGTCGGGCGTCAGCCGGTGGTGATCGCCGGAGCCGGCTCGTGCTTGTAGTTCGCGCCGAAGTTCTTCTTCACGGCCGCTTCCCAGGAGCCGTCCTGGACCATCTTCTTCAGAGCATCGTTGATCTTGCGCTGAAGCTCCTTCTCGCCCTTCTTGACACCGATGCCGTAGTTCTCGTTGCTGAGGCTCTGGCCCGTCAGCTTGAACTTGCCCTCGTTGCCCTTGCGGGCGGCGTATCCGGCCAGGATCGCGTTGTCCGTGGTCATGGCGTCGACGCGGCCCTCCTGCAGGGCGACGACGCAGTCCGAGTAGCCGCCGAGCTCCAGCAGGGACGCCTTCGGGGCGAGGTTCTTCTTGAGGTTCTCGGCGGAGGTCGAACCCGTCACCGAGCACATCGTCTTGGAGTTGAGGTCCTCGGCTTTGGTGATCGAGGCGTCGTCGGCGCGGGTCAGCAGGTCCTGGTGGGCCACGAAGTACGGGCCCGCGAAATCGACCTTCTCCTTGCGCTTCTCGTTGATCGAATAGCTCGCGACGACGAACTCGACCTCGTTGTACTGGAGCAGCAGCTCACGGTCGTTGCTCAGGACCTGCTTGAACTCGATCTGCTCCGGCTTGTAGCCGAGCTCCTTGGCCACGTAGGTGGCGACATCCACGTCGAACCCGGTGAATGTGCCACCGGTCTCGCGCATGCCAATGCCCGGCTGGTCGAACTTGATGCCGATGGGAAGGATCCCCTGGTCCTCGTCTCCACCACCGCACCCGGATGCGGTCAGGGCGAGGGCGATCACTGCGGCGACCGCGCCGGCCTGGGGAACCTTCATGCTTGCACTCTTTCCTGGGGGGAACGCGGGACGCGTCACCGGGATCGCCGGGCGTGTGGAACCGCGGGAACGTACGACACGTCGGGACACGTGTACGAGGAAGCTAGGAAGCGGGCGGCCGCAGCGTCACTACATTTGAGCAAAACTTGAGGATAACGATCCGGCTTGACCGTCATTGCTTCGGTAAAACCGGCTCTGACCAGCAGAAAGGGGCGAGTGTGGGAACAGGTTCGGTACGGGTGGACGGAAATGCACTGCTTATGGGAGAAGGAGTGCAGATCCGGTTCATACGGACGCTGCGCCTGCCCGAAAGCGGAACGCATGCGCTGCCGCCGGGACTGGGTGAATTCCCGCTGCGCAGGGTCGAGGACCACCCCGACACGGTCCCGCCGGAATGGCTGGCGAAGGGCGGCGTGATGCTGCCCGTGTACCTGCGCGAGGCCATGTGGCTGAGCTTCGGGGGGACCCGGACGCCCGCGGCGCTCCAGGTCGGCGTCGGCAAGGTGTGCGCCGTCTCCGGCGAGCGGTGGAGCGGCCGCCTGGCGCGGACCCCGCAGAACTACACGGTGCTGCCCCGGCAGCCCTGGCTGGACGGGATCAACTCGGGGGACGGCACGGTGCGCCAGTTCGTCGCCGTGCCGCTGGGGCTCGGTGCCACGGTCGAGGGGCAGGTCACCGGTGAGGAGACCACCGGCGGCGTGCAGCTCCAGGTGTTCCCGCTGGGCCCCGAGGCGCTGGCGCGGTGGCGCCGGGCCGAAGCCGCGCGACCGGTACCTCCCCCTGCGCCGGCCCAGGGCGGGGGGCTCTACGGGGCTCCGCCCGGCCCGGCGCCGACGGGCGGCGGCTTCGGCGGACCGGTCCCCGCGCCGATGGCGGCGCCGCCCGCCCCGGCCGGGCCGGGGGCGCCCCGGGGTGCCGGTCCGGGCGGCAGGCCGGGTGCGCCCGCGGCCCCCGCGATGGGGCTCGGCGTCGGCGGCAGTATGCGCCAGGAGGTCTACCGGGACGAGCGCCCGCTGTCCGACTGGGCCGGGGAGCCGTCCGCGCGGGTCTTCGTGCACCTGGTGACCCCGCCCGCGTGGCGCCGCATCACGGGCGAGGATCCCCCGCCCTCGCCGGTCGACCGCGCCGCCTACACCCGGGCCGGGCTGCCGTGGTTCGACTACTACGACGACTCGGCCGCCGATCTGGCGCCGACCGATGTGCTCGGTGGGGTCAAGCCGGTGGGGGAGTGGCTCGGCGACGACCACACCCCGTGGGCCGAGCCCGCCCCCGGCCAGGTCAAGCCGCTCGGCAACGCCCCGAGGCCGGGCAGCCCCGTACAGGACGGCGACTGGTAGCAGGCGGTGGAGGGCGGCCCGGCGGTCGTTCCGGCCGGCCCGACTGGCCGGGAAAGTACGGCCGTTCGGGCCGGGGTGCGGCGCCCGTGGGATCATGCCAGGGCAATGCCAGCAGACGAAGGGGGAGTTCGGTGACCGGTGTACGCAAAGGACTGGCCAAGGTGGAGGTCGCGCTGCGGTGGGACCCCAGCCCCGCCGGCACTCCTGCGAACGACCTGGACATCGTCGCCGCGGTCTACCCGGCGGCCGATCCGCACGGGGCGCCCGTCCAACTCGTGCACTTCGGCAGCCGGTCGCCGGACGGAACCATCACCCTCAACCGGGACAGCCACACCGGCCAGGGCTTCGGCTTCGACGAGGTGATGACCGTCGAACTGCACAGGATGGCGCCGGACAAGGGCCGCGTGGTGATCGGCGTGGTCATCCAGGACACCCGGGTCGGAGCGGGCGGTGGCGCGGGCCGGGCGAAGACCTTCGCCGATGTCGCGGGCACCGGGTTCCGGATCCGCGAGGGCCACACCGACCTCGCCCAGGGTGACTTCGCGGCGGTGCCCGCCGCCACCGCCGCCACCGTCGCCGAGTTCACCCGCGACGCCTCGGGTGCCTGGTCCTTCGCCCTACGGCTGGAGGGCTTCGACGCCGACCCGGAGGAGTTCACCCGGGTCATGGGCGGGGGCCGCTGAGTGCGGCGGAGGAGACCGCCGAGGGTCCGCCCAGAGCGGGCGGTGGCCACTGGGGTGAGTGGCCACCGCCCGGTCCGGGTGGCGCGCTGCCGCCGTCCCCACGAGGCAGCGCGGGCGGGGCGCCGTCCGGTCACCGGGACGGCGCCCCGCCGGTTCAGGGGGCCTGGCCGGCCGCCGGCCGGGCGGGGCGGTCGGGCCCGAGGCCCAGGGACGGGAGCATGACCGCCTCCACGAACCGGATCAGGTAGTCGGCGTCCGCGTACTGCCCTTCCAATACCGGCCGGATGCGGAGCACGCCCATCAGCTGGGCCGGCAGGAACTCCGCGGCGGGATGGCCCGCGGAGATCTCGCCGCGGGCCACGGCCCGCTCCACCATCGCGTCGAAGGCGGCCAGTTCGGGTTCGACCAGGGCCTCGCGCAGGGCGGCCTGGAGCGCCTCGTCGCTGAGGACGGCGTGCCCGAGGGCCTGCGTCAGCCGGGTGTCGCGCCCGGAGGTGCCGGCAGCGATCCGGGCCGCCTCGCGCAGGTCGCCCGCCAGGGTCCCGGTGTCCACCGCGGCGAGGGTGCCCCGCCGTGCGGAGCGCAGGGCGGCGGCCACCAGCTGGGGCTTGGTCTTCCACTGCCGGTAGAGCGTGGACTTGCCGCAGCTGGCCCGGGCGGCGATGCCCTCCATCGTCAGGGCCTCGTAACCGTGCTCGCGCAGCTGCTCCAGGACGGCGTCGTAGAACTCCTGCTCCCGCTCCGGGGTGATCTTGGAGCGGCGTGCGGGGGGCGGCGTCGACGTCATGGGCTGCGGCTCTCCTCGGGGGCGCCTCGGCTGCTGGTTCCGCTGAGAAGTGTACGGGAACGCGACCGTATCGGTACACCGACGTATCGATACGACAATGTATCGATACACTGGCGTGTCGCTGTGCGCGCAACAGGAGGAGAGACCGGGGGATGACCGCCCACACCACGCCTGCCGGGCCGGCAGGCGGACCGAGAGCCGCCCGCCGGCGCCTCATACGCGAGCTGCTGCTCGTCGCCGGCTTCTTCATCGTCTACAAGGCGGGCCGACTGCTCTCGACCGACCGCACCGACGAGGCCTTCCGCAACGCGGACCGGATCTGGGACGCGGAGCGCCTGCTGCACCTGCCCGGCGAGGGCGCGGTGCAGCGGCTACTGCTCCACGGGGACGCCCTCGTGATCACCGCGAACACCTACTACGCGGCCGTCCACTTCCCCGCCACCGCCCTCTTCCTGGTCTGGCTCTACATTCGCCGCCCCGCCCACTACCTGTGGACCCGCCGGGTGCTCGCCGTGCTCACCGGAGCCGCGCTCGTCCTGCACCTCGCCTATCCCCTGGCGCCCCCGCGGATGCTCCCCACGGCGGGGCTCGTCGACACCGGTCAGGTCTACGGGCCCTCCGTCTACCGGGCCGCGCCGGACACCGACACCCTGGCCAACCAGTTCGCCGCGATGCCCTCGCTGCACTTCGGCTGGGCGCTGATGCTCGCGATCGGTGTGATCGTCGCGACCCGGGGGGCGAAGGGCGCGAAGAGCTCGCCCTGGCGGATGCTGTGGCTGCTGCATCCGCTGGTGACCCTGCTGGTGATAGTCGGCACCGCCAACCACTACTGGCTCGACGCGGCCGTGGCCGCCGCTCTCCTCGGGATCGCCCTGCTGGTGGTCCCGCGGCCGCGGGCGGGCGGCCGGGACGACACGGACGCGGGCGCGGGGGCCCGAAGCGGCCAGGACGGCACGGAAGCCGAGGGCGCCGTACGCGCGGGGCCGCGCCGGGAGAGCACCGCCGCGTCCGTGGGAGCGGGAAGGTGAACGACACCGCCCTCGCCGTCGTGCTCTGCCTCGCCTCGGCCGTGGCCTACGCGGCCGGCGCTGTCGCCCAGGAACGGCTGGCCCGCGCCGGCGCCGCGCGCAGCGCGGGGGCGCTGCTGGGCTCCGGAGTCTGGTGGTGGTCGGCCGGACTGAACGCGGCCGCGGCCCTGCTGCACGCGGCGGCACTGCGCTACGGGCCCCTCACCCTGGTGCAGCCGTTCGGCGCGCTCACCCTGGTGGCCGCCGTCCCCATGGGGGCGCGCCGGGCCGGACGCCGGGTGGCGGCCACCGAATGGCGTGGGACCCTCGCCACCGTCGTCGGGCTCGGCCTGCTGCTGCTCCCGGCCTCCGGGCCGGCCCCCGATGACACCCTCACGCTGGCCGAGGCGCTGGTCGTCTCCGGGACGACGACGGCGGTGATCCTGCTCCTGACCGCGGTCAGGGACCCGGGCACGGGCCTGCGGCACGCCACCGCGTCCGGGCTGGCCTCCGCGGTGGCCTCCGCACTGACCCAGACCGTGGCCGTCGCGGGCGGCCGCGGGGGATCGCTGCTGAGCGTCCGGGTCGTCGCCGTGGCGCTGCTGGTCGTGATGTTCGCGGTCGGCGGGATGCTGCTGTCGCAGCGGGCCTACCGGGGCGGCGGGCTCGGCGCCCCGCTCGCCGTGGTGAACCTGGCCAACCCGCTTGCCGCGGCCGCCATCGGTGCGGCCCTGCTCGGCGAACGCCTCCAGGGCGGGCCGGCCGGGCTGGTGCTGGCGGGGGCCGGAGCCCTCGTGGCGGCGCGGGGCGTGGTCCTGCTGACCCGGGCGCCGGCCGCTCCGACGGGCGCCCCACCGACCGGGGTTTCGGCCGCCGCGGCCGAACTGGCCGTACCCGGGGGACGGGTTCCCGTCTGATCCCGGGGGCCGCGCGACGGTGCACGGAAAGGCTCCGTGGAAACGGTGCGCGGAAAGGCTGCGCGGAAAGGCTGCGCGGAAAGGCTGCGCGGAAAGGCTGCGCGGAAAGGCTGCGCGGAAAGGCTGCGCGGAAACGTTTCGCCTCGCGCGGATCCCCGGCGCGTCGCCCTCGGGCCCGCCGGGTTCCGGCCGTTGTCGGGCCTTGCCTTGCCTCGCCACCGCCCCCGCCCCCGCCGGCGAGGCAAGGCCCGGCCCCCTACCCTGTCCGCACGGCGCGACCCAGGAGAACGAGTAGCGAGGAACCGGTACCGACATGAGCGTCACCCCTGTCCCCACCGCAGACCTGTACGACGAGCACGGCGAAGCCCTCGGCATCTGCACCACCGGATTCCGGCAGTTCGGCGGCCGCAGGCTCTTCGCCGGCCCCGTGCGGACGGTCCGCTGCCACGAGGACAACGCCCTGCTGCGCGAACTGCTTCACGCTCCGGGCGGGGGCGCCGTCCTCGTCGTGGACGGAGGCGGCTCGCCGCACACCGCCCTGGTCGGCGACCTCATCGCCGGCGCCGCCGAACGCAACGGCTGGGCAGGCCTGATCATCAACGGCTCAGTCCGCGACAGCGTCGCCCTCGGCGGGCTCGACCTCGGTGTGAAGGCCCTGGGCACCGTCCCCCGCAAGAGCGGCAAGACCGGCGCCGGCGCCGTGGACGAGCCCGTCACCATCGGCGGGGTCACCTTCCGCACCGGGGACACCGTCCACGCGGACGACGACGGAGTGGTCGTCCTGCGCGGCTGACGACCGGAACCGGCCAGGTCCGGCCCTTGGGGCCTGGCCGCCGCCCGGCGCACCGGGTTTCACTGCCGGTCCATGAGACGACACAGGATCACGGGCCTGCTCGGAGCGCTCGCGCTGGCCGCCGGCACCCTGGCCGCCGCGGGTCCCGCGCAGGGGCTGCCACCGGCCGACCCGCCGCCCGCCGAGTTCGGCACCGACTGGCACGACCCCCTCACCGCCGCTCCGCCCGTCACCAAGCCCGCCACCCGGTCCTGCCGGGTGACCCTCGCGCAGGCCCGGTTCCGCGACTTCACCCCCTTCCGCGGCCACTACACGCCCCCCACCGCCTGCGGCGCGGCCGACTGGGCCGCAGTGGTGCTCCGCCTCGACGGCAAGGTCAAGGGCCGCCAGTACGACCGCCTGGGCCACCTCTCCCTGGGCGGTGTGGAGATCCTGCGCACCTCGACGCCCCAGCCCTCGCCCGACGGCATCGCCTGGTCCGTCGAGAAGGACGTCACCCGCTACCGCGACACCCTCGCCCGCCCGCAGCCCGTCGAGATGCTCATCGGCAACGTCGTGAACGACACCTACACCGGCGTCATCGACGTCACGGTGACCCTGACCTTCTACGCGGCCGACGGACGCACCCCCGCACCCGATACCCCCGACCGGGTGCTGCCCCTCATCACGCCGACGATCACCACTCCGCGCAACACCGAACGGTTGCTCGCCGAGGTGTACGCCACCGGCTCCGGCGGCGGCTGCGAGGAGTACTGGTATCTGACCACCCCCGCCGGAACCCCGTACTCCTGCACGGCCGACGGCGGCCCCCACCGCGAGGTCCGCGTCCTCGTCGACGGGCGGCTCGCCGGCATCGCCGCGCCTTTCCCCACCGTCTGGACCGGCGGCTGGTCCAACCCCTTCCTCTGGTACGTCACCCCCGGCCCGCGCGCCTTCGACGTCCAGCCGATCCGCTACGACCTCACGCCCTACGCCGCCCTCCTCAACGACGGCCGCCCGCACCGCATCGAGGTGACCGTCGCGGGGCTGCCCGCCGGGCAGAGCGGCTGGAGCACCCCCACCAACCTGCTGCTCTGGCAGGACGAGGCCCGCCGGGTCGTCACCGGCGCCCTCACCCGGCACGAGGAGAGCGCCCCGACGGGCCACTCCCGCTGGACCCCCGCAGTCCCGGGCGAACTGCACCGGGTGGACACCGAGGGCGGCCACCGGCTGACCACCGCCGGATACCTCAACACCTCCCGCGGCCGGGTGGCCACCACCGTCAGCCGCTCCGTGCACCACACCTCCGCCCACCGCTGGACCGAGGGCGAGAGCCGCGACGCGCTGACCGCGGCCTGGACCGACGACGAGAGCGTGACGCACGGACCGACGACCACCCGGACAGGCCGCACCTACACCATGGACGGCGAGACCACCCTCGGCGCGGGCGACCGCCTGCGCACGGTCCTGACCCTGGGCGACCACGCGGACACCGTCACCCTGCGCGGCGGCCGGACCATCGGGACCTCCCGGCTCGACGACCGGTACACCGGCGACGCCACCTACACCGCGAACGTCCCGCGCGACCAGCGCCACGCGGTCGCCACCACCACCGTCCGACACCGGCTGTACGGGGCGCAGGTGCCCGGCGGGTGCTACGACCGCACGGTGACCGCCGTCCAGGGAACGGTCACGGTGGACCGGCGGCGCTGCTGACCGCGGCGGCACTTACGATGATCCGCCATGGACACGAGTGAGGCCGGCAGACGGCTGATCGACGGGCGCTTCGAACTGGTCGCGCCCCTGGGCAGCGGCGGCATGGGTACCGTCTGGCGGGCGCGCGACATCGCCCTGCACCGAGAAGTGGCTCTCAAGGAGGTGCGCCCGCCGGACCCGGCGACCGCAGCCGCCCAGCCCGGCCTCGCGGAACAGATGCGTGAACGTGCCGTCCGCGAGGCACGCGCCCTCGCCCGCCTCGCCCACCCCCACGTCGTGACGATCCACCACATCGTCGAGCCCGCGGACGGCACGGACGCGCACCCGTGGATCGTCATGGAGATGGTCCGGGGAGGCTCCCTGCACGACCGCCTGGAGTCCGGCCCCATGCCGCCCGCCGAGGTGGCGCGGCTCGGCCTCGACGTGCTGTCCGCGCTGCGCGCCGCGCACGCCGAGGGGATCCTCCACCGTGACGTGAAGCCCGCCAACGTGCTGCTGCGCCCCGACGGGTCGGCCGTGCTGACCGACTTCGGCATCGCCGCGCTGCACGACTCCACCGCGCTCACCGCGACGGGTGTGCTGATCGGCTCCCCGGAGTACATCGCGCCCGAGCGGGTCCGCGGGGAGGAGGGGCTGGCCGCCTCCGACCTGTGGTCGCTCGGCATGCTGCTCTACGTGGCCGCCGAGGGGAGCCACCCGCTGCGCCGGGCCACCAGCCTGGCCACCGTCGTCGCCGTACTCGACGAGCCCATCCCCGCGCCGGTGCGCTCCGGCCCGCTGGGGCCCGTACTGGAACGGCTGCTCGTGCGGGACCCGGCCACGCGCCCCGACGGAGCACAGCTGGAACACCTGCTCCGGGACGCGAGCGCCGCTCTCGATGCGGGCGCCGGCCCCGCGGCCGCCTCCGCGCCGCCCGCCGCCTCCCCGGCCGTGCCCGGCCCGTACGGGCAGTTCGGCCCCTACGCGCCGAACAGCGCCCCGCACACCCCGCCCGTCCCGCCGCCCTACGGTTCCGGAGGCTCTCCCTACGCGGCTCCGACCGCACCGCTACCGGTGGCATCATCCGCGCGCAGGCGTCCGGCCCTCATCGGCGCCGTGGTCACCGCGGTCCTGGCGGCAGCGATCGCCGGCATCGTCCAGCTGCTGCCCGACGGCAATTCCGGCGACGACGAGGCGACGGGCGGTGCCGCGACGCGCGCGGCCGGCGCCTCCGCCGCGCCGTCCGGGCGGAACGCCGTCTCGGCCCCCACGCCCGGAGCGAGCGCGCAGACGGCGGACGCGCCCCGGGGCAGCATGATGACGCCGGGGAACATCCGCACCGCCCTGGAGGCGTTCAAGAAGGCGACGGGGACGACCACCTTCGTCGACATGACGCTCTACGACGGCTACATCCTGGCCTCCATCCCCACCGCGGCCGGAGCCGAGACCGTCGACTCCTGGCAGTACCGGGACGGCGTCGCCTCGCGCACCGGACCGGACGGCACAGTCGAGGAGGGCGAGCCGTTGATCGACATGGCCACGGTCAACTGGGACGCGCTGCCCGGCATGCTGGAGCAATCCCAGAAGGACCTGAAGGTCGAGAAGCCGACCTCGCGCCACGTCATCGTCGACCCCTGGATGATGGACCAGGTCCCCTCGATCCGCACCTACCTCAGCGACGAGTACGGCCGTGGCGGCTATGTCCTGTGGAAGACCGACGGCAGCCTGAGGAAGGTCACCGCCACCTGACCGGCCCGGGCCCGCACCGGGCCGCACGGCTCCGCAGCCGAACGAGGGCGCGTCCGCGCGCCCGCACTTCCCTCCACGCGCACACCGAGGAGCCTCACCACCATGCCCAGCTGGCGCACCACCCTCACGGCGGCCGGGATATCCGGCCCCCCGCTGCGGGACGACTACACCCACGCCGCCCGCCGGGTGCTCCGCCGCGAACCCGCGCCGTACCTGGCGCTGCGACTGCTCGCCGCGCCGCCGCTGGTACCGGCCCTCGCCGCCGGTCTCGCCTTCATGAACCTCGTCGACGACGTGGCCGAGACCGGCACCCCACAGCAACGGGCCTCCGCCCTCGCCGCGCTGACCGCACGGGTCGAGGCCGCGCTGGAATCCGGGGACAGCCCCGATCCCGTGCTGCGGGCCTACGCCCATGCCGTGCACTCCCGGGGGCTGCCCGGGCACTGGGTGTCCCGCTTCCTGGCGGGCGCCGCCACCGCGGAGGCGGCCTTCGACGGCTTCGCCGACGAAGCGGATTTCCAGCATTACCTCGACGCGTACGCCTGGCCCGGGGTCCTCGTCTTCACCGGCCTGCAGTACCAGGGCGGCCCGGATCCCGAACAGGCCGCAGGCTGGCGCCGGTTCGTCGACGCGGCCCAGCGCGTCGACTTCCTCGCCGACCTCCACGGCGACCTGGCCGACGGCCGGCTCTGCCTCCCGCGCGCCCGCCTCGACGAGCATTCTGTGACCCGGGCCGATCTGGAGGCGGCACGTGACACCCCTGCCGTACGGGCCCTCCTCGCCGCCGAGACCCGGCGCGCCCGGACGGCCCTCGACGCGACCCACGGCATCCTCGACCTCGCCGAGCCGGGACTCCGCCCCGTCATCGTCACCATGGTGGACCTGATGGCCCACCAGCTGGCCGCCGTCGAGCGGGCCGGTGCCGGCGCGCTGCGCCGCGACGTGGGCTACGGCCTCACCGCGCCCCTGCGGATCCTCCTGCGTGCCGCGGCCGGCGGCCGGGGCCCCGCCCGCACCGGCAGCCGCTAGTAGGCGCCGTTGACGTTGTCGATGGAGCCGTAGCGGGCGGCCGCGTAGTTGCAGGCCGCGGTGATGTTGGCGACCGGGTCGTAGGAGTCCAGCGAAGTGCCGGGCACGTGGTAGGCCTTGAAGGTCGGGTCGATGACCTGGAGCAGTCCCTTGGAGGGAATTCCGTTCCGGGCGTTGATGTCCCACAGGTTGATCGCCCTGGGGTTGCCCGAGGACTCCCGCATCACATTGCGGTGAATTCCGTTGTAGCTGCCGGGGATTCCGTGCTTGGCCATCACGTCGAGGGATTCGCGGATCCACCCGTCGAGATTGTTCGGGTAGGAGGCTGCCGGCTTGGCGGCGGTCTTGGACGCGGCGGTGGCGGCCGTGGCGGTCTTCGCCTGGGAGACGATCTTCAGCTTGATTCCGGGTCGGATGACCGAAGGGTTGTCGCCGACCACCGCACGGTTCGCCTCGTAGAGCTGCTTCCATCCGCCGCTGAGGGAGTGGTCCGCGGCGATCTCCGAAAGGGTGTCGCCGGCGACCACGGAATACGTGGTGGGAGGGGTCGCCGCCACGTTCACCGCGGTGGCCGCGGTGACGCTGGTCACCGCCGCTGCCGGCGCGCTCGTCCCGACCGCTCCTGCGGTCGTCGCGCTGATCAGCGGGAGCGTGAGGGCCGCGCCACCTGTGCCGGCGAGGGCCAGCTTACGGGTGATCGGGTTCTGCTTCGGCCGACGGCGCTTACCCTTTGCAGGCATGGCGGAATTCCTCACGTGGGGGGACGGGAGATCCGGATGGCGGGGCCGTACGGGGCCGCCCGTCACCTGGAGTGAGGTGACCGTAGGTGAGCCCGCCGGGCGGGAACAAGCCCCGAATTCCACCCATAGATCGACATCCCGCTATCCGCACCGGAAATGACCTTGTGGGCATCTCGACGGAAAGGCCGATTCCCTTTCCGGGAAAAGGGAATCGGCCTCTCGGGGGAAATGATGTTGACGTGTCCCGCGTGACTGACATCACCAGCTGGACCGCCGCGGGTCAATAGGGGTAAGTCCGGTACCTGGTGGGCTTATTCGGGCGACTCGCGCGTAGAGGTCAAAACGCCCATCCGGCACTCTTTCCGGCGCCGATTTCCCCCTCCCGGAGCTGACTTCCCTTCGCGGCGCCGATGGCCCCCGCGCTCCCCTCGGGAGAGGGTGCGTCCAGCCCCGCCGGCCGCTCCGGCCCCGCCAGCCCTGCCGGCCGCTCCGGCCCCGCCAGCCCTGCCGGCCGCTCCGGCCCCGCCGGCCGCTCCAGCCGCTCCAGCCGCTCCAGGGCGGATGCCACCGCCGCATCCGAGGCCGGGAGCAGAGGGAGCCGCACGGCGGCGGCCGGGATGCGGCCCTGGGCGTGGAGCACGCCCTTGACGACGGCCGGATTGGGCTCGGCGAAGAGCGCCGCCGACAGCCCGGCCAGTGCGTGCCCCAGTGCCCGGGCATGGACCGCGTTCCCCGCCCGCCAGGCCTCGGCCAGCTCCGCGAACCGCTCCGTCGCGAGGTGGGCCGAGGCCAGGATCCCGCCCGACGCGCCCATGGCGAGCATCGGTGACACGTACAGGTCGTCCCCGGCCAGCACCTGGAAGCCGGCCGGCCGGTCGCCGAGCAGTTCCACCGCGTCCTGGTCGATGCTGCCGGTGGAGTACTTCACCCCGGCGATCCCGGGCAGCGAACCGAGGGCCCGCAGCGCGGCGGCGTCCAGCGGCTGCCCCGTGCGGTGCGGGATGTGATAGACGACCAGCGGTACGGGACTCACCCTGGCCAGCCGCCCGAAGTGCGCCAACACTCCGGCCGGCGAAGGCCGCACGAAGGACGGGACGGTGACGAGAGCCGCCCCCGCGCGTGGCCACCGAGCCAGACCCGCCAGCGAGGCCTCCGCGGCCCGGGTGCCGACCGCCCCCGCCCCCACGGTCAGCAGGGCCCCGCGCTCCCGGCACACCCGGGCGCACACACCGGTCACGCGTTCGCGCTCCGCCTCGTCGAGGCAGGCCGCCTCCCCGGTCGTACCGAGGGCGACGATCCCGGTGGCGCCCCCGTCGAGCACCGCGTGAGCGAGCCCCTCCAGGGCCTCGGCGGCGATCTCCCCGGTGAGGGTGAAGGGAGTGACGAGCGGTACGTGGATCCCGTGGAGCGGGACCGCTGCGGTGTTCCCTGACGTGTTCCGGGACGCGTTCTGTGAGGTGTCCTGTGAGGTGTTCTGTGTCATGCGCACGAGCCTCACCGCCCGTGAGCATCGAATCCAGTTCACGTTTCTTACTCCCTGCGTAAGCTGAGCCGATGCTCGATGTACGGCGCCTGCGCCTGCTGCGCGAACTCGCCTGCCGCGGCACGATCGCCGCTGTGGCCGAGGCCCTCTGCTTCAGCCCTTCGGCGGTGTCCCAGCAGCTCGGCGTGCTGGAACGGGAGGCCGGCCTGCCCCTGCTGGAGCGCACCGGCCGGCGGGTGCGGCTCACCCCGGCCGGGCAGAACCTGGTGCGGCACGCCGAGGCGGTCCTGGAGCGGCTGGAGCAGGCGGACGCCGACCTCGCCGAGGCCCGCGGGGGCCTCGCCGGCGCCCTGCGGATCGGTGCCTTCCCCACCGCGACCCGCGCGATCGTCCCGGCTGCCCTGATGACCCTCGCCCGTCGCCACCCGGGGCTCGAACCCATGCTCTGCGAGACCGACCCGGCGGCGGTCGCCCATGCCCTGCGGGCCGGGGACCTGGACGTCGCACTGGTCCACGCGTACGACTTCGTACCCGCCGAGCGGGAGCCGGGGCTGGACACCGAGCCCCTGTACGGCGAGGCGATGTACCTGGCCGAGCCGACCGGCGGGAGTCCCGGGGCGGCCGGGGGGTCGGGCCCGCCGGGCGGCCGGGCGGCCGCCGGGGACCTCCCGCAGCCGCCCCCGGCGCCCGACCAGGGCGCGGCCCTGCGTACGCACGCCAGGTCCCCCTGGATCACCGCCACGGACGGCACCCTCTGCCACACCATGACGACACGGGCCTGCCAGGCGGCCGGGTTCACCCCCCGGGTGCGCCACCAGGTCGACGACTTCGCGACCGTGCTCGCGCTGGTCGCGGCGGGCCAGGGCGTGGCGGTCGTACCCCAGCTCGGGGTGGCGGGCCGCCCCGACCCGGCGGTGCGCCTCACCCGGCTGGTGATGCAGCGGCGCACCGGCCTCGCCTTCCGCAGCGGGGCCGCCGCCCACCCCGCCGTGGCCGCCTTCGGCGCCGCAGTTCGCGCCGCCCTACCACCGGATCTAGCCGGGTCGCGCGCCGAAGCGTGACACAACTCCCTTACCGGGTGCCGTCCGTGTACGTTCGTTGATCCATACCGAACCGATCAGAGCGGGGTACGACGTGACACATCGAGTACGAGGGGTCATCGCCCGGAGCAAGGGCGCACCGGTGGAGACGACGACGATCCTCGTGCCCGACCCGGGACCGGGGGAGGCGCTCGTCCGGGTGCAGGCCTGCGGGGTCTGCCACACCGACCTGCACTACCGCGAAGGCGGGATCAACGACGAGTTCCCCTTCCTGCTCGGCCACGAGGCCGCCGGAATCGTCGAGTCGGTCGGGCCGGACGTCACCTCCGTGGCGCCGGGCGACTTCGTCGTCCTCAACTGGCGAGCGGTGTGCGGGACCTGCCGGGCCTGCAAACGCGGGCGCCCCTGGTACTGCTTCGCCACGCACAACGCCACCCAGCCCATGACACTGGAGGACGGCACCCCGCTCTCCCCGGCCCTCGGGATCGGCGCCTTCGCCGAGAAGACCCTGGTCGCGGCCGGTCAGTGCACCAAGGTGGACCCGGCCGCGTCCCCCGCCGCAGCCGGACTCCTCGGCTGCGGCGTGATGGCCGGCCTCGGCGCCGCCCTCAACACCGGGAACGTCGGGCGCGGCGACTCCGTCGCCGTCATCGGCTGCGGGGGAGTGGGCAACGCGGCCGTGGCCGGCGCCAGGCTCGCGGGCGCCTCGCGGATCATCGCGGTGGACCTGGACGACCGGAAGCTGGAATGGGCCCGCGGCCTCGGCGCCACACACACCGTCAACGGCCGCACCGAGGACGTCGTGAAGGCGGTCCAGGCTTTGACCGGCGGCAACGGAGCCGACGTCGTCATCGACGCCGTCGGCCGTCCCGAGACCTACCAGCAGGCCTTCTACGCCCGCGACCTGGCCGGGACGGTGGTCCTGGTCGGCGTGCCCACCCCGGAGATGAAGCTCGAACTCCCCCTCCTGGACGTCTTCGGCCGCGGCGGCGCCCTGAAGTCCTCCTGGTACGGCGACTGCCTGCCCGAGCGGGATTTCCCCCTGCTGATCGACCTCTACCTGCAGGGGCGGCTCGACCTGGACGCCTTCGTCTCCGAAACCATCCCGCTCGACGGGGTCGAGGACGCCTTCACCCGGATGGAGCGCGGCGAGGTGCTCCGCTCGGTCGTCGAGTTCTGACCCGTCCAGGCAGCTGCGGCTCCGGAGGCCCGGCCACCGCCTTCCGCGCACCCCGGTCGCCTTCCGCGCACCCGCGGAAGGCGACCGGGGCAGGGGATCGCGTCCAGCCCCTGTCCCGGACACCCCGCAGCCGGTGTCGTGCCGGTCGGCCCGACCGGCACGACACCCTCGGGGCGCCCCTAGACTCGGGCGGACCGCCGTGCCCGCCGGCGCCTCACCCGGCCGGGGCACGGAACTTCCGTACCTCGTATCCCTGGGGGCCGTCCGTGACCATCGTCCACCGCTACCGTCAGCCCGGCACGGTCCTCACCGACCACCGGTTCTCCGTCCCCCTGGACCACGCGCGCCCGGACGGGGAGCGGATCGAGCTGTACGGCCGCGAGGTGGTCGCCACGGGCAAGGATCCGCAGACCCTGCCCTGGCTGCTGTACCTGGAGGGCGGCCCGGGCTTCGGCGCCCGCCGCTTCGTCGGCCGCCAGGCCTGGCTGGAGCGGGCCCTCCAGGACTACCGGGTGCTCCTCCTGGACCAGCGCGGCACCGGCCGGTCAACCCCGCTGAACCGGCAGACACTGCCCTTGCGTGGCACCCCCGCCGAGCAGGCCGACCATCTTGCCCACTTCCGGGCGGATTCCATCGTGCGCGACGCCGAGATGATCCGCCCCGGCCTCACCGGCGGTGCACCCTGGACCGTGCTCGGCCAGAGCTTCGGCGGCTTCTGCACGGTCCGCTACCTCTCCAGCGCTCCTGAGGGGCTCGCCGCCGCCCTGATCACCGGCGGCCTGCCCGCGCTGACCGCCACCGCCGACGAGGTCTATCGGGCCGCCTGCCCGCGCATTGAGCGCAAGAATGCAGCGCACTACGCCCGTTACCCGATGGACGCCGAGCGGGCCCGCCGGATCGCCACCCACCTCGCGGAACAGCCGGCCGAAATTCCCGGCGGCCATGTCCTGACGGTCGAGGCCTTCCAGTCCCTCGGCATCCTCCTCGGCAGCGGCGACGGCAGCCACCAGCTGCACTACCTGCTGGAGGACGCCTTCGTCCCCACTCCTGCCGGACCGGCCCTCTCCGACGCCTTCCTGGAAGGCACTCGTTCCCACCTCTCCTTCGCCGGGCACCCCCTCTACGCACTGCTCCACGAGGCGATCTACGCCCAGGACCCGGCCGCGCCCACCGACTGGGCCGCCGACCGGGTCCTGGCGGAACACCCCCGCTTCGACGCCCGCAAGGCCCTCGCGGGCGATGCCCCCCTGCTCTTCACCGGCGAGACCATCCACCCCTGGCACTTCACCACCGACCCGGCGCTCGCCCCGCTGCGCGAGACCGCCGACCTGCTGGCCGCCCGTACGGGCTGGCAGCCCCTCTACGATCCGCAGCGGCTGGCGGCCAACGAGGTGCCGGTGGCGGCCGCGGTCTACCACGACGACATGTACGTGGACACGGAGCACGCGCTGAGCACGGCCCGTGCCGTCCGGGGCCTGCGGACCTGGGTGACGGACGAGTTCGAGCACGACGGCCTGCGCGCGGGCGGCACCCGCGTCCTGGATCGCCTGCTGGCCCTCGTGCACGACGCGGCATGACCGGTGTCCTCGCAGGTCGAGGACGTGCGGGGCGCCCCGAATCATCACTTCAGCGGAAGTTGATCACGCGGCTGGGGTGTGCGGCTGGCGGGGGGTGCGGGCCCCTGTGGGACCCTACCCACCGGCCGCGCGTCGCGCAGCGGCGGAAGACGGGCCACCGGGGCCACCGGGGGATGCCGTGCGGGCGGGATCGGCTTCCGAGGGGGCCGCTACCGGCCGGTGGCGGCCCCTTCACCTAGGGTGCGACGCATGACCGAACAACGTGATCAGCAGGCCCCCTTGGAGCCCATGCCCACCGACTGGCAGCGCGCCCTCGCCGTCGTCGCCCACCCGGACGACCTGGAGTACGGGTGCGCGGCCGCGATCGCCGACTGGACCGACGGCGGCCGCGAGGTGGTCTACCTCCTGGCCACCCGCGGGGAGGCAGGCATCGACTCCCTCGCCCCCGCCGACTGCGCCCCGCTGCGCGAGGCCGAGCAGCGTGCGAGCGCCGCCGTGGTCGGGGTGTCAGCAGTGGAGTTCCTCGACCACCGCGACGGGATCGTCGAGTACGGACTCGGCCTGCGCCGGGACATCGCGACTGCCGTCCGCCGGCACCGCCCCGAGCTGGTCATCACCCTCAACCACCGTGACACGTGGGGCGGGGAGCAGGGTGGCGGCTTCTGGAACACCCCGGACCACAAGGCCGTTGGCCGGGCCACGCTGGACGCAGCCGCCGACGCGGGCAACCGCTGGATCTTCCCGGAGCTCGTCTCCGAGCAGGGCCTGGAACCGTGGAACGGGGTCCGCTGGGTGGCAGTGGCCGGGACGAGCACGCCCACCCACGCGGCCGATGCCGGTCCCGGCCTGGAGCGTTCGGTGCATTCCCTGATGGAGCACCGGGCCTACATCGAGGCGCTGACGGACCAGGACCCCGAGGAGTACGTTCGCACGTTCCTCACCGGGAACGCAGAGCGGGTGGCGGCGCGGTTCGGCGGGCGCCCGGCGGTAGCGTTCGAGGTCTTCCCCCGCTGACCTCCGGATGTCGCAGACGGCGGCGGCCACCCGGCTGGCGCCCGGCACGGCCGGCAGCTCCCGCCGCGCCGCCTTGAGCTGCTCGGGGCGGCGGCCCGCGATCAGCAGATCGGCGCCCAGTCGCGCGAACTCGGGGGCCACGGCCTTGCCCAGGCCGGTGCCGCCGCCGGTCACGAGGACCACCTGCCCCGCGTACGTACCGGGGGGCAGGGCGGCGGCACCGAGCGGTGGCGGTGCGGGCAGCCCGCGCTGAGGGTTCTCCATGCGCCCATCGATAGCGCGCGGGCCATCGGATCGCCATCCCCGGGCGGCAGCTCCTGCTGATCCGCCCGGAAACGACCAACGCGAGGATGTCCTTCAAGGCCGTCCAGGGCGTGGCGATACCCTTGCGGCGCCGATCGGACGTGTCGTCGCCTCCGATCGGCGCGGGATCATGGGCACCGACCTGGCGAACCGGTGCGGTCAGCGCACTAGCTGCCGGGGTTGTACGCCTGCTTGGTCGCGCAGGTCCAGATCACCGGCTTGAGCTTGCCCTTGGCGTTCACGGCCGCTCCGCCGACCAGGTCGGTGTCCGACACGGCCTCCGCCATGCTCGCGCCGCCCGCGGCCAGCCGCGGCAGGGCCTTGACCGGGCCGGAGCCGGACCGCAGCAGCGCCTGGTCCGGCAGCGTCATCGCGTCCGGGTGGAACTTGGCCGTGCCGACGCTGACGTTCGTGGTCGGGCTGATGGCCTCGAAGGTCGCGTACGGGTGCGAGCTCAGCCCCCCGGGAGTGCTGCCCGGGCTGCCGAGCGGAGGCTCCCAGACCCACGTGCGGTACTCGTGCCACGGTCCGGCCCAGTCGTAGCCGACGACCCGGCCGCTCTCGTCGAGGTCCTGGACGTAGCTTTCGTTCATCGTGGGATCCAGCAACCGGGCGGCGGTGCCGTCCCCCGGCCACAGCACCGGGTAGGTGCGTTCCACGTGCTCGCCGGTCTCGGGGACCTCGTAGTCCTGCGTCGCCATGCCGAGGACGTCGCCGTGGTTGTTGATGCCGGTGACCATCGTGGTCTGCATCCCCGGGCCGGCGTCGGCCGGGAGGGACAGCTCGCGGACCTTCCGGCCGTCCTTCCATACGGTGGCGACCCCGCCGTCCGAGCGGTAGGCCACGTACCCGGCGTCGTTGACGTCGGCCTCCTTGTCGTAGCCGTAGCTGTCCGGCAGTGGCGTGATCGCCGCGTCGCCCACCCGGTAGGTGAAGAGGGACAGGCCACCGGAGGTACGCAGCATGCCCACCATCAGGCCGTGCGCATTGACGGCGATCACCTGCCCCGTCGCGTTCGGGTCCGCCAGCGGGACCGGGTGCAAGGTGGTGCCGGTCCAGTAGACGGGCTTGTGGCCCGAGACGCCGACGGCGAGGCCGTCCGCGCCGAGGTCGAACACGCCCTGGCTGCGCAGCATGTCGCGCATGTACGACTCGTCCCCGATCGAGTCGAGCACCTGGATCTTCGGCGTGCATTTCGCGTCGCCCGCGGCGGCGGCCGGGCCGGCCGCGGTGACCAGGCCGGCCAGGACGGCGGCGGCTGCGATCGCGGACATGGTTCTTCTCATGGCGGTCCCCCTGGACAGGTGCTGTTCCCCGTTGAGTCATGACACGTGCACGCCACATCTTGCCTGAAGGTGCGGCGGGTGTGGCCTGAATGGCGCGTGGTGTTCCCGGTCGGGCGCCGTCCGCGGCCGGTCTCCATGGCGCGCCTCCACGGCCCGGCGGTTCACAAGAGGGCAAGCGACCGCTTAGTATGCGCCCGGAGCGTGGTTCCTCGACGGCGGCTGGAGGCCCCGGATGCAGGCATGGCGAGTACATACCCCCGGTGAGCCCCGTGAGGCCATGCGCCTCGAAGAGGTTCCCCAACCCGTCCCCGGCGAGGGCGAGGTGAGACTCCGGGTCCTCGCGGCCAACGTCAACTTCCCCGACGCGCTACTCGCCCGCGGGCAGTACCAGATCACACCGCCGCTGCCCTTCACCCCCGGCGTCGAGGTCTGCGGAGAGACCGAGGACGGCCGGCGCGTCATCGCCAACCCGAGCCTGCCGCACGGCGGGTTCGCCGAGTACGTCACCGCGCCCGCCCGGGCGCTGCTGCCCGCTCCGGACACCCTCGACGACGCGGAGGCGGCCGCCCTCCACATCGGTTACCAGACCGGCTGGTTCGGCCTGCACCGCCGCGCCCGCCTCCGGGCCGGCGAGACCCTCCTCGTGCACGCCGCCGCCGGCGGCGTCGGCAGCGCCGCCGTCCAGCTGGGCAAGGCCGCCGGCGCCACCGTCATCGGGGTCGTCGGCGGCAAGGACAAGGCCCGCACCGCCGAAGCACTCGGCTGCGACCTGGTGATCGACCGCACGGCTGAGGAAATCGCCCCCCAGGTGAAGGAGTTCACCGGCGGACGCGGCGCCGACGTCGTCTACGACCCCGTCGGCGGGGACGCCTACAACGCCTCCACCAAATGCGTCGCCTTCGAGGGCCGGATCGTCGTCGTCGGCTTCGCCAGCGGCACCGTCCCCACCCCCGCCCTAAACCACGCCCTGGTCAAGAACTACTCCGTACTCGGTCTGCACTGGGGCCTGTACGCGGCCAAGGACCCCGCCGCCGTCCTCGCCTGCCACACCGAGCTCACCCGGCTCGCCGCCGAAGGCGCGGTCAGACCGCTGGTCAGTGAACGCCTCCCGCTCGCAGCGGCCGCAGACGCCGTGCAGCGGCTCGCCGACGGGACCACCACCGGCCGCCTGGTCGTCGTACCGGACCTGGACGGGGCGGCCCGATGACCGCCGACGCCGCCCACACCCCTGCGGAGGCGCTGCGCGCCCGTACCCGGGACCTGCTCGCCGCGCACCCGCCGGCCGGCACCGGACGCACCGAGTTCCTCCGCGCCCGCTTCGACGCCGGACTCGCCTGGGTGCACTACCCCGAGGGTCTCGGCGGGCTCGCCGCGCCGCGCGCCCTCCAGGCCGTCGTCGACGCCGAACTGGAGGCCGCCGGCGCCCCCGACAACGACCCCCGCCGGATCGGCATCGGCCTCGGCATGGCCGCCCCCACGATCCTCGCCTACGGCACCGAAGAACAGAAGCGTCGCTTCCTGCGCCCCCTGTGGGCCGGCGAGGAGGTCTGGTGCCAGCTCTTCAGCGAGCCCGGCGCGGGATCCGACCTCGCCGCGCTCGCCACCCGCGCCGTCCTCGACGAGGGCGCGGGCGAGTGGATCGTCGACGGCCAGAAGGTGTGGACCTCCAGCGCCCACACCGCCCGCTGGGGCATCCTCGTCGCGCGCACCGACCCCGCGCTGCCCAAACACCAGGGCATCACCTACTTCCTCTGCGACATGCACCACCCCGGGGTCGAGGTACGGCCGCTGCGCCAGCTCACGGGCGAGGCCGAGTTCAACGAGGTCTTCCTCACCGGCGTCCGCATCCCCGACACCCACCGCCTCGGCGCCGTCGGCCAGGGCTGGGAGGTCGCCCGCACCACCCTGATGAACGAGCGCGTCTCCATCGGCGGCATGCGCATCCCCCGCGAAGGCGGCATGATCGCACCCGTTGCCGCGGTCTGGCGCGAACGCCCCGGACTGCGCACCCATGCCCTCCACCAGCGCCTGCTGGAACTGTGGGTCGAGGCCGAGGTCGCCCGCCTCACCGGGGAGCGGCTGCGCCAGCAACTCGCCGCAGGCCAGCCCGGCCCCGAGGGGTCGGGCATGAAGCTGACCTTCGCCCGTCTCAACCAGGAGATCAGCGGTCTGGAGGTCGAACTCCTCGGCGAGGAAGGCCTCCTGTACGGGGACTGGACCATGTGCCGCCCCGAGCTGGTCGACTTCACCGGCCGCGATGCCGGCTACCGCTACCTGCGCGCCAAGGGCAACAGCATCGAGGGCGGCACGAGCGAAATCCTCCTCAACATCGTCGCCGAACGCGTCCTCGGCCTGCCCCCGGAGCCGCGCGACGACAAGGACCTCGCCTGGAAGGACCTGTCCCGATGACGGCACCGGCAGCTCCCGCGACCCCGGCCGACCTCCTGTACTCCGAGGCCGAGGAGGAACTGCGCGCCACCGTACGCTCGCTCCTCGCCGACCGTTGCCACGCCACGGCGGTCCTCGCCGGGGCCGAGACGGGGCGGCCGCACGACCCGGCCCTGTGGCACACCCTGGCCGTCGAGATCGGCACGGCGGGGCTCCTCGTACCCGAGAAGCTCGGCGGGCTGGGTGCGGGGCACCGGGAGGCGGCCGTGGTGCTGGAAGAGCTGGGCCGGGCCGTGGCGCCCGTCCCGTATCTCACCAGTGCCGTGCTCGCCACGGAGATCCTCCTCGCCTGTGACACCGCCGAAGCCGCCCCGCTGTTGGCGGAACTGGCCTGCGGACGCACCGTCTGTGCCCCGGCCGTGCCGCTGACCCTCGCCCCCGGCGGCCGTCTGCCGACCCCCGTACGGGACGCCGGCGGGGGGATCCTGACCGGCAGGGTCACCGCCGTGGCGGACGCGGTGGCCGCCGACGTCCTGCTGGTCCTGGCCGACACCGGGCTGTACGCGGTCCCGGCCGGGGCCGCCACCGTGAACCCTGTGGTCGCGCTGGACCTGACCCGCCCGCTCGCCACCGTCACCCTGGAAGCGGCTCCGGGCACCCGCCTCGCGGACCCCGCGACAGCCCGGGCGGCCGTCGCCGGAGCGCTGCTCTGCACGGCGGGGCTGCTCGCCTCCGAGCAGGTCGGGCTGGCCGAATGGTGCCTGACCGAGACCGTCCGGCACGTCAGGGGGCGCTACCAGTTCAACCGGCCCGTCGGCTCCTTCCAGGCCCTCAAGCACCGCCTGGCGCGGCTCTGGCTGGACGTGGCCTCCGCCCGTGCGGCGGCCAGGGCTGCAGCCGACGCCCTCGCCACCGCTGCCCCGGACGCGCCCCTCACGGTGGCCGTCGCCCAGGCCTACTGCTCCGGGGTGGCCGTCCGCGCCGCGGAGGAATGCGTCCAGCTCCACGGAGGCATCGGCATGACGTGGGAGCACCCGGCCCACCTGTACCTCAAGCGGGCCAAGGCCGACTCCCTGGCCCTCGGTACGGCCGGTCACCACCGGGGCCTGGTGGCCGACTTCGCGGAACTCCCCGCGTAGGCCCGTCCCTCCCGTGCCGGGCCGGCATCGTCCGGCACGGCGGGGCCGCGGCACGGCGGGGCGGGGCGGGGCACAACGACCCTGTCCTGCCCCCTGCCCCCTGCGCCCGGACCGCCGGCGGCAGGTCCCCGAGCGTTTCCTATGCTCTCTGCATGACCGCCGTGATCACCCCGCTGTCCGCGACCGGACTGCGCACCCACCGCGACGAACTCGCCGCCCTGCTGCTCGCCGTGGTGCGCGACGGCTCCTCACTGGGTTTCCTCGATGACCTCGACCACGGGGCCGCAGCCGCCTGGTGGGACTCCCTGCTGCCCGCCGTCGAGGACGGATCCCTCGCCCTGTGGGTCTCCCGCACCGGCGCCGGCGGTCCCGTCGACGGCACCGTCAGCTGGTACCGGGAGTCCAAGCCGAACGGTCGCCACCGCGCCGAGCTGCGCAAGCTCATGGTCCACCCGGACTCCCGCGGCCGGGGTACCGCCCGCGCCCTCCTCGCGCACGCCGAGGCCGAGGCGGTCCGGGCCGGGGTGCTGCTGCTGTTCCTGGACACCGAGACCGGCAGCGGCGCCGAGCAGGTCTACCGGTCCGCCGGCTGGGCACAGGCCGGCACCATCCCCGACTACGCCGCCGACCCGGAGGGCCGGCTGCACCCGACGACCTTCTTCTACAAGCGGCTCCGCGGCGCCGACCGGTGACCTCGCCCGCCGCGCGGCGTTAGACCCGTAGCCGCCGGCCACCGAGCGAGGGAGACCGCATGTCCGCAGCAACCGCCGCCGCACCACTGACCCGACGCGCGCTTCTGCGTACGGCGTTCACCGCGGCCGTGCTGGCCGGGACGGGCGCGGCCTTGGCCCCCGTACTGCGGGCCCGCCGGCCCCGGCAGACCCTCACGCCGGCACCGCTCGCCGAGGAGGAGACCTACCGCGGCCGGCACATCGCCGTGGACGTCGCCGGGGTACGCATCGACGGCCGCCCGCTGCACGTCATGCGGCGGGCCGACGGCAGCTACCTGAGCGGCATCAACCACTTCCAGTCCTATCCGACCCCACTGGAACTGGCCCGTGCCGCGGTCGACGAACTGGGCACGAACCAGTTGGCGTTCGCAGCCCCGCACCACGGCTGACAGACCCACGGGAACGGGAGGAACGACGCGTTGCACGTCCGGCAGAACCAGAAGAACCTCACCAGCGCCCAGAAGAAGCGGTTCACCGCGGCGGTGCTGGAGCTGAAGCGCAGCGGCGCCTACGACGCCCTGGTGCGCACCCATGACACGTACTTCGTGCCCGACCGCGACCGCAAGCTGCGCGTCGGGCACATGTCCCCGTCCTTCTTCCCCTGGCACCGGCTCTATCTGCTGGAGTTCGAGAAGCAGTTGCGGCAGATCGACCCGGGGGTGTCCGTCCCGTACTGGGACTGGACCACCGACACCAGCCCGGTCTCCTCGCTCTGGGCGGACGACTTCCTCGGCGGCACCGGCCGTTCGACCGATCGCAAGGTGATGACCGGCCCGTTCGCCTACGACAAGGGCAACTGGACGGTGACCGTGGGCATCACCGAGTCCGCGTTCCTCACCCGCAACCTGGGCAGGCCGCAGAATCCGATCGCCCTGCCCACCCCGGCCGAACTCCAGTGGGCGATGGACGACCCGGTCTACGACGTCGCGCCCTGGGACTCCACCGCCACCGCGGGGGGTTTCCGCAACAAGCTGGAGGGCTGGGCCGCACCGAAGCGGGAGCGCTGGCGCAACCACAACAAGGTCCACCAGTGGATCGGCGGCCACATGACGGGCGGCACGGCGCCCAACGACCCGGTGTTCTGGCTGCACCACGCCTTCGTGGACCTGATCTGGGACCGCTGGCAGCACAAGCACCCGAGCTCGGGCTACCTGCCCGCGGCACCCCTGCCGCTCGGCGACCTCCAGCGCGGCCGGGTGATCGCCCTCGACGAGCCGATGCCCCCGTGGAACGTCACCCCGCGCGAGGCCCTCGACCACCAGGGCCTGTACCGCTACGAATGACCCGCCCGCGGGGCCGGGCGGGGCGGCCGCAGCGCACAGGGGAAGGGCCCCCGCCGAGCGGCGGGGGCCCTCCGGTCGAGCAGGGGGTCAGTGGCCGTAGCCGGCGGTGTGGTGGTTGCCGCCGCCCGACGCGTTGACGCAGGTGTTGCCGAACGCGGGGTTCAGCAGGCCGATCACGTTCACCGTGTTGCCGCAGACGTTGACCGGGACGTGCACCGGGACCTGGAGCAGGTTGCCCGACAGGACACCGGGGGAGCCGACCGCCGCACCGTGCGCTCCGGCATCGGCGACAGCCAGGCCCGCACCGGCGACCACGGCGCTACCGGTGACAGCGGTGATGGCGAATGCCTTCGCGATACGCGACATCAAGATCTCCTCGTGAGATATGGGGTGCCACAGAATCTGTGGCATTTGACATGGCATACAACGCGGAGGGGGCCGAGGAGTCACGGCCGCTGCGCCTACCCGGTGACGGGAAAAGCGACGGAGGAGAAGAAGGGCCGCACCTGAGTGGCCTCGCCTGGCCGCAGCGCACCGACGACCCGGCCCGTGCAGCGGGGACCCTGGTAGAGGGTCGCCGAGCCGCGGGTCGCGTTGGTGACCGCACGGCCGCCGCCGCCCTCCGCGGCCGCGCATCCCCGCGGCGCGGTGAGGCCGTGCACCCGGTCGTCCTGGCCGACGTACTGGAAGTCCGGCCCCGCCGCATGGGCCGGACCGGCGACGCACGAGATGCCCGCCAGCAGCAGGGCGGGCAGAGTGTGGTGGATACGCAGGATTCGCATGCCCGTCCAACCGGGCCGGTCCCCGGCCCGGTCACGCCTTGTCACCCGTTGGACGGCTGTGCGACCGTGCGGGACCGGCACCAGCAGCAGGAGGACGGGATGAGTGCAGAGGGCGTCGCCGCCGGCGTCGGCCGGCCGCGGGTCAGGACCGTGGCCGGCGTGATCGAGGGCCGTACCGGGGCCGACGGCATCTCCGCCTTCCTCGGCATCCCCTACGCGGCACCGCCCGTCGGCCCCCTCCGCCTCGCGCCGCCCGCTCCGCCGGCCGCCTGGGACGGCGTGCGCGAGGCCGCCGCCTTCGGGCCGACCGCACCGAAAGTGCCCTACCCGCCCACGTTCGCGGCCCTGCTGCCGGACCCGGAGATCCCCGGCGACGGGTGCCTGACCGTGAACGTGTGGACCCCCGAGCCGGCTCCCGGAGCCGGCCTGCCGGTCATGGTGTGGATCCACGGCGGGGCGCACACCCGCGGCTCCTCGGCCGTGCCCGTCTACGACGGCTCCGCCTTCGCGCGCGACGGCGTCGTGCTGGTCTCCTTCAACTTCCGCCTCGGCGTCCTCGGCTACGGCCTCTTCCCCGACGCACCCGCCAACCGCGGCCTGCTCGATCAGATCGCCGCCCTCGAATGGGTCCGCGACAACGTCGCGGCCTTCGGTGGAGACCCGGCCCGCGTCACCCTCTTCGGCGAATCCGCCGGAGCGATCAGCATCGGCGCCCTCCTGGCCGCCCCGCGCGCGGCCGGCCTCTTCCACCGGGCGGCTCTGCAGAGCGGGGCCCCCGAGGCCCTGCCGCGCCCCAGGGTGCGCGCCATGGTCCGGCGGATGGCATCGCTGCTCAAGGTGGAGGCCACCGCAGCCGCGTTCACCGCCGCCTCCCTGGCCGACCTGATGGCCGCCCAGGCGGCCGTCCTGCGCCGATCGGGCCCCCTCCTCGGCGGGCCCGCCTTCGGCCTGGTCGTCGATCCGGAGACGCTGCCCGCGGACCCCCTCGACGCCCTCACAGCCGGTACCGACCCGGCCTCCGGCGCCGTTCCGCTGCTGTTCGGATGGACGACCGAGGAGTACCGGCTCTGGCTCGCCCCGACCGGCGGAATGCGCCTGCTGGACCGGATGGGGCCGCTCGCCGTCGCACTGGCCCGTACCCGGACCGGCAAGGACCGGGCCGCCGTGGCGGCGCTGCGCGCCGCGCTGCCCGGAGCGGGCCCCGCCGAGCTCGCCGGACAGTTGTTCACCGATCGGCTGCTGCGCGATCCGCTGCGCAGGCTCGCGGGGGCCCGGCGGGCGGCGCCCAGCTTCCTGTACGAGTTCGCCTGGTGCTCGGGCGTCCCCGGGCTCGGCGCCTGCCACGCACTGGAGCTGGGATTCGTGTTCGACACCCTGTCCGTGCCGGAGGCCGCCTGGCTGGCCGGGAGGGCCGCCCCGCAGGAACTGGCCGACGAGATGCACGGGGCGTGGGTGCGGTTCGCCACGACGGGCGACCCGGGCTGGGCGCCCTGGAACGGCGACGGCCCGCCGAAGGTGTTCGGCGGGCCGGAGCACGAACGGACGCAGGCGCCGAGGGCTACTCGACCGGTCCTTCCATGACCTTGCTGATGTACTGGATCGGCCCCTCGGCCATGTTCGGGACGTAGGTCTTGGCGTTGTGCTTGCCGCCCGGGATCACGCGCAGGCTGGTGTGCACGGGCCCCTTGTTCCCGAAGGTGTCGACGAACTTCTGTACGTCCGGCAGGGTCTTCTTGTTGCTCTCGCTGTCGCCGACCTGGAAGGCGATGTAGACGTCCGGGCCCTTGGTGTCGATCAGCTGCTTGGCCAGGAGCTCCGGGTTGTTCTCGGCCTTCTCCTTGTCGTGGCCCTTCCACAGGGAGGAGTCCGGGACGATGTCCGGGCCGGAGGCGATCACGGCCTTGAACTTGTCCGGGTGCTTCAGCACCGCCTTCAGGCCCGCGAACCCGCCGGTGGAAGAGCCCATGAAGGCCCAGCCGTCTCGGGACTTCACCGTGCGGAAGTTCGCCTTCATCAGGTCCGGGACGTCCTCGGTCAGCCAGGTGCCCATCTTCGGCTGGCCGGGGATGTCGGAGCCGTCCCAGTAGACGCCCTTGTCGTCCGGCCCGGGGTTGAGCACCGGCATGGCCAGCAGGAAGGGCTTGCTCTTCCCCTCCGCGTACCACTTGCTGATGCTCGTCTGGAGGCCGAGGTCGGTGCCCATCCAGTAGTTGTTGGGATAACCGGCGCCGCCCGGGAGCGCGATCATGACCGGGAAGCCGCTCTTGGCGAACTTCGGGTCGTTGTACTCCTTGGGGGCCCAGACCCAGACCTTGCCCTTGAAGCCGGACTTCTTGCCGTCCAGGGTCGTCACGGCCACGTGCGTGCCGTCGGCCAGCGTCATCGAGTTCTTGAACTCGGCCGCCGGCCCGGTCGGCATGAGCATCTTGGAGTTCGCCGGCTGCTGGGCTCCCGTACCGCCCTGGCCGGAGCCCTTGGCGCCGCCGTCCGGCCCGAAGGACACCGCGGATCCCTTGTCGGTGAAGGGGGGTATCTCGTAGTAGGCCATGACGCCGGCGGCTATGCCCGCGAGCGCGAGGACCGAGGCTCCGGCGATCAGCCAGCGCCGGCCCCTGCGGCGCGGGCGCTCGGGCTGCTCCGGCTCCCACGGGCCCGGGGGCTGCTGTCCGTACGGTGAGGGCGGTGCGCCGTACTGCTCCCCGTAGGGAGGCTGCTGCCCGTACGGCCGGCCGTACGGCTCGCCGTGGGTCGGCTGCTGGCTCCGCCCCTCCGGCCGGTAAGGCTGGTGCTGCTGCCCCTCGGGTGCGTACGACATGTGCGGTGGCTCTCCGGCTGGTGCTGCCCCTGGAAGGGCGGGTGGTCCGACGTCTCGGTTCTTCCGTTCGAAAGATGATCGAAAGCGTGCCGGGGTTCCGCACTTTTCCTTCTCTTGGTGTTTCTTGGGGCAGCTCATTGCACGGTCGCCGCGGAAGCCCGGGAGCGGAGCGCCCGGCCGGCCGGTGGAACCGGTCCGGCCCCGGTCCTCCCTGTTGAGGAGGCCGGGGGCAGGACCGTTTTTCCGTTCTTCTGTCCGGCTAGGCCCGGCTAGGCCGGGATCAGGGCCTTGCGACGCCGCTTGCGCTGCGCCCCCGCCGACAGCCTCAGCTCGATGATCGACCGTACGGCCGGCCACTCCTCGTCGAGGATCGAGTAGAAGGCGGTGCTGCGGACGGCGCCGTCCAGCCCCCGCGAATGGGCCCGGCGGACCCCCTCGCAGGTGAAGCCGAGACGCTCCATCGCGGCCCGGGACCGGCCGTTGCGCGCGTCGGCGCGCAGCGAGATGCGCCGGACCCCCCAGGTCTCGAAGGCGTGGCGGAGCATGAGCAGCTTCGCCTCGGTGTTGATGCCGGTGCCCTGGGCGGTCGGGGACAGCCAGGTGTTGCCGATCTCGGCGGCATCGGGGATCGCCGTCGCCGGATCGCCGAACGGGACGCCCGGCACGGCGGGCCACACCAGGGGCCCCTGCCAGTAGTCGAGTTCCAGGAACCGGGTCGAACCGACCACGCGCCCGTCAGTGGCTCTGACGATGGCGAACGGGAGCGATCGACCCGCGGCCTGATCGGCGAGCGCGCGGTCGATGTACTCGTGTGACGCCTGCACCCCGTGGGGTACGGGGGTGAAGGCGTAAGTCGTACGATCCTCGGCACCGGCCACGGCCAGGGCCTCGGTGTGGTGGGGTGCGAGGGGCTCGAGCCGCACGGTGCGGCCCGCGAGGTGTACGGGTACGGGCACGGAGCCTTCGGTCCTTCTGGGCGGTGGGGTGGTTGCACAGTCTGCGTCCATGACGTCGCCCCCCGTGCAAAACACGAGTGAAAGGCGACCGGCTGTCAGGTGAACGCGGGTGGCTCAATGTAGCCCCTTAAAGTCCCCGCATGAAGCCCCAATTCGGCAATGGTGTGACGCTGGTTCTCGACGGCTCGCCTCCCCTCGCCGGAGCGCCCTTGATCCTCTTTCACGGGCATGCCTCCCACCATCCGACGCGGGCTCCACGGACGGCCGCGCGTACGGCCGCCGGATCCCGTTCTCCTGCGTCTGACCTGCGGCGATGCGGGGACGGTCCGATGCTGCCGGGCGAGGCCCCGCGGGCCGGTCCCGCGGACGTCCCCGACGGCGCCCGCCCACCGGGCCGGGGCCGGACAGGCGGCCGTCGGCGGGGTGCCGGAGGGCGGTCGGACGGCGATGCGCACGCGACTGCGCCACCCGGGTCCGCAGGGGTCCTCGCGCCGGGCGGCAGGCTCCCCGGCGGCCCGGTCGGAAGCCGGTGCGAAACTCCGACGGGAGACCGCCGAACGGTTGAGCCCCGGCGCCGCTGGAGCCGTCGGCGGTCCCGGCCCCACCGCCCGGAGGGTGACGTGAGCACGCCCGTGCGTGGGGCCTGAGATCATGCCCCGTATGGACGACGTACTGCGGCGACTGGCCGACGTGGGCCCCTTCTTCACCGTCGCGTACGGGGAGCAGCCGCCGGAGCCCGGCTTCCGGCCGCTCACCGCGCTGTACGGCGGGCACCTCGGGCCCTACGTGGCCGAGGTGGGCCGCCGGATCGGCAGCGGACCCGGGAGGGTCGCCGCCTCGACGGCCCAGTTCGGGATCGCCTCGCGGCTGTGGTCGCTCGGACTGGGGTGCGCGGCCCTGGCCGGCCAGGTGCCGAGCCTCGCCGCCGATCGGGTGTGGTGGCAGCTGCCGGAGGCGGGGTCGCTCCGGTTCTGGCTGCCCGCGCCCGCCGCCCGGCCCGTGGAGGACCTCGGGGAGTCGGTCCTGGGAAACCTCGCCCTGCTGGAGGCGGGGCTGCAGGAGCGCTACGGCCTGTCGCCGACGGTCATGCGGGGGAACACGGCGTCCGGGCTGGTCGGTGCGCTGCGGGTGCTGATCGACCGGGTCCCGGCCGGCGCCGCCCTCGGGCTGGTGCGCGGCCTGCTGGCCGACGGTGGGGCGCTCGCTGGCACCGGTACGTTCGTCCATGAGGAGGGGCTCGGCGTGGCCTTCGTACGGCGCAGCTGCTGCCTCTACTACCGGGTCCCCGGCGGGGGCCTGTGTGGCGACTGCGTCCTGCGTACCCGGCGCGGCTGACCGGACCGTGGCGCGGCCCCCGTCCGGCTGTGCGCGGCCCGGTCGGCCGCGCACCCGCCGGGATCACCCGGAACCGGCGAGGGCCATCGGGGAGCGGTTGCACCGCTCCCCGATGGCCCTGCGGCGGATCCCTGCGTCAGACCTCAGAAGGTCAGGTTCCAGGAGTCGATCTTGCCGCTGTCGCCGCGGGCGTTGTCGTTGACCCGGAGCTTCCAGGTGCCGTTGGCGACCTCGGAGGAGGCGTTGACGGTGTAGACCTGGTTGATGTTGTCGGTGCTGCCGCCCGAGCGGTTGTGGAGCGTGTAGACGGAGCCGTCCGGGGCGATCAGGTCGACCTTGAGGTCACCGATGTAGGTGTGGACGATGTTCACACCCACCTTGAGGGCGGACGGGGCGTTGCCGGTCACGCCGCTGACGGTGATCGGGCTCTCCACCGTGGTGTAGTCGCTGATGGCGTAGTCCGCGGTGCTCTCGAAGTACGTGCCGGGCTGCGGGGTGCTGCCGACCGCCTTGAGGGCGTCGACCTGGCCCTCGCCGAAGAAGCCGTTCTTCGCCGTGGTGCCCTTGCAGCGGCTGTCCGACGGGCAGGCGACGTCGTTGGCCTGAGTGGCCAGCTTGTCGCGCAGCTGCGCCGGGGTGATCCCCGGGTTGGTGCTGGCCAGCAGTGCCGCCACACCGGCCACGTGCGGCGAGGCCATCGAGGTGCCGCTCATGGAGCCGTACTTGCCCCCCGGCAGGGTGCTGTAGATGCCGGTGGAGTCTCCGCCGGGAGCCGTGACGTCGATGACGTTCAGGCCGTAGTTGGAGTACGAGGCCTTCGCGGTGGTGCCCATCGCCGAGACGGTGACCACGCCCGGGAGCTCGGTCGGGATGTCCAGGCAGGCGTTGGTGATGGTGCGCCTGACCGGCGTCGAGTCGTTCGGGCTCTCGGTGTCGGTCGTCTTGTTGGCGAGGTCGATGTTGGAGTTGCCGGCCGCCGCGACCTGGAGCGAGCCCTTGCCCTCGGCGTACTCCTGGGCGCGCTTGACGCCCTCGATGATCGCGGCCTGGTCGGCGTTGTCCGGGCAGTTGAACTGCCACGGGTCCGTGTAGTAGCTGTTGTTGGTGACCTTGAAGCCGTGGTCGCCGGCCCACATGAAGCCGCAGATCGTGTTCTCGGCGAAGAACAGCGAGGAACCCGGCTCTGCGATGCGCACCGATGAGATCTTCACGCCCGGGGCCACGCCGATGACGCCCTTGCCGTTCTTGGCGGCGGCGACCGTACCGGCCACGTGGGTGCCGTGGGTGCCGACGTCGCGCCAGGCACCCGTACGGGTGTCCGGCTTGCCGTAGGCGCAGGACGCGGAGTCCGCGGCGTTGAAGTTCGGGGCCAGGTCCTGGTGCTGGTCGTCCACACCGGTGTCCAGGATGCCGACCTTGACGGAGGCGGAGCCCGTGGTGACGGCCCAGGCCTGGTCGGCCTTGATCTGGGTCATGTCGGCGCGGACCGGCTCGCCCGAAGGCGTCGCGGACTGCGTGGGATTGGCGGGCAGCGCCGGGTTGTAGGCGTCCGCCGGCACGTCCGAGGTGCGGGTGGCGCCGACCTGCTGGACCCCGCTCACGCCGCGCATGGTGGCGGCGAAGGAGGCGGAAGCGGAGTGGGCGGTGATGACGCCGATCGCGTCGTAGTGCTGGAAGACCGTTCCCCCGTTGGCGGTGACCGCGTTGCGGACCGCCGTGGTGTCACCGGGGGCGGTGATCACCAGGTAGGCGCGGGTGCCGGCAACCCAGGTCGCACTCTGGGAAGCAGGGGCCGCGGCCTTGGGCGCCGCCGCGGGGGCGGGGGCGGCGGAGCCGGACGGAGAGACCGGAGCGGTGCCGGCGAGCGCGGCGGGCGCCCCGAAGGCGAGGGCCGCGCCGAGGGTGGCGGCCAGCACGAGGGTACGCCGAGGTCGGCTGGATATGTGGGGTATCAATGCGTCCTCCGTTGACCCGGTGGTCAGGCCGGGCCGTACGAAACAAGTGGTGGACGCAAGATGTCATGCACGCGGCCGGTTGCGGAAGTACCTTTTACAGCACCGGGGTTCGTTTATCGGTGGCCGAATTCCGACTATGGGTGCAAGTGCGGAGAATGCGACGGGCCGGCCGGGCGGGGCACCGTGGGGGCGAGCCCTGCACGACCGGCCCGCCGAGGGCGGACCGGTCGGGGAGCCCTAGACCGGCACGCCGTCCTCGGGGCGGTGCGCCGGGACCGCCGCGGCGGTCCCGGCGGGGGCGGCGACCGGAGCCGCGGCCGGTGCGGCCGGCTGCGTCCCGTGCCCGTCGTCGACCAGCGTCTTCTCGTCGAAGGGCAGCCGTCCTGAAAGGACTTCGCAGGCCCGGTCGCGGTCGAACTCCTTCGTCCAGGTGCCGATGAGCACGGTCGCGACCGCGTTGCCCGCGAAGTTCGTCAGGGCCCGCGCCTCGCTCATGAACCGGTCGATGCCCACGATCAGGCCCACTCCGTCCACCAGTTCGGGCCGGTGCGACTGGAGGCCCCCGGCCAGGGTGGCCAGACCCGCGCCGGTCACGCCGGCCGCACCCTTCGACGCGATGACCATGAACAGCAGCAGCGAGATCTGCTCGCCCAGGGCCAGCGGCGTACCCATGGCCTCGGCGACGAACAGCGAGGACATCGTCAGGTAGATCGCGGTCCCGTCCAGGTTGAAGGAGTACCCGGTCGGCACGGTGATGCCGGTGACCGGGCGGGAGACGCCCAGGTGTTCCATCTTCGCGATCAGCCGCGGCAGCGCCGACTCCGACGAGGAGGTCGACAGGATCAGCAGGAACTCCCGGCCCAGGTAGCGCAGCAGGGCGAAGACGCTGACCCCGGTGCACACGCGCAGCAGGGTGCCCAGCACCAGGAAGACGAAGAGCAGGCAGGTCGTGTAGAAGCCGATCATGATGACGGCAAGGGACTTCAGGGCGTCGATGCCGGTCGCGCCGACCACCGCGGCGATCGCCCCGAAGGCGCCCACGGGAGCTACCCACATGATCATCGCAAGCACTCGGAACACCAGCTTCTGCACGTGCCCGATGCCCCGCAGCACCGGTTCGCCGGCCGCGCCCATGGCCTGCAGGGCGAACCCGCACAGGAGCGCCACCAGCAGCGTCTGGAGCACCTCGCCCCCGGTGAAGGCGGAGACCAGTGTGGTCGGGATGGTCCCCAGCAGGAACTCCGTCGTGCTCTCGGCCCCGCCCGCCTTGGCCTGCGCCTCGCCCGCGCTGCGCGCCGCCTCGGTCAGCTGCAGCCCGCTGCCCGGCTCCAGGAGGTTGCCGACCAACAGGCCGATGGCCAGTGCCACCGTGGACATGACCATGAAGTAGCCGAGGGCCAGTCCGCCCACGGCGCCCACCTTGGCGGCCTTGCGCACCGAGCCGATGCCCAGCACGATCGTGCAGAAGATCACGGGCGAGATCATCATCTTGATGAGGTTCACGAAGCCCGTGCCGAGCGGTTTGAGCTCCACGGCCACGCCGGGTGCGGCGAACCCGACCGCGATGCCGAGCAGCACCGCGGCGATCACCGCGATGTAGAGATAGTGCGTTCTGTCGCGCCTGGCGGCCACGATGCCTCCTGGTGGTGAAGTCGTCCGGGGAGACCATCACCCAGGGCTGTGACCCCGGTCACCCTTGCGTTCATTGAGTTCACGACCCGGTGCACACTGAGCGCCATGTTCCGCCTCCCTCGTCCGCCGCGCAGCCTCGCCGGCCAGCTCTTCGCCATGCAGGTACTGCTCGTCGCCGTGGTCGTCGCCGGCTGTGCCGTCTTCGCCTACGCCACCGCCCGGGGGCAGGCCGAGGAGGCCGCCGCGCGCCAGGCCGGGGCCGTGGCCCGCGCGGTCGCGGACTCGCCCTCCGTGCGCGAGGCCGCCCGGGGAGCGGCGCGCGGGACGGACCCCTCGGCAGAGCTCCAGCCCTATGCACAGAAGGTCCGGGTGGACTCCGGGGTCGACTTCGTGACGATCATGGCTCCGGACGGCAGGCGCTGGACCCACCCCGATCCCCACCGGATCGGTGAGCCCTTCCTGGGCAACACCGCCCCGGCCCTGCGCGGCGAGACCTTCAGCGAGACCTACACCGGCACCCTCGGCCCCTCCATCCGCGTGGTCACCCCACTCGACGACGACGGTCGGATCATCGGCCTGGTCAGCGCGGGAATCACCGTCCGAGCCGTCAGCGACCGGCTCGGCGCGCAGCTCTCCGCGCTGGTGTGGGTCGCGGGCGGAGCGCTCGCCCTCGGCGGCGCCGGCACGTACGTGGTCAACGCGCGGCTGCGCCGCCACACGCACGGCATGAACGCGGCCGAGCTCAGCCGGATGTACGACTACCACCAGGCGGCCCTGCACGGGGTGCGCGAGGGACTCCTCATGCTCGACGGGCAGCGCAGGATCACCTTGATCAACGATGCCGGTCGCGAACTGCTGGGCCTGCCCGGCGACGTCACCGGAACGGGTGCCGCCGACCTCGGGCTGCCGACGCCCCTCACCGGTGTACTGCTCGCCGACCGGCCCCGGGTGGACGAGGTGCACCTGACCGCGGACCGGGTGCTGGTGGTCAACAGCTCGCCGGTCGCCGGCGGCGGCCGCCGGGGCACCGTCGTGACCCTGCGCGACCACACCGAACTACAGGCCCTGACCGGTGAGCTGGACCACGAGCGGGGATTCACACAGGCACTGCGCTCCCAGGCCCACGAGGCGGCCAACCGGCTGCACACCGTGGTCTCCCTCATCGAGCTCGGCCGTGCCCGGGAGGCGGTGGACTTCGCCACGGCCGAGCTGGAGCTGGCGCAGGCCCTCACCGACGAGGTGGTCACCGCCGTGGGCGAGCCGGTACTCGTCGCGCTGCTCCTGGGCAAGGCCGCCCAGGCGCACGAGCGGGGTGTCGAACTCGCCGTGACCGCCGACAGCCGCAGCCTGGCCGACCTGGCAGGCCTGCCGCCGGCCCGCGATCTCGTCACCGTGCTGGGCAACCTCATCGACAACGCCGTCGACGCGGTGGCGGCCGTCCCCGGGGCGCGGATCGCGGTCACGCTGCGGCCCGAGCGCGACGGGCTGCTGCTGCGGGTCGCGGACAACGGGCCCGGACTGCCCGAGGGGGTCGACGTGTTCCGCAGGGGCTGGTCCGGCAAGGGTGAGGGCCGCGGCCTCGGCCTCGCGCTCGTCGCCCAGGTGGCTCAGCGCTACGGCGGCGCGGTGGTCGCCGCGCAGGGGCCGGGCGGCGGTGCGGAGTTCACCGTACGGCTGCCCGCCGCTCCCGAACGGGCCGCGGATCGGGCACCGGCCGCGCGGAGCCCGCGGTGAGCGGCGCAGAGGTGCGCGTGCTGGTGGTCGAGGACGACCAGGTCGCCGCCGACGCGCACGCGTTGTACGTCGACCGCGTGCCCGGGTTCGCCGCCGTCGGAGCCGTCCATTCGCTGGCCGGGGCCACCCGGGTGCTGGAGCGCACGCGGGTCGACCTGCTCCTGCTGGACCTCGGTCTGCCCGACGGACACGGCCTTCGCTTCGCGCGTGGGCTGCGCGCCGCCGGGCATCCGGTCGACGTGATCGTGGTGACCTCCGCCCGGGACCTGGCCGTGGTCCGCGAGAGCGTTTCGCTGGGCGTGGTCCAGTACGTCCTGAAGCCCTTCGCCTTCCCGACGCTGCGCGAACGGCTCCTGCGCTACGCCGAGTTCCGGCAGGCGGCGGGTGAGGCGGCCGGTCAGGACGACGTCGACCGGGCGATGGCGGCGCTGCGCGCGCCACGCCCGGCCGAGCTCCCCAAGGGGCTGAGCGCGCCGACCCTGGACCGGGTCGCCGCGCTGCTGCGGTCCGCGTCCGAGGGGCTGACCGCGGCGGGGGCGGCCGAGGCGGCCGGGATCTCCAGGATCACCGCCCGCCGTTACCTGGAGCACCTGGTGGAGAGCGGCCGGGCGGACCGGACCCCGCGGTACGGCCAGGTCGGCCGCCCCGAACTGCACTACCGCTGGCTGGCGGCGGCGACCGGTTCGGTGTCGAACGTGTAGAACTTCCGGTGGTCCAGCATGTCCGCCGGGGTCACGTCGTTCCACGGCCGCATGGTGTCGTTCAGGTCCACCACGTTCGTGGTGCCCGCTGCCGGCAGGTAGGCGGACTGCGGGTGCTTGGCCTGCCAGTCCGCCCACAACTTGTCGACGAAGGCGTGGTGCATCCAGAACACCGGGTCGTTGGGGGAGACGCCGGTGGACATCTGCCCGCCGACCCACACGTGCACCCGGTTGTGCAGGTTGACGCCGCGCCAGCCCTCCAGGTGGTTGCGGAAGCCGTTCGAGGAGCTGTTCCAGGGAGCCATGTCGTAGACCGGCATGGCCAGGACGGAGTCCACCTCGGCCCGGGTCGGCAGCTGGGCAACGCCCGCACCCAGCGTGCGCCGCAGGTAGGGACGCCCGTCCACGCGCACGTTGATGTTCCAGCGGCCCGTCGAGTAGGCGAAGGGGCCGTCGAGGACCTGCCCGTCGCGGGCCCGGCCGGTGCCGCCGAGGAAGTCGGGGGCCCAGAGGGAGGAGCGGGTGGTGCGGTCGGCGGTCCAGTCCCAGTAGGGGAGTGCGACGCTCGCGTCCACCCGCTGCAGTGCCGCCTCGAACTCCAGCAGGAAGCGGCGGTGCCAGGGCAGGAAGGAGGGGGAGCGGTGGCCGACGCGGTCGCCCGAGTCGGTGTCGCTCATGATGAAGCCGTTGTGGGTGGTCACGAAGCGGTCGTAGCTGCCGTCCCGCTTGAGCTCCAGCAGCGCCGAGGTGAAGGCGCGCTTCTCGTCGGAGGTCAGGGAGGCCTGGTTCTTGCGGACGGTCATGCCGCACCGCCGAAGGGGACGAGGGGAGCGCCCTGGAGGTCGCGGACGGCGGCGCGGGCGAGGAGCTTGGGCTCGGTGAACGTCTCGTAGTGGTTGATCACGCTGATCCAGCTGCCGTCGGCGTTGCGCATGATGTGGAGTTCTCTGCCGTCTATCCGGACGGTGGGTTGGCCGGCTGAGTGGTGGCCGCCGTGGTGGCCTCCACCGCCCGTGCTGATCTGGATGCGGCGGCCCTGGTAGACCTCGTCGACCGTGCCCGGGGGTGTGGAAACGGCCGGGGTCGCGGCGGCGCTCGTGGCGACGCTCGATGCTGCGGCGGTCAGGCCGAGGACGGTGAGTGCACCGGCGGTTGTCCCCAGAGCCTGACGGCGGGTGATCTTGTTCATGCCCGAAGAGGTATCAGCGCTCGGAGGAGACGTGGCCGGTATCCGGACATCGGCGGATAAGTTGCCGGTAGAACCAGTTGGATGATCTTCCCGTCCGGGTCGGCTCCTGAGGCCCGGACGGGAAGATCTGCGGGAATGAGTCTACTGGGCGGTAAGTTCTCCTGTGGGGCGGGGGTCGTATGAACGGTGTCACACGGGAGAGTCGGCCGGAAGCGGAGTGTCAGCGCGCCGGCGAGATGGCCGCCGGGCGGCCCTGCGGGATGTCCTTGATGAACACGAGTCCGTCGGTCACCGGCAACTGGGCGGCCTCGAAGGGGGCGTAGCCGAACCAGGCGGACGTGCGGGGCGCGGTCGGCGTCCCCGCGAGGGCGGCGCCGAGCGCACGGGAGTCGACCACGCAGAGGTCGTCCGGGAGTGCGTACAGCAGGCCTTCCAGCGTGCCCGACTGCGGGGTGTCCACCCCTCGGTGCCGGATCGTGCCCAGGGCCGTCGCGAAGAAGGCGTACTGCCCGCCCAGGTGTGCGCTTGCGATCGCACCCGCGCTCCACCACTCCAGGGGCAGGTCGCCCATTCGCATCGCGCTCCTGCCCCGCTGGAGGTGGCTGTTGTGGGCGTGGACCAGGGTGGGGCCGCGCCGGGCGAGGGCGAGGAGGTTCTCGGCCATCATCAGGTCCCGCAGGCCGACCAGCCGCGCCATGCGGCCGGGTGAGGTGTCGGCCATCCAGTGGTGGTAGCCCAGTAGGCCGGTGGCCGTGCGTCCGTGGAGGCGAGCCCGCTCCCACTCCTCCCGCGACGTCGCCCCGATCAGGTGCGGCGTCTGCGCTTCGAGCAGCGCCACGAGGTCGTCGGCGAGCAGTCGCAGTTCACCGGCCCCGGCGGAGCGGCCCGCGGACCGGGCCGGATCCGTCATCGCGGCCGGCTCGGTCCACCGTGCGTCGGTTCCGAGCAGGCGGTCGAGCGTTTGCCCGGTGCACGGGAGCAGGGCGGTGTCGACGTGGTGGGCGAGGTAGTCGTACAGCGCGGTGAGGGCCTCGCGGGGGCTCGCGGCTCCGGTGATCTCCAGCGGGCCGTCGATGCCGGCGAAGCGGAGCCGGTCGGCCGCGGGCCGGCCGTCGTTGTACGCCCGCATCCAGCGCACGAGTTCGCGGTTGGCCGCGGACTCGCCGAAGCCGTGGGTGAACCCGCTCTCCATGACCTCGTCGAGGCCGCCCGTGCCGGAGGTGACGTAGGCGTCGACGCGCAGTGCCGCCAGGCAGTCGCTCTCGATCGCGATCGTCCGGTAGCCCTCCTCCTCGACGAGCTGCCGGAACAGCTCGTTGCGGACGTCGAGCAGCGCGTCCTCTCCGTGGGTGGGCTCGCCCAGCGCGAGCACCCGCGGCCGGGTGGTGAGCAGCCCCATGACGGCGGCGGCCTCGACGGTGTGGACGGTGTCCTTGATGCCGATATCCATACCTTCAACGCTATCGTTGAAGCCCCGGTTGAGAGTTTCCCGCCATATCATGGGGTCAATGCGGAAGAACCTTAAAAGCGGTGTGCGGCTGAGGCCGGTCGATCTGGCGCGCGGCCACGGCCTGTCCACGCAGGCGATCAGGAACTACGAAGAGGCCGGCATCCTCCCGGCCGCCGACCGCACGTCCCACGGCTACCGCACCTACACCCCGCTGCACGCCCGCGCCCTGGACGCCTTCCTCGCCCTGGTGCCCGGCCACGGCCACCGGACGGCGGCGTCGATCATGAAGGCGGTCAACGAGGGCGTGCTCGACGACGCGTTCCGCCTCGTCGACGAGAGCCACGCTCAGCTGCTCGACGACCGGCGGACCCTGTGGGCTGTGGAGCGCGCCCTGCGCGACCTGGCGCCCCTCACGGAGGTTCCCGCATCCGGTGACACGTTCATCGGGCCGCTCGCGAAGCGGCTCGGGGTCCGCCCCGCGACCCTGCGCGCATGGGAGCGTGCCGGGCTCGTCCAGCCGCGGCGCGACCGGCAGACCGGCTACCGCGTCTACGACGCGGCCGCCGTACGGGACGCCCGCCTCGCCCACCAGCTCAGGCGCGGCGGCTACCGGCTGGAGCAGATCGCCCCGCTGCTCACCGAGGTCCGCTCGGCCGGCGGCCTGGAGCCCCTGGACGCGGCCCTGGGCACCTGGCGCGAACGTCTGTCGGCCCGCGGCCGGGCCCTGCTGGCCGGCGCCGCCGAGCTGGACGGCTACCTCCGCGCCGCCGACCGACGGACCGGCGGGTGACCCGCCGGTCACCGCCCCGCGTCACCATCCGAAGTGCCGGTGAATGGCGACTTTCTTCACTTATAGTCCCGATATGGCCCTGCATGAGACGAAGGACGCATCCCGCCAGGACGCCGACACGGACGTGTTCGCGTCCACGTTGAGCGGCCAGATCCTCCCCAAGTACCGGATTCCGGAGGACCACTCGCCCACCGAGGTCGTCTACGAGCTGCTCCGCAACGAGCTCCTGCTCGACGGCAACGCCGCCCAGAACCTCGCGACCTTCTGCACCACCTGGTCGGACGAGGGTGTGCACCGCCTGATGAACGTCTGTCTCGACAAGAACATGATCGACAAGGACGAGTACCCGCAGACCGCCGAGATCGAGTCCCGGTGCGTCAACATCCTGGCGGATCTGTGGAACGCCCCGGCCGGCACCACCGCCACCGGATGCTCCACCACCGGCTCCAGCGAGGCTGCCATGCTCGGCGGCCTCGCCCTCAAGTGGCGCTGGCGCGAGCGCCGCCGCGCCGAGGGGCTCCCCACCGACCGCCCGAACCTGGTCTGCGGGCCGGTCCAGATCTGCTGGGACAAGTTCGCCCGGTACTTCGACGTCGAGCTGCGCCAGGTCCCGCTGGAGCCCGGCGCCACCGGCCTGCGGCCCCATCAGCTCGCCGAGTACGTCGACGAGAACACCATCGGCGTCGTCGCCATCCTCGGCGTCACCTACACCTGCGACTACGAGCCCGTCGCCGAACTCGCCGCCGAGCTCGACCGGATCCAGGCCGAGCACGGCTGGGACATCCCCATCCACGTCGACGGCGCGAGCGGCGGCTTCGTCGCCCCCTTCCTCCACCCCGACGTGGTCTGGGACTTCAGACTGCCGCGCGTCGCCTCCGTCAACACCTCCGGCCACAAGTACGGACTCGCGCCCCTCGGAGTCGGCTGGATCATCTGGCGCTCCGCCGACCTGCTCCCCGCGGAGCTCGTCTTCAAGGTGGACTACCTCGGCGGCGACATGCCGACCTTCGCCCTCAACTTCTCCCGCCCCGGCGGTGAGGTCATCGCCCAGTACTACCTCTTCCTGCGCCTCGGCCGCGGCGGCTACGCCAGGGTCCAGCAGGCCTGCGCCGACACCGCCCAGTACCTGGCCCGCCAGATCGCCGACATGGGCCCCTTCACCCTCCTCTACGACGGCAAGGGGGCCCTGCCCGCCGTCTCCTACACGCTCACCGACCCGGCCTCGGCCCCCTTCACCCTCTACGACCTCTCCGACCGGCTGCGCATGCGCGGCTGGCAGGTGCCCTCCTACCCGCTGCCCGCAGACCGCGACGACACCGTCATCCAGCGCGTCCTGGTCCGGCACGGCGTGACCCGCGACCAGATCGCCCTGCTCGTCGAGGACCTGCGCCGGGCCGTGGAGCACCTGACGGCCTCGCCCCCGCCCGCACCGGCCACCGCACCCCGCTCCGGCTTCCACCACTAGGCGCGGCGGATGGACGCGGGAGGCCCGTCCGACGTCTGGGCGCGGGGCGACGCCTACGAGCGGTACATGGGCCGGTGGAGCCGCCGGGTCGCCGAGCTGTTCCTGGCGCGGCTGGGCGCCCCGGCCGCCCTGCGATGGCTGGACGTCGGCTGCGGCACCGGGGCGCTGACCTCGCAGGTCGCGTCCCGGTGCCGGCCGCGCACCGTACTGGGACTCGACCGGTCCGGGGAGTTCGTGCGCGCCGCCCGGGCCGCCGCGCCCGTGCCCGCCCGCTTCGCCGTCGCCGACGCTTCGGCGCTGCCCCTACGCGACGCGGTGTTCGACGCCGTCGTCAGCGGACTCGCCCTCAACTTCGTCGAACCGCCCGAGGCGGCGGTCGCCGAGGCCGCCCGGGTGGTCCGGCCCGGCGGGCTGGTCGCGGCGTACGTGTGGGACTACGCCGACGGCATGGCGCTCCTGCGCCTCTTCTGGGACGCCGCGGCCGCCGTCGACCCGGCGGCCGCCGCGCTGGACGAGGGCCGACGCTTCCCCCTGTGCCGCCCCGATCCGCTGCGCGCGCTCTGGACGGGGGCGGGGCTGACCGACGTGACGGTCGGCTCCGTCGAGGTGCCTACCGTCTTCACCGGCTTCGAGGACCTGTGGGAGCCGTTCCTCTCCGGTCAGGGACCTGCTCCCGGCTACGTCGCGACGCTCGCCCCCGGGGCCCGGGACCGGCTGCGCACCCGGCTCGCAGCGACCCTGCCCGCCGGCCCGGGCGGCTCGGTCCGGCTCACCGCACGCGCCTGGACGGTCCGGGGGAGGCGCCCACCCGGCCCGCCGCAGTGACGCAGGTCACGCCACCGATGTGTCACATCCGCCACCGGCGGCCGGTCGTCCGGGTGTGACTGAAACCAAGAACGTCTTGCTGGCCGGGGCGAGCGGAGTCCTGGGACACCACATCGCCGCGGCGCTCACCCGCGCCGGCCACACCGTGACCGGCCTCGGCCGGGGTGCCGGATCCGACGTACGGGCCGATCTGCTGGACCGTGACGGACTGCTGGGCGCGGTCGCCGGCCTCCGGATCGACACGATCGTGCACGCGGCCACCGCCCTGCGCGAGGCACCGATGAGGCACCGGGACATGTACGCCACCGACGGCCTGCGGCTCATCGGGACCCGGCACCTGATGGAGGCCGCCCGCGAGCTCGGCGCCCGGCGCGTCATCGCCGAGTCGATGGTCTTCGGCTACGGCTACCGGGACTTCGGCCGGCACGTGGTCACCGAGGCGGGGGACCTCTTCGGCCCCACCGGCGACCGCGCGGTGGACCGCCACGTCGAGGCGATGCGGGTCAAGGAGCAGCTCGTACTGGAGGCGGACGGCATCGAGGGGATCGCCCTGCGGTTCGGCCTGTTCTACGGAGCAGGGGGCACGGAGGCCCTCGTGGATCTGCTGCGCCGCCGGAAGCTTCCGGCGGTCGCCGACCAGGGGCGCGTCCTGCCCTGGGTCGACCTGGCGGACGCCGGCCGGGCCGTGGCGCTCGCCGTCGAGGGAGGCCGGGCAGGGCAGGCGTACAACATCGCCGACGACACCCCGATGGGCTTCGGCGCGCACGTCAAGGCGGTCGCGGAAGCCTTCGCCACCCCCAGGCCGCTGAACGCGCCCAGCTGGCTGATGCGTGCCTACCCCTACGCCCACCGGATGGTCACGACGAACCTCCGGGTGTCCAACGCCAGGGCGAAGGCGGAGCTGGGATGGGCCCCGAGCCACCCCGACTGCGTCGCAGCGTTGCGCGCACTCGCCCGTGGCTGATTCGGGCCGCCTACCGCGCGCCGAAGTTCTGCGTCCACCAGGGGCCGCCCGCCCCCTGGTGGATGCCCACGCCGATGTCCTTGAAGGAGCAGTTGAGGATGTTCTCCCGGTGCCCGGTGCTCTTCATCCAGGAGTCCATCACCGACTTCGCCGTCTGCTGGCCCTTCGCGATGTTCTCGCCGTACGTCGACCAGCGGTAGCCGGCCGCCGTCGTGCGGTCCCCGGGGTCCTCTCCGTCCGGGTTGGTGTGGTCGAAGAAGCCCCGTGCGGCCATGTCGTCGGAGTGTTCCTGCGCCGCAGCCCGCAGCTTCGGGTCCTCCTTGAGGGGCCCACAGCCTGCCGCCGCCCGCTCGGTGTTGACCAGGGCCACCACCTGGCCGGTGATACCCGGCGGCGCGGGGGCCGGCTTGGGCGACGAGGCCCGCGGGCTGGGCGGGCTGCTGCGCCGCGGTGTGGGGCTCGGACTCGGCGAAGGGCTCGCCGGGGCGGAGGGGGACGGGGAGGCCGACTCCGAAGGGGTTCCGGCGGACTCGGTCGCCGAGAGGACGGCCACCGGCGCCGCGGACGCCCCGCCTTCGTCCTTCGGGCTCCCCGAACCGGGCAGGCCTCCGAGGTACACCAGGCCGCCGCCCGCGACGCAGGCGGCGACCACCGCGCCGCCGACCACCCGGCGGCGGCTCCGCCGCCGCTTGCGCAGCGCGCCCCGGCCACCGGTACCGGCCACCGGAGTGAGCTGCGTCGCCGCCTCACCGAATCCGCCGTCGGCGCCGTTCGCGGAGACCGCCTCGTCCGCGAAGGAAGCCGGGGCGAAGCCTGCCGTACGCACCCCCGCGAGCAGGGCCGCCGAGACCGGGACGAGGGCCAGCCCGGCCAGCAGCCCCTCCGCCGGGACCAGGCCGCTCCACAGCCCGGAGCACCGGACGCACTCGCGGGCGTGACGGGCTATTCGCTTGCGCCACAGCGCCGACGGCTGCCCGTCCCAGCCTGCCAGCACGGTCCGCAGCTCCCCGCAACCCGGTTGGGCGTCCAGGGCGCGCTCGACCACCCGCGCCGCCTCCAGCTGCGCCTTCATCCGCTGCACCCGGACCGCCGTGTGCTGGGGGGACAGCTCCAGCGCCGAGGCCACTTCCGCCCGGGTCAGCTCCCCGGCGCACTCCAGCCACCACAGCGACAGCAGCGCCCGGTCGTCGGGTTCCAGCCAGCGCGTCGCCCGGGCCGTCTCGCGTCGCTGGCCCGCCAGGTTGAGGCGTACGACGGTCAGGTCGACGAAGTCCGCGCCCGGGTCGGCCACGGCGCAGGCCGACTCCAGGGAGCTCTCGCCGAAGCCGCTCTGCCGGGCCTGCCAGTGCGCCCGCACCCGGTTCATCGCGATGGCCACCAGCCAGGACCGGAAGGACTCGTCCGCGCGCAGACCGCCCAGTCCGTCCAGGGCCCGCAGCATCGTGTCCTGCACCACGTCGTCCACGTCGCAGGAGCCGTTCAGGGCCCGACCGACGATGTTGTAGACGAGCGGGAGGTGGGCGCCGACGAGCTCGTCCTGCGCGCGGGGATCGCCCCGGCGCGCCGCTGCCACCAGCGCTGCGGTGTGCTGAGTAGTCATGTGAATGTCCCTGTCCGTACCGGCGGTCGATGATGCCCGATGCATGGGAGACCGCGGAGGGGGGCCCCGATAACAGTTAATCGGAAGAATTTTCCCGGAGGCCATTTCCGGGCACCCACCGGGGTCACGGCAGGGGCGCCGGTGGCTCGGCCGCCGCGTGCAGGGAGGGCGCGTACGAGGCGTTCCCCTCGTCGTCCAGGGCGCGGCCGCGGGGGCGGACCACCTCCGCCTGCGCGCAGAGCGGCTGCCCGGCCGGACACCGGGCAGGGGCGGAGCGGTGAGCGGGCCCCCGACCAGGTCCGCTCCGGTGGCACGGGTTGCGGATCAGTGACCCGGCCCGGCGGTGATGGTGGTGACGGCCGCCGCTTCGGATCGGCCGCCGCTTCGGATCGGCCGCCGCTTCGGATCGGGCGGCGTCAGAGGGCGGGGAGGCGGCCCGCCCGTGCCGTCGCGCCCGTCCGGGTCCTGCGGGGGGCGTACGTGGAGGGGCGCCGCCGGGCCGGACGGATCTCCACGGCCCGGCGGCGCCGGTCAGCGGCCCCGCAGGCCCCGGTCGACGGCCGTCATCAGCTCACCGTCCGCGGTGTCGGCGTCGAGCGACCAGAACATCGCCCCGCCCAGGCCCATTTCGCGGATGTATCCGGTCTTGACGCGCAGCACCCGGGGGTCGTCGTACGTCCACAGGGTGGTGCCGTCGAACAGCCAGGCGTGCCCGCCGCGCCTGTCCCGGTGGACCTGGTAGGCGCCCGAATCGGCGAGCTTCTTCAGAGCCTTGTAGTCCTCGTATCCGGCGGCCCAGGTGGCCGGGGCGGGTCCGGTGGCGGGCCGGCCCATTCCGTCCCCGCCGCCGACGACACCGGTCCAGCCCTGTCCGTAGAACGGCATGCCCATCACGAGCTTGTGCGCGGGCGCCCCGCGCCGCTTCCAGGCCTCGACGGTGCCGTGGACGCTGAAGTCGTCACGGGCGTACAGAGCCGACTGCTGTGCGGTCCGCGGTTCGCCGGAGACGTGGAAGTCGTATCCCTGGAGGTTGACGAAATCCAGGTCGCGCATGATCCGGCGGACGTCGAAGCCGGCGTCGATCTTGGCGGGCGCGGTCGGGACGAAGGCGGTCAGCTCGTACCTGGCCTTCTTCCGGCTCCGTGCGTACGCGTCGAGCTGGGTGCGGAACTCCTTGACGAGCGCGGTGAAGTTGCGCTTGTCCTCGGGCCGGTACTTCGTGTCGGTGTCGCCCGCGGAGCCGGGCCACTCCCAGTCGAGGTCGATGCCGTCGAACACGTCGGCGGCGGCTCCGGCACCACCGCGCGTGCCGTCCTGGGGGAGGTTGCCCTTGATGTACAGGTCGATGCAGGACGCGACGAGGGCCTTGCGGGAGGCCGGGGTGAGCGCGGCGTCGGAGAAGTGGGTGGACCAGCTCCAGCCGCCCAGCGAGATCAGCACCTTCAGGCCGGGGTGCTTGGCCTTCAGCTCGCGCAGCTGGTTGAAGTTGCCGGCGAGCGGCTGGTCCCAGGTGTCGGCGACCCCGTCGACGGAGTTCGCGGCATCGAGCGGACGGGCGTAGTCGGCCCAGGCGTCGGCCTTTCCGGGGACGTTCCCGGTGAAGCACCTGCCCTCCGCACTGACGTTGCCGAAGGCGTAGTTGATGTGGGTGAGCTTGCCGGCCGAGCCGTTCGCGTCGAGGTCCTGGACCTGGAAGTCCCGTCCGTAGACGCCCCATTGCGTGAAGTAGCCGACCTTCCTGTACGAGCGGCCCGACCCGCCTGCGGCGGATGCGTCGGCGTCCGCGCCCACGGCAGCGGGGGCGAAGGCGGTCAGCAGGGAGAGGGAACAGGCGGCTACGGCCAGTCTGCCGAGCATGCTGCGGCGCATGGGCTTCCTTTGCGGAGGCGAGGAGTGGGCGTGGGCGCGTGCGGCTGTGCACGCCGGAAACTATTGGTCTGGACCAGGGTGGTCAAGGGGGCGGCCGGAACTCGACCCCACCACGGAGCTCTGCCGCTGACTCCGTTCGGCGGCGCGCCGGAAACCCGTTGGATCGCCGGGCCCGACCGTGCCATGGTGGGACGCGTCGAAGGGGTGTAGCTCAGTCGGTCAGAGCAACGGTCTCCAAAACCGTAGGCCGCAGGTTCGAATCCTGCCGCCCCTGCCATCGGTTCGGACCGCCGGTCCGCCGGGCCTGAGTCGTCGGGAACCCGGCCCGACGGCGCGTCGGCGGGAGTGCGCCGTACGGACCGGACCCGGCACGCACGGCGCCGTACCGCCCGCAAGCCCGGACTTCGGACGCCCGCCCCCCGCCCCACGTGCGGGTTCTGGCAGACTGGGGCGCACAACCAGGCGGTGCAGGACAGGAAACCGGTGCGATTCCGGTACGGTCCCGCCACTGTGACCGGCCGTCTCCGCGCGGGACACCGGGAGTCAGACACTGACGCACCGCCTCTGCCCTTCACGTCGACCAGGGGACGCGGATCCCCCGGAGAGGCCCCGCCATGTCGCGTTCCCGCGCCGCCCTGCGCGCGTTCACCCCCCTCGCACTCCTGATGTCCCTGACCGCCTGCGCCGGTACCCCCGGCGCCGGGCCGCAGGCAGCCTCGGCGGACGCCGCCCCCGGCTTCCCGTACACCGTCACCAACTGCGGTGTGAGCAGCACCTACCAGGCCCCGCCCCGGCGGGCGGTCACCATGAACCAGCACGCCACCGAGCTCTTGCTCGCCCTCGGCCTGGACGACCGCATCGCCGGCACCGCCTACCTCGACGACGCCGTACTGCCCGCCTACAAGCCGGCCTACGACAAGATCAAGGTGCTGGCCGAGGAATACCCCTCCAAGGAGGTCCTGCTCGGCGCCGACCCGGACTTCGTCTACGGCGGCTATGCCAGCGCCTTCGACAAGACACAGGGCCGTGACCGCGAGGGCCTCGCCACGTCCGGCATCGGCTCCCGCCTCAACGTGGAGTACTGCACGGAGGGGGCCGTCGGCCTCGACCAGCTCAAGACCGAGATCACCGAGGTCGCACGGACCTTCGGGGTGCCCGACCGCGGAGCGCGGCTCATCGAGGACGAACAGCGCCGGATCGACGCCGTGACCGCACGCGTCAAGGACCGGCCCCGCCCGACCGTCTTCGCCTACGACTCCGGCGAGGCCACCGCCGCCACCTCCGGAGGCAACGGCGTGGGCAACGAGATCATCTCCCTCGCAGGCGGCACGAACGTCTTCGCCGACCTCGACGACACCTTCGGCGACGTCGCCTGGGAGAAGGTCATCGAGCGCAAGCCCGAGGTCGTCCTCATCTACGACTACGGCGGCACCACCGTCGAGGCCAAGAAACAGCGCCTGCTGGACGACCCTGCGCTCGCCGAGGTGCCCGCCGTCAAGAACCGGAGGTTCGTCGTACTGCCGCTGTCCTCGGCCGTCCTCGGCGTCCGGGTCGCCGACGCCGTGGAATCGCTGGGGAGCCAGCTCCACCCGAATCCCGCGTGAGGCTCCGCACCGGCGCGGTCCTCGCCGCCCTCGCCGCCGCGTTCGCCGTTTCGGCGGTCGCCGGCCTGGCACTGGGGCCCGTACGGATCGCCCCCGACCGCGTGCTCGACATCGTCGTCCGAGGCCTGACGGGGGACCGGCCCGCCGGCGCCTTCGCCTCCATTGTGTGGGACGTGCGGATGCCGAGGATCCTCCTCGGCGCCGTCGTCGGAGCCGGCCTCGCGGTGGCGGGCACCGTGCTCCAGGCCCTCGTGCGCAACCAGCTCGCCGACCCGTTCCTCCTCGGAGCCTCCTCCGGGGCCTCCGCCGGAGCCGTCCTCGTGATCGTCTTCGGCACGGCCGCGGCCGGATTCGGCATGGGCGTACCACTGGCCGCCTTCGCGGGCTCGATGGCCGCGCTCGTCGCCGTCTACGCGATGGCCCGGCGCGGCGGCACCATGACCACGGGCCGGCTGGTCCTGGCCGGCGTGGCCGTCCAGTACATCCTGTCCGCCCTCACCAGCCTGGTCCTGGTGCTCGCCGCGCACCCCGACCAGATCCGCTCCGTGCTGTTCTGGACCCTCGGCGGCCTCGGCGGGGCACGCTGGGACGAGCTGGCCCTGCCGACCATCGCACTGCTCGTCGGCGGGGCCCTGCTCCTCACCCTCGCCCGGCCGCTCGACCTGCTCCTCGCCGGGGAGGAGGGCGCGCACACGCTGGGACTGGACACCGGACGTTTCCGCGCCGCGGTGTTCGTCCTGACCTCCCTCGTCATCGGCGTGCTCGTCGCGTGCAGCGGGGCCATCGGCTTTGTCGGACTGATGGTCCCGCACGCCGCCCGGATGGCCGTGGGCGCCGGCCACCGGGCGCTGCTGCCCGTCGCCGCACTGGGCGGGGCGGTGTTCCTGCTCCTGGCCGACCTGATCGCCCGCACGGCCGCCGCCCCCGAGGAGATACCGGTGGGGGTGGTCACCGCGCTCGTCGGCGGGCCGTTCTTCCTCTGGATGCTGCGTCGCTCCAGCCGTACCGAAGGGGTGACCGGGTGACCGGGAGCGGGCCGGCCGGGCCGGTGGAACTCGCGGTGGAGGGCGTGCGCTACGAGACCGACGGGCACACGCTGCTGCACGGGATCGACCTCACCGCCAGGCCCGGCGAGACGGTCGGAGTGGTCGGCCCCAACGGCAGCGGCAAAACCAGCCTGTTGCGCTGCGTCCACGGGGCCCTGCGGGCGACCGCCGGGCGGGTGCTGCTGGACGGGGCCGACGCCCGCAGCCTCACCGTCAAGGAACGGGCACGGCGCGTGGCGGTGGTGCCGCAGGACGCGACCGGTACGTTCGGGCTCACCGTGCGCGAGGTCGCCGCCATGGGACGCAGCCCGCACAAGCGCTTCTGGGAACAGGACGGCCCGTACGACCGGCAGTGCGTCACCGCGGCCCTGGAGACCGTGGGGGCGGGTGCCTTCGCCTCCCGCCGCTTCGACGAGCTGTCCGGAGGTGAGAGACAGCGGGTCCTGGTGGCGCGGTCCCTCGTCCAGGACCCTGGACTGCTCGCCCTCGACGAGCCGACCAACCACCTCGACATCCGCTACCAGCTGGAGGTGCTCGGCCTGGTCAGGGCGCTGCCGGCCACCAGCCTCCTCGTCCTGCACGACCTGAACCTCGCGGCCGCCTTCTGCGACCGGCTCTACGTCCTCGGGGCCGGCCGGGTCGCCGCCTCGGGGCCACCGGCCGAGGTGCTCACCGAGGAACTGCTGGCCGAGGTGTATCGCGTGCGGGCCCGCATCGAGGTCCACCCCGACACGGGCGCGCCCAACGTCGTCTACCTGCCCGAGGCGGCGGGCTCCTGGCGGAGTGCTGCGGGGTGATGGACCGGGCCGGGACGGTGGCGAAGCCCAGGGCGACACCGTTCCCGGCCGACCCGGCCGGGGCGCTCCTGCCGTGCGGGGCTATCCCAGGGGCAGGACCAGGCGGGCGGAGGTGTCCTCGGCGGCGGTGAGCGTGATGCTGTGGGCAGCGCCGTCGCCCGCGTCGGAGTAGAGCTGGTCCTTGCTGTTCACCACGAGCATGAGCCGGTGGTTCGGGGCGAGGTCGTAGCCGGCGGCCTGGAGGTGCCAGGTGGCCCTGCGGTCCTCGCCGGGGGCGAGCTCTCGCAGCGTGAAGGGCTCGTGCGTGATGATGCGGGCGGTGTCGTCGGGGGCGACGTCGAACAGATAGGCCACCAGGGTCGCGTCCGGGGCGGAGCTGCGCACGGTCAGCGTCAGCTGGGGTACACCGCGGATGCGGCGGCCCGTCTGGAGCGGGCCGCTGGTCCACACGGCGAGGTGCCGGCGGTCGAAGGTGCCCGTGGGGTAGGGCTTCGGGTTGCCCTTCCACTCCGCCTGGCCCGTGGTGATGATGGCGTCGACCGCGGTGGCGGCCGTGATCTGCCCGGCCGTGAACTCGCGCTTCCAGCCCGTCTCCGGCGCGGTGCCGAGGCCGCCGTCACGGCGGTCCGTGGAGGAGGCGGTGAGGTACCAGGATTCGGTGGAGGCGGTGACGTCCGCCCAGGACTGCGCCGCTTCGCGGACGGCCGGTTCGGTGATGACGCGCTGGCCGGTCCCGGGGTCGGGTTCGGTCCGGTAGGTGAACATGATCTGGTTGCTCAGCGGCGTCCAGCCGGGAACGCCGTTGTCGGCCCCGAGCAGGTGGTGGTCGAGCCAGGCGAACGCCTCCTCGACGGGCAGGTTCGGCCCGCTGAACGGGATGGTGAGGCCGGCGCCCTCGGGCGCGGCGTGGTCGCCGATCCAGAGGTTGAGCCGCTTGGGCACGGTCAGCCGCTCGAAGTGCTCGATGGCCTGGTTGGCCGGGAACAGCGTTTCGTGCCAGGTGTTGGAGATGAAGGTGGGGACGCCGCGGGCGTTGGTCCGGTCGGCGTACGAGGACGGGGAGCGCTTCTTGCCCCAGGCCACCACGCCTTCGAGGTTCTCGCCGGCCAGGAAGTCCTCGAGGATCTGCCGGGTGGCCGGGTCGAACTTCCGCTCGATCGGCCCCCCGGTGAAGTCGATCAAGGCCTGTACGGCCTTCATGTGCCGGGTGTCGTTCTGGTAGAGGCTGTCGGCCAGGTCGCCCCACGTGCTCAGGGCCACGACCGCGTCCACGCGGCCGGTCGGGTCGTGGGCCGCCACCAGCTGGCTGATCCCGGATCCGTAGGACTCGCCGAGGAAGGCGATCCTGCTCGGTGCGAAGTGCTGCTGGGCGTAGTCGATGACGGTGGAGCCGTCGGCCCAGTCCGAAGGGCCGGCCACGTCGATCGTGCCGCCGGAGGTCCAGGGCGCGTCCGCGAAGGAGCCGTCTGAGACGGGGAAGGTGAGGCCGATTCCGCGCGGAGTGTAGGCCAGGACGTGGTAGCCGCGGAGCGCCAGCTGGAGGTAGGCGTACTCGAAGATGATCCAGCCGAACGGAGTCCAACCCGACGGCACGATCACCACTGGGCGGGGCTCCGAGGTGTTGAGCCTGATGGTGTGGGCGGAGAGACTCACGCCGTCGTGGGTGGTGATGCGGGGAAAGCCGAAGGTCGCCTTCTGCCGCACCTGTTCCGTCAGCCGCTGGAGTTCGGGGGTGAGCAGCGGGGTCTCGGCCGTCCCGTTCAGCGTGGCGACCAGCGCCTCGGCGACGTTGACGGCGTCCGGGTCCACGGACGTGGCCGAGGTGTAGATGCCCTGCCCGGAGATCCGGATCAACTGGGCCGCGGTGACGGGGGTGATCGGGTTGTCGTCCTGCGAGTGGCTCACGAAGCCGTCCTCTCGAAATCGCAGACCGGGCGCGCCGGTCGGTGCCGTGGGGATCCGTTCTAGCCCTGTCGGTGGACCTCGTAGCGCATATCAGGACATCTCCGCTCTTGGTGACAGTCTGCGAGCTTCACTCGTCCAGACGGTTTGAACGCTCCCGGCCCGCCCGCGTCGAAGAAAACGGTCAAGGTATGCCATCAGGCGATCGCCCGCAGTCCCCGAGGGGTGGTGACTGATCGACCTGATCCGGCCGCAGGTATGCGGCAGAACGGGCGAGAGGGGTGGCAGGCGCCCCACTCGGCCGTTCTAGGCTGGCTCCTTGTCGTTTCCGAACATCGGACGGTCATGCGGGAGCGGGAGATGGCGTACGGCGGCGAAGATGAACGATTCCGCACAGGATGGCCGGGAGTCGAACGCGCCACGCGACCGCCCGACCCTAGACTGACGAGCTGTTGATCATGTACGCGTCGAGTCGGAGGAACGAACACACATGCGCCATCTCCCCCTGGGCAGTTCCGGTCTGCGAGTGTCCGCGGTCGGCCTCGGCTGCAACAACTTCGGCGGCCGGCTCGACGCCCGGGCCACCCGCGCCGTCGTCGACGCCGCCCTGGACGCGGGTGTCACGCTCCTCGACACCGCCGACATCTACGGCGGCGGGGGCGACTCCGAGCGGCACCTCGGGCAGGCCCTGAAGGGCCGTCGCGACCAGGTCGTCCTCGCCACCAAGTTCGGGTACGACGGCGTCGACATGAAGTACGGCCCCGCCGCCGGATCCCCCGGCGGCCGCGCCTACATCCGGCGCGCCGTCGAGGAGTCCCTGCGCAGGCTCGGAACCGACCGCATAGACCTGCTCCAGCTGCACAGCCACGACCCGGCCACCCCCATCACCGAGACGCTCGCCGCGCTCACCGAGCTCGTCGCCGAGGGCAAGGTCCGCTACGTCGGCCACTCCAACTTCTCCGGCTGGCAGCTCGCCGAAGCCGCCCACGTCGCCCGCGAGAGCGGATTCGTCCCCTTCGTGTCCGCGCAGAACGAGTGGTCGCTGCTGGAGCGGTCGGCCGAGCGCGAGCTGGTACCCGCGGCCCTGCACTACGGGGTCGGCGTACTCCCTTACTACCCGCTCGCCAACGGCCTGCTGACCGGCAAGATTCGCCGAGGCGCGCCCGTCCCGGCCGGCTCCCGCCTCGAAGGCAGGGACAGCTACCTCACCGAGGAGCGCCTCGACGTGGTCGAGGCGCTGGCCGCGATCGCGGAGAAGTACGGCCGCACGGTCCTGGAACTGGCCATCGGCTGGCTCTCCGGCCGGCCCGGCTGCGCCTCGGTGATCGCGGGCGCCACTTCCCCCGAGCAGATTCGGGCCAACGCCGCCGCCGGCGAACGCCCGCTGGACGCCGACCTGCTCGCCGAGATCGACGCGATCGCCCCGGCGGTCCCCGCGTAGGGCCATGCCCGGCAGACGAGCGCTCCCCGTGCCCCAAGGGCAGGAGGAGCGCTCGTCGAGCAGGCTGCCGGCCGCCCGTCAGGACACGATGTCCTTGCGGGAGAAGCCACGGAAGGCGAGGGCGAAGAGCACCAGCGCGTAGGACACCGAAACCACCGCCCCCTTCACCATGCCGCCCCACTCCAGCTGGGGTTGCAGGGCGTCCGCCCACGCGAACTGCCAGTGCGCCGGCAGGAACTCGCGCCAGGAGCCGAGCGCCGTCACCGCGTCCAGCACGTTGCCGACGATCGTCAGCCCGACCGCGCCGCCCACCGCACCCAACGGTGCGTCCGTCCGCGTGGAGAGCCAGAACGCCAGCCCTGCCGTCACCAGTTGCGACACGAACACGAAGGCGACCGCCAGCGCGAGCCGCGGCACCGTGTCCCCGGCCGCCAGCGCCCCGCCCGCCGGGAGCTTCAGCGGCCCCCACCCGTACGCGGCCGTGCCGGCGGCCAGCGCCACCACCGGCAGCAGCACGATCGCCGCCAGGCTGAAGCCCAGCGCCACCACCAGCTTGCTCCACAACAGCCGCGCCCGCGGCACCGGTGAGGCCAGCAGGTAGCGCAGCGAGGACCAGCTCGCCTCCGAGGCCACGGTGTCCCCGCAGAACAGCGCCACCGGCACCACCAGAAGGAAACCGGCCGAGACGAACAGACAGGTCGCGGCGAAGTTCGCGCCCGAGGCCGTGGCCGTGTCGATCAGGGTGATCCGGTTGCCACCGCCGCGCCGACTGCCCGGCCCGCCCCCCACCGCGAACGCGATGATCAGGATGAAGGGCAGGGCGGCCAGCACCCCGCCCATCACCAGGGTCCGCCGCCGGCGCCACTGCCGCAGCGCCTCCACACGCAGCGGGAGCGTCCGGCTCGCCCGGTAACCGGAAGCCGCCTCCCGCGCCGTCGTCGCCGTACTCACGCAGGGCCTCCGATCAGGGTGAGGAACGCGTCCTCCAGTCTGCGGTGCGGCCCCACTCCGGTCACCGGCACCTCCAGCCGCACGAGTTCAGCGATCAGCCCGGCGGGCGTCGCGCCTTCGAGCCGCACGAGCAGCCCGTCGTCCGCGACCACCACCGACCCCACGCCCTCCAGTGCCGCCACCTTCCCGACGGCCACCTCGTCCACCGGCTCCGCCAGCGTCACCAGCAGGGTGTCCCCGCCCCCGGTGATCTCTGCGACCTCGCCCGCCGCCACCCGCTGCCCGCGGTCCATGACCACCAGGTGCGTACAGGACTGCTCGACCTCCGACAGCAGGTGGCTGGAGACGATGACGGTCCGTCCGCCGGCCGCGTAGCGGATCATCACGTCCCGCATCTCGCGGATCTGCGGCGGGTCCAGCCCGTTCGTCGGTTCGTCGAGGATCAACAGGTCCGGCATCCCGAGCATCGCCTGCGCGATGGCGAGCCGCTGCCGCATGCCCTGGGAGTACGTGCGCACCGCGCGCTCCAGCGCGTCGCCGAGCCCCGCGATCTCCAGCGCCTCCGCCATGTGGGAATCACCGGCCGGGCGGCCGGTGGCCTGCCAATACAGCTCCAGATTGGCCCGGCCGGTCAGGTGCGGCAGGAATCCCGCGCCTTCGACGAAGGCCCCGACCCGCGACAGGACCGGCGCCCCGGCCCGCACGGGGTGCCCGAACACCCGGATCTCCCCGGCGTCCGGCGAGATCAGCCCCATCAGCATGCGCAGCGTGGTGGTCTTCCCGGCTCCGTTCGGCCCGAGCAGCCCCAGCACCTGCCCCTTCTCCACGCGCAGCGAGAGATCCCGTACCGCGTACCGGTCCTGCGACTTCGCGTACCGTTTCGTCAGCCCGGTGATCTGCAGCGGTACGTCGGCCAGCGCCGGGTCCGGCCGCGGTCCCCCGGACCGCGGCCCGGCCGCGCCCGCAGCGCCCCGGCCCGTCCTGCGGAACCCGAGCAGTGCCGCGGCCAGCGCCAGCGCGCCCAGCGGCAGGGCCCACGTCCAGGCGGGCAGTCCCGCCGTGGCCGTCCGCACCCGGGGCGCGACGGGCACGGCCAACGGGCCGTCCACCGAGACCGTGTAGCGGGCCGTCGCGGCCGGGCCGGCATAGCCGAGGTCCGTGGCGGCGACCACGAGACGCAGCCGGTGTCCGGCGGTGACGGAGTGGTCGATCGCGGGCAGCCTCATCCGCACGGTGGCGCCCTGCTGCGCGTTCTCCACCCGCAGCGGGGCGACCAGCTGGGAAGGCAGGACCTGCTGCCGCCCGTCGGGCCCCACGTCGTACACCTTGCCGAACAGCACGGCGGAACCGTCCGCTGCCGTCGACCTCACCTTCAGCGTCACGGTCGGGCTGCCGGTGATCTGCAGGTCCCGGTCCAGCGGCGCCGACTCGAAGCGGGCGTTCTGCCCGGGGAAGTCCAGCGAGAACCCGGCCCCGAGGGAGGCGAGCTGCCCGCCGATGCCGGGCAGGGAGGACAGTGCGGGTGGCGCGCCGCCCGCCGGGTTGGTGAAGCTTTGCTCCCGCCCCGACAGGCTGAACTCCCTCGGGCCGGAAGTCAGCCCTGGGTAGCGGTCGCCGGTCGCGCCGCGCAGTATCACCTCGCCGTCCGTGGAGTCGATCCCCCCGGAGCGCGAGACCCGGAACGCCGGGCCGGTGTCAACGCCCTCGTCGCCCTTGAGATGGCGGTCGAACCAGGCGGCGACGCGGGCCTCCACCCGGTCCGCCTCGCGCATGCCGCCGTCGTGTCCGCCGGCCGCCCAGTCCACCGACACGGGCGCGCCGTTCGCCGTGATGGCCGCGGCCATGGCGTCGGCCTGGTCCAGCGGGAAGAGGGAGTCGTCCTGCCCCTGCACGATGAGGGCCGGCACCTTGATCCGGTCGGCGACCGCCGACGGACTGCGCGCCTCCAGCAGGGTGCGGGCCTCGGCGTCGGGCTTCCCGGCCACGGCGACGCGTTCGTACATCGCGCACAGCTCCGGGGTGAACCTCCCGCAGCCCGGAGCGGCCGGGGCACCGTCCTGGGACCCGGATCCGGTCGTGGACCCGGACCCGGACCCGGCGCCGGGCGCGGCCCCGTCCGTGCCCGGCGGCCGCGTGCCGCCGGTGTCCGGCGGCGCCGCTGCGGCGCGCTGCATCCCGTCGGCCGAGCCGGTGGTGAAGAAGATGCCGGACCACAGTTTCTTGAAGACCCCGCCGGGGAAGAGGGAGTCCGCGAGGTTCCAGTAGGTGATCGCCGGGGCGATCGCGTCCACGCGGCGGTCGTGACCGGCGGCCAGCAGCGAGACGGCACCGCCGTAGGAGGCCCCCGACACGCCGACGCGCGGGTCGCCGTCCGCGTCGAGCAGCACCTCGGGCCGGGCCGCGAGCCAGTCGATGAGCCGGGAGACGTCCTTGACCTCGTGCTCGGGGTCGTTCAGCCCGATCCGGCCGCCGGAGCGGCCGAAGCCGCGCGCCGACCAGGTCATGACGGCGTAGCCGTCGCGGGCCAGCCGCTCGGCCTGTGCGCGGACGTCGTCCTTGCTGCCACCGAAGCCGTGGGCGAGGAGCACGGCCGGCCGTCTCGCCCCACCGTCCTCCCCGCCGTCCGGGAGGAAGAAGGAGGTGTCGATGTCGGCACCGGGCATCTTCAGGACCTGGTCCTGGCGGTGCACGGCGGGCGTTCCGCCGGACGCGGACGCGGCCGTCCATGTACCGGCACCCGCCACGACGGCCAGGACGGCGGCGCCCGCGAGCAGGCGGTCTCGGCGGCGCCGGGGCATACGGAGCTTCATACGCGCACCCTAGACGCCCGCCACCCGGCCTCCGAGCACCCACAGGCGGATCCGGCGACCTTCTCAGGGACCAGTCCGCGGTGATCCCCTACCGCGCCCGCGGTACGGAGCCGACCTGCACGCCGCGCCGCCGGACGGCAGGATGGCCGCATGCTCCTGGCCGAGGTCGCCCGCGTGTCACGGGAAGTCGCCGCCACTTCCGCCCGCTCCCGCAAGACCGCCCTGCTCGCTGAGCTCTTCGCGGCCGCCCCGCCCGAGGAGGCCGGGCTGGCGATCTCCTACCTCTCCGGACGCCTGCCGCAGGGCCGTCCCGGGATCGGCTGGCGCACCCTGGCCCAGGAGACCGCACCGGCACCGGAACCCACCCTGACCCTCCGCGACGTCGACGCGGCGGTGAGCCGGCTCGCGGCGCAGGCCGGCACCGGGTCCGCCGCCCGGCGCAGCCGGATCGTCGCCGGGCTGCTCGGCGCCGCCACCGGGGCCGAGCAGGCCTTCCTGCGCAGTCTGCTGTCGGGCGAGGTGCGTCAGGGCGCGCTCGACGCGCTGGCCCTGGACGGCGTGGCCGCGGCCGCCGGAGTGCCCGCGGCGGAGCTGCGCCGCGCTGTGATGCTGGACGGCTCGCTTCCCCGGGTCGCCGAGGCGGCGTTGGCCCACGGGGCCGAGGCGCTGCGGGCCGTGACCGTGCGGGTGGGGCGGCCCGTACAGCCGATGCTGGCGGGCACGGCCGGATCGGTCGCCGAGGCGCTGGCCGCACTCGGACCGTGCGCGGTGGAGGAGAAGCTCGACGGGATCCGGGTGCAGGTCCACCGGGAGGGGGACGGCGTACGGGTCTACACGCGCTCCCTCGACGAGATCACCGAGCGGCTGCCGGAGGTCGCCGAACTGGCCCGGTCGCTGCCGGAGGACCGGTTCATCCTCGACGGGGAGGTGATCGGGCAGACGGCGGACGGTCGTCCCGTCCCCTTCCAGGACATTGCGAGCCGGGTCGGCTCCCGGGTGGACGTGGCGGCCGCCCGACGGACACTGCCGGTCGTCGCCCGCTTCTTCGACGTCCTGGCCGTCGGCGGCGACGTCCTCCTGGACCTCCCGGTCCGCGAGCGGTACGGGGCGCTGGCCGCCCTCGTGCCCGCAGCCGCCCGGGTCCGCCGCCTGGAGGTCCTCGACCCGGTGGCCCAGGGGGCCGAGGCCGCTGAGTTCTGGGCCGAGACCCTGCGCCGCGGCCACGAGGGTGCGGTGATCAAGGCCCTCGACTCGACGTACGCGGCCGGCCGGCGCGGCAAGCACTGGCTCAAGGTGAAGCCGGTGCACACGCTGGACCTGGTCGTGCTCGCCGCGGAATGGGGCCACGGGCGGCGCACCGGCCTCCTGTCGAACCTGCACCTCGGCGCGCGGGCCGCCGACGGGACCTACGCCATGCTCGGCAAGACGTTCAAGGGCCTCACGGACGAGATGCTGCGCTGGCAGACGGCGGCGCTGCGTGCGCTCGCCACCTCGGACGACGGTTTCACCGTGCGGGTCCGCCCCGAACTGGTGGTGGAGATCGCCTACGACGGGCTGCAACGTTCGGCGCGCTACCCGGCCGGAGTGGCTCTGCGCTTCGCGCGCGTGGTCAGGCACCGCCCGGACAAGGATGCGGGGCAGGCGGACACCGTCGAGACGGTGCTGGGCCGGGGGAACGCCCCCTGAAAGCGCCGGGGCGGGCCGAAGCGCCGGCCGGCGTCGCGGCCCCGGTCGACTTGCCTCAGAGGCAAGACGGTTTGCCAGGAAGGTAAGAGTCTGACTCAATCGGGGCATGACGCCCGGTCCCACCCCCGACCGCCCGGACGGCGCGGCCGACCAGCTGCCCGCCGTGGCGCCGCAGCTGCGCGAGCTGCGCCGACGTGCCGGCCTCACCCTGGAGGCCGCCGCAGCGCGGGCCCGGCTCTCGCCCGCCCACCTGTCCCGCCTGGAGACCGGCCGGCGTCAGCCTTCGCTGCCGCTCCTGCTGGGGCTCGCCCGCACCTACGGTACGACGGTCTCCGAACTGCTCGGCGAGGCCTCCCCGGCGGCCGACCCCATCGTACGGGCCGGCGGTCCGGCCGCCCGCGAGGCCGACGGCTGGACGTACCGGCAGGCGGGCGGGGCAGGGCGGGGGATGCAGGCACTGCGCGTCCGCGTGCCGTACGGCCGCGGCCCCGGGGAACTGGTTCGCGTCCATCCCGGCGAGGAATGGCTGTACGTCCTGGAGGGGCGGCTGCGCCTGCACCTGGGCGAGGCCGAGTACCTGCTGGAGCCCGGGGACAGCGCGCACTTCGACTCCCTCACCCCGCACCGGATCGGTGCCGCCTCCACCGGCGGAGCCGACCTGCTGTTCGTCCACACCCTGCTCCAGAGCAGCCTCGCCGGGCTGTGTCTCGGCGGGGCCGCGTCCACCACGCACCACTGATAGGCGAGGAGCCCGTCCATGGCCCCCGTGACCCCCGCGGACAAGCCCGTCGGCGTACGCGCGCGCTTCGAGGCCAAGTTCCCGCGCGGCCTGATCATCCGCCTGATCGCCTACCTCTTCGTCGGCCACCTCTTCGCCTTCTTCGTCTACCTCCTCTTCGTCCTGGGCGGCCAGAACCAGTAACACCCGGAGCGTGAGGGTTCGGGCCGCGCGGCTATGGAAAGGTGCGGGGACGGTGGCTACCCTCCGCGCATGATTCCCACGGTTGTCTGGGGCACCGGCAACGTCGGCCGTCTGGCCATCCGCGCCGTTGCGGCCCATCCCGCGCTCGAACTGCGCGCAGTCATCGTCCACAATCCAGCCAAGATCGGCCGCGACGCGGGCGAACTCGGCGGCCTCGACCACCTGTTGGGCGTCGAGGCCACCGGCGACGCCGAAGCCGTACTGGCGGGCCGCCCCCGGGCGGTGGTGTACGCCGCGTCCGGGGACGTCCGCCCCGACGAGGCCCTCGCCGACATCACCCGGGCGATCCGGGCGGGTGCCGTCGTGGTCAGCCCGGCCCTCTACCCGCTCTACGACCACCGCAGTGCCCCACCGGAGTTCCGGGACCCGGTGCTGGCGGCCATCGCGGAGGGCGGCGGCTCGCTCTTCGCCTCCGGCGTCGACCCCGGCTGGGGCAACGACGTGCTCCCGCTCCTGCTCAGCGGCCTCGGCACCAGCATCGACGCCATCCGCTGCCAGGAGATCTTCGACTACTCCACCTACGACCAGCCGGACTCCGTCCGCGACCTCATCGGCATGGGGCATCCCATGGACTTCGAGCCGATGATGCTCATGCCGTCGGTTCCGACGATGGTCTGGGGCGGCCAGATACGGATGATGGCCAGGGCGCTCGGCGTCGAACTCGACGAGATCCGCGAGACGTCGGAGCGCCGCCCCCTCGACACCGCCGTGACCACCCGCACCATGGGCGATTTCGCTGCGGGCACCCAGGGTGCCATCCGCTTCGAGGTGCAGGGCATCGTCGGGGGCGAGCCCCGCATCGTCATCGAGCACGTCACCCGCATCCACCCCTCGTGCGCACCGGACTGGCCCGCCCCGCCGGACGGCGGCGACGGAGCCCACCGGGTCATCATCGAGGGCCGTCCCCGCATCGAGGTCACCGTCGAGGCCACCGACGAGGGCGAGAACCGCTCCGCGGGCGGCAACGCCACTGCCGTCGGCCGCCTCGTCGGCGCCGTCGACTGGCTCGTCGCGGCGGAGCCCGGACTCTACGACGCCCTCGACGTCCCGCTGCGCCCCGCCACCGGCAGACTCGGAAGGAAACCGTCATGAGGATCGACATCCCCGAAGGCCAGCACCCGATCGAGTACGTGTGGGGCGACATGGTGCCCGGGATCGGCATGGCCGCCGCCAACTTCTCCCTGTCGGTGTACGCCCACACCACCCTGGGGCTGCGCGAGTTCGAGGCCGCCCGGCTGCGCGTCGCACAGATCAACGGGTGCGTCTTCTGCCTGGACTGGCGTACCGAGCGGGACGGGCAGAAGGTCGAGGAGGAGTTCGCCGACGCGGTCACCGAGTGGCGCACCACCGAGGCGTTCGACGGGCGCACCCGGCTGGCCGCGGAGTACGCCGAGCGGTACACCCTCGACCACCACGGGCTCGACGACGAGTTCTGGGACCGGATGACCGCGCACTACAGCCAGCTGGAGATCGTGGAACTCACGATGAGCATCGGGTCCTGGCTGGCCTTCGGGCGGCTGAACCACGTGCTGGGCCTCGACAGCGTCTGCGTGCTGCCGGGGCACTGAGCGGGGGGCCGGGCCGGGGCGGGGCGGCCGGGCTCGGCAGGGGCTCGGCCGGGCTCGGCCGGGTGCGAGTACGGGGCCGTTCGGGTGTGAGTACGGGGCCGTTCGGCGGATCCGAACGGCCCCGGCCGCTGGGGGGAGGACGCGGCCCTACGGGAGGTCTGTCGCGATGATCTTCTCGATGTTGCGCTCGGCGAGCGCGGTGATGGTGACGAACGGGTTCACGCTGGCGTTTCCGGGGATCAGCGCGCCGTCGATCACGTACAGGCCGGTGTATCCGTGCAGCCGGCCGTAGTTGTCGGTGGCCCGGTCCAGGACGGCGCCGCCGAGCGGGTGATAGGTGAGGGTGTCGTTCCAGATCTTGTTTCCGCCGAACAGGTCGGTGCGGTAGATCGTCCCCTCCTTCGAGTTGATTTTGTCGAAGATGGTCCTGGCCATGGTGATGGACGGCTGCTTCCAAGCCGTCTGCCAGCTCAGGTCCGCCCGGCCGGCCGCCGCGTTCCAGGTGAACTCGGCGCGGTGGGGGTTCTTCGTGATCGACAGGTAGAAGGAGGCGTAGGTCTCGATCCCGGTGGGCAGCGGGGCGACCTCGGCGAAGGCGCCGCCGGCGTCCCAGTTGTCGATCCCGGAGCAGGGGATGGTCGACTGGAGCCGGCCGGTCGGGTCCCACATGTGGTTGGCCCGGCCGCACATGACATTGCCGTTCTCGCCCCAGCCCTTGCCCACCTCGCCGTTGAGGTTCGGCAGTGCCCCGGTCGCCTTCAGCTTGACCAGGAGCGTGCTGGTGCCGACGCTGCCGGCGGCGAAGAACACCCGGTCGGCGATGACGGTCTTGGCAGCCACCGTGGTGCCGGTGGTGTCGATCTGGTCGATCGCGACCGTGTAGCCGCCGCCCGCGGCGGGGGAGACCGCGGTGACCTTGTGCAGCGGCGATACGGTGACCCTGCCGGTGGCCCGGGCCTGGGCCAGGTACGTCTGCACCAGCGACTTCTTGCCGTGGTTGTTGCCGTAGAGGATCTCCCCGGCCAGCGCGGACCTGGTGGCGGTGCCGTCCGCCTCCCGCTTCATGTAGTCCCAGTCGTAGACGTCGGGCACGAAGGTCCAGGCGAAGCCGGACCGCTGGGCGTGCTTGCGGCCGACGCGGGAGAACTGGTAGCAGTCGGCGGTGTCGAACCAGGCCGGGTCGACCATCCCGACCCCGAGTCCGGCGTTGGCCCTCGGGTAGTAGGTGTCGTACATCTCGCCGGCGTCGACGGAGGGGAGGACGGCGGCGAAGTTCGCGCGCTTGGGCGTGACGGCCATACCGCCGTTGACCAGCGAACCGCCTCCGACGCCGCGCCCCTGGTAGACCGTGATGCCGGCGAAGTCCTCGGCGTCCAGGATTCCGGTGTACCGGGGGACGTCCTTGTCGAGGGGGAAGCCGAGGAAGTTGCTGAGCGGGGCCTTGGTCCGGGTCCGGAGCCAGAAGGAGCGGTAGTCCGGGCTGGTCACCTTGGGGAAGATCTTGCCGTCAGGGCCCGGGGTGTCCCAGTTCATGCCCATCTCGACCATCTGCACGTCCACACCCGCCTGGGCCAACCGCAGCGCCGCGACCGAACCCCCGTAACCGGTGCCGATGACGAGGGCGGGCACCCGGGCGCCGTCCGCGATCGGTCCGGATGAAGCCGCGGGCGTCGTGGCGGCCTGGGCCGGCGAGATGTGGCCGGCCAGGGCCACGGCTCCAATAATGAAACCTGTTCTACCCAGGAATCCGCGGCGTGAAATTCCATTTACGCTCTTTTCGGGAGGTGCATTGTCACCCATAAGGCGTCCTCGCTCTCGCTGGAATAAGAACGAGTTCTACTGCTGTCCGCATGTGAAGTCACTACATACGTCCAGAAAACTTTCGGCCGATCAGCCGCTCCCCGCGGCCGGCTGCCGGTCCCGGACCCAGCCCAGCACCAGCAGCGAGGCCACCGCGGCGAAGGCACACCAGGTGGAGGCGAATTCCAGCCGCCACAGCGCCGCGCAGGCCAGGGCTCCCGCCGCCAGCACCGAGCCGAGGGCCCGCAGCCACCGGTCCCGGGCGAGCAGCAGGGCGCCCAGAGTGGCGAACAGGTAGCCCGTCAGGACCAGGGGCGTCCAGGCGACATGCACCTCGTAACCGAGGGTGCGGCCCCGGATCTCGGCGCTCACCGGCCCGGTCGCGAGGGCGTGCACGAGTACCGCGGCCGTCACGCCTCCGACCGCCACCGGCGCCCACAGGCGCCGCCGTGCCCCCGGCGCGGCGGCGAGCAGCACCCCGACCGGGACCCACACCGGCAGCAGGGGAAGGGCGATCACGGCCCAGGCTGTGGCGGCCGCAGAGCAGCCGCCGCCCGACTCCCAGACCGCGGCCTCCACCAGCTGGTGCACGCCCAGCAGCAGCGGCAGGGCCGCGACGGCAAGATCGCGGGCCCGGCGCACGCGTGCCAGGCACACGACCCCTACGGCGGCGACCGCCGTGCCGGCCACCAGATCGGCCGTCGCGCTCCAGCACACGGGATCAGCCCGGCGTCGTGGGCCCACCCCGCTCGCGGGGTTCGAGCGGCGGCGAGGACAGCGCGCAGTGCGTGTGGCACTGCGGGTGGCACCTGGCCGGTGCGGGGGAGCGCACGGTCGCCCAGGCGACGGCGGCGCCGGCCACGAGGGCCCCGGCACACCAGGGCATCGCACGGCCGAAGGCGGCGTCGAACTGGGCCGCCGACAGGTACGACTCGGGGCCCATCCCGGCCAGCAGCGGCAGGGCCGCCACCGCGATCAGGCCGGCCGCGCGGGCGGCGGCGTTGTTGATGCCGCTGGCCAGGCCCGCCCGTCCCGGGTCCACCGAGGACAGCACGGTCGCCGTCAGCGGAGCCACCAGGGCCACCATCCCCAGCCCCATCACCACCATCGCGGGCAGTACGTCCGCGACATACGAGGCCCCCGGGCCCACCCGCAGCGTCAGCAGGGTCCCGGCCGCGCACAGCACGGGCCCCACGGTGAGCGGCAGGCGCGGCCCGATCCGCTCGCCGATCTCCCCCGAACGGGCCGACAGCAGCAGCATCAGCAAGGTGGTCGGCAGCAGGGCGGCCCCGGCGCCCAGCGCCGAATACCCGGCCACGACCTGGAGCTGGAGCACGACGAGGAAGAAGAAGCCGCTGAAGGCCGCGTACACGCACAGGGTGACGAGGTTGACGGCCGTGAACTGCCGGGAGGCGAACATCTGCGGCGGCACCATGGGATCGGCCCGGTGCCGCTCCACCCAGACGAAGGCGACGCCGAGCAGTACACCGCCCACCGCGGCGGCGATCACGGGGGCGGTGCCCGACGAGGCCTCGATCAGCGCGTAGGTGACCAGTCCCAGCGAGCCCGCGCCGAGCAGCGCGCCCGCCGCGTCGAAGCGGCCGTGCGCCAGCGGGTCCCGTGACTCCGGGACATGCCGCAGGGCCACCGGGACGCACAGCGCGGCCACCGGCACGTTGAGCAGGAACACCCACCGCCAGCCGGGCCCGTCCACCAGCCAGCCGCCGAGGAAGGGCCCCACCGCCGCGCCGACGCCGCCCAGCCCCGACCACAGGCCCACCGCGCGGCCCCGGTCCCCGGCCCGGATCGAGCCCTGGATCAGGGCGAGGGAGCCGGGCGTGAGCAGCGCGCCGCCGATGCCCTGCAGGGCCCGGGCGGCCACCAGCACCGCGGCGTTCGGGGCGAGCCCGCACAGCAGGGAGCCCACCGCGAACCACGCCGTGCCCAGCACGAAGATCCGGCGCCGGCCGAAGCGGTCGCCGAGCGCTCCGCCGACCAGGATCAGTCCGGCGAGGGTCAGCAGATAGGCGTTGACCGTCCACTGGAGCGCCGCGAGATCGGCGCCGAGATCCTCCCCGATGCGGGGGAGCGCCACATTCACCACGGTCGAGTCGAGCAGGGCCATGGTCGAGCCGAGCGCCGTGGCCAGCAGGATCCACCGTCCGCGCGCCGAGGCGAGCGGGACGGCGGGCTCGGGCGGTGCGTCGGGCGACTCGGCCGGCACGGTCATGCCTTCAGGCTGGCCCGCCCGGCGCGGAAGGGCCAGTGGGCGGCCCGAGCCGGCGCTGCCGGGCACGGCTCATAAGGCCCTCTTGTAATGAGCATGACGCCTCGTTCAACATGACCCGCGCACGTCACGCGCACCCTTCCCGCACATCCCGCACACGGCGTACGAGGAGACAACACGTGGCCCAACGCGACAAGCGGTCCTCACCAGCCCTACGGCCCACACGGCGTGCCAGGCCCGCACGGTCCCTGCGCACGGCGCTCGCCGCACTCACCTCGGTCTTGCTGCTCCCGCTCGGCGCGGGCGTCGCCGCAGCGGCACCGGATCCCGGCCCCAGCGTGCCGACCGCGGCCGAGCGCAAGATCGAACCCAAGCTCCGCGCCCAGCTCGACGGCGCCGCCAAGGCCGTCTTCTGGGTCTACCTCGACAGCGCCGCCGACCTCACCGCCGCGGGGAAGCAGCAGACCCGCGCAGCGAAGGCCGAGACCGTGCTGAGGACGAAAAAGGACCACGCCGCGCGCAGCCAGGCCGACGTCATCAAGGCACTGCAAGGCGCGGGCGCCGAGTACACCTCGTACTGGATCGTGAACGCCGTGCGCGTCGTCGGCAGCCAGAAGCTCGCCGGGACGCTGGCACAGCGCCCCGAGGTGGCCCGGATCGACGCCGACGACAAGGTCGAGCTCCCCAAGCCCGCCGAGGGCCGGCGGGAGAAGGCCGTCGCCGACGCCGTCGAGTGGAACATCGACCGGATCAACGCCCCGCAGGTGTGGGACCGGATCGGCGTCCGCGGCGAGGGCATCGTCGTCGCCAACATCGACAGCGGCGTCGACTACACCCACCCGGCCGTGGCCGGCCAGTACCGCGGCCGGAACGCGGACGGCAGCTACTCCCACGCCTACAACTGGTTCGACCCGGCGGGCGTCTGCGCGGGCGCCGCACCCTGCGACAACAACGACCACGGCACCCACACCATGGGCACGATGGTCGGCGACGACGGGGGCGCCAACCGGATCGGCGTCGCCCCCGGCGCCCGGTGGATCGCCGCCAAGGGCTGCGAGTCCAACTCCTGCTCCGAGGCCTCGCTGCTCGCCTCCGGCCAGTGGATCGTCGCCCCGACGGACCTGAACGGCCAGAATCCGCGACCCGACCTCGCCCCGCACGTCGTCAACAACTCCTGGGGCGGCGCCGGCGGAGACCCCTGGTACCAGCAGGTCGTCGACACCTGGCGGGCCGCCGGCATCTTCCCGGCCTTCTCCAACGGCAATGCCGGACCCGGCTGCGCCACCACCGGCTCACCCGGTGACTACGCGAGCTCCTACAGTTCCGGCGCCTTCGACATCAACAACGCCATCGCGTCCTTCTCCTCCCGCGGCACGGGCCCCGGAGGCATCGTCAAGCCGAACATCTCCGCCCCCGGCGTGAACGTCCGCTCCTCCGTCCCCGGCGGCACGTACGAGTCCTTCTCCGGCACCTCCATGGCCTCGCCGCACACCGCGGCCGCCGTGGCCCTGCTGTGGTCCGCCGCCCCCGCCCTCGAAGGGGACATCGCGCAGACCGAATCCCTCCTCGACGGCACCGCCCTGGACACCGACAGCAGCCAGTGCGGGGGCGACGCGGCCGACAACAACGTCTTCGGAGAGGGCCGTCTCGACGTCCTGGCGGCCGTCGAAGCCGCACCGCGCGGTGCGCTCGGAGCCCTCGCCGGCACCGTACGCTCCGACGGCCAGCCCCTCGCGGGCGTCAAGGTCACCGCCGACGGCCCGATCGACCGTACGGCCACCACGGCGGCCGACGGCACCTACTCCTTCCCGGCCCTGTCGGTGGGCGCCTACACCCTGACCGCGGCCAAGTTCGGCTACGGACAGCAGACCGCAACCGCCACGGTGACCGAGAACGCCACCGCCACCGGCGACTTCACCCTCACCCGGGCCGCCTCCGGCAAGGTCACCGGTACCGTCGCCTCCGCCTCCGGCCCGGCCGCCGGGGCCGCCGTCACCATCGCCGACACCCCGGTGACCGCGACGACCGACGCGCAGGGCCGCTTCGAGGTCACCCTGCCGCACGGCACCTACCGGGTGAACGCCACGCACGCCTCCCGCTGCCTCAGCGGCGGCACCGCCGAGGTCACCGTCGACGGCGACACCTCCGTCGCGGTGAACCTGCCCGAGCGCACGGACGGCTACGGCTACGCCTGCGCCACCGCCGGCGACCGGCCGTACACCGGGGGGAGCCGGCAGCTCGCGCTCACCGGTGACAACACCACCGAACGGGTCGACCTGCCCTTCCCGCTGCCGCTGTACGGCACGACGTACGCCCAGGCCTGGATCGGCACGAACGGCACCGTCAGCTTCGGCGGCAACCACACCGGCGACATCAACGGCGACCTCCCGAGCACGGCCACGCCCAACGCGGCCCTCTACCCCTTCTGGGACGACCTGGTCGTCGGCGCGGCGGGCACCGGATCGGGCGTCTTCACCGCGGTCACCGGCACCGCACCGCACCGGGCCTACGTCATCGAGTGGCGTCAGGTGTCCCACTGGTCGGCGCAGGCCGACCGGTTCTCCTTCGCCGCGGCCATCGGCGAGGACGGCAGCGTCACCTACTCCTACAAGGGCACCGGCGGCACCGGGATCAAGGGCGGCTCCTCGGCCACCGTCGGGGTGGAGAACGCCACCGGCACCGACGCCTTCGCCTACTCCTTCAACACCCCCGTCATCACCGACGGCCTCTCCATCGCCTTCCGCACCACCAAGAGTGGTGTGGTGGCCGGCCGGGTCCTCGACGCCAACGACGGCGACGGCGTCGCGGGCGCCACGGTGACCGTCGGCGCGGGTGACACCGCCGTGTCGGCGATCACGGCCGCCGACGGCGGGTACGTCGTCCAGAGCCCCTCCGGCTCGCGGACCGTCTCCCTCGCCGCGGCCCAGTACGAGTCCGCCACGGCCACGGTGGACGTCAAGGCCGCCGACGTCACGTCGGTGACCCGGTCCCTGCGGACCGGGAAGGTGACGGCGTCGCAGCCGGCTCTGGAGGTCGTGCTCCCGGCCGACCAGCAGCGGACACGGACCCTCGACCTGACCAATGCGGGTCTGGGCACGGCGTTCACGGTGTCCGAGGACGCGGGCTGGCTGAAGGCCGCGCCGGCCGCGGGCGACCTGCCGACGGGCGGCAGGGCACCGGTCACCCTCACGGTCGACACGACCGGACTGGCCCCCGGAACGGTCCTCACCTCCGACCTGAAGATCGCCTCGGCGAGCGGCCGCACCCCGGTCCTCACCGTCCCGGTCAAGCTCGTCGTCCCGCGCTACCAGGTCGCCCTGGACGCCGGATCCGGCTACGGCAGCACCGACGTGCTGGGCGACTCCTGGTCCCCGGATCGCAGGTACACGGCCGGGTCCTACGGCTACCAGGGCAACGGCACCGTCCGGTCGACCGGCCGCACCATCGCCGGTACCGACGACCAGCGGCTCTTCCGCAACGCCCGCGAGGGCATGTACGAGTACCGTTTCGACAACGTCCCGAACGGCACCTACACGGTGGAGCTCGGCTTCGCGGAGCTCTCCTCCACCAAGCCGAACAAGCGCGTCTTCGACGTCCTGGCCGAGGGCACGCAGGTCCTCCCCTCCCTCGACATCGCCCTGGAGGCGGGCACCTACACGGCCCTGACCCGCACGTACACGGTCACGGTCACCGACGGGGTGCTCAACGTCCGCTTCGTGACGCACTCCGGCTTCGGCAAGCCCCTGCTGAACACGCTCCGGGTGACCGACCGCCCGGACCAGCGCTAGCCGTTCCGCGCTGTGCAGGGGCGGGGCGCACACCGGCCCCGCCCCTGCACAGCAGGTGGGCACCGCGGCTTTCCGGCCCATTCGAGTGGCGGGACCGGCCGATCCACGCGACCTGCCGCGGGCCCGCGGCCCGGGTCGCTAGCGTGAGCGACCATGACGCTCCTGAGCGACCAGGCAGATGCCGTCCGGGCCCTCGTGGAGTCCGCCGACCCCCGGGCGGTGTGGGCCGTCGGCGGACCCGACGGCCCACACGCCGGTTCGCACGGCGGGGACGAGATCCTCGACGTGGGCGGCCTCACCGCCGTCCTCGCGCTGTGGCCGGCGGTCGGGGCACTCGTCGAGGACGGTGCGCTGCGCCTGCACACCCCGCTCGCCGCCTACGGGGACGAGGCCGCGGCCGGCACCCCCGCCGGAACCACCGCCCACCACCTGCTCACCCGCCCCGGCGGCACGGCCGCCCTTGTCCGCCTCGTCGAGCACCTCGGCGGCGCCACCCTCGCCGAGCTCGCCTCCGTCCGAGTGTGGAACCCGCTCGGCATGACCCGCACCCGCCTCACCCACGACACCCTGAGCGCACCCCTCGCCGACCTCGCCCTCTTCCTGGGACACCTCCTTCACCCGGGTGCACCAGCAAGCGGGGTGTCCGCCCCGGTCCCCCTCACCCGCGCCTGGACGGCCGAGTCCCTCCGTATCCGCACGGGCGAACTCACTCCCGCCCGCGGACTGCTCTGGCATCCCGCACCGCACGGCGTCTGGACCCACCACGCCGAGACCGACCCGGGCGCGGCCGTCTGGATCTCCCCCCGTCGCCACCGCTGGGCGGTCCTCCTCCCGGCCGTCCGAGGTCCGCTGCGCACCGCCTTCCGCGAAGCCGTCTTCACCCCCGGCGGATCGGCGCGGAGCGGCGGCGCGCCGGGCGGGATCCCCCGGGCGTAGCGCTCGGAGCGCGCGCTCCGCGGGCGCGACGTACGGTGATGCCGATGCCACCGGCCGTTGTCGTCGTTCCCGCCGCGGAGGTACACGGATGCGTACGGTCCAAGGGGCCGCCCTCGACGGGATCAAGGCCCGGGTGCGGGCCTTCGCGGAACGCACCGGGCTGCCGCTGCGGCCCGCTCGGGACCGACCCCGGCCCCACGGCGGACCGGCTGCCCGCGCGCGTTCCGGTCGCACACCCGGCGGCGGAACACCGCTCACGGGCCCCGGCCCGTCGCTCGGCCCGGAGGCTCCCGGCCGCAGGCCGTCCGCCGGGGCGCCGCAGCACAGAGCCTCCGCCGTCCCCGCCGCGCTCCTCGCGCCCGCCGTGTCCTCGGCGGCCGTGACCACCGTGCTCGCCGCGCTGGGAGCCCTGCTCGACGGCACGGGCCGGCCGCGTGCACGCCGCAGGCCGGACGGGGTGCGCGCCTCCGCAGCCGCGCTCCGTGCCCTGCGGGCACGTCACGGGGACGCGCCCGCTCTCGTGCGCACCCGGTCCGGGACGACGGTGCTCGTCCTGCTCGACCCCCGGGACCTGCGCCGCTTCTACGCCGAACCCGCCACCGTCCTCGCGGCCGACCCGCCGCAGAGGTGCCGCGGCCTGAGCACGCACGAGCCCGGCCCCGACGGAGACGGCTCCGGCTGCGTCCGCGGTGGACAGCGCGCCGAGCGGCGACGACTGAACGAGGAGGTACTGGCCGCGGGGCAGCCCGTGCACCCCGCGGCCGGCCCGATCCTCACGACCGTTGCCGATGAGGCCCGGCACCTCACCACCACCGGCACCCTCGAACTCGTCCGCGTACGGCACGCCGTGAACCGGGCCGCCCGGCGGATCGTCCTCGGCGATCCGGCCGCCGAGGACGACGAACTCGCCGGATGGCTCGCCCAGCTGCGCGCCGAGGACAAGCGCCCGCGGGGCGGCCCGAGGCGCACCACGCGATCGGCGCAGGACAGGGCCCGCGCCCGCATCGGGGAGTACCTCCGGCACGCTGACGCCGACACCCTCGCCGGGCGGGCCGCCCGCCTGGCCCGCCCCGGCGATCCCGAAGGCGCCGTCGAGCCCGGTGACGAGGCCCGGCTCTGGCTGCTGGCGATGACGGCGGTGCCCGAAACCCTGCTGCGCACGCTGCTCCTGCTCGGAGCGCACCCCTGGGAGCAGGAGGCGGCCGCGGCCGAAGCGGTGGCCGAGGTCGCCGCCGGCCCGTGCCGGGGTGAACTGCCCAGGCTGCGGGCCTGCGTCCGTGAGTCGCTGCGCCTGTACCCGGTGGTGCCCGACCTGGTCCGCGTCTCCCGTGAAGAGACCGAGTGGCAGGGCGTGCGCCACCCGGCCGGCACCCGGGTGCTGCTGCCCGCCGCCTTCCACCAGCGCGACCCCGAGCGGGTGCCGGCCGCCCACGTCTTCGTCCCCGGTCGCTGGAAGAACCCGGGCGCCGACCGGGACATCCGGATGGCTCCCTTCGGCCACGGCGGCGGCCGCTGCCCGGGCGATCAGCTCGGACTGATGATCACCGCCGCCTTCTGCGCGGAAGTACTGCGCGGCCACCGAGTGACGGGCACCCGGCCGGTCCTGGATCCGGTCGGCCCGCTGCCCGTGACGCTCGACCCGCGCGGCATCAGGCTCGCCCTCACCCGCCGCTGACGACGTCTGCGCGCAGGCTCCCCACCCGCACCGCCCTGCCCAGCACACCTCCCACCCTGCCGAACCCCACGAGGATCCCATGTCCGACGCCGCGACCTCCGCGTCCACCGCCCCGGACGCCGACCAGCTCGACGCCCCGTGCCGCGCACTTGCCGAGGCCGCCGACGCGGTCGGCGAGGCCGCCCGCTACGCATCCGGCCTGGCCTTCGGCGCCCGCCTGCCCACGGCGGCACTCACCAAGGGCGGCCGCAGCAGGCGGGGTTGGCGCACCTTGCTGCGGACCCTGACCGACCCGGCGGGCCTCGGCTGGGCGGCCCGCGGCCGGGGCGCGGCCCGCGCCGGGCGGCTCGCGGGCGTGCTGGCCGGCCGGGAGAGCCTCGCCATCAGCATCGCCGTCTGCGGCCTCAAGGCCCGGATCCGGGCGGTGAGCGCGGGCCGTCCCGAGCTCCGCGAGGACCCCGGCACCGCGGCCGTCCTGCGGGCCGTCGAAGCGGGCCGCCAGGGCGAGGCCGTCCGACTGTTCCGCGCCGTCATGCGCGAGCAGGGCGCCGAGCGGGCGTTCGCCCTGCTGGCCCCGTCGTTCGCCGACATCCTCGCCTGGAACGCCCTCACGGACGTCAACCCCTTCAACGACCACGCCGGCTGGCAGGTCGCCACCTGCCGGGCCGAGAAACCCAGGCCGCTCCTCGGACTCGGCGCCGCCCTGTGGGCCTTCTGCGACAGCGGCCCGGGTCTGCCCGTACGGCCCCCGGCGGAGCCGGACCGCGATCGAGGTCCCATCCGGCGCCGTGTCGCGGACCGGCCGCCGCAGCGGCCGCGGCAGCTGCGGCCGGTACCGCGGCCGCCCGGGGGGAGCCTGCGCGACCACGCCGCCGCGCTGCGCGCGCACGCCGTCCGGCTGCGCAGGGCCGCCGCCTGGTCACCGCAGTGGCAGGGGCTGGAGACCCAGGCCCTGCGCGCCGAGGTCGAGCACCTCGCGGCCCGCTGCGCGACGGCGGCGGGCGGGCTCGCCCTCGCCGCCGCCCAACTGCAGGAACCGTGACGGTCCCTCAGCTCTCGGTGGGGCAGAGGCGGCCGAGCGCGGCCACGGCCAGCCCGGTGACCTCTTCGGGGGTGCCGGAGACGTCGACCGTGGCGCCGAGCTCGTCGTCCTGGAGCGGCTCCAGCGTGGCGAACTGCGACCCCAGCAGCGTGGTGGGCATGAAGTGGCCCCTGCGCGCCGCCATCCGCGCCTCGATCAGCGGCCGTTCACCGGTGAGGTGCACGAAGGCGGCCCGGGGTGCGGTGGTGCGCAGCCGGTCGCGGTAGACGCGCTTGAGGGAGGACGCGGCGATCACGCCGCCGCACATCCCGGCGCGGTTGCGGATCCACTCGCCCACGGCGTCCAGCCAGGGCCACCGGTCCGCGTCGTCCAGTGGGTGGCCGGCCGCCATCTTGGCGACGTTGGCCGCTGGGTGGAAGGCGTCGCCCTCCGCGTAGGGAAGGCCGAGCCGTTCCGCGAGCAGTCGGCCGACGGTCGTCTTGCCCGTGCCGGCCACGCCCATCACCACAATGACGCGCTGGGTGCCCACGTCCACCTCGCCGTCCTCGTCGACATCGGTCCGCCTGGCATCACTGAAGCGCATTAAGTACTACGTATTCAAGCCCTGGGCTGAAAGCATCACATCTTTTACTCGTGAGGTCGTGACCGTACGCTTGCGCCATGACCACCGAAGGCGCCGAAAGCGGGCCCGGACCGGGCCTCCACTCCCGTGTGCTGGACACGATCGGCCGCGCGATCGCCGCGGGGGAGTACCCGCCGGGCAGCGTCCTGCGGACCGACGGGATCGCCGCACGCTTCGACGCGTCCCGCACGGTGGTGCGCGAGGTGGTGCGCGTCCTGGAGTCGCTGCACCTGGTCGAGTCCCGCCGCCGGGTCGGCGTCACGGTGCGGCCGGTCGAGGAGTGGAACGTCTACGACCCGAGGGTGATCCGCTGGCGGCTGGCCGGCCCGGACCGGTCCCGCCAGCTGCGCTCCCTCACCGTGCTGCGCTCCGCGGTCGAGCCGGTCGCGGCCGGGCTCGCCGCGGCCCTGGCCACCCCGCGGCACTGCGCCGACCTCACCGCGGCGGCTCTCGGCATGGTCCGCACCTCGCGCGGCCACCAGCTCGACGCCTATCTGCGGCACGACATCGTGTTCCACCGCGTGCTGCTCAACGCCTCCGGGAACGAGATGTTCGCCCGGCTCGGCGACGTGGTGGCCGAGGTCCTGACGGGGCGGACCGCACACGAGGTGATGTTCCACGACCCGGACCCCGCCGCCGTCACCCTGCACGTCCAGGTGGCCGAGGCGGTGCGCGAGGGCGACGCCGCCCGCGCCGAGGCACTGGCCCGTCGGATCGCCGAGGGCGCCCTGGAAGAACTGGACGTCCTGCTCGCCCCCTGAGCCGGGCCTGCCGCCCCTCGGACGCCGCCACCTGCCGGTGGAACTCCAGCATTGATCACCGGTACGGCGCTTCGGCGATAATGGCCGCGAACGGCACAAGCAGTGGAGACGCCGGGTCACGCCGTGGTCCGGCAGGAGAGGGAGCCCCGATGGACGTGCAGCACTTCGAGCGGATCACCGCATTCATCGAGGCGCGGCTCACCCCGCTGTTCGACGAGGCGACGGGCAGCGAGCACGGCTTCGCGATGGACGACACCTCCCGTGCGCTGCGCGCGCTGCGCAACTCCGTCCTGGAGGCCTCGGCGGTCAAGGGCCTCATGCCGCAGCGCGAATCCGCCGAGCCGGCCGTGCGCCGCGTCATCGACCAGTCCGTCGAGCACCACTGGGACGTGCTGCGCGGCATCGCCCGCCAGTGGGAGGACCACGCGGACTTCCGCCACGAGTTCAAGCACCACGCCTGGGAGCTCGACCACCGGCACGCGGCCGCGCAGGCCTGACAGCGTCGGACCCCGCGTCGCACGGAACTTGTGCCGTGCGACGCGGCGTCCCCGCCGGGCGGCGCGGACGTCACACGCCGGTGCCCGCCGACGGCCGCGGGGTGGTCTGCTGGACCGCCCAGCCGTTGCCGTCCGGGTCCGAGAAGTAGACGAAGGAGCCCCACGGCAGGTCCTGGACCTCCGTCACCTCGACTCCCCGGCCGCGCAGGTCCTCGTACGCCTCCTCGATGTCGGCCACGACGACCTGCATGTTGTCGAGGGATCCGGGAGTCATCCGGGTGAGGCCCCTGCCGATGGCGATCGAACAGGCCGACCCGGGCGGGGTCAGCTGCACGAACCGGATGTCCTCGCTGACGGTGACGTCGTGGTCGGCGTTGAAACCGATCTTCTCGTAGAAGGCCTTGGCGCGGTCGACATCGGTGACCGGCACGGCGACGAGCTCCAGTTTGATGTCCATCACAGCATCATGCTCCCCGCACCGGTGCCGCGCCGTCCGTCTCCGTGCCCGCGGGCGTGTCCGCCGCGGCGAACTGCGTGCGGTACAGCTCCTCGTACCGGCCGCCCGCCGCCAGCAGAGCGGTGTGCGTGCCCCGTTCCACGATCCGGCCGTCCTCGACCACGAGGATCAGGTCGGCCGCCTGCACCGTCGACAGCCGGTGCGCGATCACCACGGCGGTGCGGCCCGCCAAGGCCTCACCGAGGGCTTCCTGCACCGCCGCCTCCGAGGTCGAGTCCAGGTGGGCGGTGGCCTCGTCCAGGACCACGACCCGCTGTCGGGCCAGCAACAGCCGGGCGATGGTCAGTCGCTGCCGCTCGCCGCCGGACAGCCGGTAGCCGCGTTCGCCGACCACGGTGTCCAGACCGTCGGGCAGTGAGGCGACCAGGCCGTCCAGCCGGGACCTGCGCAGCGCCTCCCAGACCTCTTCCTCGGTGGCGTCCGGCCGGGCCAGCAACAGGTTGGCCCGGACCGACTCGTGGAAGAGGTGGCCGTCCTGCGTGACCATGCCGAGCGTCTCGCGGATCGAGTCGGCCGTCAGGTCCCGTACGTCGACCCCGCCGAGCCGGACCGCGCCCGCGTCGGTGTCGTAAAGCCGCGGCAGCAGCTGTGCGATGGTCGACTTGCCGGCGCCGGAGGAGCCCACCAGGGCGATCATCTGGCCGGGCTCGGCGCGGAAGGACACCTCGTGCAGCACCTGCGTGCCGCCGCGTACGTCGAGGGCGGCGACCTCCTCCAACGAGGCGAGCGAGACCTTGTCGGCGGCCGGGTAGCCGAAGGAGACCCGGTCGAACTCCACGGTCACGGGCCCCTCCGGCACCCGGCGGGCGTCCGGCCGCTGTGTGATGAGCGGCGTGAGATCGAGGATCTCGAAGACCCGCTCGAAGCTCACCAGCGCGCTCATCACCTCGACGCGGGCACCGGCGAGCGCCGTCAGCGGCGCGTACAGCCGGGTCAGCAACAGCGCGAGGGCGACGACGGAACCGGCGTCCAGACTCCCGCGCAGGGCGTAGTACCCGCCGAGTCCGTAGACGAGCGCCAGGGCGAGGGCCGAGACCAGGGTGAGGGCCGTGATGAACACGGACTGGGCCATCGCCGTGCGGATCCCGATGTCCCGCACCCGGGCCGCCCGGACCGCGAACTCCGCGGACTCGTCGGCGGGCCGCCCGAACAGCTTCACCAGGGTCGCGCCGGGCGCCGAGAACCGCTCGGTCATCTGCGTGCCCATTGCGGCGTTCAGCGCCGAGGCCTCCCGCTGCATGGCGGCCATCCGGGCGCCCATCCGGCGGGCCGGCAGGACGAACACGGGCAGCAGCACCAGCGCCAGCAGGGTGATCTGCCAGGAGATGCCGAGCATCACGGTGAGGGTCAGCAGCAGGGTCACGGTGTTCCCGACCACTCCCGACAGGGTGTTCGCGAAGGCCCGTTGGGCTCCGATGACGTCGTTGTTGAGGCGGCTGACGAGGGCTCCGGTCCGTGTCCGGGTGAAGAAGGCGACGGGCATCCGCTGCACGTGGTCGAAGACCGCGGTCCGCAGGTCCAGGATCAGCCCCTCGCCGAGGGTGGCGGAGAGCCGGCGGGCCAGCAGCCCCAGCCCGGCCTCCGCGACCGCGATCAGTGCGATGAGCAGGGCGAGCCGGGTCACCGTGCCGGTGTCCCGGCCGTCCACGATGGCGGTCACGACCCGGCTGGCGAGCACCGGGGTGGCCACCGCCAGCAGGGCGGTCACCACACTCAGCAGCAGGAAGAGAACGAGCCCGCGGTGGTGCGGGCGGGCGAAGGCGGCCACGCGGCGCAGACCGTCCCGGGAGAGGGGGCGACGGCCCTGCCGGGCGTTGATCGCGCTGTGCAGCGATGTCCAAGCGGTGACTTCCATGTCCATGCACAGCACGCTAGGACCTGAAGCAAAGGTGAGGTCAAGGATTCGGCTCCGGCCCCCCCGTCCGGAGCAACTGCGGCCCGCGGAACCTGATTTCGGGCTCTGCTGCGCTGTCGGTACCCGGTGGCATCATCGGTCCATGACGCAGGGATCCGACTCCGTCCGCCACGCCGGGGGAACCACCGGCACCGTCCTGCACCACTTCGAGCGCTGGGCACGGGAGACACCCGAGGCGCCCGCCCTCATCGCCGCCCCGAAGCACCGGCTCCCCTACGGGGTACTGGACGCCCGGGCCAACCGGCTGGCGCACCATCTGCTCGCCCGCGGTCTGCCGCCCGGCGGTCTCGTCGCCCTCGGCACCACCCGACACGAGGAACTCGTCGTCGGCATCCTCGCCGTCCTGAAGGCCGGCGGCTCCTACACCCTCCTCGACGCCGAGACGCCCCGCACCGGCCGGCAGCAGCTCGCCGCACTGCACCACCTGTCGCCGTTCGCGCTGCTCACTCGCGCGCCCCACCGGGCCGCCCTCGACACCGGATCGGGCCTGCGCGCGATCCGGACCGACGACGACGCCGCCGAGATCGCCGCCCGGCCCGGACACGCACCGGACCTCACACAGGCGGCCGACGGCCTCGCACCGCCGCCCCCCGGCGGCCGCGCGGCCGTCCTGTTCACGGCGAGCACCACACCGCGGCCCGTCGCCGTCGGCCACCCGGTGCTGCTCGCAGCCCACGCGGGCTGGACGGAGCTGGCCCGGCCGACCCCGCAGGACCGCCACCTCATCACCGCCCGCCCGGACGTCACCGCCTTCGCCGCGGGCTGGACCCGGGCCCTGTGCACGGGCGGCGCTCTCGTCGTGCCGCCGGACGCCTCCTGGCGTACGGAGACCCCGGACCAGGTCCGCGCGGCGGTCGAGGCCGAGCAGGTCACGGTGCTGCACACGGACCCCGCCGGAATCGCCGCGCTGGTGATCGACGGGCCCCGGCCCGCCGCCGCCGACCGCAGGAGCGGCCCCCGGCCGCTGCGCTCGCTGCGGCTGGCCACCGTCACCGGCGACCGCCTCCACCTCGACGAACTGGACGCCCTGCACGTCCGGCTGCGCCCGGGCGTACGGATCCTCGACGTCTACGGCCTCACCGAGACCGCCGGAGCGGGCACCTGCTTCGAACTCCCTCACCTGCCCGCCCCCGTCACCGAACCGGAGCGGCTCGCCCTGCTGGGCACCCCCTTCGCGGGATGCCGGGTCGACGTGCGGGACGGGGAGATACACCTCACCCCGCCCGGCGGCGGTGACGCGCTCCCCACCGGCGACCTCGGCGTGCTCCGCCCCGACGGCCTGCTGGAGTACGCCGGCCGGCTCCGGCACCGGATCCCCGTCCAGGGGGGCTCCTTGGACCCCCACCCCGTCGAGGCGGCGATCCGAACCCACCCGGGAATCGGCGGCGCCGTCCTCGCCGGTGTGGACAAGGACGGGGAGCGCCGGCTCGTCGCCTACGTGTCTCCGCCGCCGGGCGACCCGGCCTGGGACGCCTCCGCGCCACTGCCCGAGATCCGCGGCCTGCGCAACCACCTGGCGGGCGTCGTCCTCAAGGAGGAGTCGCCCACCGTCCTCATCCGGCTGCGGGCCCTGCCGCGCAAGCGCGGCGGACAGGAGGACCGTTCGGCCCTGCCGCTGCCCGCACGGCCCGGCTCCGACCGGCCCGCCCTGCACGGCGGCAAGTTCACCCGGGCGGTGGTCCGTCCCGGTGACGCGGATGGCGGCCGCCTCGTCACCGCCGGGTGCCTGACGATCGTCCTCGCCTTCCTCACCCTGGCGCTCACCCCTGCGGTGTGGCCCGGATCCACGGACCTCTCCGCCGTGCCCTACCCGTGGGCGGCCCTCTTCTTCCTCCTCTATGTGGCCGAGAGCGTGGCCTTCGGCGCGGGCCTCGCGTTCCTGTTCACCGGCCACCGCCTGGTCGAACGCCGCGAGCGCGGCCGGTCCCCGGTCCGCATCAGGGCCGTCCACCTCGCCGTGAGCTACCTGCTGCTCGCCTGGTGGCCACAGGACAACGCCTACCGGCTGGCCGCCCGACAGGACTGGCCGCTCCAGGCGCTCCTCGTCTACACCTTCAACATCCCGCTGATGATCGCGGGCATCGTCCTGGCCCTCCACCTGGCCCGCCCGCCCGACTCGCCCTTCGACGTCGAGGACAGGACCTGACCGCCCTCCGTCCGCGACCCCCCTCATGAGGCGGCGTGCGCCGGATCGTCGAACATCGCGCCGACGGCCGCCGCCCCGGAGCGGACCAGGTCCTCGGCCGCGTCCAGGACCTCCAGAGCGTGCGCGGCCACCAGCACCCCCAGCCAGGGCGCCGGTTCGAAGGCCGCGGTCGGGATCGCGGGGACGAACACCGCCCCGATGTCCGCGCATGACCGGGCCAGGCCCGCGCACAGTTCGTCCAGCTGAACCTCGGGCAGCCGAGCCCCGAGCTCCACCCGGTCGACGATCCGTACGAGGTGCCCCGCGCCCCGCAGCGCGTCGAGCCGGGCCGCCACCATGAAGGCGGCCGACGGCCCGGTCAGCCGCAGGTTCGTCTCGGTGGGGGCGAGCCGCCCCGCGGTGTCCGCGACAAAGTCCACGTCGAACCAGCCCCGGTAGCCGGACGCGGCGAGCTCCCGCCCCACCGCCCCGCCGAAGGCGAGGACCGGCTCGCGCGCCCATTCCGGGACCGCTCCGGGGCCCACCGTGGCGCCGCGGTAGGCGCCCGCCGCCGTCACGTCCATCACAGCCGCGCCGACCTCGTGCACCTCGCCGGCCGCGTCCACGAAACCGTCGTAGGTCAGGTCCCGGGCGGCGCCCGGTTCCGCCGGCCCCTCGATGAACTCCTCCACCAGCAGCGGCCCGCGCGGCAGCCGACGCAGGACGGCCCGGGCTCCACCCGCCGCCCGGACCTGCCCGGCGGTGAGCACCGTGGTGCCCGAACCCCCTACGCCGTGCTCCGATTTCAGCACGGTGCCCATGCCCGCCCGCGCCCGTGCGGCCAGCAGCCGAACCGCCACCCATCGCGTCGCCGCCCGCGCCTGTGCGGGCAGCACGATCCCGGGGTGCCCGCCCTGCGCCAGGTTCCGCCCGAACAGAGCGTGCGCCGCGGCCTTCGACTCGTAGCGCAGCTCCGCCGGCTGCCATGCCCGACCCGTCAGCAGCCCGAACGGCCGGGTCCGCCCCCACGGTACGAGCGGCTCCCCGGCATCCGTCAGCCGCGCGGCCAGCGCCGGCCGGGCCCGTACGGCGTCCACGAGCCCGGGACCCCGCTCCACCAGGCCGTCGTACACCTCGACCCCCGTCCAGTCCAGTTGCCGGCAGACCAGCTCCGTCCAGCCGGCGGGCACCGCCCGGGGCAGCACCAGTGCGGACGGGCAGGGGCTGTAGAAGGCGGCCAGGCAGGAGTAGTGGTGTGCGGCCGACTGCTCGCGGTCCAGCGAGGAGTCGCCGAACTGCGCGTTGAACTCGGCGACGTTGCCCACGTGCACGGCCCGCCCGCCGCCGGTCCAGGCCCGGGCCCAGTCGGCCAGCGGGGCCGGGGCGGCCTCGAACCGCACCAGGGAACCCGGCTGCCCGGTCGCCGCCGGGGCGGATCCGGCCGCGACCGCCACCGCTCCCATCGCCCGGTAGAAGCCCGCCGCGTGCGGGTCCGAGTCGATGACCAGCCTGCGCACCCCCAGGTCCACGGCCCGCCGCAGCACGTCGCGGTAGAGGAGGCGCCCCACGCCCCGCCCGATGGCCGACGGTTCGACGAAGAGCAGCCCCAACCTCGCCAGCGGGGCGGCGCCTTCCAGGGAGGCGAGCCCGAGGACCGCCCCTTGCGGATCCTCGGCGACCACGATCCGGCGCGCGTCCACCTCGTCGGGCCGGATCCGCAGTTCCGGGGCGCAGGCGGCCAGGATTCCACGGTCGTACCCCCAGTGCGCCTTCGACCGCATCACCAGAGCGGTCAGGGCCTCCGCCTCAGCCGCCCGCGCGGCCCTGACCTCTGCCATTCGCCGACCTCCCCATGGTCCGCCGGAAGGGCGTGCGATAGATTCGGCCTCCCCACGGCACGTATTTTCACACCCATCGGAGACGGGCTTCTCAATGAGCGACATCATCAACGGACTTGGCCGCACCGGCGCCTACGGTGCCCTGGGCCTGGTGCTGCTGATTCTCGGCATCGTCCTGGTGGACGTGCTGACGCCCGGGAAGCTCCCGAAGCTGATCTGGGAGGAGCGCAACCGCAATGCGGCCCTCTTCCTCAGCTCGGCCCTCCTTGGCGTCGGCGGCATCGTCTTCACGTCGATCTGGACCACCTACGACGACTTCGGCAAGGGCCTGGCGGCGACGGCGGCCTTCGGCCTCCTCGGTCTGCTCCTGATGGCCGTGGCCTTCCTGGTGCTCGACCTGGTGACGCCGGGCAAGCTCGGCACCATCGTCGTCGATCCGGAGCCCCACCCTGCGGTGTGGGTCTCCGCCGCCTGCAACCTCGCCGTCGCCGCGATCGTCGCCGCCTCGATCGCCTGACGCGGGAGCAGTCGAACGCGCAGCGAGCGCCGATCCGTCAGGGGAGCGGCGCTCGCTGCGTACCGGTACCGGCACCCCCCGGCCCGGTCTCGCCGCGCGGACACCCTTCCGGTCACAGCACTAGGCCAGCCCCAGCGCGAACAGTCCGAAGCCCGCCGCCAGCAGTCCCGCCACCGTACGCCGCGCCGCGCTCGGCGGCCGGCCCGGCGCCGGCGGCGCCTCGAACCGCCGCGCGTACCGGGCGATCGCCACCAGCAGTGCCGCGAACACCGGCATCCACGCCATCCGCGCCGCGATCCAGCCCGGACTGTCCGGCGCCGCGGTGAGCCCGGCCACACCACCCGCGAACGACGCCGGCACGGCAGCCGCCAGCATCGCCGTCTGGTGCCAGCACAGGATCGTCATCGCACACAGGTTGACCACCACCACCGGGGCCCACAGGGCGGGCCGGGCCAGCAGCCGGGCCAGCCGGTCGCGCAGCAGGATCGCCGCACCCGACTGCGCCGAGGCCAGGGCGAGCACGAGCAGCGACGGCGGGTGCGAGTTGGTCCGGGCCGCACCCGGCACTCCCACCATCGACGCCGGATAGTGGAAGACCGCCAGCAGCACCGCGAACAGCAGCACCCCGCCGACCAGCAGCAGCCGGGCCCCGCGGCGCCCGATCCGCCGCTCGCCCCAGGCAACGCCCAGCTGGTACGCGAACAGCCAGCCCGGCAGGACGTTCAGCACCGGCAGCCACGACGGCACGGACTGCGCGGTGGGGCCGTAGCGCAGGAGGTCCACCACCGCGACCGAGACCAGCATCGGCGCCGCCGCCCAGCCTCCGAGCCGCTGCGCGGCCCGCGCACAGTACGGGGTCAGTGCGGTGACCACCACGTACACGGCGACGAACCACAGCGGTTGGACGACCAGCGTCGCGCCGGTCCGCAGCGTCGCCTCCGGCACCCCGGCCGCGTACAGCACCGGCGCGGCCAGTCCCCACACCGCGGTGACGCCGAGCACCGGCCGCCCCAGGCGGACGATCCGGCCCTTCAGCCAGGCGCCCGTCGACCCCGAACGGCGCCGGTGGGAGAGCACCGAGGCGTACCCGCCGACGAGGAAGAAGACTCCCAGCATCTGCAGCAGCCAGCTCGCCGGCGCCAGTTCGCCGAAGGACGACAGCGGACTGGAGTTGTGCAGAGCGCCGTCGGCGTCGAGGGTGAAGCCGCCGAGCATCCAGTGGCCGGTCGGTACGGCCAGCAGCGCCAGGGCGCGCAGCCCGTCGACCGCCCGGTCGCGGTGGGCGGGGGTCTGCCGGTCGATCCGCCCGACGGTCCGGCGCAGGGGTGCCAGGACCGTGGCCGGGCTCATCGCGGCTCTCATCGGGCCTCCCCCTTGGCGATCGCCGCGAACGCCGCGAGGGACTGCGTGCCGGGCGCGAAGTAGCCCGCGTGGCCCCGCACATCGGCCGCGGGTACCCGGCGCGCGCCGAAGGCCGCGGAGGTCGGGTCCGCGCCGTGGCCGATCCCGGCGAGGCTGACGTTCGGAACATCCGCGATCCAGTCCGAGGGCCCCCGGGCCGCCCAGACACGGGCGCCGGTGTGCAGGGCGTCCGCGGTGTCCGCCCGCATGCCCGGAGAACCGAAGGCGACGAGGTCGGTCGCGTCGGTGTGCCGGGCTGCCAGTCCGCAGACCACCGAGCCGTAGCTGTGGCAGAACAGCACCGGGTCGGGTGCGCCGACCGCGTCGAGCCCCGCGGTGAAGCGGGTCAGGCGGATCGCCCCGGCCGCGGCCAGCCGTCCGCCGGCGGCGTCGAGGCCGACGCCGACCGGAGTGGTGTACCCCGTCCACGCGACGACGGCCACCGAACCGCCGGGCGCGGCCCCCTCGGTCGCCGCGCGCAGCGCCCGGGCCATTGCGGCCGGGCCGGTGTGCGGCGCGCGCCGGGCGTCGTAGGAAGCGGCGTCGTTGTCGTTGCCGGGCACGATCACCGACACGTGCGCGGCGTGTTCCAGATCTCCGAAGACCTCGGCGACCTGCCCCCGGCCGCGCGGGTCGAAGGCCAGGATCTGCCGGTCGGGCGCGGCCAGGGACGCGTACCGCGCATCACCCGTGGCGGCCGCGGCGATGCGGTTGGCCTCGTACCGCAGGGGCACCGGAGCCCCGTCGAGATTGCCGACCACCAGCGGATGGGACCGTACCAGCGCCGTGCGCGCCGCCGCGTCGAGCCCTGCGAAGAACCGGGCCACCTCGTGCGGCGTCGCCGTCGCCGGATCGGGCAGCGCCCGGCCGTAGGCCGTGTCGGCACGCCAGGCGGCGCTGCCCGGCGGCGGCCCGGTGACCGCCGACTGGCTGTCGCCCGAGGCCCAACCGGCCGTCCCCCCGGCCCCGGCCACTGCCAGCGCGGCCGTGACCAGTGCCCTTCCCAAGCGGCGCATGCCCCTTCTCCTCTCCTCGTGACGAGGGGGAAGGTAGGAAGACGGAGCCTGCGGGCACGTCCGACCGTGGAGCCAAGCCGGATGTCATACCCCGGTAGGGGGTGGAGGAGGACGCGGCCTCGCGCGGACCCGCCGCGGGCCGATGCCCGGCGGACGTCCCGTCCGCTCCGCGCGCCGGGCTGCCCGTCGGCTCAGGCCGAGCCGCCCGGCCGCACCAGGCCCGCCTCGTAGGCGAAGATCACCGCCTGGGCCCGGTCCCGCAGGTCGAGCTTGGCCAGCACCCGCCCGATGTGCGTCTTCACCGTCTGCTCCGCCAGGACCAGGTGACCGGCGATCTCCTGGTTCGACAGCCCCCGCGCGATCAGCTCCAGCACCTCGGTCTCGCGCGGGGTCAGACCGTTGAGCCGTAGCGCCGGGTCCCTGCGCGGCGCGGGCCGCTGCCGGACGAAGTCCGCGATCAGCCGCCGGGTCACCGAGGGCGCCAGAAGTGCCTCGCCCGACGCCACGACGCGTACCGCCGCGATCAGATCGGCCGGCGGGGCGTCCTTCAGCAGGAAGCCCGAGGCCCCGGCGCGCAGTGCCTCGTACACGTAGTCGTCGATGTCGAAGGTGGTCAGCATCAGCACCCGCGGCCGGTGCACCACCCCGGGCGGCGGTTCGAGGATCTCCCTGGCCGCCGTCAGTCCGTCCATCTCCGGCATCCGTACGTCCATCAACACCACGTCGGGATGCGTGGAGCGGGACACCTGCACCCCCTGCCGGCCGTCCGGGGCCTCGCCCACCACGTCGATGTCGGCCTGCGCGGACAGCAGCGCGGCAAATCCCGCCCGCACCATGGCCTGGTCGTCGACGATGACCACGCGGATGGTCAACTGCGCTCCTCGTACGTCTCGTTCGCTTCGCACCCTGCGGCGGTCCCGTCACCGCCGCGCACCGGCAGGCGCGCGGCGACCCGGAAGCCCCCGTCGGGCAGTGGCCCGGTGTCCAGCGTCCCCCCGGTCAACCGTACGCGCTCCCGCATCCCCACCAGACCGTGCCCCGTGCCCGGACCCCGCGGCTCCACCAGCGCCTCCCGGTCCGCCGGCCCGTTGACGACGAGCACCAGCACCTCGTCCTCGTCGGCCGTGACCGAGACCCGGGTCGGTGCGCCCGGCGCGTGGCGCACCACGTTGGCGAGTGCCTCCTGCACGATCCGGTACGCCGACAGGTCCGCCGCGGGCGGGGCCGCCTGCGCCGCGCCGGCCGCCAGCGACAGTTCCACCGGCTGGCCCGCCCGTACGGTGGCCTCCACCAGCTGCTGGAGCCGGCCGATCCCCGGCTGCGGAGCCCGCTCGCCGGCGGCGGCGCCGTCGCCTCCACCGGGGCCGTCCGCGGGACCCGCCCCGTCGGGGGCCCGCAGGACGCTCAGCAGCCGGCGCATCTCCGCGAGCGATTCCCGCGCGCCGGCCGCGATCGCGGCGAACTCCTGCTGCACCGGTTCCGGCATGCCCGGCAGCCGGTAGGGCGCCGAATCGGCCTGCACAGTGATCACCGACATGTGGTGGGCCACGACGTCGTGCAACTCGCGTGCGATCCGCGCGCGTTCTTCCAGCAGGGTGCGCCGGGACCGTTCGGCCTCGCTGATGACCTCCTGCTCGGCGATCCGCCGGCGCGCGTCGCCCAGCCCGCGCAGGGCGCCCGTCAGCGCCAGCACGACACCGGCGAGCACGAAGAGCAGCGCTGCGCTGTTCATGGTGTGCCGGGGCTGGAAGAAGCCCAGCACGGCACCGACGACGCCCGTCGCCAGCCACACCCCGACCAGGGTCCGGACGGACTCGCGCAGCCCCAGGCAGGCCATCAGCACGAGGTAGCCGACGATGGCCATCGGCGTCCACGGCCAGGGGTGTCCGGCCACCTCGTCGGCCAGGGCCAGCGGGACCGCACCGGCGGTGTCCGCCACCAGGACGAGCAGCCAGGCGGGCAGCGCCCGGGTCACCGCGAGGAGCAGCGGCACCGTCTGCGCCACTGCGAACGCGCCCGCCCAACCCCCGTCCATGCCGTAGTCGTTGGTGAGCACCGATATGGTCGTCGGCAGCAGCGCGACCACGAAGACCCCGGTCACGAGGTAGGGGAGCGCGCGCTGCCAGGCCTTGGGAGCCCGTGCGAACAGCGGCGGGGTCGGAGCGGCGCCGGCGCGCAGGGCCTCGCTGATTCGGGTCCGGGCGCCGGGCCCCCACGGGTCGGCGGTGCGGGCGGGCGCCCCTGCCGGGGGGTGGCTTCCGGTCCGTTCGCGGGCTCTGTCGCTCATGATCGCACCAGCCTATGATCCGCCGGGCCCGCGAGGGCGCCGGGGTACGCTGCACCCGAGCCGATCATGGGGGAGATGTTGGCATGGGCGGGGCGGCCGCGCTGGAGAAACTGGTGCCGGTGCTGCTGGCCTTCGGCGGCGGAGTCCTCCTCGCGCGCCGCAGGGCCGTTCCGGCAGCGGCGTCCAAGGTCTTCTCCGACTACGCCTTCCTCTTCGCGGTGCCGTGCTATCTCTTCGGCAACATCTACACGAGCGACCTCGCCACCCTGTTCGACCGGCGGTCGATCGGCGGCTACGCCGCGGCCGCGACGATCGCCGCGGCGGCCGTCGCGCTGGCGGTGGTCGCCCGGGGGCTGCGGGAGCCCCGCGATGTGGCCTTGCGCGTGATGGCCGCAGTCCAGGTGAACACGGCCTACTTCGCCGTCCCCGTGTTCATCACCGTCTTCGGGACGGCCGCGCCGATCTTCCCGATCCTGCTCTTCCAGGTCTGCGTCCTGTCCCTGGTCGTCATCGCCCTTATGGAGCTGGGCCGGTCCGCCCCCGACGGGGCCGGACCGGGCCGGCGGCTGTACCGGGCCGCCGGCACCTCGCTCACCACCCCGCTGGTCCTCGCCTGCAACACGGGCATCCTGCTCAACCTGTTGTCGGTGCGGGTTCCGGCCGTGCTGCTCGACGGAGCCGCCTTCGTCGGCAACAGCGCCTCGCCGGTGGCCCTGTTCGCCCTCGGTCTGCACCTCGGCGGGGTCGGCCTCCGCCTGCGGGGCACAGCGCGCGAGGAACTGGCCCTGATCGGCTTCAAGTGCCTGGCGTTCCCCCTGCTGACGTGGACGGTCTGCGGGCCGGTCTTCGGTGTGCGGGGCGACTGGCTGGCGTACCTGGTTCTGATCGCCGCGATGCCGACCCAGCAGAACCTGTTCATCTTCGCCCAGCGCTACGGCGTGGGCGTCGACCTCTCCGCCTCGGTCGTGATCAAGACCTCGCTCGTGTCGCTGGTGCTGCTGCCCCTCTGGCTGCGGACGTTCGCCTTCTGAGCGGCCCGCGGTACGAACGGCACCGGTGTTCACGTACCCCCGGGCGGGACCGGCTCGTTGATCCGGCATGGAACTGCCGACCATCGCGGCGCCGGGCGTCGGGGAACGGGCCGACGCCGCGGCCGATGCCGCTTGCCACCTCTACGACAGCGTCGCGCCCTGGGGGCCCGGCGCGCCCGGCGGGTGGAGCCGGACCGCGGCCGAGGACGCCGCCGAGGCGATCGAGACCACCGCGTACGCCCTCGCGTCCGCCGCGCCGGGCGCCGAGGTGGTCCTGGCACCCGTCCACGCGGCCTTGGCCGACCTGCGCCGCCGGCTCGGCCTGGCGCCCGCCGAGCCGCTGACCGGCGACGGGCTGCCGGCGACCCCGCGTTCGGTCGGCAACCCGCGGCGGACGCGGTGGGTACGGGCCCTCACCGCGCCTTCGCCCCGGCAACCGCCTTCTCGTACAACTTCCTGATGTCCGTGCCGAAGGAGGAGCTGTATGACACGTCGGGCGTGTTCCCGCCCGTCTTCCAGCCGCCGATGACGCCGACCACGTCGCCGGTTCCGGTGCGGTCGTTCAGCCGCAGCAGGAAGGGGCCGCCGCTGGTGCCGCCGGGGTAGCCGGTGCAGGCGATCCGCAGGAACGAGCCCGGGATCCGGGCGTCGGTGCTGGTGTACTTCGTCGTCCGGTTCACGCACCGGCGCGGCCGGGCGGCGGTGGACGGGTGCCCGATGAGCGTGACCCGCGCGTGGGTGAAGCCCGCACCGGTGACCAGTCGGTTGCCGCCGACCACGTCCTGCACCCGCCGCCCCTTCGGACCCGGCCCGACCTGGGCGAAGGCCACGTCGAGCGCGGCCGCGCGGTTGACGCCCTGGGTGCGGTAGCGCTGGTCGATCCAGATCTTGGAGCGCCCCGCCGCCGTGCGCACGACCGGGAACATGCCGAAGGGCCGCGGCGTGGCCCGCGTGTACCGCGGGACGAAGGCCACCTGCCGGGTGTCGGCCCCGAGCAGGCAGTGCGCGGCGCTGATGACCAGATTGCGGCCGGGGGAGGCGACCACGCTCGCGGTGCAGAAGTAGGAGCCGCCGCCCTTCACGAGGAACATCCGGCCGACGACCGGAAGCCCGCCGAAGTCCTGCCCGACACCGGGGCCGGCGGCGGGGATCCGGGGCTGGGCCGGTCCGGCGGGAGGGGGAGCGGGTGCCGGGAGGGGGACCGGCGCGGTGGGGGAGGGCGGCGGCGTCTCCGGCCGCGTTTTCGCCGGGGTGGCCGCCGGTGGGACCGGCGGGACCGGAAGCGGCGGCGCGGGTGCCCCGGGTGGGGCGGGCGACGGAGGTACGACGGGGGGCCCCGGTGCCACGGCCGCCTCCGGCGCAACGGGCGGCAGGGGGCGGGCCACCGCCATCCGCTCGGGCGTCCAGAAGGACTCCGCGTCGTGCGCGCTCCAGCGGCCCGGGGCCACCGCGGCGGCGACCTCCGCCCCGGCCACGGGCAGCGGCCCCGCGGACACCAGCAGGGCGGCCGCGGCCGCGGTCACCGTCAACGTACGTCGCATGCCGGACACTCCCTAAACGGCCTGGGGGAAACGGAAGAGCCGGTCCGGATCGTGGGTACGCCGGACCTCCTCCAGCCGGGCGAGGTTCGAGCCGTAGTAGGCCTCGCGCCAGCCACTGAGCTTCGGGTCGATGTAGTTCTGGTAGGCGCGGCCGCTCGCCCACGGGCGGAGGTCCTGCCACAGCCCGTCGAGCCAGGCCTCGTGCCGGGCCGTGTCGGAGGCGGAAGCGGATTCCGGCCAGTAGACGAGGTACTGGGCGAGGAAGGCGCTGTCGCGGTGCGCGAAGGCGGTGTCGCCGACCGCGACCCGGTTCACGGCGCCGCCGCAGACCCCGTCGAGCTGGACCACGCCGAGCCCGCCGCGAGGAGCGTCGGCCCCGTATCGCCGGACGGCGTCCAGGACCGCGCCGATCGCCGCGTCCGGCAGACCCGCGCCGTCCCAGAAGTCGGAGCGGGCGGCGTACGAGTCCCTGCCGAGGCGCCCCCGGGGATCCCGACCGGGCAGGATGCCGGGCAGCCGGCACTCCGGAGCGCTCAGGTCCAGGCACCCGGACATGGCCCGCAGGGTGTCCCCGTGGCTGCGTACGACGATCCAGCTGTCCCGCGGCACCGCGCCCACCAGGTCGGACAGCCGCGTCAACTGACGTTCCAGTTCCTGGCGTCCGTCGAGGCACACCACCCGGACGGAGGGCGCCACCGCGGCGTCGCCGCGCGGCCCGGACGCCGGCCCTGGTCCGGGTGCGGACCCGGACCCTGCCTCGACCGTGAACTCCACCTGGCTCCAGAACGGGTCCGGCAGACCGCCCAGCCAGCGCTGCCAGCCGCGCAGGACGTCCGCGGAAGCGGCGGCGGGCCAGTGCAGTTCCGCGAAGGCGCAGTCGCCGGCCGGGTGGGTGCGGAAGCGGAACTCGGTCACCACGGCGAAGTTGCCACCGCCACCGCCGCGCAGCGCCCAGAACAGGTCCGGATCCCGGTCCGCCGCGACCTCGCGGACGGTCCCGTCGGCGGTCACCACCCGCGCCCCGGTCAGCCGGTCCGCGGTGGTCCCGTACGCCCGGGAGGCCAGGCCGAGCCCACCGCCGAGCGTGAGCCCGGCGATGCCGACGGACGGGCACAGCCCGGCCGGCACGGCCCGCCCCCGCGCGGCGAGGGCGGTGTGCACGTCGCCGAGCCGGGCGCCCGCCCCGATCCGTACGCGGTCCCCCTCGACGCTCACCGCGGCCATCGCTCCGGTGTCGACGAGCAGGGCGCCGGTTCGGGCGGACCAGCCGGCGTAGCTGTGCCCGCCGCCGCGCGGTACCACGGGCACGGCCGAGCGCCGGGCGAAGTCAAGGCAGACGGCGACGTCCCCGGCGTGCGCGGGATAGGCCACCGCGGCCGGCGCGACGGCGTCGTAGCGGGGCTGGAACAGCCGCCGGGCCTCCGGGTAGTCGCGGTCCCCCGGAAGCACCAGCCGCCCGTCGATCCCGCGGGCCAGTGCGCCGAGGTCGGGGCCCCCGGCCGCCGCGCCGACGGTGGCGAGGACGGCCGCGGCCGCACCGCCGAGGACCCGGCGCCGAGGGAGGCTCATGCCTCCTTCCTGCCACCGTCCACCCGGATCCCGGTGCAGGCGGGTCCCACGCGCACCGCGCTGACCCCCGAACGGCGCATCGCGGAGGCGGTTTCCACTCGTCGGGCCCGCGGCCCGGATCGCGCTCGCGTGAACGCCCGAACCGACCCCCGCCCGGCGAACCCGCCGCCGTAGGCTGCCCCCCATGAGTCTTGTGGACCTCACAGCGCACGCCGAAGAGTTCAACGCCGACCCGTACCCCTTCTACGAGGCCCTGCGCGCCGCCGGCCCCGTCCACCGGCTGGTGCTGGGCGGTGAACGCGCCTGGTTGGTCGTCGGCCACGAAGAGGCCAGAGAGGCCCTGAACCACCCGGCCCTGTCGAAGAACTGGCTCGGATCCGAGCTGATCGAGGTCACGCAGGTCCCCGCCGTCGCCACCAACATGCTGGACACGGACCCGCCGCACCACACCCGGCTGCGGCGTCTGGTGGCCCGCGAGTTCACCGCCCGCCGGGTCGAGTCCCTGCGGCCCCGGGTCCAACAGATCACCGACGGGCTGCTGGACGCGATGGAGGCCCTGCCCGGACGCCGGGCCGACCTGATCGCCTCCTTCGCCGTACCGCTGCCGATGACCGTCATCTGCGAGCTGCTGGGCGTCCCCAACCTGGACCGCGCCCGTTTCCGCTACTGGTCGGGCGAGATCGTCGCCCCGCTCGACGGCGCCGGCGCGGACCCCCGCGTCCTTGAGGAGATGACCGCCTACCTCTTCGAACTCGTGGCGGCCAAGGCCCAGGAGCCGGGCGAGGACCTGCTCAGCGCCCTGATCCGGACCCGCGACGAGGACGGCGATCAGCTCTCCCCGGACGAGCTCATCGGAATGGCCTTCCTGCTGTTGGTCGCGGGCCACGAGACCACCGTCAACCTGATCGGCAACGGGGTGCGGGCCCTGCTCGCACATCCCGGGCAGCTCGCCGCGCTCCGTGCCGACCCGGACGGGCTGATCGGCGGCGCGGTGGAGGAGATGCTGCGCTACGACGGGCCGGTGCAGCATGCCACGTACCGCTTCGCCGACACCGATCTGGAGCTCGGTGGCGTCTCCATCCCGACCGGATCCTCCGTCATGGTCGCCCTCGCCGCCGCCGACCGAGATCCGGCGCGGTTCACCGCGCCGGGGCTGCCCGGACCGGAGGTGTTCGACATCCGGCGCACCGGCCAGGGTCACCTGGCCTTCGGCCACGGCATCCACCACTGCCTCGGCGCACCGCTCGCCCGGTTGGAGGGCCGTATCGCGATCCGCTCGCTGCTGGAACGTTTCCCCGGCCTGGCCGAGGACCCGGAGGCCGGACCGCGCGACTGGCTCCCGGGCACCCTGATGCGTGGCGTGACACGGTTGCCCCTGTGCTGGTGACCCGGCGCCTGGATCGGTCCGGGGCGGCGGACCGTGTCGGCACCCGGTCGCGCCCGAGGGGTGCAGGGCGTCAGGGAGCCGGCGTTCCGAGGGGTGCGGGGCGTCAGGGAGCCGGTGGCCCGAGGGGCGGCAGGCGGCGCTGGAGCAGGCAGAACTCGTTGCCTTCGGGGTCGGCCAGGACGTGCCAGTTCTCCGTGCCGTCCTGGCCGATGTCGACGGGCCGGGCACCGAGGGCGAGCAGCCGTTCCAGCTCTGCGGCCGGGTCCCGGTCGGTGGCGTTGACGTCGATGTGCAGCGGGAGCTTGCCGGTCCGCGGATCGTCGCTCGGGCTGAGGACGAGCGTGGGCTGCGGGCCGCCGAACCCGGTGCCGGGCGGCCCGATCTCGATACTCCCGTCGTCCTCGCGGCCGAGCTCGACGTAACCGAGGACCTTGCCCCAGAACTCGGCGAGTCGCTCGGGCTCGGTACAGTCCAGGACCAGCTCACTGATGCGGCATGCCATGCCGGGCAGTGTACGGAGCCGCCCCGCCGATCGCCGAGGGCCGGACCGGCCGGGCTGCCGGGCGGGTGGACAGGTGACCACCGGTCCGCCTCGAAGCGTCCTGTTGCCGCGGTTTCGACCGACCGGCAGCGGTGCGCGAGCAGGGGCGTCAGCCCCGGCGGCGGGCCGTCGGCCGCCGACCGGCGAGGCCTGCGGCCGGGGGTGGTCCGGGGGTCCCGGACGGGTCCGCGTGCCGGGCGGAAGCGGCGGCCGGCTCCGCGCCCGTCCGTCCCTTGCGGGCCAGCAGGAAGGCCTGCGGGGAGGTTTCGCAGGGTGTCGGTTCGCGGAGGAGGCGGGCGACCTCTGCTAGGCCGGCCCCGGACAGCAGGGCGGCGATGCGGTCCGGCGGTATCCGGTACACGTCCAGGCCGACGGGGTCCCCGGCCGTGTGTTGCGGCCGGGACCGCTCGTCGCCCGGCTCGAAGGCGATCAGGGCGTGACCGCCCGGCGCCAGCACGCGCGCGAACTCCGAGAAAACCGAGGGCAGTTCCGTGGGCGGCGTATGCACCGTGGAATACCAGGCGACGACCCCGCCGAGCACCCCGTCGGCGATGTCCAGCGCGGCCATCGACCCCACCTCGAACCGCAGCCCCGGATACGTCCGGCGGGCCACCGCCACCATCGCCGGGGACAGGTCCACGCCGAAGGCACGCACCCCGATGCCGTCCAGATGTGCCGTCACCCGCCCCGGACCGCAGCCCAGGTCGGCGACCGCGCGGCCGGCCCCGCCGTCCTCGCCGCGCACGCACGCGGCGAATGCGGCCAGCATGGCTCTGTCCAGCGGCTTCCCGGCCAGTTCCGTGCGGTGTCGCCGCGCGTGGTCGACGGCGACGGCGTCGTAGTACGCCCGTACGGAGTGCAAGTACGAGGAAGCTGTCATGCCCCTGAACAGTAGCCCGCCCGGGGCCCCGGATCATCCTCCGCTCAGCGGATTGGGCAATTCCGCCCACTGGTCGCCCGGGACGTCCGGGCTCAGCCGCATGAAGGTGAGGGCCTTGGTGGGCAGCAGGCCCGTGAGCAGGGCCTCGGTGTCGGAGGTGGCCGGCAGGCCGGCCGCCTCCGCGAGCACCTCGGCGAAGGCTCCGGCCGAGCCCGCCGTGGCGCCGAGCGCCCCGGTCAGCAGGGACCCGAAGAGCTTGCGGCGCAGCACGGCCACGTCGTCCGTCACCAGCCTGCCCGACAGCGGGGGCACCGGCAGTCCGTGCGCCCGCAGCCGGGCCGGGCTGATCCGGATGTCGGCGAGGTCGCGGTAGACCAGCCGCAGGGGCGCGCCCGTGGGGGACAGGACGACCAGGAGGTTCTGCCCGTGGGCCTCCAGCGCCACCCCCAGTTCCAGCACCCGCAGGCACACCGACAGCGCGAGGCGGGCGAACCGCGCCCGCCACGCCGCCGACCGGGCGGGCGGATAGCAGGCCAGGGCGGCCACCGGCAGCACGCGCTCACCGGCGGCGGCGTCCGCGTACAGCTCGGGCGGCTCGCGCAGCACGGCCGCGAGGTCGGGGCTGTGCGCGGTCGCCGCTCCCAGCGTGCGGGTGATGTGCAGCCGCCCGTCGAGCCGCTCGGCCAGCCCCTGCGCGAAGCCGGACACGGCCGCCGCCGTCTCGATGGAGTACACCGAGATGTCCCGGACGGACGAGGTCAGCCGGGCACTCAGCGCGGTCTTCACGTGCGCGCCGCCGTCGGCGGGAGCCAGCGTGCGCAGCGCCATCAGCGGATGGGCCGCGAAGCCGGACCGCACCCGCTCGCGCCCCAGTACGTGCGCCGCCTGCCACGGATGCACCGGGACCAGGATCCGCCCGTCCTCCCGCAGCCGCTCCGGCCAGTTGCCGGTGACCAGACACTCCTCGGCCCGCACGGGGACCAGGCCGAGCTCCACCACCGGCCGGTGCTCGGGTGCGTAGGCCAGCTCCTCGGCGACCGAGAAGCCGGGCCGGGAACGGCAGTTGGGATGGTAGGGATGGCCGTCGACCACCCGCTGCTCCCACTCCCGGGTGCTCTGCGGCACAGGGTCCTGCCCGTCGGACGGCTGCCCGGCCCGGGAGAGGGCCAGGGAGGCCGTACTGGCGTCCAGCTCGGCAGCGAAGTCCTCCCCGTGCGGGATCCCGAGGGCTCGGACGAGCTGTCCGGCCCGGTGGTGGGCCGTGCCGTCCAGCAGCAGCTCCTCCACGTAGGGCCGCGTCGCGTACGGGTCCGGCGGTGGACCCTCCAGCCGGCCGCCCCCCGCCAGCAGCAGCGTCAGCCCGTCCGGCGCCCCCTTCCGGCCCGCGATCCAGGGCAGGGGCTCGAAGGCCAGGGCCCGCCACAGCCGGGTGAGCACGGCCGCCCGGGCGCCGCCCAGCGAGGCGGCGTAGGCGGGCACGAGCGCGGGCCGTACGGCGGCCAGTTCGGCGGCGACGGCTTCTTCGGCCGCGGAGGAGGGAAAGGGCATGCTGGGCTCCGCCTTCGGAATGGCGCTTCGAGTTTCGCTTCGAATGTCGCTTCACGGGATGATCAAGTAATCATTGCGGATACCGACGATCACGGCCGGTGGTACCGCTCCGCGGACCTCCTGCCCACCGGATGGACCGAATGGAACCAGTGGACCTCAACGCCGCCGCAGACGCCTACGCCGCCACCCCGCTCCTGAACTGCCTGCTCCGCGAGGCGGCCGAGCCCGCGGGGCCGGACGGGCCCGCCGGCACGGCCGTCCACCGGCTGCGGGGCAGCGGGCGGCTGCTCCGCGTGCGCGGCGGCCGCCGCCCCGTGTGCCCCGAACTGCGCACGGCCAGCGGCTGGCACCCGCTCCGCCACACCGAACTGGTCAAACTCGTCTCCGACGAGCTCGGCCGATTCACGGGCGTCACCAACGACGAACTGCCGGTCGAGATCACCGACAGCCGCGACGCGCTCGCCGCGCTGCTCGCCGCCCGGGCCTGCGCGGAGCCCCCGGCCGACCCGTATCTGCTCTCGGAGCAGTCCCTGGTGATGGGCCACCCGCACCACCCCGCCCCCAAGGCCCGCGGCGGGGCGCCGGCCGGGAGCTGGCTGCCGTACGCACCCGAGGCGCACGCCCGCTTCCCGCTGGTCTTCCTGGGGCTGCGCGAGGACAGCTGCTGGGAGGAGGGGGGCGCGGCCGCGACCGGTGCGATCGACTCCCTCGCCGATCTCCTCGACGGGCCGCGCCCTCCCGCCGGCTACCGGTTGCTGCCCGCCCACCCCTGGCAGCTCCGCCTGGCGGGGGACCGGCCCGCGGTGCGCGAGGCGTTCGCCGACGGGCGGCTGCTGTCGCTCGGTGAGAGCCGGCGGCCGGCCTGGCCCACCGCGTCCATCCGGACCCTCCACGTTCCGGATCCGTCGGCGGACCTGTTCGTGAAGTTCAGCCTCGACGTGCGGATCACCAACGACGTGCGCCGGCTCTGGCGGCACGACCTGCTCAAGCTGCGCCGGACCGACGCGGCCGTGGAGGCCGGGTTCGCCGCACTGCGAGAGGCCGGCTCGGACGCCGCCTGGCTCGCCGACCGCGGATACCGCACCGCCGCCTTCGCCTTCGAGGAGCTCGCGGTCCTCGTACGCGACGGCCTGCGCGCCCACACCGTGCCCGGAGGCACCCCGCTGCTGGCCGCAGCGCTGGCGGAGGGCGGTCCCGGAAGCCCTCCGCCGGGTGCCGGCGACCCGCTGGCGTGGTGGCGGGCCTACCTGCGCCAGGTCGTGCCGCCGGTGCTCGAACTCTTCGCCCGGCACGGCGTCGTACTGGAGGCGCACCTGCAGAACACCCTGGTCGCGGTCGACGCGTCGGGCATGCCCGTGCAGGCCCTCTTCCGGGACGCCGAAGGAGTCAAACTCCTCCCGGACCTGTCGCGCGCGGACGCCTGGCAACGCCTGGTGTACTGCCTGGTGGTCAACAACCTGGCGGAGATCGCGGGGGTGCTCGCCGGCCGGTACCCGGACGTCTCACCGCTCCTGTGGCCGGCCGTACGGGAGGAACTGCTGCGCTACGAGGAACAGCGCGGGCTTCCCGAAATCGCCGCGCTCCTCACCGCCCCCGCGCTGCCCGCGAAGACCAACCTGCTGCTGCGCTGGACCCGCGCCGACGGGGCGGACGCCCGCTACCGCCCCCTGCCGAACCCCCTGCGTACCTAGGGTCTGTCCGTCGCCTCCGTCGCCGGGCGCGCGATCCGGGCGGGTCCGGCCGACGGCCCGCTCCCGGGCGCCGGGCGGTGAGGATAGGTTGGAGGGGTGATCGATTTCCGCCGGGGCGCCCCGGTCGCAGGCAGCCTCGACGTCGTCTGGCACGCGGGCTGGCCCTCCCCGAAGCACGACCCGGCTCCGGAGATCCAGGTCCACGCCTACTCCGAACACACGGTGATTCTGCGGCAGAACAAGTCCGTGCACTTCGAAGCCCCGTTCCTCTTCCTGCTCTTCGGCAACGAACGGGCCCTGCTCCTCGACACGGGCGCCTCCACCGACCCGGCCCACTTCCCCCTGCGGGACACCGTCGACCGGCTCGTCGCTGACTGGTTGCAGCGCCATCCGAGGCCGGGGTACTCGCTGGTGGTCGCCCACACCCACGGGCACGGCGACCACGTCGCGGCGGACGGGCAGTTCGCGGACCGGCCGCGCACCACGCTGGTGGGCCCCCGGCTGGCCGAGGTCACGGCCGCTTTCGGTCTCACCGACTGGCCGCACCGCACCGGGACGTTGGACCTGGGAGGTCGGGTCCTCGACCTGATCCCCGGCCCCGGCCACCACCGGGCCGCCCTGGTCTTCCACGACCGCCACACCGGCCTCCTGCTGACGGGCGACTCCCTCTACCCGGGGCGGCTCTACATCGAGGACCGGGAGGCCTACTCGGCCACCGTGGACCGGCTGCTGGACTTCTGCTCCACCCGGCCGGTCCGCCACGTCCTCGGCTGTCACATCGAGATGACCGCCACGCCGGGCGAGGACTATCCCCGGGGTACCACGTACCAGCCGGACGAGCCGCCGCTCCAGCTCACCGCGGACCATCTGCGCGCCCTGCGCAGAGCCCTCGACGAGACGGCGGACCGCCGCGGCACGCACCCCTGCGGGGACTTCGTCCTCGTCTACCGCGACTGACGCGGGGGTCGGGCGGCGCGGGGTCGGGAACCGGCCAAGGTGGGCGATGTGCCCGATCCCCTCTCACTCAAAGGTATAGACCAATGCTAGGTTGGTCGGGCAGACCGCGCAGTCCTTGACCGCCCGTCAGAGGAGAAGCCATGCCCTCCCCTTCACGGGGCGGCGGCCCGGCCGCCGTGCCCAAGTACCAGCGGATCGCCGCAGCGCTGCGCCGCGATCTCGACCGAGCCGCGCGCACCCCCGGCGGAAGGCTGCCCTCGGAGCGCAGCCTGGCCGCCCGCTACCAGGTCAACCGGCAGACCATCAGGGCCGCGCTGCAGCACCTGCGCGAAGGCGGACTGGTCGTGACCGGGCGCCGCGGCTCCCGCCCCGCCGTCACGGCCGAGGTCCTCCCCACGGCGGCCGATCCGGTGGACTTCGGGCCCACGTCCCCCGCGCCCGGCCCCACTCGGAGCTGGGTCACGGTGGTCACCGTCCCGCCGTCGATCGCCGTGCCGCTCGGCATGTCCGGCGGGGAGCGCACCCTGGTCCATCACCGGCGGGAGCAGGGCCGGGCGGGGGAGACCCTCCGGCACGCCGTCACCTACTTCAGCCCGGACGCCGTCGCGCGCACCCCCGAACTGGCCGCCTGCCGCAACCGGGCGGAGCACTCCCGCGACGCGGACCCGGCTCCTCTCCGGGGCTGGCTGGAGCGGGTCTCGGCGGCCGGGCGGGTCGCCGAGACCATCACCATGACCCGCACGGTCCACCCGCCGGCCCCGGGCCCCGCCTGCGGCCTGACCGTACGCCGTACCGTCCAGGATCCTTCCGGCAGGCTGCTGGCCGTGACCGACCTGGCCTTCCCCACCTGGGACCACCTGACCTTCCATCGCGACCGCCGCCACCCCGCCGTTGCCGGATTCCGCGTCCTGTAGTCCGGCCGCCCGGCCGAGGCGGCGCGGTCGTTATCCGGCCGGGCCGCCGCGCTCAGGGCACCAAGGCGCGTTCGGGCGTCCCGGTCTCCGATGCCGGCTCGGCCGCCGCCGGCCGGGGCTTCGCGGGCCACCACAGGGACCGGCCCAGGAGCACCGCGCACGCCGGGACCAGCACGATCGACAGGACGAAGGCGGAGAGCAGGATCCCGAGGGCCGTCGCGAAGCCGATCTGCTGGGTGGCCGCGACCGGATTGACCGCGAGGCTGCCGAAGGAGGCGGCCAGTACCACCCCGGCCGTCGCGACGGCGGGCGCGGTGTGCCGCACCGCCCGAGCCACCGCCTCCCGGGCCGGACCGGGCCGCTCCATCTCCTCCCGGATCCGGTCGGTCACCAGGATGTTGTAGTCGGTGCCCAGCGCGACCACGAACAGGAACAGCACCAGTGGCAGCGTGAAGGCCACACCCGGCTGGTCCAGCCCGTGCTGGAAGACGAGCGCCGCGGCACCCAGCGTCGCAGCGAATCCCAGACCCACCGCCAGCATCAGGATCAGCGGGGCGAGGAGGCTGCGCAGCAGCAGGAAGAGGATGAGCGCGATCAGGGCCGCCGCGACCGGGAACACCAGCCGCAGGTCCCGGTCCACGGCCGCCGACACGTCGGCGAACACCGCCGCGGTGCCGCCCACGTGGGCCTCGGTGCCGTCCGGCCGGTGCGCGGAGACCGCGTCGCGAACCGTGCCCGATGCCAGGTCGCGGGCCTCCTGGCCGTGCGGGTCGACGTTCGGGAACAGGTCGAGGCGGGCTGCGCGACGGTCCTCGCTGAGCACCGTCGGGGCGACCTGCCCCACGCCCTCCAGCCGGGACAGTGCGCCGGACAGACCCTCGACCCGGCCGACCGTCAGCGGTGCGCCGTCCGACGTCGTGACGTAGACGCTGATCGGGTCCGACACCCCGGCCGGCATCGCCCGGGAGATCTCGGCCGCGGTGGCCGCGGCGGCCGTCGGCTCACCGCCCGCGTCACCCGACCCGTAGTCCATCCGTACGCCGGCCATGCCGGCGGCGAGGGCGCCGAGCAGGAGGACGGCGGCGACGGCCGCCGTGAGGGGACGCCGGGCCAGCCAGGTGCCCAGCCGGGCGGCCGAGCCGCCGCGGGGCTCGTGCCGGTGGGCCTGGGACGGCCAGAACATCCTGCGCCCGGTGACCGCGAGCAGGGCCGGCATGAAGGTGAGACTCCCGAGCAGCATCACCAGCACGGACACGGCGATGGCCGGACCGAGCACCCGGAACTGTCCGAAGGAGGCAACTCCGAGCGTGGCGAACGCCGCGACGATGGTGAGCGCCGCCGAGGTCACCGCCGTACCCACGCGCCCGGACACCTCGGCCGCGGCGGCCTTGCCCGACTGCTCTGGCCTGCGGCGCAGCTGCTCGCGGAGGCGGAACAGCAGGAAGAGGAAGTAGTCGATGCCGATGCCCACCAGCACGACGTTGATGAGCTGAGGGGTGGACGGGTCGAGGGCGGTACCGGTCAGCATCGCGACACCGACCACCGTGCCCGTCGCGGCGCCGCCGATGACGGACACGGCGATCAGCGGGAGCAGCGCGGCGAGCACGCCGCGGAACACCAGGATGTGCAGCAGAACGATCACACCGAGCATCACGATGCCGATCACCCGGGCCCGGCTCTCCTCGGCGTCGACGCCGTCGACGGCCGAGGCGAGCCCGCCCGTGAAGCCGGTCCGGAACCCGGCCTCCGCGAACCCGGCCCGGGACTGCTCGCGAAAGGCCCGGTAGGTGTCCTGGACTCCTGGGTCCATGGGGTTGCCCTTCAGCTCCACGGACAGCAGCCGGAAGCTGCGGTCGGGAGCCGTCACGAGTCCGGCGACCTCCGGGGTCTGCGAATGGTCCTGGGCGAACGGCACCTCCTTCTCGGGTGTGGGCATGACCACCCGGTGGCGTCCCTGCTCCGCGGCCTCCTCGTCGATGCGCCGCTCGTCGTCGGCGCTCAGCTGCGCCCCGTCCGGTCGGGCCACCAGCACGGTGAGCGTGTTGGCGTCCGGTTCCACCCCGAACCGCTCCTCGGCGACCTTCAGGGCCGCCGCCGAGTCGTAGGACGGAGGCAGGAAACTGCCGGTGCTGCTCTGGGTGGCGCGGAAGACGAACGCCTGGCCGGCGATGGCCAGGGCGATGCCGAGCACGGCCCAGAGGGCTATCACCTTCCACGGATTCCTCGTCGAGAACCCGGTCAGGGCGCGGATCACGGTACTCCTCAGGTTGCGGGCGGACCGGGGGCTCCCGGCCGGTCTCCAGACCATCAGGAGCGGGCGGCCGACACGTCGGCGCACGGGAGGAACCGCACCCGGGAGCAGGGTCCTGGTCCGGCCCGGACCAGGACCACGGTCCTGGTCCGCGGCAGGCCCACGGGACGACGGCAGCGGTCCGCCGGGCTGCCAGAATGGAACGAGAGGAACCGGCACGAACCGCTCCCCGCACCGGCGGGAGGCCCGCCGGCGGGGAGGACCGGCACGGATGGACACAGGCGCCGACAGGCTGCGCTGGACGCGCAACGACGCACTGGTGGCCCTCGGGGTCGCCGCGGTGGACCTGTTGGGCTTCTCGCTCGGCATCCGGACAGAGGGGGCGTCCGTGCCCGTTCCGGCCGTCTGCGCGCTGGTGGCGGCGGCCGTGTGCCTGCTCGCCCGCCGCAGCCGCCCGGTCGCCGTGCTCGCCGCGGTGCTGCTCCTGGGGGTCGTGCCCAACTTCGCCGTCCCGGATGCCGCACCGCACATCCCTCTCGGCCTCGCCGTTGCCCTGTACTCGGTGGTCCGGTTCAGCAGACCCGCGGTCGCCGCGTCGGCCGCCGTCCTCACCGTGCCGCTGGCCACGGTGGGCCAGGGCGGCCGGCTGGTACCGGCCGGCTGGACGCTCGTCGCCGGCGCTGCGGCCACGGCCCTGGTCGCCGGCGCTGCCCTGGTCGTCAACCGCTGGCATCGGGAGGCCGCAGCCGACCACGCCCGCCGGGCCGAGCGCGCGGTTGCCGAGGAACGCCGCCGGATCGCCCGCGAACTCCACGACATCGTCGCCCACCACATCACCGCCATGCAGCTGATGGCGGGCGGCGCCCGGGCCAATCTGGCACACGACACCGAGGCGGCCCGCGAGGCCCTCGTCAGCCTGGAGGACTCCGGCCGCATCGCCCTGCGCGAGATGCGCCAACTCCTCGACGTGCTGCGCGCCGGAGAGGAACCGGACGACACCCCTCCGGCGCCCCAGCCGGGCGCCGCCGACCTGGAGCGGATCGTCACCGAGTCACGGCTGGCGGGCACCGAGACGGAGTTCACCGTGGGCGGCACCGTGCGCCCGCTGCCGCCCAGCGTCGGCCTCACGGTCTTCCGCATCGTGCAGGAGGCGCTCACCAACACCCGCAAGCACGCCGATCAGGCCCGGGCCCGGGTGCGGCTGACCTACGGACGGGACGAGATCTGTGTGGAGGTGTGTGACGACGGGGCCGGTGTGTCCCCGCCGCCCGCCCGGCCCGCAGCGGCCACCGGGTACGGTCTGATCGGTATGCACGAACGCGTAGCACTCCAGGGCGGAACCCTGGAGGCGGCCGCACGGGACGGCGGCGGATTCCGGGTGGCGGCCCGCCTTCCGGCACCGTCGGGGCGGGGCGGCGAGGGAGGGGAGCCACACCGATGATCCGAGTGCTCATAGCCGACGACCAGCCGCTGGTCCGGCGGGGTCTCGCCCTGATCCTCGGCCCCGACCCAGAGATCGAGGTGGTCGGCGAGGCCGAGGACGGCGCCCGAGCCGTCACCCTCGCCGGGGAGCTGCGGCCCGACGTGGTGGTCATGGACATCCGGATGCCCGTCCTCGACGGCGTCCGCGCCACAACGGAGCTGGCACGGACCCTCCCCGACGTCCGCGTCCTGGCGCTCAGCACCTTCGACATGGACGAGTACGTCGTTTCCGCCCTGCGCGCGGGAGCGTACGGCTTCCTCCCGAAGGACGTCTCCCCGGAGGAACTCTCCGCCGCGGTCCGCACCGTGCACGGCGGCGAGGCGGTCGTCGCACCCCGGCTGCTCACCCGGCTGCTCTCCGCCTACGTACGCACCCCCACGCCGGCCCGCCCGGCCACGGCCGCCGTGGCGTCCGTCCCACCCGGGATGACTCCGCGCGAACGGGAGATCTGGCGGCTCCTGGCCACCGGCCTCGACAATACGGAGATCGCCGCGGAACTGGACATCAGCGTTTCCACGGTCAAGAACCACATCACCGGCGTCTTCGGCAAGCTGGGCGTCCGCGACCGTGCTCAGGCGGTCATCGCTGCCTACGAATCGGGCCTGGTGGAGGCGGGTTGCGGGAGCGGTTGATCACCAAGTGCCCGCAAGAGGATCGGAATCCTCCTGGTGTCCCTACCTCTAATGGGTCTCGTCGGGCCGTAGGAGACTACGGTTCGTAGCTGCCAGCGGGTGAGCACTCCGTACCTCCGAGCCATTGCGAGTTCTGTGGTCAGACCGTGCCCCCGTTGGTCGGCCGGGAGGCCTGACTGCTGATGGGATGGCGTGCCCGCCCGGTGGTTGGGCGTGAGCACTTGATCCATTAGAGAGCGAGCCGTGCCTTCCGCGGGCTGCACGTCATGATCGGACGAGAGCGAGGGGGCGGGTGCTGATGCTGTTCATCGGCGACGACTGGGCCGAAGACCACCACGATGTCGAGATCCAAGACGAGGCAGGCCGCAAGCTCGCCACCGCGCGGCTACCGGAAGGCGTGGAGGGCATCGCGAAGCTTCACACCCTCGTCGCCCGGCACAGTGGCGAAGACCCGGAATCCGCCCAGGTGATGGTCGGGATCGAGACCGATCGGGGGCCTTGGGTGCAGGCGCTGATCGCAGCCGGCTACCGCATCTACGCGGTCAACCCCCGACAGGCGGCGCGGTTTAAGGAGCGGTACGGCACCTCCGGGGCCAAGAGCGACAAGGGAGACGCCCACGCGCTGGCGGACATGGTCCGCATCGACGGTGACCAGCTGCGGCCGGTCGCCGGAGACAGCGACCAGGCCCAGGCGATCAAGGTCGTCGCCCGCGCCCACCAGACCCTGATCTGGGAACGCACCCGCGCCTTCCAGCGCCTGCGCAACACGCTGCGCGAGTACTTCCCCGGCGCGCTGACCGCCTACGCCTCCCTGGAATTGACCAGCACCGACGCACTGGAACTGCTGCTCAAGGCCCCGACGCCCGAGCAGGCTGCGAAGCTGACCAAGCAGCAGATCACCGCCGTCCTGGCCCGGCACCGCCGCCGCAACCGGGACCAGAGGGCCGCCGCGATCCAGGCCGGCCTGCGCGAGCCGCAGCTCGGTGTCGCCGCACCGGTCGCCGCCGCCTACGCCGCGGCGGCGACCGCACACGCCAACCTGCTGATCGCGCTGAACGAACAGATAGCTGCGATGGAAGAGCAGGTGAGCGCGCATTTTCTCGCGCACCCGGACGCTGAGATCTACCTGTCGATGCCCGGCATCGGCGCGATCACCGGCGCCCGGGTGCTGGCCGAGTTCGGGGACGACCCCACCCGCTACACCTCCGCCAAGGCCCGCAAGAACTACGCGGGCACCAGCCCGATCACCCGCGCCTCCGGCAGGACCCACGCCGTCCACGCCCGCCACGCGCGCAACGACCGCCTCGCCGACGCCCTCCACCGGCAGGCGTTCTCCGCCATCAACACCTCGCCCGGCGCCCGGCGCTACTACGACAAGCAACGCGCTCGCGACGCCGGCTACAACCCCGCCCTGCGCCAGCTCGGCAACCGGCTCGTCGGCATCCTCCACGGGTGTCTCAAGACCCGCACCCCCTACGACGAGGCCACCGCGTGGTCACACCACGCAACCCTCGCCACCTCCGCTTGACATCCCTGCGCCATGGGATGTCTGACCAGCCGGAACACTGGATGATTCGCCCGTGCGGAGGAGGCCTCGGCCATGGCACAGTGCGATCAGCCCGCCCGCACGACCAGGGAGCCACCATGCGCGATCCGCACGTCACGCCGCTCGCGGCCGCCCCCGGATGCCTGCCCGGGGCCGGTCCGCTGCCGTGCTGTCCGGTGTGTGGCGGAGTGCCGGAGCGCATCTCCTGGCGCCAGCGACCGGCACAGCCGGTACGGCTGGTCTTCGACCCCTGCGGCCACCACTGGAGCACCCCCGCTCCGCCCGTCCTCGCGGTCACCCCACCACGGGTGCGCGGTCACGCCGACGCCGGCTGAGCCGGCGCATGCGCGTGCCTCGTACCCGCCCGGGAGCACCTGTGCGCCCCGGTCGCCGCCGACCGCGATGCCGGCCCTGGTGGAGTCGCGCTTCCAGGTGCTGCCCGGACACCGGACGGTGCGGGGGCACAGCCGGGCCGGGCGCGCCGGGCCCGACGGGGAAGGCCGCGGGGGAGCCCGCCGGGGCGGTCATGAGCTCCTGAGGACGACGAGCCGGCGGGTCGCGCGGGTCATGGCGACGTACCGGTCCACGGCTCCCTCGATCCCCTCGCCGAACCGATCCGGGTCGACGAGGACGACCAGGTCGAATTCGAGCCCCTTCGACAGCGACGGCGTCAGCGAACGGACGCGCGGGGTCGGCCGGAACGCCGGGTCGCCGATGACACAGGCGATCCCCCCGCGGTGCGTGCTGAGCCAGCTCTCCAGGAGCGGTTCCAGGTCGCTGACGGATCCGTGGACGACGGGGATGCCGCTGCTGCGGATGGACGCCGGTACGTTGGCATCGGGGAGCACGGCCCGGATGGCGGGCTCGGCCTCGGCCATGACCTCCTCCGGGGTGCGGTAGTTGATGCTCAGGGAGGCCACCGTGATCCGGTCGAAGCCGACGCGTTCGAGTCGATCCGTCCAGGACTCCGCGAACCCGTGCCGTGCCTGGGCCCGGTCGCCGACGACCGTGAAGCTCCGCGATGGGCAACGGGCCAGCAGTATCTGCCATTCGGCGTCGGTCATCTCCTGCGCCTCGTCCACGACGACGTGCGCGAACGGGCCGGCCAGGAGGTCCGGTTCGGCACCGGGCAGCGCGCTCCGGTCGACCAGGGCCTCCTGGAGGTCGCGACCGTGCAGCATCCCCATCGCGCCCTCGCTCTCGTCGATCTCGACGTTCTGCAGCAGACTGTCGATGACGTCGGCCCTGCGTGCGCGCTCGGCGGCCGCGGCCGCCTCGTGCCGGCGCCGGCGCACGGATGCCTCCGCGTCCCCCAGCCGCTGCCGGGCCGCATCCAGGAACGGCAGGTCGGACACCGTCCAGGCTTGGGCCTCCGCCCGCTGCAACCTGGCCACGTCCTCGGGCCCCAGCCAGGGCGCACACCTGCGCAGGTAGGCCGGCACCGACCACAGGTCCCCGACGACGTCGGTCGCCTCCAGCATCGGCCACGCCCGGTTGAGGGCCCTGGTGAACTCCCTGTCCTGCAACAGGGACCGCCGCAGCAGCTCCGGCGGGACGTCGTGGCCCTCGCCGCCGTCCTCGTGCCGGGCCATGAGGATCGTGAGCAGTTCCTCCAGGATCTGCTCACGGGCCTCGTTGTGCGGGGTTCCCGGCTCCACCGCGTCGAACGCCGCCGCCCAGTCGTCCGCGCTCAGCCAGACGTCGGACCAGTGACTGGAGACGGTCATCCCCCGGGTCGGCGGTTCCTCGTGGACGCGGACGGCCGCGTCGATCGCCTTCACCAGGTCCGCCGAGGACTTGAGCCGGGCCACGGCCGGGTCGCGCTCTTCCGCCGCCCCGGCGCCCTCCGCCACCAGGTCGCGCAGCGTGCAGGTCTGTACGCCCTCCTCGCCGAGGCTGGGCAGCACGTCGGCGACGTAGGCCAGGTAGGGCTGGTGCGGGCCGACGAACAGGACGCCGCCGCGGCGGTGGCCGAGGCGGGGGTCGGAGTAGAGGAGATGGGCCGCGCGGTGCAGTGCGACGACGGTCTTGCCCGTACCGGGTCCGCCGTCGACGACGAGGGCGCCGCGGGAGCCCGCCCGGATGACGGCGTCCTGGTCGGCCTGGATGGTGGAGAGCACGTCGCGCATCCGGGGCGACCGGTCACCGCCCAGGCTCGCGATGAACGCGGACTGGTCGTCCAGAGCAGCGTGGCCCTCGAGCGCGTCGGTGCTGAACACCTCGTCCCAGTAGTCGCTGATCCGGCCACTGGTCCAGCGGTAGCGGCGGCGGCTCGCCAGCCCCATCGGGTCGGCGTGGGTCGCCGCGAAGAACGGCTCGGCCGCCGGGGCGCGCCAGTCGAGCAGCAGCCGGCGCCCCGCGCTGTCGGTGAGGCCGAGCCGCCCCACGTACACGGGCTCCCGGCCGTCGGCCGGGACGATGCGTCCCAGGCACAGGTCGAGTCCGAAACGGCGCAGGGTGCGCAGGCGCGCGGTCAGGCGGTGGATCTCCGCGTCCCGGTCCATCGCCTCACGGCCGATGCGTCCGGGTGCCCTGCGTTCGGCGTCGAGGCGCGCGGAGAGTTCGGCGATGGACTGGGCGAGGCTCTCCGAAACGGCCGCGAAGTGCCGTTCGTCGCCGTCGGTCAGGGCCGGGTCGGCCTTGGGGGAGAGATGGTCGGGAAGGTCGAACGCGCTGCGGGTCCGCGGGGCGGCCGGAACCGGCTCGTCGTCGCCGCACGATGGGTGAACCGGCAAGAACGCATGCACTTCGTGAATCTCCCATTTCTGCAGCTTCTGGTTTCGGTGCGCGATTTTGCCCCGCCGACGGGGCCTTGCCGCAAGCCCCCCGGTGCGCTATAAGTTGAGAGTGGCAAGGAGTGGGTTCACCTCCTTGACTCTTCTCGTCGAGCTTCTCGTCGACCTTCTCGTCCGCTCAGGACGCTTCCCGCAGCCCCGTCCGTCGCGCCTCGACGCCTGCCCACTGCTGCCCGACACCGCTGCACCGCCCCTTGCCGCGTGCGGTTTCCGGGCACCCGCACATGTCTGATGGGTGCTCAAAGATGCTTGAGCGGAAGCCATTTCGAGCAGAATCCTTCAAGCGGGCGGCCCTGAACGCTATCTTGCCGGGTGCATGCCAAAGAGCTGTGTCCGTCTCCGGACCGCACGAGGAGCTGCCCCATGAGACTGCCAAGCTTCAGCAGGAGCCGACGGGTCCCCTTATCCGGACGGCCGCGCACACCACGGCGACGGGGCCCCCGCACCCCGGGCACCGCCCTGCTCGCCGCCGCCCTCGCCGTCGCGGGACTGGCCGCCGCCGGACCACTCGTCGCACCCGCCACCGCCGTCCCCTCGGGGGCCACGGCCACCGCGGGCGATGTCACCGGCTTCACCCGGTCCGGCAACACCTTCACCATCACAGCCTCCAGTGGTGCCAAGGCCCGCGTGGTCGTCGCCCGCGCCGACATCTTCCGCCTCTGGCTCTCGCCCGATGGGACCTTCACCGACGACCCGGCAGGCTCCGACCTCGCCGTCACCACCGATTTCGGCTCGGTGGCGGCAACCCACAGTGACGCGGGCGCGTACCACCGGATCAGCACGGGCTCCCTCTCGATCAGGGTCGACAAGTCGCCGCTGCGCTTTTCCGTCTACCGCGCGGACGACACCACCCCCGTCTGGCAGGAGACCCGGCCCACCAGCTGGACCGGCAACCGCACCACACAGCACCTCGCCCGCGGCGCGGACGAGCAGTTCTACGGCACCGGCCTGCGCCTCGGCGCGTGGGCGCTGCGCGGCCGCACCGTCCCCATCGCCGTCGACAACAAGTGGCGCGAGAACGACAACGCGAGCCCCGCCCCCTTCTACATGTCCACCAACGGCTACGGCGTGATGCGCAACACCTGGGCCCCGGGCTCCTACGGCTTCAACGCCCCCACCACCCTCACCCACGACGAAAGGCGCTTCGACGCCTGGTACTTCACGGGCGACTCGCCGAAATCCGTGCTCGACGCCTACACCGACGTCAGCGGAAAACCCTTCCTGGCGCCGCTGTGGGGCTTCGAGCTCGGCAACGCCGACTGCTTCAACGCCTCCAACCCCGACTACCAGGGTGACCACGGCCGCCCCCGCCACCAGAGCACCCCCGACGTCGTCGGCTACGCGTCGGACGCCCGCGCCGCCGACATGCCCTCGGGCTGGTTCCTTCCCAACGACGGCTACGGCTGCGGCTACACCGCACCGCTGAAGCCGACCGTCGACGCCCTCAGGGCCAAGGGCTTCCAGACCGGCCTGTGGACCTCCACCGGCCTCGGGGCCATCACCGACGAGGTGGGAACCGCCGGCAGCCGTGCTGTGAAGACCGACGTCGCATGGATCGGAAGCGGCTACAAACACGCCTTCGACGGCGTGCGGCAGGCCGTCGAAGGAATCGAGAAGAACTCCGACGCCCGCCGCTTCGTCTGGACCGTCGACGGTTGGGCGGGCACCCAGCGCAACGCCGTCGTCTGGACCGGCGACACCTACGGCACCTGGGACGACATGCGCTGGCACGTCCCCGCCATCACCGGCGCGGGCCTCTCCGGCCTCAACTACGCCGCCGGCGACATCGACGGGATCTTCGGCGGCAGCCCGAAGACGTACACCCGCGACCTCCAGTGGAAGGCCTTCACCCCCGCCTTCATGACCATGTCGGGCTGGGGAGCGGTCAACCCGTCCGCCGGCTACCGCGACAAGCAGCCGTGGCGCTTCGCCGAGCCGTACCTGTCCGTCAACCGCAAGTACCTGCAGCTGAAGATGCGACTGATGCCCTACCTCTACACGATGAGCCGCGTCGCCCACGAGACCGGCGTTCCCAGCACCCGTGCCATGGTGCTGGAGTATCCCGACGACCCGGTCGCCCGCGGCAACGCCACCAGCGGCCAGTTCATGGCGGGCGACTCCCTCCTCGTCGCCCCCGTCGTCTCCGACACCGAGGTCCGCGACGGCATCTACCTGCCCGCCGGCACCTGGACCGACTACTGGACGGGCCGCACGTACGAGGGCCCGGGCTGGCTCGACGGGTACCCGGCCCCGCTCGATATCCTCCCGCTGTTCGTCAAGGGCGGCGGCATCGTGCCGATGTGGCCGCAGATGAACTACACGGGGGAGAAGCCGGTCTCCACCCTCACCTACGACATCCACCCACGTGGCGCCTCCTCCTTCAGCCTCTACGAGGACGACGGCCGCACCCGCGCCCACGAGTCCGGCGCCTACGCCCTCCAGCGGGTCGACGTCACCGCGCCGACGACGGGCACCGGCACGGTCACCGTCTCCGTCGGCGCCCCCACGGGCAGCTACGCAGGCAAACCGGCGGCCCGCGGCTACGAGTTCACCCTCCACGTGTCCGCCGCGCCCACCGCCGTCACGGTGGACCGGGCCGCCGTGCCGCGCCTGGCCTCCTCCTCCGCCTACGACTCCGCCGCCACCGGCTGGTTCTTCGATCCGGCCGACCGCGAGGGCGTCCTGCGGGTCAAGACCGGCACCACGTCCGGTGCCTTCACCGTTTCGGCTGCCGGCACCGCCGTCCCCGCCGCCGAGCCCCTGCCCTCCTCCGCCCCGATCGACCGGGCGGGTTGGTCCCTGATCCACGCCGACAGCCAGGAGACGGCCGCCGAGAACGGCGCCGCCGTCGGTGCCTTCGACGGCGACCCCGCGACGATGTGGCACACCGCCTGGTCCTCCGGTACGCCCGCGGCGCTCCCGCACGAGATCCGGATCGACCTCGGCGCCCGCTACACCCTCGACTCCCTCGGCTACCTCCCGCGCCAGGACGGCGGGGCCAACGGCCGCATCGGCGGCTACGAGGTCTACGTCCGCGACACCGGCGCCGACTGGGGTGCGCCGGTGGCGAGCGGCACCTTCGCCGACACCGCCGCCGCCAAGACCACCGTCCTCGCCCCGAAGACCGGCCGCCACCTCCTCCTCAGAGCCTTGACCGAGGCCGGCGGCCGCGGCCCCTGGACCAGCGCCGCCGAGATCACCCTCACCGGCCGGGCCGCCGGGCCCCCGGAGCGAGCCGCCCCCGACCGCTGACCCCTGGCCGCCGCCGAGCACGGCCCGGCACTCCCGCCGGGCCGTGCTCCCGCAGCCATGCGGCCGTGCTGTCCGACACGGACCCTCCCGGGAACCGGCTTCGGGGTGGTGGGTCGGCACCCGTCCGCACCTCTCGCCGGGGGTCCGGACCCCGTGGCGAAGGCGGGGACGGGTTGCCGCCCGGGCCCTGCACCGATCCTGATCCACCCCAAAACCCAAGTCAATCCTCTGGTTTGCTCCCCACATCCAAGGAATACCTTGGGTCTCATGACCCTCGACGACCTCCGCGTGTTCGTGGCCGTCTGCCGTGCCGGCAGCCTCAGTGCCGTCGCCCGCGACCTCGGCTGCACCCAGTCCGCCGTCAGCCAGCACGTCCGCCGTCTGGAGAAGGAGACCGGTACCGGCCTGCTGGAGCGGCACGCCCGCGGCGTCGTGCCGACCGAGGCCGGCCGTATCGTGCAAGCGGCCGCAGCCGACGGCATCGCCGGCCTCGACGGCGCCCTGCGCCGCGTGGAGGACCTGGTACGGGGCGGCGGCGGCAGCGTGCGTGTCACCACGGGCGCGACGACCGTGCGGCACTTCATGTCCGAGGCCGTCGTCTCCTTCCGTCGCAGTCACCCCGGGGTGAGCCTGGAGTTCCAGACCGAGAACTCCAGCAGCGGCTGCTTCGACGCCCTCGCCTCCGGCGACCTCGACCTCGCCTGGATCACCATCGGCGGCCCCGTCCGCGGCATCGAGCAGCGCCCCGTGATGGAACTGCCCTGGGTGCTCGCGGTCGGCGCCGACGACCCCCTCGCCCGACGGGACGCACTCACCCCGGCCGACCTCGCCGGGATCCGTCACATCCGGCTGCCCCGGAACTCCGCCTCCCGGGCCCACCTCGACGCCGCCTTCGCCGAGTCCGGCATCCACGTGCGCTCCGACACCAGCGTGGCGGACTGGGACACCGCCCTGCTGCTCGCCGAACTAGGCCTGGGCCATGCCGTGGTGCCGGCCCTGCCCGGCTGGCAGGTCCCCGGCTCCGACGGCCCGCTGCGCCTGGTGCCGGTCCCCGCCCTGCCGCCGCTCGCCGTCGGCTGGGCCGTCCGCCGCTGGGCGGCCCTCGCCCCGCCGGCCCTCGTCTTCGCCGACGAGGTGGCCCGCAGCTGCCGGGCGCGCGCGGCCGGGCAGCCGTGAGGCCGCCGCCAGACCGGCCGCCGCCAGCACGGCCAGGGCCGTCAGCGACGGCCCCCGCACCCCGGTGCCCGCGGCCACCGCGATGCCCAGGGCCGGGCCCACGTTCATGGCGGTCTGCTTCAGCCCGCCGACGACCCCGGCGTATTCGGCCGGGGCCTCGCCGACCACCGCGCCGGTGGCGGTGACCATGACGGTGGCGAAGCCGGCGCCGAGCACCGCGAAGGCGGGCCCCGAGGCGGAGCCCAGCCCGGCGATCCCGGCGGCGACCAGCGCCGTACCGGTCAACGCGGTCCGGCGCGCCCCGAACCGCCGCAGTGCCATCCCCGCCACCGGAGCACCGGCGATGATCGCCACCGTCAGCGGCAGCACCCGCAGTCCGGTGTCCAGCGGGCCCAGCCCGTAGACGTCCTGGAGCCGGAACGTCGCCGTGAACAAGGCCCCGAACATGCCTGCGGAGACCACCAGCAGCAAGGCCATCGAGGCCGTGACCGCTCGGGCCCGGGCCACGGCCGGGGGGAGCAGCGGCCGCGCCGAGCGCCGCTCACGGCGTACGAACAAGGCTGCGAGCCCGGCGGCACCCGCGAACCCGAGCAGCGTCGACGTCGCCGTCCATCCGTGCTCGGGCACGCCCACCAGCGCGTGCACGAAGACCGCGAGGGCCGTGGCGAGCAGAGCCGCGCCACCGAGTTCCCACCGTCGCGCCCGCGCACCCGCCGGCGGCGCGGGGGTCCGAACGGCGAGCGTCAGCGCGGCGGTCAGCACGGCGACGGGCACGTTGAGTACGAACACGGCCCGCCAGTCCCACCAGGCCGCCAGCAGACCGCCCAGCAGTGGACCGGCGGCCGCGGCCGCCCCGATCGCGCTGGTCCGTACGGCCACCGGCGTGGCCAGCCGCTCGGGCGGATACGCCAGCCTCAGCAGCGCCAGCGTCGCCGGCTGGAGCAGCGCACCGAACAGGCCCTGCACGGCGCGCAGTGCGATCACCCAGCCCACGCCCGGTGCTGACACGATGCCCGCCGAGGCCGCGGCGAACCCGAGCACGCCGACGAACAGCAGCCGGGCGTGCCCGTACCGGTCACCGAGCCGCCCGGCGGGCACCAGGAACGCGGCCACCGCCAGTAGGTAGGCGGTACTGGTCCACTGGACCTGCGCGACGCTTGCCCCGAGGTCGCGAGGCTCGGCTGCGCCACCGCCAACACGGTGCCGTCGAGCGCGACGAGCATCGCTCCGGTCACACTGACCAGCAGGGTGGTCCGCTGCCTCACGCGGGAGTACCCCCGAGGTGCGCGTCGACGGCCGCGTCGACCAGCCGGTCCGCACCCACGGCCGGGTCCTCGCCCAGGGCCAGGGGCAGGCTGCCCCAGCGCCACAGCTGTGCCACGCCGTGCAGGTTGGCCCACAGCGCGGCGGCGGTGAGGGACGGCTCGGCCGCCCCGCATCGGGCGACGAGCGTGACGAGAAGGGTGAACAGCGGCAGGGTCGACTCCCGCAGCCGCGGCTCGTCCGACGGGTCCCGGCCCGTACTGTCGAGCAGGTCGTGGCGGAACATCAGCTCGAACATTCCGGGGTTCTCCCGTGCGTAGCCGACGTAAGTGCGCCCGATCGCCCGCACCCGTTCTCGCGGCGATGCCTGCCCCGCCGCGGCCTCCAGCGCGCCGACCTGCTCGCCGAGATCGGCGAAGCCGCGCCGGGCGATCGCCGACAGCAGGGAGTGGTGGCTGGGGAAGTACCGCCGCGGCGCCCCGTGCGAGACCCCCGCCCGTCGGGCGATCTCCCGCAGTCCGAGGGCTGAGGTGCCCTCGCTCGCAACGAGCTCGGCGCCGGCGTCGATCAGTCGTTCCCGCAGATGTCTCTCCTGGTTCATGGACCCTTGTCTACCAGCGGGAGTAGACAGTGTCTACCGCTCGCGCCGGGGGGCCGGAGCGGCGGCCGCTGACGGGACGCGCGGCGCGGCGCGGAGGATGATGGTGGGGCGGGGGCCCGAGGAGGAGGTGCACCTGCCATGACGGAGCACGACGGCGGTCCGTCAGCACGCACGTTGGAGGAGGGCCGGCTGCTCAAGGAGCTGGAGGCCATCCACCGCACGCGCCACGAGACCCTCTTGTACGGGTCCGACGACGCCCTGGTCACGCACACGAAGCGGATGAACGAACTGGAGCACGAGTACGTGCGCCGCCATCCGCAGCGAGCCCAGACCGCCGCGCGCACCCGATCGGGAGCCCGCGCCCGCACCGACGGCGAGCGCAGGGAACGGCCCATGTGATCAGGGGTCGTCCCGTTCGGCTGCCCGCGGGACGACCGCTTCGTGACGTGCTGCCGAGGTGTCGTCGTGGGCCCTGTTGGGCCGCCCGCGGGACGACTCCTCGGTGAACCGGCGCGACGGCACGTGTGTGCCGCCGTCCCGGCGGCGCCCCCATCCCGCCCTGCCTGTCCCGCCCCGCCTGTCCCCCTGTCCCTGCCTGCCGTTCCGCGCCCGGCCCGGCGCTGGTGGCGGCGACGCGGACCGGTCGAGGGGGGCGGTGGGAGAGGAATCGCCGGCGGAGGCCCCTTCGGTCCACCAGTTATGGGTCGCCTTTGGCTCGAATGAGACATTCTTGTATCGTTCGAGGCGAAGGAGGCTCGATATGGCGCACGAAGAAGAACCGCTGAACGGCACGGCACGCGTCCTCGCCGGCGACCACAGCTCCTCGATGATTCGGATCGCCGCCGGAGCCCGTACCCGCCGCGCCGCGCCCGGCCGTCGCCGCGCGCCCCGCGAAGCCCGGCCGGCGACGGCCGCAGGCCGGCCGGTCGAGGTGGTCGACTCACGCGACGCCACCGTGCGCGCCCGCCCCGGTTCCTGGGCGGAGCGGACCGCCGGCCCCGGAGGGCCCTCGCCGTCCCCGGCCCCGGCGGGCGGCCGGGACGGCTGCGGGCCACCCACCCGCCGCACTGGATCCGGTACGCCCTGCCAGGACCTCGCGACGCAGTCCCCGAGCGCGCACGGGACGGGCACCTCGCCACCCGGCAGTGCGGCCGTCCGGATCTGACCCCCTTCCTCGGCGGACGCAGCCCCGCGCGCCGCCTTCCCCGCCGGCCCTGCACCCCGACCCGCCCGTCACCCCGTACAGACCCCGAACGGAAGCCCATGCGCACCCCCACGCCGGACCCCCGCAGGTGGATCGTCCTGGCGATACTCTCGGGCAGTCTCCTGCTCATCTCCATGGACACCACGATCCTCAACGTGGCCTTCCCCTCGCTCGTCGGCGACCTCCGGCCCAGCGCCGTGCAGCAGCTGTGGATCATCGACGTCTACGCGCTCGCCCTGTCCGGCCTGCTCGTCACCGCGGGTGCCCTCGGCGACCGCTGGGGCCGCAAGCGGCTGCTCATGGCCGGCTTCGGTATCTTCTCGGCAGCCTCGCTCATGGCCGTGTGCGCCACCGAGGCGTGGCACCTGATCGCGGCCCGAGCCCTGCTCGGCATCGGCGGCGCGGCCATCATGCCCGCCACCGTCTCGATCCTGCGCACCGTCTTCACCGACGCCCGGGAACGCGCCTTCGCCCTCGCCGTCTGGGCCGCCGTGTTCGGTGGCGGCATGGCCTTCGGACCGGTCGTCGGCGGCCTCCTGGTCCAGGAGCACGGCTGGCACTCGGCCTTTCTCCTCAACCTGCCCGTCGCCTCCGTCATCGTCGCGGCCGGCCTGCGCTACCTGCCCGAATCGCGTTCCCCGCGCAGCACCGGCGCGTGGGACTGGTGGGGTGTCGGGCAGTCCGTCGTCGGCATGCTCGCCCTGGCCGGCGGCATCAAGCAGCTCGGCAAGGGCGGGGTCGCCGACCCCCTGCCCTGGGCCCTGCTGCTCGTCGCGGCCGTCGCGCTGACCGTCTTCGTCCGCCGCCAGACCAGGATCGACAACCCCCTGCTCCAGGTGCGGCTCTTCACCGAGCCCGCCTTCAGCGTGGCCGCCACCGCGATCTTCCTGCCCATGGTGGGCATGGGCGCGATCCTGTTCCTGGTCACCCAATGGTTCCAGTACGGCGAGGGCTACGCCCCGTTGGAGGCCGGTCTGCGCCTACTGCCGGCTCCGCTCGCCCTGATCGCCGCCTCCATGGTTGCGCCCGCGCTGATGCAGCGCTTCGCGATCCGCCACGTGCTCGGTGCCGGACTCGTCGTCCTGGCCGCGGGCATGGCCCTGCCGTGGACCTTGCAACAGTTCACCGACCTCGGCTACCCGGCCTTCGCGGCCGCTCTGACCGTCATGGGACTGGGCGCCGGCCTCGCCACGACCGTGGCCTCGGTGACGCTGGTCTCCGCCGCCCCGGCCGCCGAGGTCTCCAGCGCCGCCGCCATCGAGGAGACGTGCTACGAGCTCGGCTCCGCGATGGGGGTCGCCGTCCTCGGTTCCACCGCGGCCGCGCTCTACCGCGGCAACCTGCCCGACCTCGCACTGGACGGCCCGACCGCGGACGCCGCACGGGACTCCGTCGGTGAGGCGGCGCACATCGCCGAACGGCTGGGGGGCGTCGTCGGACAGGCCCTGCTCGACACCGCCTCGCACGCCTACACCCTCGCCATCACCCCGGCGTTCCTGATGGCGGGCGGTCTCGCTGTCGCCGCGGCTGCCACGACCTGGACGCTCATTCCCCGCGATCTGCGGCCCACCGAGAACCACTGATCCGACCGGGCCGGAACGCGGCCGCGGGCGCTGGGCCCAGGGTGGTGGTGCCCGGCGCCGCCCGGTGCCCCAGGCCCGTGCGGTAGGCGTCCAGGGCCGCCTCGACCCGGCCGGTGCGCCGCAGCAGGTCGCCCAGCAGGCGGCACAGGTCGGCGAGGTCGCCCGTGGCCCCGCTGCGCTCCAGCAGCGCCAGCGCCTGTACGTAGTGCTCCTCGGCGGATTCCGTCTCACCACGCTCCTCGGCCATCAGGCCGAGGAGCCGGTGCGCGCCGCCGGCGTGCACGGCCCCGTGGCTGTTGCCCAGCTCCAGCAGCGCCGCGAGGAGCCGGACGGCCTCCTCGGTCCGGCCCAGGCGGCGCAGTACGTCCGCCAGCTCCACCTCCACCTGGGCCGTGTAGAGGCCGGCGCGCCGGGCCGACAGCATGTCCCGGGCCGTGCGCAGCTCCCGCTCGGCCGGGCCGAGTTCCCCGTTCTGCGCCAGTACGTAGCCGCGCATCCAGTGGCAGTGCGCCAGGTCCGTGCTCAGCTGCAGCCTGCCGTAGATCGCCTGTGCCTGCGCCAGCGAGGCGTCCGCTTCGGCCACCCGCCCTTCGGCGAGGAAGGTCCGGGCCACCTGCCGGTGCATGCCCGCCACCAGCGCCGGATCGCTGACCCGGGGGGCCAGGGCGAGTGCGAGCTCGGCCGAGCGGGCGGCCCGCGCGTGGGCGCCCATGTCCATGTAGGGACCGATGACCGCGGCGTGCAGCAGGACCAGCGCGTCCGGATCGGCCAGCCCGCTCGCGCCCAGCTCGTCGATGGCGGACTCCAGCAGGTAACAGGCGTAGCGGAGCTCGCCGGCGAGCAGGTGCGCCACGGCCCGGCCGCGCAGCGGGCGGACGCGGTGCGTCAGCGGCTCGTCGGCCAGGAGGCGCTCGGCCTCCTCGAAGTGCTCGATGGCAGACTGGAGTTCACCGGACTCCAGGGCGCACTCGCCGAGCCCGAGCCGTGCCTGTGCCTGTTCGGGGACCAGCCCGAGCTCCGCCGCCTCGGTGAGCAGGCGGCGGTAGCGTACGGCGGCCTCGTCGGCCGCGCCGGTGGTGAGCGTGCGCTGCGCGTCGGTGAGGGCGAGACGCAGTTCGGTGGCCAGGTGGGCGGGGCGGCCGGTGGCCAGCTCCTCGTACGACGTGCCCAGGCGGCCGGCAAGAAAGCGCAGCGCGGTCTCGGAGGGGCGGACCTTGCCCGACTCCAGCGTGGAGACGTAGGCCGAGGTGTACGACGGGTGTGCCAACTGCTTCTGGGTCAGACCACGTTCGAGGCGCATGCGCTGGACCCGACGGCCGATCTCGCCCGGTTCGTCCATGAAGTACCCCCTGGTTGCTCGAAGTCCCCAGTATTCAGCCGGAGTACGCCATTGCGCACCTCCCGCGCCCCGCCTAGTTTAAGCAGCCGATTCAACACGCTTATCCATCTGCTTAACTTCCTGTCCCGGGGGAGGACTTCATGGATCCGGTCACTGGCGGGGCCATCGGACGGGCGGCCCGCCGCCCGGTCGGGCGCCCGACGCTGCGGACGCTGCTCGCGATCCTCTGCGTGAGCGCCGCGCTCGCGGCCGCGGGCCCGGCGGACGCGGCGGCCGAGCCGGCCGGGCTCCGGGCGGAGGTCGAGATCCCCGGGCCCGAACAGGGCGGTGACGCCGGATCCGGGCATGCCCTGGTGCCCGCTGCCGACAGCCCGGCGAAGAGCGCGGGACGGCTCACGGAGGCCGAGCGGTCGGCCGACGGCGAGATCACCAAGATCATCGACAACGGCTCCACCGCGGACCGCCTCGACGTCGTCGTCATCGGGGACGGCTACACCGCGGCCGAACTGCCGCAGTTCCACGCGGACGCCGAGCAGAAATGGGCCGAGGTGGCCGCAGTCGAGCCGTACACCACCTACCGAAGCCTCTTCAACGTCTGGACCGTCGACGCGGTCTCCCGCGAGTCGGGCGTCTCCGGCGACCCCGACCCGGAGACCGTCCGCGACACCGCCCTCGGCTCGTACTTCTGGTGCGAGGGCATCGAACGGCTGCTCTGCATCGATCAGCCCAGGGTCGACGCGTACGTGGCGAAGGCGCCGGAGGCCGACCTGGTCATCGTGCTGGCGAACAGCGCGAAGTACGGCGGAGCGGGCTACAACGAGCCCAGCGCCACCCTCGGCTACGAGGGGATATCCACCGCCTCGGCCGGCCATCCGAAGTCCGGCCAGGTCGCCATCCACGAGACCGGCCACTCGCTGGGCAAGCTCGCCGACGAGTACTTCTACCCTGGCGTGCCGGACTACGAGAAGTACACCGGCCCCGAACCCGCCGAGTCCAACAGCTCCGGCCTGACCGCCGACCGGATGGCCTCCCGGCGCGCCAAGTGGTACCGCTGGCTCGGCGAGGAGTCCCCCGACGGGGGCGAGGTCGGGGCGTACGAGGGCGGCAACTACTACGCGACGGGGCTGTACCGGCCCACGGACAGCTCCCTCATGCGGACCCTGGGCAAGCCCTTCAACCTGCCCGGAGTCGAGGCGATGATCGCCGGCTTCCACCGGCACGCGCGGATCGCCACGGCGGTCACGCCGACGGACCGAACCCTGAGGCTGCGCAACACGGCCAGAGTGACTGTCCCGAGGCTCTCCGGAGCGGACGGCCGGCAGCTCGTGGTCCGCTGGTACCTGGACGGCAGGGAGCTGGCGAGGTTCGCGGGGCGCACCGAGGTGTCGGTGGCGGAACTGTGGCTCTTCGACCTGCGGACCCACCGCCTGTCGGTGACGGTCGAGGATCGCACGCCGTCGGTCCGCGACCCGAAGACCATCCGCGCCCTGCGCTCCACGGTGGAATGGCAGGTCAGGCTCTAGGCGCGCCGGGCCGCCCCCGGCCGCACTCGGCCCCGTGCCCGGCTCACCGGGTGCCGGGCGCGGCGGCCCGTCCCGGAGGGTGCGCGTGCATGCGCCGAGGGGTCAGCGCGGCGACCAGTGGGCGTCCCGCCCGGTGAACGCAAGGAGCTTCTCGGCGCGACTCGCCCCCTCCGGAACGGTCAGCGGCGGTGCGTACTTGCCGAAGGAATCCCGGACGAAGACGACGATCCTCGCCGCGATGTCCTCCAGGGCCTCGGCCATCTCCTCGGTCAGCGGCAGGTCCTGCCCGGTAGCCCGGGCGATGTCCCAGGCGTGGATGCCGGCGTCGAGTGCCGCGGCGGCCGTGCCGGCATCGGCCGGCATCGGTCCCATCGGGGTGGGAACGCTTTCGTCGCCCCTCCTTGACTCCCACGCCGCCAGCGTCTCCTTCAGCACGGCCGCCAGTTCCGCGACCGGGTCACCGCTGGTCGTGTCGGGGGGCTCGAAGGGGTCGGTCGCGGGCGCGACGCCCGTGATCTGCATGACCAGAGCCTGCTGGTCCAGGCGTGCGTGGTTGAGCACCTGACGCACCGTCCACCCGGTGCACGGCGTCGGATCCCCCCATGCCGCGGTGGGAACACCGCGGACGGCGGCGAGCAGGTAGTCGTGTGCGTCAGCGAGCAGTGTGAAACCGTCGACGGCCATCCGTCGCCCTCCCGTGTTCCGGCATCGGACCGCCACCATAGATCGCTGCCGGACAGGACGCCCGGCCTTTCGCCGAGTGGCGGGGCGCCGGTCCGCCATGACGGGCGTCCACCCGGCGGGGCGGGTGCGCCCCGCCGGACGGCGGCGGGACCGGTCGTTCCCGCCGGGCCGGGCCCGCGGGGCCGCACGGCGGCCGGTGCCGCGGCGACGGGGGATCGCGGCGGACACCGGCCGATGCGCGGTCCCGCGGGGTGGGACTCGGGACTACTGAAACTCCGGACCAGTGAGGCTCGGACTACATGGGGTCCATGCCCCGGTCGTCCATCCGGCTCTCCTGCTCACTCTGCTCCTGGAGGCGGCGGGCCTTCTCCTTCAGCCGGCGGCGCTCCTCCGGGTCGGTGGACCGCTCGGCGGCCTCGTTCAGCTCCTTGGCCTTCGTGCGCATCTGCTGGGACCGGCCGCGGGACTCGCCTGAAACGCTCATGATCGCTCCTTGTGTCCGTGGGGGAGAGCGGGCGGAATCAGCGAACCAGCACTGCGGTACGCCCGCATCTCGAAGCGTCACCGACGGTGATCCGCCGCGCCCGACCCGCCCATGGACGCCGGACCCCGGGCCGCGGGTGAACACGCGGTGGTGAGCCGAACGGACCCCGTCGCGGCCCCACACCCGCCAACGGCGCGCCCTCGCCCGGACGTGCGCCGCGGCGGCCACCGCGCAGGTCCGAGGGGGACGTACGCCCGGCGGGTGTGCGTCCGTCGCGCGAGCCGCCTTTCGCCCCCTACCGGGCCCCGGCCGGCTTCGGACATCCGGCGCCGCCGCGCCTGCGGCCGGTACGGGCCCGTGCGATCGGGTACCGGCCCGTGCGGTCGGGTACCGGCCCGTCCCGTCAGTACAGGCCGGGCCGGGCGAGGTCCTCGTCCGAATCCGCCCCGAGGCCGGTGGTGAGTGTGAAGAGCGCCCCGTCCGGGTCGCGGAGGGTCACCCACCGCTCCGTGGCGTTCGAGGTGATGTCCGAGACCATGCGGCCGCCGAGCACGACGGCCGCCTCGATCGCCGGCCGGAGCCTGGGCACGCGGAAGTGCACGTGCCACCGCGGCCGGGTGTACGGGGAGTAGGCGGCGAGCTCGACCGGACCGCTGTTGAGGCGGGCGACCGGCTCGCCGTTCTGCCGCAGGACGACCTGGTCCTCCTCGTAGGAGACCGTGCAGCAGCCCGGCCGGTCGGTGGCCCATTCCAGTACCGCGCCGTAGAACATCGCGGCGTCGAGGGCATTCCTGGTGCGCAGTTCCAGCCAGGCCGGCAGTGGACCCTTGCCGGCCCGCCAGTCCGCGGCCACATCGCCTTCCCAGATCCCGAAGACCGCGCCGTCCGGATCGGCGACGAGCGCCGCGCGGCCGCCGGACTCGAAGGACACCGGGCCGACCGCGATGGTGCCGGTCCGTTCCCGGATGCGGTCCACCGCGACGTCGGCGTCGTCCACCGCGAAGTACGGGGTCCACGCCGCCGCGACCCCCAGATCCGCGGCCAGCGCCCCGATGCCCGCCACCGGGACCCGGTTCAGGAACGCCACCGAGAACGCGTCACCGAGGCGGGCCGGCCGGAACCGCCACCCGGCCACCGCGCCGTAGAAGCGCTGTGCGGTCTCGAGGTCCCGCGTCATCAGGCTCACCCAGCACGGTGCCCCGAAGACCTCCCGTGTCGAAATCTCCACCGCATGCTCCGTCCCTGAGGCACCCGTCGTACCATTCTGGTCCTTATCGTGACGATCATCGCGGCCCGCGGCCGTCGAAGCGCACACAAAGTGGCCGAGAACCACGTTCCGTGTCGTTCCGTGTCGAGCCCCTCCGGTCCTGAGCGGCGATAGCCTCGGTACCGGACACCACCGCGCGGCGTCGGAAGGCAGGTCTCCCATGGCCGGATCCCAGGTACCCGTGATCGATCTCGGGCGGTGGCGGTCCGGCGGGCCGCAGGAGCGGGCCCGGACTGCCGCCCGCGTCGACGAGGCCCTGCAGGTGGCCGGGTTCCTGCTGGTCACCGGCCACGGGGTGGACCCCTCGCTGCCGGAACGGATCCGGGAGGCCGCCCGGACGTTCTTCCGGCTGCCGGCCGCCCTGAAAGAGCCGTACACCGTCACGGTCGGCGGCCGGGGCTGGCTGGGCCCGGGAGCGGAGGCCAACAGCTACGCCGAAGGCACCGCCTCGCCGCCCGACCTCAAGGAGTCGTGGTCCTTCGCGGCCGACGAACCGACCGGGGACCCGGCCGTGGACATCGAGTGGTTCCGGCCCAACACCTGGCCGGAGGAGGCGCCGGAGCTGCGGCCGCTGGTGACCGACTACCTGACCGGGATGCGGGCCCTCTGCGACGAGCTGCTCGAACTCCTCGCCACCGCCCTCGGGCTCGCCGAGGACCGCTTCACGCGCCACACGGGGCACCCCACCTGGGGATTCAACCTCAACTGGTACCCCGGGACCGAGACCGTCGGCGCGCCCCTGCCGGGCCAGTTCCGCATCGGCGCCCACACCGACTTCGGCACGGTCACCGTCCTCGACCGGCAGCCGGGCTCCGGCGGCCTCCAGATCCACACCGACGCCGACGGCTGGCAGGACGCCCCTTACGACCCGGCCGCGCTCACCGTCAACATCGGCGACCTGATGGCCCGCTGGACCGGCGACCGCTGGCGCGCCGGCCGCCACCGCGTACTGCCCCCACCGGCCGACGCCCCCGCCGAGGAGCTGATCTCGCTCGTCTACTTCTACGAATGCGACGCGCACACCCGGGTGGAGTCCCTCCCCGCCCCCATCGGCCGCGTACTGCACGACCCCGTCGACTCGCACACGTACCTGCGGGAGAAGCTCCGGGCCATCACCGTTCCGACCGGAACGAGTCCCACGGACTGACGCCGCCCGAAGCCCCCCCAGGGGGCGAGAGAGGCGCCCGATCCACCGGCAGGGTGACGACCCGCCGGGGTGCCGTGCGCGCGGGGCGTCACCGCCAGGCCCCGACATCGATTGCCGCAGCCGCCGCCCCGCCCCTGCCGGTCCCGCCCGCCGCCCACGGTACCGCCGCGAGGGCACCGCCCGCGGGAGCACGAGCACGGCCGGACGCGGGCCCGTGGTCCGGCCTCGAAGGCCGATTACCGCTGGTCCGGGGAATTTCGGCAGGATGAGGCACATGACCGAGATCCGTACCCCCCGCCTCCTCCTCCGCCTCTGGACCGACGACGACCTCGTCCCCCTTGCCGAGATCCACGCCGACCCGGAGGTGATGCGCTGGGTCGGCGACGGATCCACCCTCGGTCTCGACGAGACGGCCGAGACGATCGAGCGCTGGCAGGAGGAGTGGGACGAGGAGGGCTTCGGGCTCTTCGCCGTCGAGCTCCTCGGCTCCGGCGAGCTCGTCGGAGCCGTCGGCCTCTCGGTCATCGAGGGCCTGCCGGACGCCCGGGCCGACGTGCAGATCAGCTGGCTGCTCGGCCGCCAGTACTGGGGTCAGGGCTATGCCTCCGAAGCCGCCCACGCCACCTTGGAGTTCGCCCTCCAGGACCGCGGCCTGGACCGCGTCGTCGCCGTCAACCGGCTCGGCGACACCGCCTCCGAGAACGTGATCCGCAAGCTCGACATGGTGCGGGAACGCGAGACCACCGACCCCCGCCACGGCCACCCCGTCCACATTCACGGCATCGACCTCACCGAGTACGAGGCCTGATCCGGGGCCCCGCAACAGTGCACCGGGCACAGAGAGTGATCTTCAAAAGCCGCAGGGTCGCAGGGCGCCAACAGGGGATCAAGGGCGCCCTATCCGGACCTTAAGGGACGTATAATAGCCGCCCGGCAGCCCGTCGGAGGCCCGGTCGCGGCGCGAACCGCGCTTAGGGTCACGGGTGTTGACCGAGGCACTTCCGATACCGCCGCTGCACCGGCGGATCGGCTCTACCAAGAGGTTTCTGATGTCCCGAAAGCGAATTGCCCTGGCCTGTGCGGCCGCGGTCGTGGGGATCGGCTCCGTCGTCGTCCCCGTGGCCGCCAACGCGGGAGAGGAGGACAACGGCCTCAACGCCGCCTGCCGCGTCGCTGACCAGGCCACCGTGTGGTGGGCCACCGGCGAGGTCTCCCTGGCGACCAAGGGGGACCGGCCCGTACGGGACTGGACCGCCGAGTTCGACGTGTCGCAGGGGCAGGTCACCCTGGACAACCCCTGGGCGTACGAACTCCGCCAGACCGGCCGGCACGTCACCGTCAAGCCGGTCGCCGACCGCGCCGACCTGGCCGGGAGCGGCAACCGGGTGGTCAAGGTCGGTATCAACCCCGCCGGCAAGGGCATACCCAAGATCACCGGATGCAAGGTGAACGGCCCTTCGGGCAGCGGCAGCGGCAGCGACACCGGCACGAACGCGGCCGTCCCCGCGGACGGCGGCTCCTTCGTCAAGGACGACACCGCCGTCCACCTGATGTGGAAGCCGCCCGCCGGTGGCGCCGAGATCGTGCGCTACGAGGTCTTCCAGGACGGCAAGCAGATCAAGACCGTCAAGGACACGATGACCGACATCGAGCGGCTGGCTCCCGCCACCCGCTACGCCTTCACGGTCCGCGCCGTCCGCGCCGTCCGCGCCGACGGCCGCACCACCGGCTTCAGCAAGGACATCGTGCTCACCACGCACGCGGCGCCCGGCCAGGACAGGGCGAAGCCGGTCATCCCCGCGGACCTGGAGGCGGCGCCCTCCGGCCCGTACCAGGTCGCCCTGCGGTGGCGCGCGGCGACCGACGACGTCGCCGTCACCGGCTACCGGATCTACCGCAACGGTGCCAAGGTCCAGGAGGCGGACGCCAAGGCCACCTCGGCCACCGTCTCCGGCCTGACCGCGAGCACCGCCTACCGCTTCAAGGTCACCGCCGTGGACTCCTCCGGCAAGGAGTCCGACCCGACCCGCGAAGCCCAGGTGACGACCACCGCGGCCCCCGACGGCAACGGCGGCACCGCAGCCCCCGGCGACCTCGCCGCCACCACCGCCACGAAGCAGGACGGCGCCGTCACCCAGCACTACCTGAACCTCACCTGGTCCGTCCCGCAGGGCGTCGGCCAGATCACCACCTACCAGGTCTACCTGAACGGCAAGCCGGCCCAGACCTTCATGTGGGGCACCGGCGACCCGGTGCTGCCCGTACCGACGACGAGGGGTTCGCGCGAGGTGCTCGTCGGCGCCCATCCCGGCACGACGTACACCGTGAAGATCCGGGCGCGGCTCGGCGACGGCACATGGGGCGCGTTCTCCCGCGAGCTGACCGTGAAGACAGCCGGCTGACCGGCCGCCGACCACCGACCCACGCGCACGACCGACTCATGACCAGGAGCGTCCCCCTCATGACCACGGCCCGCCCCGCCACCAGCACTCCCGACCAGGCACGGCTCCCGGCCCGCCGGACCGCCTTCCTGCGCCTCACCGCGCTCGTGGCCCTCCCCCTCGCCGTGACCGCCCTCGGCTCCGCGCCCGCCTCCGCGCACGGATCCACCGCCGACCCGGTCAGCCGCAGCGTGGCCTGCACCAAGAACCCGAAGGCCGGCGAGGCCTGTCGACTCGCCCTCGCCCAGAGCCCCGGCATCCCCGGCGACTGGAAGTCGATCGTCCAGGGCCGCGCCATCGACCACAGCACCCCCACCTCCTCGCCGCAGCACCGCGCCCGCATACCCGACGGCAAGCTGTGCAGCGCCGGCAACGCACAGTTCTCCGGCCTCGACCTGGCCCGGGACGACTTCCCCTCGACGACGCTGCCCGGCGGCGCCGAGTACGACCTCCGCTACGACATCAGCGCGCTGCACAACCCGTACCGCATGGAGATGTACGTCACCAAGGACGGCTACGACCCGAAGAAGCCGCTGAAGTGGTCCGACCTGGAGGAGACGCCCTTCCTCAGCGCCGACAACACCGCGGCCACAGCGGCCCCCTCGGGATTCCTCGGCGCGAAGGCGTTCACGTTCCGGGCGGTGCTCCCCGAGAAGAAGGGCAAGCACCTGATCTACACGATCTGGCACGGGCTGAAGCGGCCCGACGGCTCCTTCCAGAGCGAGGAAGCGTTCTACTCCTGCTCGGACGTCACCTTCCGGTAGGCGGAAGCCGCCTGGCCCCGCCCCCTCCGGAGCCGGCGGCGGGCGCCTCGGCCGCGCCGCCCGCGCGGATCGCGGCGAGGGCCGCGGCGTGCAGGGCGGCCGGGGCGCCGTGGTGGGGCCGGGGGCTGCCGGTGAGTGTGTACCACTCGTCGGCGTCCTTGTACTGGACGTCGAACCGGACCGTGCCCCCGGCGGCGGCCGTGGTGCGCAGGGTGAGCGGGCCGGTGACGACGCCGACCTCGTCGGTCATGGCTCCGCCCGGTCCGGCGAGCACGTCATCCTGCCAGTGCTCCGCCCCCGTCATGAGGTGCAGGTGTCCAGCATCGTGGTGAGCATCTTCTTCTCCGGTTCGGTGACGGTCAGCCCGTAGGTGGATTTGACGGTGGTCCAGGCCCGTCCGTACTGGCACCAGCTGGAGCGGTCCGGCGGCTGCCACAGGTCGGGGCTCTGATCGCCCTTCGACCGGTTGGAGGACGCGCTGACCGCCAGCAGCTGGGGGTGGGTCAGGTCGTTGGCGAAGGCCTTGCGTCGAGCGGCATCCCAGCCGGATGCGCCGGAGCGCCAGCCCTCGGCGAGCGGCACGATGTGGTCGATGTCCATCTTGGACGCGTCGTTGACGACCACCCCGTCGTACAGGCTCGTCCAGGTGCCGGACACGGCCCGGCACTCGCCGTCCTGCGTCACCTCGGTACCGTCCCGCTTGAGCACCGTCTCGCGCGTGTCGCACTTGTTGCCCTGCTCGGCCCAGTGCGTGAACTTCGCCCGGCTGTAGCCGGCCATCGTGCCCACCGGAGCCACCTTCAGCTCGGCCAGTTGGCCACGGGCCACCGCAGTGGTGACCATGCCGGGCAGCACGTCCCCTGCGGCCGGCGCGCCCGCCGGCGGCGCGGCCCGCGAGGCGGACGGCTGCGGCTTCGGGTCCCCGCCGCCCGGCGTGCCCGGATCCGAGCAGCCGGCCGCGGCCGCCAGCAGAAGGGCCGCCACCAGCGCACCCGGTACATGTATCTGACGTCCCATAACCCCACCACGAGCCGATACCGCTCCGCCACTGTCCGGGAAAGACTACCCAGAACCGGACAACCACCTCCGCGTGCCCCTCCGACGGCCGTTGTCAGTGGCCCTCGCTAGTCTCCCGACATCCGCAGCTCAGGGGGTTCGCACCCCCCTGTCAGGGCTGCGCGCACACGTACGGACAGGCGGAGGGGCACGGTCTGATGGCATGGCTGGCGGCGGGCGAGGGGTACGAGATCGCCCTGGTGGAGGGGCGGGTGGCGGCGAGGTCCGTCACCGGCCGGGCGGCGGGACGGCAGTTGAAAACACTGCCGAAGGCGCTGAAGGACCATCCCGAGGTCGACCGGCTGCGCCGGCTCGCCGAATGGCTCGACCGGCACGAGGCGGCCTGCGTCGCCCAGGTCGACGCCTGGATGGTCTCCTCGCTGCCCGTGCCGACCGAACTGCTCGCCCGGGTCTGGCCCGACGAGGCCTGGCAGAAGGCCCTGCGCGACCTGGCGGTCGTCGGCGACGACCCCGGCGAGGTGGGCTTCCTGCGGGACGCCACCGCGGCCGGTGAGCTGAAGGTGGTCAACCTGGACGGCGAGACCGTCCGGCTCTCCCCGCGCACCGTGACCCTGCCCCACCCCGTACTGCTGCCCGACCTCGACGACGTACGGGAGTTCGCGGCCGAGCTGGGCATCGTGCAGCAGGTCGAGCAGATCCACCGCGCCACCTGGCGCAAGCCCCACGACGTCGCCGCCACGGCCACCGAGGTCCGCGACTACGCGGGCGGGGCCTTCCCCACCCGCTTCAGCCTCGCCGCCCGCGCCACCGCCCTCGGCTACCGGGTCTCCGGCGGCTACGCCACCTGCGGCGTCCGCGACGCCGGAGCCGGCACCGGCACGGAGGCGACGGTCTGGATCGGCGAGCCCTACTACGACGACGAGACCAGCACCGGCGCCCTGAGTTGGCACGACGCGGACGGCCGGGCGCTGCCGCTGACCAAGGTCGGACCGGTGGCCTGGTCCGAGGGCATGCGCATGGCCGCGGCACTCTACGCCGGGCGCAAGATCGAGGAGGGCGGGGACGCATGAGCAGGAACCTGAAGGACACCGCGGCGAACGAGACCGAACTGCTGCTGCAGGCCGGCGCGGTCCTCCCCCACGGCACCACCGGGGCGGGCGCCGGAGCCGTCGACCTGACCGCTCGCACCTACCGGCACCCGGGCCTCGACGAGGGCCGCGTCGTCGTCCGGCTCGCCGCCGCCGAACTCGGCGCGGCCGAGGACCTCGCCGCAGGCTTCCTGGGCCTGGTACGCGACGAGGCCGAGCCGCCCGTCGTGGGCCTGAGCCGCCGCCAGGCACTCGGCTTCCCCGAATGGGTCCTCGTGCACCACCCCGAGGACGGACACCACGCCCTCGCCGTCGTCCCCGAACTCGACCGGATCGCCCGCCAGGCCAAGACCAAGCCCAAGGCCGCGCTCGACGCGTGCACCGAACTGGCCGACCGCCTCGCCGCGTCCGTGCCGCACTTCCTGCCCCTCTTCCACGAGCAGGCCGCGCGCGTCTTCCTCGGCGTCGAGAACACCACCTACGCCGCCCAGTTGTTCGGCCGCGCCCGTACCGCCGAGGCCCGCTACGGGCTGGCCGTCGACGAGGACCGCCTCGACTCCGTCTTCCTCGAATTCGCGCTCGCCGGCGCCCTGCCGGTGAAGGTGCTCGCCGGCTACGGCAAGGCCCTGGCGGGCCGGGTCAGTCCCGCCGAGGCATACGAGCGCTTCCGCCGCCTGTGCGTACGCCGCACCGCGGGCGGCCTGCCGCCCTCCGCCCAGGCCGCCGTCGAGCTGCGCCGCCTGGCCCGCAACGCCGGCCTGACCGGAACCGAGCCCGAACAGGACTACCTCGCCGAACTGCTGCCCCTGCCCGCCACCCTGCGCGCCGCGCTGGGCTGGTGGAAGGCCCACCGCGGCGCCCTCGTCGCACTCGCCCGCCGCATCCCCGCCGTACGCGGCACACTTCTGGCACTGACGCCGCCCGGCGGCGACGTCGACCTCACCGACCTGTGGCTGGACGTCCTGGAGGAGTCCGGGGCCACCGCCGGCCTGGCCGACGCCACCCTGCCCGACGAGGAGCGCTGCACCGACGGCACCTCCGGCTGGCTGGAGCGCTTCCACGCCGCCCGCCACTCCGGCTGGGGCCGCCGCCCCTCGCACCCGGCCCTCCTCGACGTCGTCGAGCGCTGCGCCCCGCAGCTGCGCGCCGAACTCGCCCGGCCCGAGCGGGAGGGCGGCCTGCGCATCGGCGTCCAGGACGCCGACCTCCTCGACCTGCTTCTCACCCTCGACGTCCCGGTCGCCGCACCCGAGGACCACACCACCCGGCACCGCCACGACGCGCTGAACCTGTCGGACTGGTCCGACCGCGACGAGCGCCGCGACCTGGCCGCGGTGGCGGCGGACCCGCGCTTCCAGCCGGCCTTCCGCCGGGCGCTGAACAGCCTGGGCAGCGGCTGCACCGACGTCGTCCGCCGCGTGGCCGCCTCGCCGGGCGCCCGCCCGCTGCTGGCCGAGTGGACGGGCGAGGTCGCCCGCGCCTCCGTTGCCGCAGGCCTGCCCGCGGTCCCCGACGCCATCGACCGGCTGACCTGGCTGCCCGCCGAGGCCCTGCTGCTGGCCCGCGACGAGGTCGCCGCCGCGGCCGCCACCGACCTGGGAGAAACCCTCGCACGCACCCTGCGCGGCGGCCTCTTCGAGGAACTGGCCTGGCCTGCCTGGGAGAGCGCCGTCAGCGAACTGACCCCCGGCAGGGACCGCCACGGCCTCACCGTCGTGGAGGCCTGGCCGTACCTGATCGTCGCCAACGCGGCCCAGGTCCGCGTCATCGACGCCGACTCGACCGTCCTCACGCACGACCTGCGCATCCCGGCTGGATCCCACCGCCGCACGGGGTTCCATTACGTCGACGGCGAGCTGCTCGTCTTCTGGGCCGACTGGAGCTCGCACCGGACCGAGGGCTACTGGCACTCCTCGCCCGCCACCGTCTTCACCCTGGACGCCGACCGGACCTACTGGTCCCTGCGCAGCGACCACCTCTCCCTCCCGCTGCCCGGCGGCGGACGCACCACCGGTGGCGGAGTCCTGTACCGCGGCGACACCCGGCTGCCCGACGAGCGACCGGTCCTGTCCGACGGAACCTCGTACTGGGTGTGGCGGCAGCGCGACCACGACAACGAGGGCGGCTGGTTCGAGTACGACCCGGCGAGCGGCGCCTGTGGACGCTCCTCCATGCCCGCGTTCTTCGCCGACACCGCGAGGGCGTACGGCGGGAGCGCTTCGTCCGGCCACTCCAGCCGACTGCTTCCCGCGCCCACCGTGGCGGGCTCCGTGCTCGGCGCGCCCGCCGACGGCCTCCTGGGCTGGCACGCCGTACGCCTCCCCGGCAACGGCTGGGTCGGCACCGACACGGCCGGACGCACCGTCACCGTCCCCGAAGACGGCAACAAGCCGGTGGCCGCCCTCACCTTCCCGGGCGACGACCGGCCGCGCGCCCTCTCGCACAGCTGGCGCGAACTGGCTCTCACCGACCCCGAAGGCGTCGTCACCGCCAAGACCCGCCAGGACCGCCACGACACCCCCTTCGGCACGGGCAGCGTCGACCTCCCGCCGCTCTCCCACTGGTACGCGCTGCGTCCCCGCGACCCGCAGGGCTCGGCCGCGCTCCGCACGGCCGACCGCGAGACCGTCGGAGCCCTCCTGAAGGCGGCCGCCGCCGCGGCCAGGGCCGACGACCTGCCGGACCTGGTGAGCGCCGCCCTGCCGCAGGTCACCGATCCGAAGCTGATCGGCGGCATCGTCGAGGTCCTGCGCTTCGCCCTGACCCAGCAGAAGGCCCTGGACGGGATCGCCGCCCGGCTCGCCGCGGACACCGCACCCGCAGCGGACCGCGAGCCCGGACCCGCCGACCGACTGCTCGGCGAAGCCCTCAGCGGGCTGCTGGAGCACACCCACCACCACTACGCCGGTGACACCGACGGCACTCACCACACCCTGACCCTCCTCGGCGCCGCGCGCGCCGGTACCGACGCCGCCGTGGTGCCCGGACTGCTCCACTTCGACACGCCCGGCCTGCCGTACTACGACTTCGTCTGGACGCCGCTGCTCGACCGGCCCGCGGCCGCCGCCTACCGGGCCGTCGCCGCGACGACCACCGACGTACAGCGGGCCGCCCTCCTCACCGTCCTCGGCGAGGTGGACACGCTCGGCATGGCCTCAGCACAGGGCTCGGCCGGCGCCTGGCGCCAGGTCCGGGCCCACCTCGACCAGGCCCACCTGCGCGGCCCCGACGGCCTCGACCGCAACCTCCACCACCGCAGCCTGCTGCCGCTCGGCGGCGGAGCCGTCCTCGCGGTGACCGGGTACGGCACCTCCCTGCCCGACGGGCACGAGTTCGGCGCCCTCCTCCACGACCCCACCGGCCGCTTCACCCTCCCCGGCCCCTACACCGTGCGCGGCACGGCGCCCCTCGGCGACCCCGACCGGGACCCCGGCTGGCTCACCGCCTTCCTCGGCGCAGCCGCCGAGCACGGCCCGGCGCCCTTCCGACCGGAGGCAGCGGAGGAGTTCTCCCGGCTCACCGGGGTCTCCGGCGCCCTCGCCCGCCTGGTGATCGCGGGACTCCCGCACATCGACAGCTACGACCGCAACTTCCTGCCCGCGCAGGTGCGCGCCGCCCTCGGCGTCAAGGCCGCCGACGCCGCCCGCGCCCGCGACGAGCTCAAGGCCCTCGGCGCGGACGTCCGGCGCGCCGTGGTCGCGGCCCTGCTGCCCGCCGATCCGGTACGCCTGTGGAGCGAGGGCCCCGACGCGGCCGCCGCCGCGGAGGTGTGGAACCGGCACGTCGGCCGCCGTACCCCCGTCCCCGACTGGCTGGCCACCGAGGCGGCACGCGCCGTCCGCGGCGGACGGCCCGCCCACCGCGTGCTGGCGGCGCTGCTCGCCCCCGACGCCGCGCGCGAGCTCTCCGTCGACGTGCCGTGGATCGTCAAGGGCGACCACGTGGAGCCCGCCGTCGCCGCCACCGACCCCTTCGACGCGCAGGTCCTGATGGCGACCCTGGCCATGAGCGCGTGGCTGGCCCACCGGCTGCCCGCCGGCGACCCGGTGCGGGCGGTCCTGCCGCCCGCACTGACCGCCGTACGGCAGCGCCTCGCCTCGCCCGAACTGCTCCTGGAGATCGCGCACTACACGAGCCTTCCGCACTTCCGGAAGGTCGCCGGCGCCCCGACCGAGACCGGCGAGGGCTACGAGCGCTACGGCGCGGTCGTCATGGCCACCCACGACGACCAGCCCAGGCCCGCGGTACGGACGGCGCTGCTGGACTCCACCGGCTCCGACCCCCACCTGCCGGCACTGCGCGGCGAGGACCAGCAGCCCACCGCGGCCGAGACGGCCCTGCGGACCGCCCACGACCCGCGCTTCGCGGCACTCCTCGCCGACCCCGGCGCGCCCGCGGCCGGCGAGACCGACACGGCCGGCACCTGGTGGCCGCAGGACCCGAGCCGCTCGGTGCCCGAGCTGGTGGAGGAGGTCCGCGCCGCGTACGGACTGGGCGCGGACGCGGCCGCCCTGTACCTGGCCCTGCTCGCCATGCCCGACCCGACCGACCGCAACACCGCCCGGTGGACGGGCTGGAAGCCGGCCCGGCTCAAGGCCGCCCGAGCCGAACTGGCCGCCACCGACCTGGTGGTGTCCGCCGACCGCAGCCGCGCCGGACGCTCGCTGTTCCTGCCCGGCGCCTGGACCGACCTGGCCTCCCCGGCCCTGCCGGTGGAGCAGTGGAAGCTCCCGATGTACGACCTCACCCCCGCCGGCCGGCCGCTCCTGGGCGTACTGGCACCCGCCGAACCGGCCGCGGCGCTCTACCGCCGGGCCTGGCGGCGGGTCCGTGAGGGCGACGTCCCGCGCCTGCAGGAGCTCAAGGTGAAGCGCACCCGTACCCGCCGCCGCTGACCCGACCGGCCCGGAACCCCCGGTGCCGGCGGGGCCCACCGGACGCCGGTGGGCCCCGCCGGCACCGCACCACCCCTTTCGTACCCGTGCAGAGGAAACCCGATGACCGTCAACGCCCCATCCGCCCCCGCCGCCCGGCAGGTGCTGCCCGCCGAGGAGCGCCATGCCGCCGAGCTCGCCTTCCTCGCCGCCCACGACTCCGGCCCCCGGCCGCCCGGCTGGGCACTCACCCCGCGCGCCGTCGTCACCTTCGTCTGCGGCAGCGACGGAACCGAACTGACCCTGCCCGGGCGCCGGGCCGGCCTCCCGGCCAAGCTCACCGTGACGCCCAAGTTCGTCGGTGAACGCGCCCTGGTGGAACGCTGCGTGGTGACCCTCGCCGGGGAGCGCGGACTTCTCCTCACGGGCGAGCCCGGCACCGCCAAGTCGATGCTCTCCGAACTGCTCGCGGCCGCCGTCTGCGGCACCAGTTCCCTCACCGTCCAGGGCACCGCGGGCACGACCGAGGACGCCTTCCGTTACGGCTGGAACTACGCGCTGCTGCTCGCGCAGGGCCCCACCCCCCAGGCCCTGGTCGACTCCCCGGTCCTCTCCGCCATGCGTACCGGGCGCGTGGTCCGGGTGGAGGAGATCACCCGCTGCCTGCCTGAGGTCCAGGACGCCCTGGTCTCGATCCTGTCGGACCGCCGGGTCAGCGTGCCCGAACTGACCGCCACGGAGGACGCGGTGGTCTGCGCGGCCCCCGGCTTCACCGTCATCGCGACCGCCAACCTGCGCGACCGCGGCGTCTCCGAGATGTCCGCCGCCCTCAAGCGGCGGTTCAACTTCGAGACCGTCGCCCCGATCGCCGACGCGGACGCGGAGGCGGTACTGATCCGCCGTCAGGCCGTCGCCGCCGTACAGCGGGCCGGCGCCGCCTTCGGAGTCGACGACGCGGTGCTCGACGCACTCGTCACCGTCTTCCGCGACCTGCGCTCGGGACGTTCCGCCGAGGGCTGGGACGTGGAACGCCCCGGTACGGTCATGTCCACCGCCGAAGCCGTGCAGGTGGCGGCCTCCCTGGGGGTCGCCGCCGCGTACCTGCCGGACGGCGACGTGCTGGACCTGCTGCCGGGGCACCTGCTGGGTGTCGTCCGCAAGGACGACCCCGCCGACCACGCACGGCTGCTGGGCTACTGGGACGGCCCGGTCCGGCGCCGGGCCGAGGACGGCTCGGCGATGTGGCGCCGTCTCTGGGACCTGCGCGGGAGCCTGCGTTGACGCACACCGACCCCCGGACCGCGGTCGATGGGCTCGCCGCGGCCCGCGCTCCCTTCCTGATCGGGGTACGGCACCACAGCCCCGCGCTGGCCGCGGTGGTACCGGCCCTGCTGGACGCATCCGGCGCGGACGCGGTCTGCGTCGAGCTCCCGGCGGACTTCCAGAACTGGGTGGAGCACCTGGCGGACCCGGAGACCGTCGCGCCCGTCGCCCTCGCGGGCAGCGGCGAGGACGGACGCCTGGCCTTCTACCCGTTCGCGGACTTCTCCCCGGAACTGGCGGCGATCCGCTGGGCCCGCCGTTCGGGCGCGGTCGTCCTGTGCTGCGACCTCCCGCTGTCCGACCCCGGCTGGACCCCCCGCCCCGCCGTCCCGCACCCCTCCTCACCCGCAGACCGGCCCGACACCGTGCCCGAGGCTTCGCCCCGGGCGGCGGACGCCACCTCGAACGCGGCCTCCCGTACGGTCCCGGTCCGGGCCACGGGCACGGCCACCCGGACGGACACGGCCGCGGAATCCGGTGGCGCGCCGCGGCCCGCGGGCGGTTTCGCCGCGGCCCTCACCGCCGCGGGCACGGGCCGTGACGGCGACGACCTGTGGGACCGTGCCGTCGAGGTCCTCGCCCCGGGCTGCAGCCCGGAGGCCGTACGCCGCGCAGCGCTCGGCGTCGGCTGGGCGCTGCGCGAGGACGGCCCGGTCCCTGCCCGGGACCTCGCCCGCGAGGCCCACATGCACGCCGTGATCGCCGGCGCCATCGCCGGCGGCCGGCGCGTGGCCGCCGTCATCGGCTCCTTCCACGCCCCCGCCCTCCTCGGCCCCGAAGGCAACTCCACGGCCGTCACGGCGCCGGCCGCCGGGGGCGAACCCGCCCCGGAAGCCGGTTCCACCACCGGGACGGAAGGCGCCCCCGGCGGCGCCGGGCCGCTCGGCTCGGGGACCGCTCCGAGCGGCAGCACCGGCCCGGGATCGGCCGCTGGCGCGGGCGCCCCTCCCGCAGGGCCCTCCGCGACGGGCGGACGCCCGACCCCCGGCCGCGGCCCGGTCGGCGAGGCCTCCGGGCGGGGGAGCGGCGGGGAAGCGGCCGTCACTTCCCTCGTGCCGTACTCCTTCGACCTGCTCGACTCCCGCTCCGGTTACCCCGCCGGCATCCGCGACCCGCTCTGGCAGCAGGCCGTCCTCGAAGCCGGCGGCGACCCCGAGCGGCTCAGGGAGGCAGCCTCGCACGCCGTCACCGGCCTGTGCCGGGAACTCCGCCGGGCCGGACACACCGCCGGGACCGGCGAAGCCGCCGAGACCCTGCGGCTCGCCTGCGACCTCGCCGTCCTGCGGGGGCTGCCCGCACCCGGCCGCGGAGAACTCGTCGAGGCCGTCACCACCGTCCTCGGCCAGGGCGAACCCCTCGGCCGCGGCCGGGCACTGGCCCAGGCCCTCGAAGCCGTGCTCGTCGGTACCGGCCGCGGGCGGATCACCCCGCACGCCCCCCGCTCCGGCCTCGGCCCCTCCGTCGAGGCCGAACTCGCCGAGCTGCGCCTGCCGTGCCCGGCGGATCCCGCGCCCCGCGAGATCCGCCTCGACCCGCTCCGCTCCGCCCTCGACGGCCGGCGCGAGGTCCTCCTCCAGCGGCTCCTCGTGTGCGGGGCTGCCTACGGAGAGCCCCTCACCGTCGCCGCCACGGGGGACGGCACCGCCCTCGGCACCAGATGGCGGCTCTCCTGGACGCCTTCCGTCCCGGCCCGGCTCGACCTCACCGGCGTGCGCGGCGTCACCGCCGCCCAGGCGGCCGCGGGGACGCTCGGCGAGGACGCCCGCCGGGCCGCCGCCGACGGCGGCCCGACCCCGACGCAGATCCTCACCGGTCTGGCCGCCGCCGCGCGGTGCGATCTGCCCGAGCTGGTCGACGTACGCCTCCACGAGGCGGCCACCGTCCTGCCGCAGACGGCGGCCCTGCCCGAACTCCTGGACGCACTCGACCTCCTGGAAGCCCTGCACCGCGGCCACCTCCCCGGCACCTCCGCCGCGTCCCGCGCCGCTTGCGCCGCCCTCACCGACGACCTCCTCGACGCCGCCGTGCGGTCCCTGCCCGGCCTCGCCGGCAGCGAGCAGCCGTCCGACGCCGCCGCCCTCGTGGCCCTCGCCGACCGAGCCGCCGCCCATCACCTGGGGCTGCGCACGGACGCCGCGCTCGCCGCCCTCGCCGCCTCCGCGTCCCCGCTGATGCAGGGCGCGGCCCAGGCCGTCCGGGTGCTCCTCGACCTCGACCCGGCCGGGGCGCTCGGCGACCGCGCCGCCGGGTGGATCGACGGCGCCGGAACCGCCGACAGCCGCCGCGCGCTGTCCCGCCGGCTCGCCGGACTCCTCACCGCCGCAGGCCCGTTGCTGCAGTCCTCCCCGGCCGCCCTCACGCCGCTCCTCGACCGCGTCGACCACCTCGCCGACCAGGACTTCCTCGACCGGCTCCCAGCCCTGCGCGGGGGCTTCGACGCCCTCGCCCCGGCTGCCCGCGACCGGCTGCTGGACACGGTCACCGAACGTCTCGGCGACCGCGTGGACCTCGCGCTCGACGCCCCGCCCGCCCTGCTCGGCCTCTGGGCCGCCGCCGATGCCGCGGGCCTCGCCGCACTCAAGGCCCTCCCGCTGCCCCCGCCGCGGGACCCGGCCGCGGCCCTGCCCGCGGTCCCGGCCGCGGACTCGGCCGCCCTCGGCGCACCGCCCGTCCGGACCTCCGGGTCCGACGCCGGGCAGCGCCGGCTCGCCCCGGCCGACCGCTGGCGGCTGCTGCTCGGCCGCGAACGCGACCGGCTCCCCGCCGGCGCCCGCCGTTATGCCCGTGCACTGGACGAGCTGTACGGCACGGGACACGGCGAAGGCGCCGGCGACCTCGGCACCGGCCGGGGGCCGGGCCGGGGCGGCGGCCAGGAGGCCTCCTTCCCGACCGCCCGCGCATGGTCGCAGGAGCTCGAAGCGCTGTTCGGCGCCGACGTACGGGAAGAAGTCCTGGCCGGTGCCGCCGACGCGGGCCGCACCGACGTGCTCGCCCAACTCGACCCGGCGGCCGTACGGCCCTCCGTGGAACTGCTGAGCTCCGTACTGTCCCTCGCCGGCGGCCTGCCGGAGGCCCAACTCGCCCGTCTCCGGCCCCTGGTGAAGAGGCTGGTCGACGAGCTCTCCCGAGAGCTCGCCACCAGGCTGCGCCCGTCCCTGTCCGGGCTCAGCACCCCCCGTCCCACCCGACGCCCGGGTGGTGCGCTCGACCTCGCCCGGACCCTGCGCGCCAACCTCGCACAGGCCCGCCGTCGTGCCGACGGCACGGTGGTCGTCGTGCCGGAGCGGCCCGTCTTCAGCACCCGGGCGAGCCGCGAGGCCGACTGGCGGCTTGTCCTGGTGGTCGACGTGTCCGGCTCCATGGAGGCCTCCGTCATCTGGTCGGCCCTGACCGCGGCGGTACTGGGTGGCGTCCCCACCCTGTCCACCCACTTCCTCGCCTTTTCCACCCAGGTCGTGGACCTCACCGACCGGGTCGAGGACCCGCTGTCGCTGTTGCTGGAGGTGCGCGTCGGCGGCGGCACCCACATCGCCGCCGGTCTCGCCCACGCCCGCTCCCTGATCACCGTCCCCAGCCGCACCCTCGTCGTCGTGGTCAGCGACTTCGAGGAGGGCGCTCCGATCGGCGGCCTACTCGGCGAGGTCCGCGCGCTGGCCGCCTCCGGTGCCCACCTGATGGGCTGCGCCGCGCTCGACGACACGGGCCACCCCCGCTACTCGGTCCCGGTCGCCCGGCAACTCGTCGCGGCCGGTATGCCGGTGGCCGCCCTCAGCCCTCTCGCCCTCGCCCGCTGGGTGGGCGACCGCCTCCGTGGGGAGTCCCGTTGAGCACCGCACTGCCGCCCGTCGCACCCGAGGTACTCGCCGAGGCGGTCGAAAACCTGACGGCACGGCTACGCAAGAAGCTGGACGACGCCACCGCCGGCTGTGCGGACGCCGCCCTCCGCGCAGCTGACGGAAGCGTCGCCTTCCGGTTCGGTGCGGATGCCCTCGTCACCCTGCGCCCCGGCCCGTCGGGGACGGTGACCGAGGCCGGACAGGCCACCTGCACGTGCCTGCTGGCACCCCGGTGCCTGCACCGGGCCGCGGCCCTGGGCGCCGCCCCGCTCGCGGACGCGGTACCGCCGAAGCCCGAACCGGACACGGACGCGGCCGTCGCCGGTGCCGGTGCCGTGGCCGCGGGAGCGCGCGAGGCGGCGCCGCCCGCCGCCGGCGCCGCCCCGACCGCCGAGCCCGTTGCGGCCCTCACACCGGCACAGCTCGGCGCCGCGGCCGCGCTCTGGCACGCTGCGGCCGAAGCCCTGGCGGCGGGCGTCACCGCAGGCGGCGCCGTCGTCCAGGCCGAGCTGCTGCGCGCCGCGCACACCGCCCGCCTCGCCGGACTGCCCCGCGCGGAAGCGGCCGCCCTGCGCGTCGTACGGGGCCTGCGCGCGGCCCGCGAACGCCACACCGCACACCGGCTGGGCGACCTCACCGGATCCTTCCGCGAACTCCTGCACACGGCCGGGGTGCTGGCCTCCGGCACGGCAGATCCGGCGCTGACCGGTACCTCCCGGCGCGCCTACACGGCGGGCGGCAGCCTCCGGGTGCACGGACTGTGCCGCGAGCCGGTGCTCTCGGCCACCGGCTACGGCGGTGTCGTCACCCACCTGCTCGCCCCGGACGGCTCCCGTTACTCGATCTCCGACGTCCGACCGGGAGGCCTGGCCCGTGCCCGTGGGGCGGCTCGCGCCTCCGTCGCCCTCGGGGGCGCCACCCTCGACCACGCCGGACTCGCCCGGGGCGGCCTGAGTATCGTCGGCGCGACGGTCTCGGCGGAGGGTCGGCTCGGCGCCGGACGCGGGGTCAAGGCGACCCCGCTGCCCGGCGCCGCGTGGGCCGACGGGCCCGCGGCCGCGCTCTTTGCCCGGCCCGCCGCCGAGGCCGTCGCCGCGCTGCTGGCGGACCCGGCCCAGGCGGCCGACGCGGAAACCGCTCTGATCGGCTGCGACGTCGTGGTGGCCGGGCCGGCCGGCGACCACCTCCTCGTCCGTGAGGCACGGCCGGACGCGCCCCTGCTGAGGTTGTTGCCCGCGCATCCGCACCCGGAGCTGCGGCACACCGAGAACCTGCGGCGGATCGCCTCGTACCCCGGACTGCGGCTGCGCGTCCTGGGCCGTCCGGATCTCGGCCGCGCCGCCACCCTCCGCCCGGTGGCGGTGGGCCCGGTGCCCGGCGAGCCGTACACGCTGCGGCTGCCCGAGGAGTGGCTGGCACGGGCCGACCTCGGCTATGACCGCCTCCAAGGCGAGCACTTCCCCCCGCCGGACGCCGCCGGTCCCGCCCCCGAGCCCGGCCGGGTGGCGGCGGCCGGCGCGCCGGACCCGCTGGCGGACTCCCCGCTGTGGCGGGTGCGCCGTCTCCTTGAGACCGGGGTCGCCGGCGGCCGGCGCGCCGTTGCCGAGGCGGCCCGGGGCACGGCGCCGCCGGCCGCGTACGGTCCGCTGCGCAGGGCCGGGCTCACCGGCGCGGCGGACCTGGCCGCCGCCCTCGCGGCCGAGGCCGACCGGCGCCCGCGCGACGCCTTCGGCCGGCTCGCCGACCCCTCGTCCGACGGCTACGCCTGGGCCTGGCTGGCCGCGGCCACACACCTGGCGGCGGCGGAACGCTCCCTGGTCGCCGCGTCGTGGACGGCCGCACCGACCGCAAGCAGGCCCGCAGCGCCGTGAGGTCTCCGGCGGCCGGTCCCCGGCCCGGATGCGCCTCGGCCTTCCGGGCCCCGGCCGAGAGGCCGGAGGGAACCGCTGCGCGCGTGAACGCCTCTTGGAGCCCGAGGGGGGATGCACGCGATGACGAAGACAGCGGTGTCCGGGGCCGGACGCCTGGCGGTGGCGGGGCTCCTGTGCGCGGTCCTGGCGGGGTGCGGGACCACCGGGGCGGACCGGACCGCAGCGCAGCAGACCGGGGTGCGCATGCCGGCACCGGCCGACTGCGACCTGGACGCGACGACGGATGAGGAGACGCACGGGCCGTCGCCGCCCTGTTCACGCGGTGGCGCCGCGAGATCTACGGCGATCACGGCACCCTGACCCTGCGCACCGCGGAGCAGGAGGTCCTCACTCAGCAGTGGCGACACCGGGCCACCGCTCGTCCCAGAGGCCGCAGTGGTGCTCGGCGCGCCCGTCCACCGTGCGGATCCCGTCGGCGCCGGGAGCCAGCGACAGCAGCCGCGCGGGCACGCCCAGCAGCGGCCACCCCGGCGCGCCGGGTGCCGTCGGCAGGCCGGTCCGGGCGAAGGCGGTCCAGTAGCCGGCCATCCGGTCCGCGAGTCGCTGCTGTGGCCGCGCCAGTGGGGTGAGGGTGAACAGGTACGGCAGTTCGAAGCCGTGGGCCGCTCCGAGCGGCAGCCCCGGCACCGGCGGCAGCCCGGTGAAGTCGGGTGCGTCGCGGTCGTCGAACCGGTAGCCGTACGTGGGCACGTGCCGCCCCAGCGCCGCGCCGTCCCGCAGCGTCGGGCAGATGAACGACGCGTCGGTCAGTACGGTGGCCCAGGCGATCGCGGGGGTCGGGTACGCCGACACCGGGTACGCGGCCTCCACGGCGCGGGCCGTCTCCGCCCCGAAGGACCGCTCGGTCCGGGCCCGATAGGCGTTCTCGTCCCCGATCGGGTACGCCGCCAGGGTCTGGGCCAGGAAGAGCCGCATCTCGTCCCGCGTGGTTCCCAGTGCCACCGGCACCCGGTGGAACCGTCCGGCCTCCAGCGCACGGCGCGGCTCCGTCGGCAGGGTGCCGTCGCCGTACGGAACCAGTGAGAAACGCTGCATCAGGTCGGCGGTCGCGAGGGTGCCGGCGTCCAGTGCGCGCAGGCAGTCCAGCACGCCCGAGGGCCGGTCGCAGCCGAGCCGGGCCGCCGCGCGGGCGCCCTCCTCGGTCGTGCGCCGCGCCGGCACGAAGGGCTCGTAGGTCCCGGCGTCCGCGAGCAGTGCCGACGGCGGTGCCGCGGTCGAGCACGAGCCGCTCTGCACGATCGCCCGGTGGAAGAGGCCGGCCGAGGCGGGCGAGGCGAGGTGTGCGCAGACGCTCAGTGCGCCCGCCGACTCGCCGAAGACGGTGACGTTGCCCGGGTCCCCGCCGAACTGCGTCGCGTTCGCCCCTACCCAGCGCAGTGCCGCCCGCTGGTCGGCCAGGGCGAAGCCGGGGGCACCGCCGAGCTCCGGGTGACCGAACAGCCCGAAGACGCCCAGCCGGTAGTTGACCGTCACGACGACCACATCACCTTGGACGGCCAGGCGGTCCGGCCGGTAGGCGTCTCCGGAGCCGCTGAAGAAGCCTCCGCCATGGAACCAGACCATGACCGGCCGCGGCCGAGCCCGGACCGCCGGGCCGGCCGGGGCGGTCACGTTGAGGTACAGGCAGTCCTCGGAGCCGACCGGTCCGCCGGGAGCGAGTACGGGCAGCTGGACACAGCGGGCGCCGGGCGTCCCCGCGTCCCGTACGCCGTTCCAGCGGTCTGCCGGCTCCGGTAGCCGCCAACGGCGCGGGCCGGTGGGGGGAGCGGCGAAGGGGATCCCCTCGAAGGTGCTGTACGCCCCGTGGGTCCGGCCCCGCACCGGACCGCGGTCGGTGTCCACGACGGGTCCCTCCGGCCCGGCCGAGGCGCCCGTCAGCAGCAGCACGACGGGCAGCAGCAGCGCGCACCGGCGTCGGACCCCGCGCATGTCGGGCACGGCTTCGCCCTTCCCCTCGGGGCCCGTCACGGCGCCCCCCGTTTGCCCGCCCCGAATGGCGCAGTGGGCGGAAGTGGCACTCAATGTAACAAAGCGTGCGCTCACCATGACGCACGATGACCGGCGTGCGATTGCCTAGACCCGCGCGTCGGCGAACGGAGCTTTCCATGAATGACCCCATCACTCTCTCGGCGACGCAGCACGAAAGCAGCCGCGGGACCCCCGACAACACCGCCCCCGAAGCCCCCGATGCCCCACCGGAGCCGGCCGCCCCGGACCGAGCGGTCGCCCCAGCCGCCCCGGATGTCCCGGATGTCCCGGACGATTCCGACGCGCCGAGCACGCTGCGCATGCGGACCCTCCTGGAAACGGCCGCCACCTGCCGCCCGGTGGAGGAGGTCACCGCTCTGGTGGGCCTCCTCAAGGAGGACGGCCGGCTGCCCGACGCGGGACAGGAGGCGCTGCGCGCGGCCGCCGTGACCCGGCCCGTGCAGGACGTGGAACGGATGGTCACCCTGCTGGGCGACGCCCCGCAGGAGGTGGGCGAGGCGGACATGACGCTGCGCGCCGCCGCCGTCGGGCGGTCCATCGAGGACGTCGCCCTGCTGGTGAACATCCTCGGCCGGGACGCGCCCGGCGAGCCGGAGCAGCAGGACCGCGCCCGACCCGCCGAGGCGCCCGCACCCGCCGCCGAGCCGCACCCGGCGCCGACGCCGGGGCCGTACGCGAAGCCTCACGAGCCCACGTACAGGGAGCCGTTCGACGCGCCCCGCCGGGCGAAGCCCCGGCCGCCGGCTCCCGTCCCGGCACCGGCCGGCAGTGCGGCGCGCGGGCACGCGCTGCGCTGGCCCGTGGCGATCGCCCTGCTGGTCAGCGGCGCCCTGCACCTGCCGCAGGACCTGACGGCCCTGTCGTCGGCGGGCCCCCTCGGCCTGCTGCCTCTCCTGGTCACCCTGGTGTGCCTCGCCGTCGGCGCGCTCGTGGCGCTGCGCGACACCACGGCCGTGTGGCGGGCCGGCGCGGCCACGGCGGTGGGCGTGGTGGCCCTGCACGTCCTCGGTGGCTCGCTGGCCTTCGACCCGCTGGCCGGCACCGTGGGCGGCGGCCTGGCCTGGGCGGGTGCCGCCGTCATGCTGTGCGCGGCGGCCGGGGCGGTCCTTGCCGGCCTGGCACTGAGGAACCGTCAGGAGGCTTCGGCCTGACGGGCGGCTCCGACCGCCGCAGCGGCACCCCGCGCACCGCGCGGGGTGCCGCTGCGTTCGCGCGCTCCTCAGGCGAGCAGGTTGACCGCCCCGGTGAACACCCTCGGCAGGCGGGCGGCCAGCGGGACGATGCGGGGCGCGAGGCGCGGCCGCCGCCGCGCCCAGAGCAGCGCCTCGGTGAGCGCGCGGTAGCTGCGCGACAGCTCCCGCCAGGCCTGCTCGTAGGCCTGGGGTCGTCCGGCCCGTACGCACCGCACGAGTTCGCCCGCGGCCGTCACGGCCAGGGTGAGCCCCTCGCCGGTCAGAGCGTCCACGTAGCCCGCTGCGTCCCCCACGAACAGCACCCGCCCCGCGACGCGGACACGTGCCCCCTGGCGCAGCGGACCGGCGCCGCGCACCGGTGTGTCGGCGTATCCGCTCAGTCGGTCCGCCAGGTGGGGGAAGTGAGCGAGTTGTTCGTCGAAGGGCGCCTGGTCTGCGGTGAGCACCGCGACGCCGATCCGGTCGGGCGCGAGCGGGGTGACGTAGGCCTCGGACCGCGCCGACCAGTGCACCTCGACCAGGTCGCTCCACGGCGCGACGGTGAAGTGGCGGCGCAGTCCGTAGCGGGCCGGACGGCGGGGGGCGGCCGGGGCCGACAGGCCGAGCCCACGCCGGACGGGGGAGTGCAGGCCGTCCGCGGCGACGAGATAGCGGGCGGTCAATCCGGCCGCGGTGACGTGTTCGGCGCTCTGGTGCACCTGGTCGACGCGTCGCGGCAGGAACCGTACGCCCAGCTGCGCGGCCCGGCCGGCGAGCGCGGACTGGAGGTCCGTGCGGCGGGATCCGAGGCCCGGCCCGCACCGGAAGAGCCCCTCGGCGCGCAGGCCGCTGGTGCCGTCGACGTAGCGGATGCCTCGGAACGGCTGTCCGGAGACGGATACGCCCAGCGCACCGAGGCGGCGTACCGCCCCGGGCATCAGGCCTTCCCCGCAGGCCTTGTCGATCGGGGTGGGGCGCGGCTCCGCCACCACGACCTCCAGGCCGGCGAGGGCGCCGTGGATGGCGGTCGCCAGCCCGGCCGGACCGCCGCCGGCGACCAGCAGGTCGATCATGACGGCGCTCCCGCCGACGGGACGGAGGCGGGCGCCCGCAGCCGTCCGCCGTCCGTCAGGGCGGCGTCCTCGCAGCCGATCCGCACCCGCAGCAGGGCCAGGTTGAGCACGGTGAAGCCGAGCGCGGTCAGCCAGGCGGAGTGCACGAGCGGCAGCGCGGCGCCCTCCGCGACCACCGCCACGTAGTTCGGATGGCGCAGCATGCGGTACGGACCCCTCTCCACCAGCGGAAGTCCGGGGACGACGAGCACCCGGGTGTTCCAGCGCGGGCCGAGGGAGGCGATGCACCACCAGCGCAGGCCCTGGGCGGCGACGGCGACGGCGAGGGCCGACCAGCCGAGCAGGGGGACGAAAGGCCGCCCGGCCGACCAGGGTTCGACGACGCAGCCCACCAGCAGCGCGGTGTGCAGGGCGACCATGGCCGGGTAGTGGCCGCGGCCGTACTCCTGGCCGCCGCGCGCCAGGCTCCACGCGGTGTTGCGGCGGGCGGTGGCCAGCTCGGCGAGCCGTTCGGCGGCGACGAGACAGACGAGCAGCTGGTACAGGCTCAGGGAGTTCACGGGGTTCACCAGCGCAGGAGGACGAGTTCGGAGGCGAAGCCGGGGCCGATGCCGAGCATCAGCCCGACGGATCCGGGCGGCGGTCCGTCGCGGTGGACGCCTTCCAGGATGTGCAGGACCGAGGCGGACGAGAGGTTGCCCACGGCGGCCAGTGACCGCCGGCTCGCCGCGAAGGCCGCCTCCGGCAGGGCCAGTGCGTCCGAGAGGGCGTCGAGGATCTTCGGGCCGCCGGGATGGCAGATCCACGCGTCGACGTCCGCGGGCTTGAGGTCGTGCGCGGCGAGGAAGCTCTCCACCTCCTCGGCCACGTGCAGCCGGGCCAGATCGGGGAGCTCGCGGCCGAGGACCATGCGCATGCCCCAGTGGCCGATGTCCCAGCCCAGGGCGTGCTCGGTGCCCGGGTAGAGGCGGCTGCGGGTGGCGACGACCTCGGGGCCGGTGCCTGTCGCGTGCAGCGGATGGCCGCGGCCCACCGCGACCAGGGCGGCCGCACCGTCGCCGAAGAGGGCCCCGGCCACCAGGTTCGCCATCGAGGAGTCGGTGGCTTGGAGGGTGAGCGAACACAGCTCGGTGGACAGCAGCAGGGCCGCGTGACCCGGCCGGCCGGCGAGGAGCTCGTGCAGATGGCCCACTCCGGCTGCCCCGGCGGCACAGCCGAGGCCGAAGAGCGGCAGCCGCCGTACGTCGGGTCGCAGCCCGGCGGGTGCGGCCAGGCGGGCTTCCAGCGAGGGGGTGGCGAGCCCGGTCACGGTGGTCGACATGACCAGATCGATCTCGGGGGCCGTCAGACCGGCGTCGGCGAGGGTCAGTTCCAGCGCCCGTGATCCGATTTCCCGGGCCGTCTCCAGGAAGAGGGCGTTCGTCGTGCCGAAGTCGTTGGCGGGCCCGTAGCGCTCCAGCGGGAGGGCGAGATGACGGCTCTCCACGCGCACCGAGGCGTGGACCCGGCGCAGCAGGGCGGTGTCGGCGCCGGGCGGCTGGAACCGGACGAGCGCCTCCGTGATCTCGGCCTGGGAATGGCGGTGGGGCGGGAACACGCTGCGCACTGCCAGAACACGTGTCATTGAGTCACCATAGAAAAGAACTGACACTTCGTTACGAATGCGTCGATTCGGGCGCGGCGCCGCCTAGCGTGTCGCCGTGCCCGTGCGAACCGCGCAGAGTGCCCAGCGTCCCGAGCGCCCCGAGAATGCCGAGGGCCCCGGCGCGGTCGGCGCCGCCCGCGCCCTGGCCGCCCTGGCTGCGGCCTCCCACCCGCTGCCCGCGGCGGCCGTCACGCTCTTCACCGCTGTGCTGGCCGTCGCGGCGGGGCACGGGCCGGCGGGGGCCGCCCTCGCGGCGGGGGCCGTGGCTGCCGGCCAGCTGTCGGTCGGCTGGTGCAACGACCGGGCCGACCTGCGGCGCGACCTGGTCTCGGGCCGGAGGGACAAGCCCCTGGTCGCCGGTAGGGTGTCGGCCGCCGCCGTGGCGCGGGCGGCGGTCGTCGCGCTCCTGCTCTGTGTGCCGCTGTCCCTGGCGGCCGGCGGGCTCGCCGGCGCGGTGCACCTGGTCGGCGTGGCGGCCGCCTGGGGATACAACCTCCGGCTGAAGGCCACGGCCGCCTCCTGGGCCCCGTACGCCCTGGCCTTCGGCCTGCTGCCGGCCTTCGTCACCCTGGGGCTGCCCGGTGGGCCCTGGCCGCCGCCGTGGCTGATGGCGGCGGCGGCCCTGCTCGGGGCGGGCGCCCACTTCGCCAACGTGCTGCCCGACATCGACGACGACCTGGCCACCGGGGTGCTCGGGCTGCCGCAGCGGCTGGGCGCCCGGCGCTCGGCCACGGTGGCCGGGCTGCTCGTCCTGGGCTCGACCGCGGCGCTGGTCGCCGGACCGCCGGGGCAGGTGACGGCGTACGGCTGGGCACTACTGGGCTCGACCGCGGCGGCACTGCTGCTGGCGTCCCGCAGGCCCGCGGGGAAGCTCCCGTTCCTGACGGTGATGGCGGTGGCCGCGGCCGACGTGGTCCTGTTGGTCGCCGAGCTCCGCCCGTGAGCACCCCGCGGGCGGCGTTCGCCCGGCCGGGCCGGGCCGCCCCCGCGACGTCCGCCCCCGCGACGGCCTCACGGTCGGTCGCGCCTCAGGGGGCCCGGCGGGTGCGGGTCCAGGCCAGGAGGTGGCCGGCCGGCCAGGTGTTGATGACACGCTCCGTCGCAACACCGCACTCCACGGCCCGTTCGCAGCCGAGGACCTGCCAGTCCAGCTGGCCCGGGGCGTGCGCGTCGGTGTCGATGGCGAAGAAGGTCCCGGCGGCCACGGCCGTCCGCAGCAGCCGCCGCGGCGGATCCAGCCGCTCGGGCCTGCTGTTGATCTCCACGGCCGTGCCCGTTTCCGCACAGGCCGCGAACACCGCCTCGGCGTCGAACCGGGACTCCGGCCGGGTCCGGCCGGTGACCAGCCGCCCCGTGCAGTGCCCCAGGACGTCCATCAGCGGGTTGCGCACGGCGGCCAGCATCCGCCGGGTCATCGCGGGCGCGTCCATCCGCAGTTTCGAGTGCACCGAGCCGACCACGAGATCGAGCCGGTCCAGCAGTTCCGGCTCCTGGTCGAGGGCCCCGTCGTCCAGGATGTCGCACTCGATCCCGGTGAGCAGCCGGAAGGGCGCCCAGGTGGCGTTGAGCGCCGCCACGGCGTCCAGCTGCTCGCGCAGGCGGTCGGGGGAGAGGCCGCGTGCCACGGTCAGTCGCGGCGAGTGGTCGGTCAGCACGGCCCATGCGTGGCCCAGGTCGGCAGCCGCCCGGCCCATCGCCTCGATCGGGCTGCCGCCGTCCGACCAGTCCGAGTGCAGGTGGCAGTCCCCGCGCAGGGCCGCCCGCAGTGCGGCGGCGGCCGGTGACGGCGGGGGGCCCTCCGGAAGCGCCGCGGCCTGGTCCTCCAGGCCGCGCAGATAGGCCGGCACCCCGCCGGCGAGTGCCTCCCGTACCACTGCGGCCGTCTTGGGGCCGAGTCCCTTGACCGCCTCCAGGGAGCCGGCGGCGGCCCGCTCCGCCACCTCCTCGGGCCCCAGGCGCACGACCACCGCGGACGCGGTGCGGAACGCCCGCACCCGGTAGCCGGGCGCCTGCGCGCGTTCCAGCAGGAACGCGATCCGGTCCAGCGCCGCAGCCGGGTCCATCGGCCACCTCCTGCCGCACGGGGTGGCCCCAGTGTCCGTCGCGGACGGCGGCTACGCCTCCCGTGGACCCTGGGCCGCCTCCTGCACCTCCGCCAGGGGCACGGCGGCGTCCAGCGCGGCGGTGAGCCGACCCAGGCGGTCCTGGAGATCGGCCACCTCGGCGAGCTCGAAACCGGTGGCCGCCGCGATCCGCCGGGGCACCTCCGCCGCGCGGGAGCGCAGCGCCGCACCTTCCTCGGTCAGGTGGGCGCGGACGGAGCGCTCGTCCTCGGTGCTGCGCTCGCGGCGTACCAGCCCGGCCGCTTCCAGCCGCTTGAGCAAGGGGGACAGGGTGCCCGAGTCCAGCCGCAGGTGCTGTCCGATCTCCTTGACCGGCAGCTGGCCGTGCTCCCAGAGCACCAGCATCACCAGGTACTGCGGGTAGGTGAGCCCCAGGTCCTTGAGGACCACGCGGTAGAGGCCTCCGAAGGCGCGGCTCGCGGCGTTCAGCGCGAAGCAGATCTGCCCGTCGAGGCGCAGAAAGTCCTGGTCGGAGCCGATGGAGGTGGGTTGCTCGGTCATGCCGGCCAGTCTACCCGGCAAGACCTGGAGAGGCATTGAATTGCGCACAACTCAATTGCGTGCTCTACTGATGGGGCGCGGCCGGCCTCGGCCGCCACCACGGTTCACCGCTTGCGAGAGGAACTCTCATGGACGCGCTCTACACCGCTGTCGCCACCGCCAACGGCCGCGAGGGCCGCGCCGTCAGCTCCGACGGCCAGATCGACCTCGCCCTGGCCATGCCCCCGGCGCTGGGCGGCAACGGACAGGGCACTAACCCCGAGCAGCTCTTCGCCGCCGGCTACGCCGCCTGCTTCGCCAGCGCGCTCGGCCTGGTCGGCCGCCAGGCCAAGGTCGACACCAGCGAGGCCTCGGTCACCGCGGAGGTCTCGATCCTCAAGGACGGCGCCGGCTTCGGCCTCGCCGCCACCCTGCGCGTCGAACTCCCGGACTCCCTCGCCGGTGAGACCGGCGCCCTGCTGGTCAAGCAGGCCCACGAGGTCTGCCCCTACTCCCGTGCCACCCGCGGCAACATCGAGGTCGACCTCGTCATCGAGTGACGCGGGCCGCCCGGCCGGGAACCTGCCGGGGACCGGTGGAGATGCCGGACGCCCGGCGTGCGGCCACCATGGAGTCGGACCGACTCCGACGGGGGCCGCACGCCGGGAGGCGCCAGTGGCGCACACCAACACGACGGACGTACTGGTCGTCGGCGCGGGTCCGGTGGGCCTGACCGCCGCCGCCGAGCTGCGCCGCAGGGGCGTCGCCTGCCGGATCGTCGACAGGCTCCCCGCCCGGCTGCCCTATGCGAAGGCCGTGGGCATCCAGCCGCGCACCCTGGAGATCTGGGACCGGATGGGGATGGTCCGCGCCGTTCTGGACGCGGCCGTCCCGCTGCGCGGCCAGCTCACGTACGTCAACGGCGTCGAGCAGCCCCGCATCGACCTCGTCCTGCCGCCCGAAGTGCCCTACCGCTTCGCGGCGCTGCCGCAGTACGAGACCGAGCGCATCCTCGAAGAGCACCTGGCCCGCTGGGGAACCGCCGTCGAACGCGGCACCGAACTGGTCTCGTTCCGCCAGGACGCGGACGGCGTCACCAGCCGGCTGCGCACCCGCTCGGGCGCCGAGGAAGAACTGCGCACCCGCTACCTGGTGGGCTGCGACGGCGCCCACAGCGTCGTGCGCAAGGGACTCGGGCTGTCCTTCGAGGGCGGCGCCTTCCCCGAGGAGTACATGCTCGCCGACGTCGAGGCCGACGGGGACCTGCCGTACGGGTACTCCCTGCGCGCCATGCACCTGGACGCCGCCGGCGCCGTGGACGACGTACTCGTGTGCATCCCGCTGCCGGGCCGCTCCCGTTACCGGATGTCCATGCAGGTACCGCCCGAACTGTCCACGGCCGAACAGGCCGCCGACGGTGTCGCCCACGGCCTCCAGAACGGCCCGGCTCCACAACTGGCCGACATCCAGACCGTCCTGGACCGGCTCTCGCCGACCCCCGCCACCGCCTCGCACATGCGCTGGTCCTCGGTCTTCCGGATCAGCCACCGGATCGTGGACCGGTACGGGCACGGCCGCGTCCTCATCGCCGGCGACGCCGCGCACATCCACCCGCCGACCGGCGCCCAGGGCATGAACACCGGAATCCAGGACGCCTGGAACCTGGCATGGAAGCTCGCCCTGGCCGTCGACGGCGCCGCCCACCCCGGCCTCCTGCCCAGCTACGACGCCGAACGCCGCCCCGTCGGCGAGGAGGTCGTGGGCCGCACGGTGCGCCATGCCTCCGCCCGAGGAGTCCAGTCCGACCCCGAGGACGCCCGCACCCTGATCCTGCGCGAGGCCCAACTGCTCGTCGGCTACCGCGGAAGCCCCGTCACCGACCCCCCGGGAGAGGGCCCCGGACCCCGTCCCGGCGACCGGGCCCCGGACTGCGGCGGCCTCACCTCGCCGATCGCGGCCGTCCCGCTGCGCCTCGCCGACCTGTTCCGCGGGCGCGAACACGTCCTCCTGCTCCACGGTACCGGCCTCGACGAACTCGCCCTGACGGCGCGGGAGTACTCCGGCGGCCGGGTCGAGACGTGCGTCGTCCTGCCGGCCGACACCCCGCCCGACGCCCCGGCGGGCCCGGGTGCCCTGCCCGCGTACCACGACACCGGCGGCGAGTTCGCCCGCATCTACGCCTCCCGGCCGCCGACCGCGCTCCTCGTGCGCCCGGACGGATACCTCGGCGCCCGGCTCTCCCCGCCGACCCCGGGGCGACTGGCCGCACATCTCGCGACCGTGTTCGCCCCGGGCGTCCGTGGCTGACCCCTCGGAGGCCCGCCCGGACGGCTCCTCGCCGGACGTCAGTCCCGCGCCCCGGCGCGCGCGGCCTCCCGGCGCCCCCGCTTGCCCAGCGGGGCCAGCGACAGGTCCTGCGCCTGTGACCGCAGCTGCTTGAAACCGTAGCCGCGCTCCGTCAGCCAGGCCTCTGCCGCCAGCTCCGCCCGGGCCGCCGCGTCAAGGATGTCCTCCTCCGCCTCCCCCGAGTCCAGGAAACGAAAGGTGAAGAAGGGGCGCGCCGCAAGGTCGTACGTCAGATGCCCCTCGGCCGTGAACTCCGCGCGCAGCATGTCGTGCTCGGACGCGGCGGCGAGCAGTTCGGCCCGTTGATCGTCGGTCAGTCCGTCGAACGCGCCGCGGACGGTGATACGGAAAGTACGGGTACTCATCCGCGCAGCCTAGGACGGGGGCTCCGTACCCCGCATCCGGATATCGACCGGTCCGCCCCACCCCCATTTTTGGATTGCCGGACGATCCTCAATACGATCCGGCGATGATCACAAGAAAACGGCTCGCGGCCAGGGCCTGCGCCCTGTTCGCCGCTCTGGCCGTCGGGCTCTTCCCGGCGAGCGCCACGGCCGCCGACGGACCGGCGGCGAAGGAACCCCCCAAGGTCGACCTCGTCCTGGACGTCAGTGGCTCCATGCGGACCAACGACATCGACGGCGGGTCCCGCATGGCCGCCGCGAAGCAGGCTTTCAACGAGGTCATCGACGCCGTCCCCGCGGAAGTCCAGCTCGGGATACGGACCCTGGGCGCCGACTACGCGGGTGACGACCGCACGCTCGGCTGCAAGGACACCAAGCAGCTCTACAAGGTGGGCCCCCTCGACCGGACCGAGGCCAAGACCGCCGTGGCGACCCTCGCCCCGACCGGCTGGACCCCGATCGGGCCGGCCCTGCTCGGCGCGGCCCAGGACCTGGAGGGAGGCAACGCCACCAAGCGGATCGTGCTCATCACCGACGGCGAGGACACCTGTGCCCCGCTCGACCCGTGCGAAGTGGCCCGCGACATCGCGGCCAAGGGCATCCACCTGGTCATCGACACCCTCGGCCTGGTTCCCGACGCCAAGACCCGGGCCCAGCTGACCTGCATCGCCGAAGCCACCGGCGGTACCTACACCTCCGTCCAGCACAAGGCGGACCTCTCCGGCCGGGTCCGCCAACTCGTTGACCGGGCCGCCGACCCGGTCGTCAACCCGGTGGCGACCGAGGGCGCGAAGCAGTGCGCGAGTGCCCCGCAGCTCAAGGCCGGTCTCTACAGCGACCGCGAGACCTTCGGCGAGCACCGCTGGTACCGGGTGGACGTGCTGCCCGGCCAGGAACTGCGCGCCTCGGTGAGCATCGGAGCCGACAGGGCGGTCAACAACGACTACGGCGTCCTGCTGCGCGCCACGACCGTCCACGGGCGGGAGATCGTCCGCGGCTCGGAGGCCGGCGACGGCCGCACCGACGTCCTCTCCACCGGCCTGCGCTACCCCAAGGCCGAGACCGACGACACCGGTTCGGACGCGAAGCCCGCGGCCGAAACCGTCTGCCTCCAGGTCAGCAACTCCTTCTCCGCTCCCGCCTCCGTGAAGACCACTCCCGGCATGCCCGTCGAGCTGACCATCGACCTGGTCGACGGCCCGCGTGACGCCTCCGACGCCGCGGCCTTCGGCCTCGGGCGCGGCTGGTGGACGCTGGCCGTGTTGGTGCTGGCCGGACTGTTGGCCGGACTGGTGTGGGGATGGATCTCCCGCTGGCGCATCTCCGTCTGGAGGACCAACTGATGCGTACCGTACGCAGACTGGCCGCAGGCCTGCTCGCGGCGGCCGCCGCCCTCGCGGTGGCGGGTACGGCCGCCGGTACGGCCATCGCCGACACCCCGTCGCCGAGTGCCACCCCCGGAAAGGACACCGCCGGGGCCGCCGCCCCGACCGAGGCGGGCACGAGCTTCCGCACCGCAACACCGCTGTGGCCCGGCCAGAAGGCCACGGCCGGCGCCTCCAGCGGCGACTACCTGTACTGGGTGCTTCCGGTCGATGCCCAGCAGCGCGTCACCGTGAAGGCCGACGTCACCCTGCCCGAGTCCGCCGCCCGGCACGGCACCTCGACCTGGCGGCTCGACGTGTACGACGGGCTCCGCCGCCGGCAGGCCTGCACGTACGGCATGCAGAGCAGGGCGGCGGCCAAGGAGGCGGCCTCGGTCGAGCTGTCCTGCACCCTGCGCACGGTACGCGCCGGAGCGGAGCCGTGGGCCAACGACCCGCTCCCGGGCAGCTACTACGTCCGCCTGACGGTCGTGGACCTGCCGGAGGAGGACCTGGGCCTGCCGGTGCGCGTGGCCGTCGAGGCCGACGCCCGGGAGCAGGGAGGCGCCTTCGCGGTGGACGGGGCCCTCGCCGAACCGCTGGTCGCCGGTACGGTGACCGGCTCCCTGCGCGACCCGGAGGACGGCTGGTCCGGCGGCTGGTGGTCCGACCGCTGGCTTTGGACGGCGGCCGGCGGAGTGCTCGGAGCCCTCGCGGGCATCTTCGGCTACTCCCTGACGCGCGGCCGGGGCCGCCCGTCCCGGGTGCCGCCCGGCGCCTGACCCCGGCTCACCGGCCGTTCTCCCGCCCTCGGCGGGAGAACGGCCGGTGCCGGGCGAGCGGAGGGCGGTCGCCGCCCCGGTCGTGACCGCCCGGTCCGAGGCCGGGCCCGGCAGGAGTGCTGGGCCATGTGAGGGCGGCTCCTCAAGCCCGCCCGGGCCCTGTCCGAAGGAGAGGGAGGCCGCACCTGGACGCCGGCGAGGGCGCGGCCGTCTCCTGATGACCGCCCATCTCCCGGGGAGTACCTCCATGCGCCTGCTCGTCCGCCTGACCGTCGCCGCCCTGATCGCGGCTGCCCCCGCACGCGCCGGCGCCGCGGCCGCGGACGTTCCGGAACCCGTGCCGGCTCCGCTCCTGCTGCCCGCCGCCGCGGTTCCCGGCGCGTTCATCGTCAGCCTCGACGACGACGTGGACGCCGGCGCCCTCGCACACCGGCTCGGACTGGAGCCCACCTTCGTCTACGAATCGGCGATGAACGGCTTCGCGGTGCCGCTGACCCCCGGCCAGCTGGACGACGTCCGCACCACCCCCGGGGTGCGCTCGGTGGAGGCCGACGCGGAGATCTCGGCCCCACCGACGCCGCCCGGCCCGGCCGCACCGTCCACCGCCCGGGCCCCTGCACCGACATGGGGCCTGGACCGCATCGACCAGCGGACCCTCCCGCTCGACGGTCACTTCACCACCGGCGGCGACGGCGCCGGCGTGACGGCCTACGTCCTCGACACCGGCATCGACTACTCCCACCCCGAGTTCGAGGGCCGGGCCGAGCCCGGTTTCGACGCCGTCGGGGACGGCGGTGGCGGCCAGGACTGCGAAGGCCACGGCACCCACGTCGCGGGCACCATCGGCGGCCGGACGTACGGCGTCGCACGCTCCGTGCGCCTGGTCAGCGTCCGCGTACTCGGCTGCGACGGCCGGGGCGACCACTCGGCGGTCATCGCCGGACTGGACTGGGTGGCGGCGAACGCCCGGCAGCCCGCTGTACTCAACGTCTCCCTGGGCGGTGGCCGCTCCGAGGCCGTCAACCGGGCCGCCACCGCCGTGGCCGAGGCCGGCACCCTCCCGGTCGTCGCCGCCGGGAATGCGGCGGCCGACGCCTGCACGGTCTCCCCGGCCTCGGCGGAGCGGGTGGTGACCGTGGCCGCCAGCAGCCGGCGCGACGAGCAGTCCCGCTTCTCCAACCGTGGCGAGTGCGTGGAGATCCACGCCCCCGGCGAGCAGATCGATTCCGCACTGCTCGGCGGCGGCACCATCGCCCTCGACGGCACGTCCATGGCCGCCCCGCACGTCACCGGAGCGGGCGCCCTCTACAAGGCGGCCCATCCGGCGGCCGCCCCGCAGGAGGTCGCCGGGTGGCTCGTGGAGAAGGCCACCGAGGACGTCCTGACCGGCACCGACGCAGGCAGCCCCGGCCGACTGCTGTTCACGGACGGCATGTGACGGACGGTCGTCGCCCGTCCTCAGCCGCCCGCCGCCGGTTCGGGGCCGAACCGGCGGACGGGACCCTGCTCAGCCGAGACGCGTGAGCCTCGTCCCGAACGAGGGCTCCGCAAGAGCTCCCTTGACGGCCACCGGGACGCTCTTGGCGCCCTCACCCTCACCCGCCGTCAGCACACCGACCTCCGTCCCGGACTTCGCCGTGCGCGGGAGCGCTGAGGAGCCGGCGTCGAGGGACAGCCTGAACCGCTGCCCGGGCACGCTGGTCACGTTCAGGTCCTTGACTGCCACGAGCGGAGTACGGCCGCCGAGTCCGTCGTCCACGTAGCCGACGACGTCGCCCTTGCGGACGAGCGGGCCGGAGGCGAGGGCCGTCCGTACCGCTTCGATGATCTTCTTGCTGTTCGTCTTCACCAGGGCCAGGCTGTTGAGGGCGTCCACGTCCGGGGCGGGCGCGCGCTGTTCCATCAACGAACCGACGATCAGCTCGGTCTCCTCGCCGACCGTCTTGTAGGCCGCCCACACGAAGGTGCCGCCGGCGGGTGTGCTGGAGCCGGTCTTGATCCCGCGGATGCTGAGGTTGGAGTCGGTGAGCAGGTGGTTGTTGTTGACGAGCTTCTCGCCCAGGCCCTTGATGGAGGCCTCCGGCAGGGCGACGATCGCCCGGAAGGCGTCGTCCTTCATCACCGCCTCGGCGAGTCTCAGCTGGTCGGCGGCCGTGCTGACGGTGCCCGCGTCCAGACCGCTCGGGTCGGTGTACGTGGTGTCCTTCATGCCGAGTTCCCGGGCGGCGGCGTTCATCTTCTCCACGAACGCGGCCTCGGAATCGGTGCCCGTGTCCCAGCGCGCCAGCAGGCGGGCGATGTTGTTGCCCGAGGGGATCATCAGCATCTTCAGCATGTCCTGCTGGCTGAACCTCGACCCGGCGGTGAGACCCCTGATCCGGGACTCGTGCTCGGAATTTCCGTCCGCCACCGCCTTCGCATCGACGGTGATGTCCGGGCCGGCCTCGTTCTTGCGCAGCGGATGGCCCTTGAGGATCACGTAGGCCGTCATGATCTTGGCGACGCTGGCCGTCGGTACGGGCCGCTGCTCACCGAAGGTGCCGATGTCGCCGGAACCGACGACGCGGACGGCTCCCTGGCCCTGGCCGGGCCACGGCATGGAGAACTGCCCGTCGACGGTGTGCTCGGTCTCCGCGGCGACGAGCCGGGGGGCGGGAAGGGGCCGCAGCATCTGGCCGCCGATGCAGGCACCGGCGAGCAACAGCAGAATCGGCGTCCACACCTTGACGCGGCGCAGCACGGTCCGGCGAGGGGTCTCCGGCGGGGGAGGGGTGTTGGTGAGCTCGGCCAGCAGGTCCAGCGGCGGCAGGGGGCCCGGCGCGGCCGGCTGCGCGGGCGCCTGAGGCAGGGGGCGCGCCGCGACGGGCGCCGGCGCGTCGGGATCCTTCAGCGCGACGAACCGGCTCGTCCGCTCCGGGTCGGAAACCGCATCCGAGTCCGGATCGGAGTCCGACACCGGATCGGATTCCCCTGCACGCGCCGCCTCTTCACGTGCCGCCTTGTCACGCACTGCCGCCCAGGACGGCACCTTCGGCGCGGTTCCGGCGGCGGACGCCTTCTCGCCCACACCGGCGCCTGCGGTGCCGGGCGTCTCCCCAGCCTTGCGGTCCGGAGCGGCGGCGCCCGGCGCGCGCAGGGTCTGCGTGCGCGAGTCGTCGGCGTCGGCCTCGACCTCGACCTCGACCTCGACCTCGACCTCGACCTCGGCCTCAGATTCAGGCTTGCTCCGCGCCTTGCGGTCCTCGGCGGTGGCGCGGGGGAGGCGGAGGATCTGCGTGCGCGAGTCCCCGGCGTCCGCTGCCGGTTCGGCGTCGGTGTCGGCATCGGTGTCGTCGCCGGGGGCGTCGGCCCGGGGGTCTTCGGTTCGGGCACCGCTGTCGGCGTCAGCGTCAGCGTCAGCGTCGGCGTCGGTGTCGGGGCCGGCCGGTGCCTCGGCCGCGGGCTCGGCGTCCGGGGCGGCGGCGCTGGGCCCGTCGTCCCGGGCATCGGTGTCGGCCGGTGTGTCGGCCGCGGGCTCGTCGTCCGCCGAGGCGGCGTCCGGCGCCTTCCCCGCGCCGGCCTCCGCCCGGCTTTCCTTCCGTGCCGTCGAAGGGGTCTGCGCGGACTCCTGGTCCGCTTCGGTTTCGGCCGTGTCCTCCGGCTCGTCGTCCGACCCCGTCGCGGGCCGCGATGCGTCCGCCGCGGTGTCTTCGGCCTCCGCGTTCGTGTCCGCCGAAGGGGACCCCGCCTTCCCGGGTTCCGCCCCCGCGACGGTGGTTCCCGTGTCCTTCGGGTCGTCCGAGGAACCGTCCGTCACTGCTACCGCCTTCATCCAAGCCCCGCCTTGCCGTTCACACCGTGCAGATACCTTCGACGGGCAGCCGAGAGGGCCCCGCCACGCTGCTAGATGCGGGCCCCGCACCACGCGTTCCCCGACCCCGATCTTGTGACCGTTCGGTCATATTCGGTGAGTACGCCTACTCATGACCGCACCGCCGCCGCCGTCGACCATGGAGCGCGACCCCACCGCACGAACGAACGGGCCCGCCCATGCTCAGCCGAATCGCCGCCGCCCTGGTCCCCGCCTTCGGGCGGCTCACCGTCACCGCCGACCCCGGTGCCCGGCCCGCCACCGGTTCCATCCTCGTGGCCAACCACACCTCGCTCGCCGACCCCGCCGTCGTGGTCACGGCCCTGCGCCGGCACGGGATCGAGCCGGTCATCCTGGCCACCGCCGGACTCTGGCGCGTACCTCTGCTGGGCCCCGCACTGCGCCGCGAGGGGCACATCGCCGTTCACCGCGGCACCGCCCGGGCCGGCGACGCGCTGGACGCCGCCGCCGTGGCCCTCGCCTCGGGCCGCAGCGTGCTGCTCTACGGCGAGGGCCGGCTGCCGACGCGCCGCGACGCGGGGGAGACCGCTCCGGGCCCCTTCCGCAGCGGACTGGCCCGGCTCGCCGCCGCCACGGGAGCCCCCGTCGTACCCGTGGGCCAGGCCGGCTCCCGCCGGCTGTGCTCCGGCAGCCGCGCGAAGCAACTCGCCGGGGTCCTCACGGCGCCGCTGCGCCGGCCCTGCCTGCACGTACACATCGGGGCGCCGCTGCACCTTCCCGCCGGGGTGCCCGAGGCGACCGACCGGGTCCGTGAGGCCGTCACCGAGGCCTGGCGCACCGCCGCGTCCGCCGTCGGGGAGGCCCGCGCGGCAGGATGACGGCTCAGGCGGTGCTGTGCCCGAGCAGGACATGGGGCGTGGCCTCGCGATCGGCATCCGTGTCGACGAAGGACACCACCAACGGGGTGCTGCCCGTCGGGCCGCCGGCGGTCGCGCGCAGCCGGTAGCGCTCGACCCGGACGGCATCACGGGCGAGGGGACGGCCTCCCGTGAACAGCGACAGGGGCTTGACATCGTTCGCCACGCGCAGTTCGGCCGGACGCCAGGTGCCGGAGGCCTGGTCGAGGCGCTCCAGCAGGAAGCCCGGACCGTCGCCCGGCCGGTCACCCGGTTCGCCGACCAGCATCTCCATCTGGAAGGTCACGAGCAGATGCCGGTAGTCGGCGGAGTTCCCGTTCCGCAGGGTCACGGTGAACTCCTTTGCGGCGCCGCCCCGTACGAGGCCGAGCCGGCCGCCGAGGGTGGCCACGGCAGCGGTCAGGCGGGTCGGAGCCGGGGGCGGCGTCACCGGCGGAGCCGCCGAACGGGGCGCGGCGGTCGTGGCCGCGACGGTGGGCGCGGCCGTGGCCGACACCGACACGGACGGCGACACCGACACCGACGGCGATGCCGATGCCGATGCCGACGGGGATGACGACGGCGACGGGGATGACGAGGACGACGGCGTGGCCTGCGTGTCCCCGCCGTCCCCGTTCCCGCATCCGGAACATCCGGCGAGCAGGGCGGCGGCTGCGGCCGCGGCACGCAGGCCGCGGCGGCGAGGTCTGGCTACGGGCATGGGTTCGGTTCCCCCGGGGTCGACGACGTCAGGAACCTAACAGGCGAGCTTCGGCCCCACGAGCCCGATCGGGCCTCGGGGCGGCGACGATCCGGTCACGGAGGAGGCAGGCCGGTCCCCCGGCCGCCCTCAGCCGAGCGGCTTCTCGAAGCTGAAGGCGGTCACGGCCATCCGCTCGCGGAAGTAGAAACGGTGCGCGTCGGTCCGCTGGGTGCCGGAGTCGAGGGTGAGGGCGGTGCACCGGGAGGCGCGGGCGTGCTGCTCCAGGTGCGTGAGCAGTGCGTGTCCCACGCCACCGGAACGGGCGGTGGCCGAGGTGACCAGATCGTCCACGTAGAGCTTGCGGACCATGGACGTGTTGGCCACGATCCGCCAGCCCGCCGCGCCCACGCACACACCGTCCGCGTCGTAGGCCGCCGTGAAGCGCAGTCCTTGGGCCCGGCCCTCGGCGACGACCGAGAGGAAGAGCTCCTCGGTGAGATGCGGACGCAATTCGAGCAGCACGGGGAGCAGGTCGGAGACGAGCCGGGCGTCACCGGGCTCCAGGTCGATGATCTTCACGGCGGCAGGGTACGGGACCCGATGCGGTGGCGGCACGCACGCGTGTCCGAAGTGGGAACCCGCCGTCCGCATGTCGGACACGGTCCACGGTTGTCGGCCCCCGGCCCTACTGTTGATCACGTGAGCCCGACTCCTGACCAGCGCCCGGCCCCCGACCGCAGCCTCGCCGAGATCAACGCCGACATCCGCTGTCTGTTCGCGCGCGCCGAAGGCCGCCTCTCCGACGCGGAGCGCATCCGCCACGCCGCCCTGCTCCGGGAATGGGCCGCGGTCATGCGGGCCTCGGTGGTCCCGGCCGCCTGAGCGAACAGCTGCCGCCGTAGCCGTAGCCGCGCCGCGCGAGGCGCCCTGGGCCCGGCCGCGCACCGGCCCCGCTCGCCGAGGCGTTCAGGCGCCCGCGGACCGGCTGAGGACGCGCCGGAGCCAGCGGGTGCGGGCGGCACGGGCCTCCCGGCTGAGGGCCGCGTTCGGCGCGACGGTGTCGAACCCGTGGAAGGCCCCTGGCCATACGTGCAGTTCGGCCTGACCGCCCGCCTGCCAGATCGCGTTGGCGTAGGCCACGTCCTCGTCGCGGAACGTCTCGGCCGACCCGACGTCGATGTAGGCCGGGGGCAGTCCGGACAGGTCCGCGGCACGTGCGGGAGCCGCGTACGGCGGCACATCCGGGGTGCCGTACAGGTCGCCCAGCAGCGCCTGCCACGCCGTCGCGTTGGAGGACCGGTCCCAGACGTCGACGCCGGTCATCTGGCGGCTGGAGAAGGTGTCGCCGCGGTCGTCGAGCATCGGGCACAGCAGCAATTGGCCGATGGGTCGGGGCCCGCCCCGGTCACGGGTGAGCAGGGCGAGCGCCGCGGCGAGGCCGCCGCCGGCGCTCTTCCCGCCGATGACGATGCGCTCCGGGTCGATACGCAGCTCCGCGGCGTGCGCGGCCGCCCAGACCAGACCGGCGTAGCAGTCCTCCACCGGTCCGGGATGGCGCACCCCGGGAGCCAGCCGGTACTCGACGGAGACGACGGCCGTCTCCAGAGGTAGGGCCCACTCGCGGAGCAACTGGGGAAGCACGACCGATGCGTTGCCCAGGATCATGCCGCCGCCGTGCATGTAGTAGAGCAGTGGAAGAGCCTCGTCGAGGCCGGCGGGCCGCGCGCTCAGCAGCGTCACGTCCGGGCCGCCGGGCGGCCCGGGCACGCACAGCTCGTCGACCTCGAAGCACCCGCCGGCGCGAAGCTCCGGCACGGTCGGCCGCGGCCGCTCCGCGACGTCCCGCTCCTGCCGGGCGGCGAGGTTCTCCGGAGTGAACGGCTCCCCGGCCTTCCCGTCCGCCGAGACCGCCAGCGCGGCGGCCAGTTCGGCGTCGAACGGCGGCGCACACCGCACCGCGGAGTCGGGTCCGGGCCCGTTTCGCGCGAGATCCATGCCCCCAGTCAACCACCCGCCCCGGCCCGCCTACTCCCCACCGCCCGGCGACCGCGCCGCCGCTGCCGCGCGCTCACGCAGCCGCCGTTTGTCCGGCTTGCCCCGCGCGGTGAGCGGGATCTCCCGTACCCAGAACACCGCGGTGGGCCGGTGTGCCCGCGCCAGTGTCCGTTCCACCAGGTCGCAGGCCTCGTCGGCCAACCCCGGCCCCGGCACGCGACCGGCCGCCGGGACCAGGAAGGCGCACACCTGCTCGCCGGTGAGCTCGCTGTGCCGGCCCACCACCACGGCCTGCGCGACCGCGGGATGCCGGGCGAGCGCCGCCTCCACGGGCACGCAGTACACGTTGTCCCCGTCGACCATCACCACGTCCGCGTCCCGGTCGTCGAGGTACAGGTAGCCGGCCCCGTCGAAGTGCCCGAGGTCACCCGTCCGCAGCCAGCCGTCGCGCACCGCCTCCGCCGTCGTCCCGGACCGGCCCCAGTAGCCCGACATCATCGCCGCCGACCGGATCCACACCGCACCCGTCTGCCCGGCGGCCACCACCGCACCCCGCCCGTCCCGCACCTCGGCCTCCACCCCCGCGACGGGCCTGCCGACCGAAGCCAGCAGCTCGGGCCGCCCGCCCACCCCCGCGTCGTGGTCGGCGGGCGTCAGCCGGCAGATCACCCCTGCCTCGTTCGTGCCGTAGCCCTGCCGCCAGCGTCCGCCCCAGCGCGTCACCGCCTCCCGCAGCCGCTCCGGATGGACCGGCGAGTCCCCGTACGAGACGATCGCCAGCCCGGGCACTCCGTGGGCGGTCGCGGGATCGTCCAGCAGCCGGTAGACCATCGAGGTCGTCAGGTACGTGGAGACGGGTCCCAGACGCTGACAGGCCGCCGCGAACTCCCTCGTCCCGAAGGGATCGAGGATCTCCACCCGCCCGCCGGCCCGGAACTGCTCCAGGCACCGCCCCCCGGACCGCTGCGCGAGCGAGGTGACCGACAGGTAGCCGGTCCTCGCCCAGCCGGCCGGCCGTACGGAGTTGCGCGCCGCCATCGCGCCGAAGGTCGAGGCGACCCCCTTGGGCCGCCCCGTCGTCCCGCCGGTGTAGGTCACCCGCGCCACGTCGTCGTCCCGCGCCCGCACGGTCACCGGTACGGCGGCGCGCCGCCCCGAGCGTCGGATCGCCTCGTCCAGGCCTAGCCGGCGCGCCCCGGTGCCGGGTACCGGAACGTCGTGCACCACCAGGTCCGGCCGGCAGTCCCGCAGGATGAAGTCCAGCCCGTACAGGGCAGGTCCGGTCACGACCTGGGTCAGCCGCGCACCCAGCAGGTGTGCGGCGATCCGCAGCAGCAGCACCTCGGGCCGGTTGGTGCCCGCCACGCAGGCGAGCCCCGAGCCATGCCCGATCCCCGCCTCGGCCAGCACCGCGGCGAGCCGCCAGGACGCGTCGAGCACCTCCTCGAACCGCAGCACGACCGGACCGCCCCCGAGGGCAGGCCGCCCGGCATACCGCTCGAACGCCCCTACCAGGTCCGTGACATACCGTGCGGCCACCACGTGCGATCCGCCTCTCGCCGTACCGAGGGCGATCGTACGGTCACTCCCGCCGAGCCGGCTCCCACCACACCGGCGGCGCACTCCACGGACGGCCGGCCCAGCGGCATCATGGGCGTCATGACGACCGAATCCCGTGCTCGTTCATTCAGCTCCGCGGCCGCGCGCTACGCCGCGAGCCGCCCCTCGTATCCGCCCGAGCTCTTCGACACGCTGGCGGAACTGGCCGGCTTCCCCCTGGACGGCGCCCGCGTCGCCGACGTGGGCGCGGGTACGGGAATCGCCACGTCGCTGCTGGAGGCGCGCGGCGCCCGCGTGGTCGGGGTGGAGCCGGGCGAGGGCATGGCCGCCGAGTTCCGGCGGCGCAATCCCGGCACCCCGCTGGTGCGGGCCGACGGCAACAGGCTGCCGCTGTCGTCTGGATGTCTGGACCTGCTGACCTACGCGCAGTCCTGGCACTGGACCGATCCGGACCGGGCCGTCCCCGAGGCGCTGCGGGTACTGCGGCCCGGCGGGGCACTGGCCATCTGGCACAACGACCCGGACGTGACGGTCGGATGGATCGCGGAGCAGCAGGCCCGCATCGAGGCCCGGTTCGGGCCGGGCTGGTACATCAACGAACGGGCCCGCCCCCAGGACGGGCTGCGCTTCACCGGCCGTCACCTGTCCTGGTCGCGCCGGGTCCCGGTCGACACGCACCTGGCCAAACTGTCCACGCACTCCCTCTTCCTCGTCGGCGAGCCCGGGACGGAGGCGTTCCTGGCCGAGGAACGCGCCCTGCTCATGCTCCGCTTCCCCGACGGGTGGGTCGAGGAGCGCTACGTGGTCGAGCTGAACGTGGCCGTCCGGGCCCGCTGAGACGGGGCGTGCCGCCAATCGGGTGAAGCCCCGGAACCCGGCGTCCCTCCGGCCGTTGATCAAGGCGCTCACCCTCATGCACCCGTGTGACACAAGGACACCTGATGCTCAAGAAGATTATGGCCACCGCCGCCGCCACCGCATCCATCGTCGGCGCGGGCGCCGCAGTCGCCGCCCCGGCCATGGCCGTCGGCAACGACAACGGGGTCAACACCGTCAACGGAAACGGTGCCCAGCAGATCTACGGTAACCAGAAGACCACGGGCGACCAGAGCCCGCAGCTCGGCCTGGTCCAGGGCACGTTGAACAAGCCCTGCATCGGTCTGCCGGCGAAGGTCAACGCCCAGTCGATCCTGGCCCTGGTCAACGTCGGCGTCCAGGACATCAACGTCCTGTCCAACCCGCAGAACCAGCAGTGCACCGAGAACTCCACCCAGGCCAAGGGCGACGAGCCGCTCTCCCACATCCTGGACAACATCCCGGTCCTTTCGGGCAACGTCTCGGCCGGCAGCTGACGCAGTCCCCTTCTTGCAAGAGTTGTACGAGTTGTACGAGCCGGGGCCTCCGACGCCTGCGCGAGTGCCCACGAGGCCCCGGCTTGCTCCACCCGGATCCACCGATCCGACGCACAGAACGGCGCGCGCCGGCCGGACGGCCGTCGACGTGGGCACCGAACCCCGCACCGCAGAGCCTCCCGCCCGACCGGGCCGGAGGCTCTGCTGCGTGCTGCGTGCTGCGTGCTGCGTGCTGAGTTCCGCGGCTCTCGCGGTGTTCGCGGTGCGGCGCCGCGACGTGTGAAACCGGCTGTGCGGCGCCCCATCCGGTAGCTTCGGTTCCATGACCACTGAGCCGCAGAGCTTCGAGATCCTGGTGGTGCCCGAGCACATCGAGAACCTCCGCGGCGCCTCGCCGGCGGACCGCGCCCTGAGGTCGGCCGTGGTCGAGGCGACCGGAGAGCGAGGGGCCTCGGGATACCCCCGCTACCGGGGGCAGGGCGTGGAGGCCGACATCGACCCCACCACGCGCACCATCGAGGCCCTGCTCGTCGACGGCGCGGAGCTGGACTACGGGCTGATCGCCATGATCGCCCCCGAGGGCGGGGGCCGCGGATCCCGCCGCACGTAGCGGCGGGCGAACGGGTCAACCGGGGCGTTTCGGTCGTACGGATGGTGGCCGGGAGCGGGCCAGCGCGCCCCGGGCGCCGACGAGTACGAACTGCGCGGCCCGCACGCCCGCTCTTACAGCAAGAACTTCCTCACCGCCCCCGACGCCGAGATCCACGACGTGACCGAGCTGAACACCAGCTTCGCCTGGTCGGCCGGCGGCATGGTCTCCACCGCCGGGGACCTGAACCGCTTCTTCGCCGAACTGCTGGGCGGCCGGCTGCTGCCGCCCGCCCAGCAGGAGGAGATGTTCGCGGTCCGCCCGGCTCCCGCGGGCCAGTGGATCCCCGGCGCCTCCTACGGCCTGGGCATGTCGTCGATGGCGCTGTCCTGCGGTGCCACGGTCTGGGGCATGGGCTGCGTCGGGTCGGGAGGGCTCAGCCCGAGGGCTCAGCTCACCTGGAGGGCGACGTCGTCCACGACGAAGGAGGTCTGGAGGGACTGGTCCTCCACGCCGTTGAACTTCAGGGTGACGGTCCGGCCCGCGTACGCCGACAGGTCGTAGGTCTTCTCGGCGTATCCGGGCTTCGCGTCCAGGTTGGAGAAGGACCCCAGCGTCTGGCCGGCCACGGAGACCGTGAACCGGTCGTAGACGACGCTCGCGTATTCGTCCGTGTCGATGTGGAGGAAGAACGAGAGCCGGTACGAGGCACAGCCCGAGGGGATGGCCAGCGACTGCGAGGCGCTGTCCGTGTGGGGTGAGCCGTACCCGTTGAGCCAGGCCTTGTAGCTGCCGCTGTGCGGGGCCTGGCCGGACTGGCTGGTGATCACGCCGGCGGTCGCGCTCCACGGACTGGAGCCGTTCTCGAAGCCGCCGTTGACCACCAGCTGGCGCGGGGTGCAGCTGCCCCCGCCCGTGACGGTCAGCGTGTAGGTGGTGGTGTGGGCGACGGTGCCCGAGCCGGTGACGGTCAGGGTGTACGTGCCGGGCGCCGTGCCCGCGCCGACCTGGACGGACAGCGTCGAGGAGGTGCCGGACACCACCGACGACGGGCTGAGCGAGGCAGTCACGCCGGCCGGTGCGCCGGAGACGGAGAGCGCGACCGTCTGCGCGGTGCCGCTCACGGTGGCGGTGTTCACCGTCGCCGAGACCGAACCGCCCGGAGCCGTACTGCCCGCGGCCGGGCTGACCCCGATGGAGAAGTCCTGCGCCGGGGTCTCGCCGCCGACGGCCTGCTTCCACAGTGCGTAGGCGACGCCGTCCGCGCTGCGGTCGAGCACCGTGGCGTTGATGTTGTTCGCGGTGTCACAGGAGCTGTGGTAGCAGGAGTCGTAGGCGGCGTTCGCGGTGCCGCCCCACTTCGAGGCCTGTGCCGAGGTCTTGCGGGCGCTGGCTCCGGCCGCGTAGCCGGAGGTGGGGATGCCGCCCTGCTGGAAGGAGTAGTCGTCGCTGCGGCCCTGCCCCTCGGTGTTCTCCTCGGGCGCCAGGTTCAGTGAGGTCCAGTACGCCTTGAGCGGCGCGGCGGTGGCGGAGTTCAGGTTGTTGATGAAGTAGCCGCCGTTGGTCGAGCCGACCATGTCGAAGTTGTAGTAGCCCTTGATGGCCGCGCGCTGGCTGCTGCTGAGCTGGTTGACGTAGAACTTCGAGCCGTTGAGGCCCTGCTCCTCGTCGGTCCACCAGGCGAAGCGCACGTGCTTGGTCATCGTCGGGTTCTTCTGGGCGAGGACGAGCGCGTTCTCCAGTAGGGTCGCGGAGCCCGAGCCGTTGTCGTTGATGCCGGGGCCGGCCGAGACGCCGTCCAGGTGGGCGCCGAACATGACGGTCTGGTCGGTGGGACCGCCGGGCCAGTCGGCGATCAGGTTGTTGGAGGGGTAGGCGCACGAGGAGCAGTACTGCTCCGTGACCGTGTAGCCGGCCGCCTGGAGCTTGCCCTTGACGTAGGCCAGCGACTGGTTGTAGCCGGCGCTGCCCGCACGGCGGTGACCGCCGTTCTGCGAGGCGATGGTGTTGAACTGTGCCAGGTGCGCTCGCACGTTGGCGACGTCGATGTCCGGCGGGTCGTTGCCGGGCTGTGTCCCGCCGACGTTCAGCGTGAAGTCGACCGTGTGGGACAGCGCCGTGCCCTGGCCCTTGACGACGACCGTGGACGTGCCCGGCGCGGCGTTGGAGCCGGCGGTCAGCGTCAGCACCGAGGACTGTCCGGACTGCACGGTGGCGGGGTTGAAGGAGGCGCTCACTCCGGCCGGCAGGCCGGACGCGGTCAGCGTCACCGACTGGGCGGTGCCGGTGGTGACGGTGGTACCGACCGTGGTGGTGACCGTGCCGCCCTGCTGGACGGTGCCCGACGAGGGGGTCAGCGCCATCGAGAAGTCGTTGTTCTGGCCGCTCGGGGTGCAGGTCGGGTCGGCGGACTGGGCCGGCACGCTGATGGCGTCCCAGGCCGCCTTCGTCGTGTTGAAGAGGCCGCAGGTGGCGTCCAGCGACTTTGCCGAGTTCAGCGTCGCCGTGCGGTACTTCCGGTACGACATGCTGCTGGTCTTGAGCAGCATGCCGCCGTAGAAGATCTTGCCGGCGTTCTGCACGCCCACACCGGTCAGCGTGGTTCCGTTGCAGGTGCTGCTGTTGGGCTTGCCACCGCCCGGACTGGTGCCCTCGGCCAGCAGGTAGAACCAGTGATTCAGGGGACCGGCGGCCGCGTGCACCTCCGTACCGGGTATCGCGGAGCTGTAACAGGCCGGGTCGTTGTTGACGGCCGGCGGGTTGTACATGTTGCGGATCGGGCCCCGGCCCTGGAGGTTGATCACCTCGCCCACGGTGTAGTCCGGCGTGTCGTACGGGGCGGGCTGGTTGATGTAGGCCTCGGTCAGCGCGCCGAAGATGTCACCGGTGGCTTCGCCGAGACCGGCCTCCTGGCCGCTGGTACCGCCGGGGGTGTTGGAGTCGATGGCGTGCCCGTACTCGTGGGCCACCACGTCGACGCCGGCGATCCACTCGTTCGCGGTGTTGCGTCCGATGGTGACCGAGCTGCCGTCCCAGTAGGCGTTCAGGTCGTTCAGCCCGACCTTGGCGGGGAAGGAGCGGCCGTTTCCGCTGACGCCGTTGCGGCCCAGCCACTGGGAGAGCATGTCCCACTGTTTCTGAGCTGCGAACATCAGGTCGACGCAGCCAGTCTCCTTGCTCGTGGGGTTGCCGGTGCCCCAGGAGTCGGAGGACTTCGTGAAGACCGTACCGGTGCTGTAGTCCGCGCAGCTCAGGCCGGTGCGGTTGGGGTCGCGCAGCGTGTACGTCGAACCGGAGTTGGTGGTGTCGATGGTGATCGGGCCGGGCCCGTTCCACTTGCTGTTGCCGGTGCCCGCGACGACGTCGTCGTAGGTGTCGACGAGCGCGCCCGTGCGGGCGTCGACGAAGACGTGGAGCCTGCTGGGGGCGGTCTTGGTACGGCCGCGCAGCACGGTCTCCCACGCCAGCACCGGCTTGTCGTTCTTGAGCCGGACGACGAGCCGGCTGCTCTCGACCTTGTCGACCGCGGCGAGCTTCGCCCGCGAGGTGGCCTCGGCGTCCTTCGCGGACACCGTGGCCCGGGTAGCGATGTCGATGCGTACGGAAGAGGCGGACTGGAGGGCTCGGACCTTCCCGGCGCCGTCCGCGAGGACGACCGCGTCGCCGCCGACGACCGGCAGGCCGCGGTAGCTGCGCTCGTACGACACCGAATAGAGGTCCTTCACCCAGGGGGTGACGAGCCTGCGCTCGTACTGCTCCTGCGCGGAGTTGACCAGGGAGTCGAGACCGCTGTCGACGGCCTGGTCGGCGGCTGCGACCGCGCGTGCGGCGGGGGTGTCCTTCTGGGACGGTGCGGGTTGCGCCTGCGGCGTTGCCGATGCCGTCCCGGCCAGGGCGCCGGCGAGGCTCGCGGTCAGCGCCATCGCTGCCACGGCCGCGGTCCATCTGGTGGGTTGCAACGTCCACTCCGATCGTGGGGGGGTCGGGGATGAGTGGTGGTCGTTCGCGGCCGAGTATGAGTGTGTGCATGACGAGAATGGGACATCCCGGCAGGCATAAGGTCCGCGTTATGGTGCGGTCGCGGGCGCCCTGCGTACGCTGCCCGGATGCAGCTGGAGTTGAGGCATCTGCAAGCTGTCCTCCGGATAGCGGAGGCGGGCAGCCTGGGGGGCGCGGCGCGGCGGCTGGGAGTCTCGCAGCCCGCACTGTCCGCGCAGCTGAGGCGCATCGAACGGGTCACCGGTGGCGACCTGTTCGTGCGGGGCAGGGGCGGCGTGGAGCCCACGGCGCTGGGACAGTTCGTCCTGGCCAAAGCACGTCGGGTGCTCAGCGAGATGGACGCCCTGGGGGCCGAGGCGCGCGCCCTCTCGGCCGCCGGCCCGCTGCGCCTCGGCTGCATCATGCTCGTGCTGCTCGACGGCCTGCTGGCTCAGACCGACCTGTCGATGTCCGGGCGGGAGATCGCTGTCGATCTGGAGGACTCGGTGACGGCGCTCGCCCGGATGCTCGGCGCCGGACGCTACGACGCCATCGTCTACGGCGAGGTCAACGGCCACGAAGTGCCGCTGCCGGAAGGGACCTTGTCCAGGACGCTGATCGCGAAGGAGCCCTTCGGGATCAGACTGTCCGCGAGCCACGGGCTGGCCGGTGCGGACCGCATCGACCTCGCCGACCTCGCGGGGGAGGCGTGGATGACTCCGGTGGAGGACGACGACGGCGGCCCCGAGGCACTCGTCGCGGCCTGCGCCGAGGCCGGGTTCAGCCCGTCACTGCGCTACCGGATCACCGACCGCAAGATGCACTACGACCTGATCGCGGCGGGCCGCGCGGTCTCGCTCAGCCAGCCGACGGCGCCGACGGCCGCGGGCACGGTGCTGCGCCCCCTCGTCGGCAGCCCCGTCACCGGCCGCATCCGCCTGGCCTGGAACCGCTCGGCGCTCTCGGCCGACCAGGCCCAGCAGCTCTACCGGGCGGCGGCCCGCGCGTACCTGGCCAACATCGACAACAACCGCTTCCACCGCGAGTGGTGGGACGCGCACCCCGAGGTCCACCCGGTCGTCGACTGACGCACCGGCCGGCCGGCCGACCCGGGCGCGGGCATCGTCAGCCGCGGTGGTGGGCGGTCAGCAGCAGGTACTCCCACTCCATCACGCCGTCCGTGGTGTGTTCGGCGGCGAGGGCGTCGAGCACCTCGTCCAGGGCCGCGACCTTGTCGGGATCGCCGCCCGCCGCGCGGTACACGGCGATCGTCGGCCCGTAGCAGGCCTTGAAGAACTCCCTGAAGTCCCAAGGGTTCTTGAAGAGGGACACGCGGACCGTCCTGCGGCGGGCGACGACATCGGTGACCGCGTCGCCGAGCAGGTCGTGGACGTACTCCTCGTCCCCCCACAGAGGTGGCGGCTGCGCACCCGGCGGGGCCGGCGGAGCATACGGCTTCATCGCGGCGAACAGCCGCCCGACGAAGCCCTCCGGGGTCCAGTTGATCAGCCCGACCGTCCCGCCGGCCCGGCACACGCGGAGCATCTCATCGGCGGCGGTGCGGTGGTGCGGGGCGAACATGACGCCGACGCAGGACATCACGACGTCGAACTCGCCGTCCGCGAAGGGCAAGTCCTCGGCGTCAGCCTCCCGCCACTCCAGCTTCGCGCCCTGTACGGCGGCCAGGTGCCGCCCGGTCTCCAGCAGCTCGGGGGTCAGATCGGACGCCACGACGTCCGCGCCGGCCAGCGCCGCCGGAATGGAGGCGTTGCCGGACCCCGCGGCGATGTCGAGGACCCGGTCACCGGTTCGGACCCCGCACTCCTTCACCAGCAGCGGTCCCAGCCGGGGGATGACGTGGGAGGCCACGGACGGATAGTCACCCAGCGCCCACATCGCCCGGTGCCCTGCCTTCAGGGTGCGGTCGGCTTGCCGCGCCTCGCCCGCATCGGTCATGACAGCCGTCCTCCAGCGCTCGAAGCGTTTCCACCCTGAGCCTAGGGACCGACCGGCGGACCGGCCCGCCGGTGGAGCCACCCGGGTGTCGGCGGAGCCCGCCGGAGGGTCAGTCGTGAGCCGTGAGGCCTCCGAAGTCGCGGGCGAAGCCCTCGCGGAAGCCGGGCCGCTCCAGCGCCTCCTCGAAGGCCCGGGCGGCGAGCGCGAGTGCGGTCGCGTGCTCCTGGGCGGCGGTGAGTTCGGCAAGGTACGCGCGCAGGCTCAGTCCGCGGTCGGCGGCGAGTGCGGCGAGCCGGTCGCGCACGTCGGTGTCGACCTCGACGGTGGTGGTGTCGGCCATCCTCCGAGTATGCGCGCCCGGTGGCCGGCCGGGGGACTGTTCGCCGCGCCGGGGCACGCGCTATCCGGCCCAGCGTCCGGTGAGGAAGGTGATGGCCACCGTGGTGCACAGCGGGCTCGCGACGTACAGGTAGGCACCGCGTACCCACCGGCGGTGCAGGCTCCAGCCGGCCAGGGAGATCCACAGCGGCCACCACAGCAGCGTGGAGCGGGGCACGGAGGTGTACCAGTAGGACGTGCCCAGGGCCCACAGGGTGAGGGCGATGTACAGGGCCTCCGGCCAGTGGCGGCCCCGCGCCAGTACGGCGAGCAGGACGAGCCCGGTCACCATGGCCAGCAGCTCCGCCTGCCACATGATCGCGTAGCCGGTGGGCCGGGTGTGGCCGAAGGCGGCCGTCCAGGTGTGGGACCAGGCCTCCCACGGCAGGTGGAACTCCCGGTACCAGCCACGCTCCTGGGAGTGCTTCCAGGCCTGCCAGTCGCCCGTCCCCGCATGCAGGTACCAGGTGTGGAGCAGCGGGGGGAGGGCCGGCAGGAGCAGCCACGGGGCCGCCCGCCAGGCGGTGCGGATCCGTACGGTCATCAGGAAGTGGAGGGTCAGCGCCGCCGCGAGGAACAACCCGGTCACCCGCACCGAGCAGGCCAGGCAGGTCAGGACCGAGGCGGCGGCCCAGCTCCGGCGCTGCGCCGCCAGCCAGGCGGGCAGGGCCAGCGCGAGGAAGAGCGACTCGGTGTAGCCCGCCGCGAGGAACACCGCGCAGGGCGAGACCAGCAGGAAGGCCGCTGCACGCCGGCCCGCGTCGTCGTGGCCCAGCCGTTCTCGGGCGAGGCGGGCCAGGGCCAGGACGGCGACGCCACCCGCGACGAAGGAGATCAGCGCTCCGGACGCGGCCCAGGAGGGGACCACCGTGTGCACGGCGCGCAGGACGAGGGGGAAACCGGGCAGGAAGGCCTCCCTGTTGTCCCAGCCGACCGTCCAGGGACCCGTCGCATCGGGGAAGTACCCGTCCCGGGCTATGCGGAGGTAGAACGCCCAGTCCCAGCGCTCCCAGGGCGCGAGCAGCGACGGGGGGCGGCGGCTCTCGCCGTCGGAGGGGAACAGCCAGCCGACGGCCCCCGCGGTGGTCCACAGGCCGACGCGGGTCAGCAGGTAGAGCCACAGCACCTCGCGGTCGGCCGGCCCGAGCCACCGCGGGGCCCGGAGCGCGCGGCGGGAACGGGGGAGCGCCGGCCGACCCGGCGGGGCGGGCCGCGAGCGGCCGGCGGCGGCCGGCCGGTGCGGTGCGGAAACGGGCACGGGGGATCTCCTGGCCGTCTGAGGGCGTGCGGAACCACCGGCCCGGTTTTCCGGGCCGCTGTCCGCAGGCGGCGGTGTGGGCGGTGGCGCACCCGGGGCGGGCGCGCGGCGGGCGAGGGGTGGGGGCCGGGCGCCCGCCGGAAGGTGTCCCGCGGATCAGGCCCGATCCGCGGGACACCCCGCTAGCGGGGTGGCGCGGTGGTGGCGCTGGGCGCGCCGGGGTTGGTCGGGCTGTGCGGCGGACGGGCGCTCATCGTCCCGGTGGCGTCGGGATCGCCCACTCCGGCGGTCGCGGTGGGCGGGGTCCGCGAGGACGCGCTGCTCTGCGCGGAGGGAGGCGCGGTGGTCGGCGCGGTGGTCGGCAGATCGGACGCCGGTGGGGGAGACGGGGTGGTCGCCGGAAGGGTCGGGCGGCCGGAGTCCTGCGGCAGGAACGCGGCCAGCGCCGCGCCGGATCCGCCGAACAGCAGACAGCAGGCGGCGGCGATGCCGACGATCCGGCGCCGCCGGACCCGTTCGCCCCGGTGTGCGATGACGGTGACGGGCGGGAGTGCCGCCGCGGCCTGCCCGGCCGAGGCGGCGGCGCGGAAGGCGGACCGCAGCGGGTCGTGGGACTCAGGCATCGGGAGCCTCCTCGGTGCGCGGATCCTGCAGATGGTGGGAGAGCGCGGCCCGGCCGCGGGACAGGTGCGTCTTGACCGTGCTCGCGGACAGCGCGGTCTCGGCGGCGATCTGCTCGACCGTCAGGTCGCACAGGTAGTGCAGCGCCATCGTGCGGCGCTGCTTCAGTGGCAGCTGTCGCAGCGCTTCGACCAGGGCCACCGCCTCGGGACCGGGTCCCTCGACGTGCGCCGCCGGAGCACTGCGCCGCCAGGCTTCGGCCGAACGCCGGCGCACCCGCCAGCGGCTGACCGCGAGCCGCCACGCCACGGTGCGGATCCATGCCTCCGGGCGGCCCTCGCGGTCCAGCTGACGACGGCGCCCCCACCCCCGGACGAAGGCCTCCTGCACCACGTCCTGTGCCTCGTGGTGGTCGCCGAGCATCACGTACAGCTGTCCCGTGAGCCTCCCCGCCGCTTGTGCGTAGAACGCCTCGAACTCCTCGACGGTCAAAAATCGCTCCCGAATCCGTATGTCGCTCTCACCCGGCATACGCTCGGCGCACCGGATCCGGTCGACACCCGACGACGGGAAATCCTGTGACGCCGGTCACGCCGTGCGCGGGGACGGGCCGCGGCGACCGTCCGGAACGGCGCAAGGGCCCGGATCCTCGTGGATCCGGGCCCTTGGGAGCAGTAGCGGGGACAGGATTCGAACCTGCGACCTCTGGGTTATGAGCCCAGCGAGCTACCGAGCTGCTCCACCCCGCGTCGGTGGACCTCACCCTACGGCATCCGGGGGACGGTCCGCGGCGGGTTTTTCGGGCGGCGGCGCCCGGCAAGTCCGTACAAGGGCGAATTCCCGCCGCGCAGGCGTGATCATTCCCCCTGGTGACAGTGCGTGCAGGCGTGTACCTTCTCCGGTAGCTGTCGTGGTTCCAAGTGCCTTGCCCGCGCCTTCAGGTGTGGGCAGTTTTGCTGTGTTGTGCCGTAGGACCAGGGCGATCACCTCCGTCCTCCACGCCGTGTGGAGGGCGTACGTCAACGGGAAGGCATGAACATGGCTACGGGAACCGTGAAGTGGTTCAACTCCGAGAAGGGCTTCGGCTTCATCGCGCAGGACGGCGGCGGCCCGGACGTCTTCGCCCACTACTCGGCGATCAACGCCACGGGCTACCGTGAGCTCCAGGAGGGTCAGGCCGTGACCTTCGACATCACGCAGGGCCAGAAGGGCCCGCAGGCGGAGAACATCACCCCCGCCTGATCCCCGGTCGACCCGGGCCGTGGTCCGGGTACCGGAGAACCGTTTCCTCCTCTCGGGGCCAACCGGTGGAGGGAGGATCAGGGCCGTGCGGCATCGCCGCACGGCCCTGTTTCGTCTCCTCCGCCTCCGAGTCCGCGGGCCCCTCCGGCACGCGCGGGCCGCGCGCCGGGGGACGGGCCGTGAGCCTGGCCGGCCGGGGTCGTACCGCTCCGCGCCGGCCGGGGCCGTACCGCTCCGCGGATGAGGCATGATCGGAGGATGTCTGATCGCATCATTGCCGCCTGTGACGGAGCGGCGAAGGGGAACCCCGGACCCGCCGGCTGGGGATGGGTCATCGCCGACGCCGAGGGACACCCGAAACGCTGGGAGGCCGGTCCGCTGGGGCGGTCCACCAACAACATCGGGGAGCTGACCGCGCTCCAGCGGCTGTTGGAGGCGCTGGAGCCCGGGACGTCCGTCGAGGTGAGGATGGACTCGCAGTACGCGATGAAGGCGGTCACCCAGTGGCTGCCCGGCTGGAAGCGCAACGGCTGGAAGACCGCCTCCGGCGGGCCCGTGGCGAACCGCGAACTCGTCGAGGAGATCGACGGCCTGCTCGCCGAGCGCGACGTGACCTTCCGGTACGTTCCCGCGCACCGCGAGGACGGCGACCACCTCAACGCGATCGCCGACCAGGCCGCCAGTGACGCGGCGCTCAGGCAGGAGGCCGCGGGCACGGCCCTGGGGAACACGGACCTGCCGGTACCGGCCCCCGCGGCGCCCGCACGGCGGGGAGCCGCCACGGCGAAGAAGCGATCGAGTGCGGGATCGGCTGCGGGCCGGGCGAGCCGGGGGAGCCGGGCCATCAAGGCGAAGTTCCCGGGCAGCTGCCCCTGCGGTGCGCCGTACGCCGTCGGCGACATGATCGCCAAGAACGGCAGCCGCTGGGGCCACGAGAGCTGCGCGGCCGTCGCCATCGGGGCCGAGGGCTGAGCAGGCCGGCCGCGGACCAGGGCGCATATCGAAAATATTTCCTAGATGATCGTCAGGCTGCCCGGCTACCGTGCGGGCATGGTGAATTTCGTGCTGGTTGCCGGTGCGCGGCTCGGGGCGTGGGCGTGGGGCGACGTGGTGCCGTATCTGCGCGCGGCCGGCCACGGCGTCCATCCGTTGACGCTGTCCGGTCTTGCTGACAAGCGGGGTGTACCGGCGGGGCAGGCGACTCACGTCCAGGACATCGTTGCCGAGGTGGAACGCCAGGGTCTGCGTGACGTGGTCCTGGTGGGTCACAGTTACTCGGGCATCCCGGTGGGTCAGGCCGCTGAGCGGATCGGTGACCGACTGGCTCGCGTGGTATTCGTCGACTCAAGCGTTCCGGTTGACGGCGAGTCGTTTGTCTCCGCCTGGCCGGACGGCGGGGCGGCGGTGGAGGCGGCGATCGCCGAGAACGGGGGGTTCTGGCCGCTCGCGCCGGCTGCTCATTACGACGGCGAGGGTCTCACCGAAGAGCAGATCGCACGCCTCGTGCGTGGCTCGACGCCCCACCCAGGTGCCACGCTGACCGAGCCCGCTGTGCTGTCGGGGCCGCTCGGTGAACTTCCGGCGACCTACGTCCTATGCGTGATGCCGGGGGCCGAGCCTGACGACGCCGAGCCCGACGAGGATGTGGCTGAGCTGCTGAACAGCGAGCTCTGGCGGCTGGTCACGATGGACACCGGCCATTGGCCGATGTTCTCCCAGCCGCGCGAGCTGGCGCAGATTCTCCTGGATGCTGCCGTGGAGTGAGGGCACCTTCATGTGGACTCGTTCTTCTGCGGCGTCTACGGTCGGAACACGCGGAGGTGGGCGACCTCGAAGGCCATCTCGGACACTCCCGCCTCGGGTGCCGGGTGGTAGCGGCCCGCGCAGACCGAGAGGTTGACGATGAGATAGGCCCGCCAGCGCCGTCCCACACCGCGCCGGTCGGCGAAGACCTGCTTGCCGTTGACCCACCACACCACCGAGCGGGACCCGAATTCCACCGTGAGGTCGACCCAGCGGCCGTGGCCGACGGTCGGGTCCCGGTGGTAACGGGAGCCGCCCCTGACGTGGTTGGACAGTTCGAGGAGGTCGGGGTTGTCCGGGTGGTACTCGAAGACGTCGATCTCGTTGCCGCCGTCCAGCCAGGTCCAGATCGCGGGCCAGGCCCCGAGTTCGGCCGGCAGCCGTACGCGGGACTCCAGTACGTCGCCGGTCCGCACCATGAAGCCCTCCTCGCTGCCCTCGGTGGTCAGCAGCCCGGCGTTCCACTTGCCGTCCGGGCGGCGGACGGCACGGAAGGTGCCGGTGCGGCTGTAGAAGGGGTCCGGTACCAGGTGGTCCAGCTTGTTGTCGCCGGGGTTGGTGGGGCCGCCGTTCGGATAGGCCCAGGAACGGCCGGCGACCCACTGGCGGGTCGAGCCGAAGTCCGCCGTGAAGACCGGGGCCCGGGCGCTCGCCGGGCTGACGGCATCACCGTCGGTGGTGGTGGAGGTGGAACGTCCGAGGAGCCGTCGGATCCGGTCGAGAACCTGAGTGAGCACATCGCTCCTTCCCGAGAACGCGAGCCCTTGCAGCATGCCCGCCTGCCGGTGAATGCATACCGGTCCACCGGTTTGTGTGCAGCCCGCCCCGCCGTGCGACGATCCGAGCGCCGGCTACTCGAACCGCGAGGTGTCGCCGGCCCCGCGACGGACGATCTCGGCGTCGCCGGAGGAGAAGTCGATGACCGTGGTCGGCTCGGTGCCGCAGTCACCCGAGTCCAGTACGGCGTCCACCTCGTGGTCGAGACGCTCCTTGATCTCCCAGCCCTGGGTCATCGGCTCCGCCTCGTCCGGCAGCAGCAGCGTGCTCGACAGCAGCGGTTCGCCGAGCTCCGCGAGCAGGGCCTGGGTCACCACGTGGTCGGGGATCCGGACGCCGACCGTCTTCTTCTTCGGATGCAGCAGCTGGCGCGGCACCTCCGAGGTCGCCGGGAGGATGAAGGTGTAACTGCCGGGAGTGGCCGCCTTGATGGCGCGGAACACGTTGTTGTCGATCCGTACGAACTGCCCCAGCTGGGCGAAGTTCTGGCACACCAGGGTGAAGTGGTGGCGGTCGTCCAGATCGCGGATCGAGCGGATCCGTCCGATGCCGTCCCGGTTGCCCAGCTGGCAACCCAGCGCGAAGCAGGAGTCCGTGGGGTAGGCGACGAGCCCGCCCGAGCGGATCATGCCGACCACGTTGTCGATGGTGCGCCGCTGCGGGTTCTCGGGGTGCACGTCGAAGTATTTCGCCATCCGCCGAGCCTACGCGGTCGCCGGTACCGCCTTCGACCACGTCCGACCGCCTCCGAGCCCCGGCCGCTCCGGCGCCGCCGGGCCCGGGCCGGGCCGCTCCGGACGCTTCCCGGCGGTTTCCGGGGGACGATGAGAGGTGACCGTGCGCCCCGGACCGCCCGGACGGGGCCGGACCGGGCCGGGGCGGGTGGCCGCCGGGCCGATGGTGCCGGAAGGGAGCATCGCCAATGGGTGCGATCGACGGGTCGGGGACCAGCGAGAGCCAGCCCGGCGCAGCCGGGATCGCCCCGCCGAGCGGCCTCCTCGACGTCCTGAACGTGGCCGCCGTCGTGCTCGACTCCGACGGCCGGGTCGCCCTGTGGAGCCCACAAGCAGAACAATTGTTCGGCTGGGCGGCGGACGAGGCGCTCGGCCAGCCCGCGGCCCGGCTGCTGGCCGACACGCAGCACGTCGGACTGGTGACGGAGCTGTTCGCCCGGGTCATGGGCGGCGCCGGCGACTGGGCGGGCGCCTTCCCGGTACGGCACAAGGACGGCAGCACACGCCTCGTGGAGTTCCGCAACATGCGGCTGCTCGACGATCGCGGCGACCTGTACGCCCTGGGCATCGCGACCGATCGCACCACACTGCGGCAGCTGGAGCGCGACCTCGCCCTCTCCGCCCGCCTCGTGGCCCAGTCCCCGATCGGGCTCGCCGTCCTGGACACTGAGCTGCGCTACGTCCTGGTCAACCCCACGCTGGAGCGGATCAACGGGCTGCCCGCCTCCGAGCACATCGGCCGGGGCGTCCGGGAGGCCCTGTCCTTCCTCGACGACACGGAGGCCGCCGAGTCGGCGATGCGCCAGGTCCTGGCCACCGGGACTCCGCTGCTGGAGCAGTTCACGGCCGGACGCACCCACGGCGGGCACCGCACCGAACACGCCTGGTCGGTGTCCTACTACCGGCTCGAGGACGCCACCGGACGGGTCCTGGGCCTGGCCACCTCGGTGGTCGACGTCACCCAGAGCCACCAGGCGGCCCTCGAGATCGCCCGCAGCCGCCGCCGCCTCGCGCTGATCGCGGACGCCACCGTCCGCATCGGCACCACCCTCGACCTCGACCAGACCGCCCGCGAGCTCGCGGACGTCGTCGTGCCCGAGCTCGCCGACATCGCCGCCGTCGACATCCTCGACTCGGTCCTCGAAGGGCGGCCCACGCTCAGGTCGTCGGCCCACGAGCCGGCCGTGTTCCGCGCCCTCGCCGTCGCCGCCGCCTATCCGAGCGAGGCCGTCCGCGCCGCGGACCCGCCGGGAGACATCGCCCGCTACGCCGCCGACCGGCTGGTCACCCGGTCCGTGACCACCGGCCACCCGGTCCTCGTCGCCCACGTGCAGGCCAGGGACATCTCCCGGATCGCTCGCGACAGCAACGCCGCCTCCCTCCTGACCCGCGCCGGACTGCGCTCCTACCTGGCCGTCCCGCTCATCGCGCGCGGCGAGGTCCTGGGCGCCCTGGACCTCAAACGCACCCGCAATCCGCTCCCGTTCAACGACGACGACATCGTGCTGGCCGGCGAACTGGCCGCGCGCGCAGCCGTGTGCATCGACAACGCCCGCTGGTACCGCAACGCCCACCACACCGCACTCGCCCTCCAGCACCACCTGCTGCCCCACCACCCGCCGCCCACACCCGGTCTGGAGGTGGCCTCCCGCTACCGGCCTGCCGCGGCCAGCAGCGAGATCGGCGGCGACTGGTTCGACGCCATTGCGGGACCGGACGACACCACCGTCCTCGTCATCGGCGACGTCATGGGCAGTGGGATCAACGCGGCAGCCAGCATGGGGCAGTTGCGCACCGCGACCCGCACCCTCGCCGAACTCGCCCTCGACCCGCCCCAGGTGCTCCAGCAGCTGGACCGCACCACGGCCGCCCTGGAGGAGACCATCGCCACCTGCGTCTACGTCGTCCACGACCCGCACCGCGCGCAATGCCGCATCGCCGTCGCGGGACACCTGCCTCCCGTGCTCATCCGGGCGGGCCACGCACCCCGGCTGCTCGACCTGCCCACCGGAGCACCGCTCGGCGTGGGCGGCATCCCCTTCGAGGCGACCACCGTGGCCATGGCCCCCGGCGACCAACTGGTGCTCTACACGGACGGCCTGGTGGAGACCCGTGACCAGCCCATCGACGAGCGCCTCGGTCTCCTGCTGGACCTGCTGGCCGACACCGGGCGCCCCCTGGAGGAGACCTGCGACCGGCTCCTGGACTCCCTGCGCCGCCCCGACGACCACGACGACGTGGCCCTCGTCATCGCCCGCGCACGGTCCCTGACCCAGGACTCCCGTCTCGCGGCCGCGCCGGTACGGGCCTAGCCTGACCGTGTATGCCGACCCTGGTCCCCGTACCGCAGGAGGCATTGGTGAAAACGACGCAACTACGGCTTCGCCGGACCTGCGCGGCCACCGCCGCGGCAGGGCTGCTCCTCACCGGGGCCGTCACGGCCCCCGCCTACGGGGCGCCCACCCCCGGACCGTCCGCCTCGGCCACGCCCTCGCCGGACGCGGACGGGGAGTTCAAGCAGATCACCCCGGCTGTCGCGGGCCAGCTCGACGCCGCCGTGCGCCAGGTCATGCGCGAGGCACAGGTGCCCGGTGTGGTCGTGGGCCTGTGGGCACCCGGCAAGGGCAGCTACGTGAAGGCCTTCGGCGTGGCCGACAAGGCGACGGGCGAGCCCATGCGGACGGACTTCAACACGCGCATCGGCAGCCTGACCAAGACGTTCACGGTCACCGCCCTCCTCCAGCTGGTCGACCAGGGCAAGGTCGGCCTCGACGACCCGATCGGCGACTACATCTCCGGCGTGCCGAACGGCGGCGCCATCACCCTGCGCGAACTGGCCGGCATGCGCAGCGGGTTGTTCAACTACAGCGAGGATCCTGACTTCGACAAGGCGTTCACCGCCGACCCCGACCGCCCCTTCACCCCGCAGGAGTTGCTCGACTACTCCTTCAGGCACCCGGTGCAGTTCGCTCCGGACGCGAAGTTCCAGTACTCCAACACCAACCTGATCCTGCTCGGCCTGGTGATCGAGAAGATCACCGGCCGACCGCTCGCCGAGGTGGTCGACGAGGACGTCGTGGACCCGGCCGGACTGCGCCGGACCTTCTTCCCGACCGGCGCGGAGTTCCCCGCTCCGCACGCCCAGGGCTACACCGACCAGACCGCGTCGGGGAAGGTCGAGGTGTCGACGGACTGGAACCCGTCCTGGGCCTGGGCGGCCGGAGCGATGATCTCCGACCTCCAGAACCTGCGCAGCTGGGCCCGTACGCTCGCCACCGGCACGCTCCTGACGCCCGCGACCCAGGCCCAGCGTCTGAAGACCCAGTCGGTCGGCATCCCGGGCGCCGGCTACGGGCTGGGCCTCTTCGACGTCCAGGGCTGGATCGGGCACAACGGTTCGCTCCCCGGCTACCAGAGCCTCGCGGTGTACCTCCCGCAGGCCCAGGCGACCCTGGTCGTCATCCTCAACACCGACATCCTCCACGACGGCCAGGAGCCCAGCACGCTCTTCGGTGAGGCGATCACCTCCATCGTCACCCCGGACAACGTCTACCCCGGCCGCAAGCCGTCGGAGCCGAGGTCCGGCTGAGGGCCTGCCCGGCCCGCCCGGCCCCGCACGCCTGCCCGGCCCGCCCGGGCAGGCTGGGTCGGATCATCGGACTGTTAGGGTCCCTGCCATGCCCCAGCTCATCGCCCCCAGCCCCCACCTGCACGGAACCTGGATCGCCGCACGGGAGGAATGGGGACCCGATGCCCACATGGACGGTGCGGGGCTCGGCTCCGGCGACGACGTCGACACCCCGGAGGGCTTCGCGGCCTGGACACGGAAGCTCCGCCGGTACGCGGACCGCTCGGTGCCGGTCGAGCACGGCCGCGTCCACGCGACGTACTGGTGGATCACCGAGGACGACACGTACCTCGGCGCCATCGACCTGCGCCACTACCTCAACGGCTTCCTCCTCGACGCCGGCGGCCACATCGGCTACGGCATAAGGCCCTCGGCCCGCAGGCGCGGCCTGGCCACCTGGGCCCTGACCGCCGTGCTCCACGAGGCGCGGGTCCTCGGCATGGACCGGGTCCTGCTCACCTGCGACCCCGGCAACACGGGGTCCGTCCGCACCATCGAGCGCGGCGGTGGCGTGCTGGAGGACGTGCGCGAGACCCTGATCGGCCCCAAGCGCCGCTACTGGATCACCCTCTGACTCCTGCCGTGCCCGTGCCGCCGGCGTGCCGCTCGGCCGTGGTGGGTCGATAGTGCGGCCGTGAGCGACTGGTCGCAGCGCCCCTGAGGCGGTCGCGCTGGAGCTGGCGGGCGACGGTCCGGCGTACCGACGCCGGGCCCGACGCGGCGGCGGCCGGCTCCGGGCCGGTGTCGAGGCCGCGGCCGATCTCGTCGTACGCGGCCCTGAAAGCGGCGGGCAGTTCGCTCGCGCCCGTTCTCAGGTCTGCTTCGAGCAGGCGCCGCAACTCGTCGGTGCTCTCCGGCGTGAAGTGCTTCCGTCCCCTGGAGAGGGAGCCGACGAAGCGTGCGCAGCGCGCTGCGTCGAGGGTCTCGGCGACCTCCTCCGCCAGCGCCCACAGGCGCCCTTCGAGCCACGCGACGTCGCGCTGGTCGAGGGCGAGTCGGAGCCGCGGCGGCGGATCGCCGGCCGCGAACCGCGTGATCTGCTTGGAGACGGCGGGCTGGCTCATCTCCGTGATCCGGGCGATCTTGTCCTGAGTCCACCCGAAGCCGGTGAAAAGCCTGATCATCTCGGTGCGCAGCCTGCGCATCTCCTCGCCCGCCCGGATGACCTCGTTCATTCCGGCGAGCATCCGCGCCGCCTCTTCCTCGGTCAGCGCACCGGGCTCGTACCGCACTCCGTTTCCTTCCACCGCTCGGTTATACACCGGGCCAGCCCTGCACCATAACCAGGTTGTACAACCTGGTTATGGCTGTCATGATCCGCTGCATGTCCGCACCACTAGCAGCATCCCCAGGCGCGTCCGGGTCCGAGTCGGCGTTCACCGCGCCCGACGGAACCCGCCTCGCCTACCGCACCCACGGCACCGGCGACCCGCTGGTCTGCATCCCCGGAGGCCCGGCGGATTCCGCCTACCTCGGCGAACTCGGCGGCCTGTCCGCCCACCGCCGCCTGGTCGTCCTGGACCTGCGCGGCACCGGCCGCTCCGCGGTCCCGCGGGACGCCTCGTCCTACCGCAGCGACCGCCTCGCCGACGATATCGAAGCGCTGCGCGCGCACCTCGGGCTCGGCCGGATCGACCTGCTCGCCCATTCCGCCGGGGCCAACACCGCGATGCAGTACGCGGCCCGGCACCCGGACCGCGTCGGCCGGCTCGCCCTGATCACCCCCGGCACCCGTGCCGTCGGAACGGTGATCACGGGGGAGGCCCGGCGCGAACTCGCCCTGCTGCGGTCGGGTGAGCCGTGGTTCCCCGCGGCCTTCGCCGCGCTGGAGGCGCTCATCGCGGGCACCGGCGGCGACCGCGAGGCCGTCGGGCCGTTCCTCTACGGCCGCTGGGACGACGAAGCCCGGCGCCACCATGCGGCGGGCAGCCCCGACAACCCGGAGGCGGTCGCCCTGTTCGGGGCCGACGGCGCCTTCGACCCGGAGGCCACCCGCGCGGGCCTCGCCGCCCTCCGCGCCCCGGTGCTCCTGCTCGCCGGGGAGTTCGACCTGAACAGCCCGCCCGGGTCGGTCGAGGCATGCGCGCAGCTGTTCCCCGACGCCACGCTCGTCGTGCAGCCGGGAGCGGGCCACTACCCCTGGCTGGACGACGCCGCCCGGTTCACCGCGGCCGTCGCGGCGTTCCTGGGATGACCGCGGGCGGCGGCCGGCCGGATTCCCCCCGGCCGGTGCCGCCGCCCGCCCCCTCTCCGAAGCAGCCGCCGTGTGCCGGATCCGCTACCAGAGGACGGGGAGCCGCTCCGGCAGGCGCTTCATGAACCGGGTGCGCCAGACGAGCTGGTCGAAGGGCACGGCCAGCTGCAGGCGGGGCATCTTCTCCAGCAGCACCTCGATGGCGATCTCCGTGTGCCGCTTTCCGAGCGCGGTGGCCGGGCAGTAGTGCGGTCCGCCGCCGAACGACAGGTGGGTACCGGCATTCCCGCGGTCGATGTCGAAGACGTGCGGGTCGGAGTACACGGCCGGGTCGGTGTTGGCGGCCTCTACCAGGACGAGCAGCAGTTCGCCCTTCTTCACCTCGACGTCGCCGAGGGTGACGTCCTCCAGCGCGAGGCGCGGCAGCCCGTCCGCGATCGACAGATTGACGCGCAGGAGCTCGTCCACCGCGGCCGGGATCTTCTCCGGGGCCTTGCGCAGCTGCTCCCACACGTCGGGGTTCTGCAGGAGCGAGACGATCGCCATGGTCAGGAACCCCATGGTCGAGATGACACCGGCGCCGAACAGTGTGACGCCGACGACCGCCAGCATCTCGTCCGTCAGGTGCGCGTAGTCGGGATCCTCGCGCAGTGCGGCGAGCTCGGCCATCAGGCCGGTGGTGGCCGGGTCGTCGAGCCGCTCCACCATGTAGGCCATGTCGCGGTCCCAGTTGAGCTTGGCGCCCGTGACGGGGCAGGCCGAGTTCATGAACGCGATGTCGAGGCTGGCGGCCAGGCGCGGGGCGTCGGCCTCCGGAATGCCGAGGATGCGGCAGTGGAGGTTCTCCGCGTACGGATTGGTGAACCGGCCGCGCAGGTCGACGGGTGCACCGCTGCGCAGGAGGTCGTCGACGAGGCCGTTCGCCTGCTCGCGCATCCAGACGGTGAGGTTGCCGGTCTTCGGGTTGATCGCCTTGAGCACGGCCTTGCGCAGGCCGGCGCCGGTGATGTTGCCCATGTTGTTGACGACCTCGGGTGGGATCGTCAGCGCGTACTGCCGGGGCACGCCGGGGGCCGAGGTGTCCTTCAGGCTGAAACGCGGATCCTCGAGGACCTGCTTGCAGAGCGCATGGGACGAGACCAGCCAGGCCTCGTCGCCCGCAATGGTGCGGACGCGCTTGACCGGCTCACTCCGCAGCTGCTCGACCTCGGCCGGGAGCTGGTCGCCGCGCGCGGAGAACGGGAAGTCGAGGAGGGTGTCAGCGGGCATCGGAATCTCCTTCGGCGGGGGTGATGACGGCGTGGCCCTGGTTGCGTGAGGCGCGAAGCCCCGAGCCGCGCGAGTAGAGCAGTTCCGCCATGGGCAGGAGCTGGTGGTAGCAGTTGAGGGAGGAGGGCACGCCCAGGATGGCGGGCGTGTCCAGGAACAGCGGCGCCTCCGCGCAGACGTATTCCAGGCAGACCTCGCGCTGACGGGCGGTGGCGGCCTTCCCGTTCAGCACCTTCGAGGAAAGGAACGCATCGACAAGGCAGTTGCAGGTCTCGCGGAACTCCGCATCGATGTCGAGCAGGTTGATCAGGTGGCTGTGGAGTGTGCGGTACGCCGGGATGTCGGTGAGGGAGGACATCGGGCGCGCCCGGAGGCGGACACCGGTGGGGTCGGCCTCGGCGGCGGCGTTGTTGACCTTGGCGCGGACTCCGCGCAGGTTCTTCACCGCCTTGCGGCGTGCTTCGTCCTCGCCGTATCCGAGGGCCTCGTACATCTCCGCGACGTGCATGTCGGTGTAGATGAGGTCGACCTGCGCGAAGTTGCGCATGCCCCACTGGGCGAGATCGAGGACACGCTGTGCTGAGAAATAGCTGTTGCCGGGCGAGATGCCGATGACGGCGTGATCGCCCTCGTCGTTGATCACCTGGCAGTGCGGGGTGTATGGCCGGACTGTGAAGACTTCGGTCGCTGTCGTCAACAGGGGTCGGGTCCTTTGCGCCGCAAGTCCCGTGGGGCCCTGTGCCCCGGGTGTGGCGGCGACGTGATGGAAGGTACCCGAACTCTGAGCGACGTTCCATGTCTTCTGGGTAGTAACTCATCTGGCGGACAGACCAGTTGACCTGGGCATCCTTCGCCGGTCCGAACGGCCGCCCGGCCGTGTGGCGCATGATGGGGGCCACCCCGTTCGCCCGACGACACACCGGAGGCCGGCCGATGAACCGACCGTCTCGCCGCGCCGTGCTGGCCGCCGGGCTCGGCGCCACCGCGACGGCGCTCGCCGGGTGCTCGCGGCACCCCCGCCCCGTCCGGCGGCTGCGGCTCGCGACGGGTCCGGAGGGCGGCCCGTACAACGCCTTCGGCAAGGCCCTGGCGCTCGCTGTCGGGGCGAGCGGCCTGCCGCTGGAGATCGTCCCCGTCAGTACGGCGGCGAGTGTGGACAACCTGCGCGGCCTCGACGAGGGATCCGCGGAGCTGGCCCTGGCCATGGCGGACGCCGCCGAGGACGCCGTCCTCGGGCGGGACTCCTTCCCCACGCCCGCGGCGGGGGTGACGGCGCTGGCCCGCGTCTACGTCAACTACACCCACCTCGCCGTCCCGGCCGGCGGCCCGGTCCATGCGGTGGCGGACCTCGCCGGGCGCCCGGTCGCGGCCGGGGCACCGGGCTCGGGGGTACGGGTGGTCGCCCAGCGGGTCCTGCGGGCGGCCGCACCGGCCGGCGGAGCCGCACCGGCCGACGAACGCCCCCTGGGCCTCGCCCCGTCGGTCGCCGCGCTGCGCGACGGCGCGGTCGACGCGCTGTTCTGGTCCGGGGGCGTGCCCACACCGTCCCTGTCCGCACTGGCACGCGAACTGCCCCTGCGCTTCCTGCCGCTGGACGCCTACGTGGGGCCGCTGCGGGCCCGCCACGCACCGGTCTACACGGCGGTCACCCTGCCGGCCGGGGTCTACGGGCTGACCGATCCGGTCGGCACCATCGGTGTCGGCAACTACCTCCTGGCCCGTGCCGACGTGGCCGAGGGCGTCGTGCGGGACCTCTTGCGGGTGGTCTTCGACCGCTGGCGCGACCTCCTGCGGGAGGTGACCGCCGGTGCCCGCCTGGAGCCGCGCTTCGCCATCTCGACCGGACGCGTCCCCCTCCACCCGGGCGCGGCTGCGTACTACCGAGCGGTCTACGGCTGAGGCGCCCGGCCGGTCCAGGCCGTCACCTCCCCGGGCCGCTCCGTTCCGGGGGCCGGGGAGGCGGCGATGCCTCAGCAGGGTGCCCGGCTCCAGGGTCTGCGTCGGGCCGGGCATCAGGGCTGCCGCACCTCCGGCCCACGCACCGGCCGGGAGTCCCGGGCCGGCGGCAGGCACAGACGCGCGACCAGGCCGCGTGGGGCGTTCGCGGCGAGTTCGAGGCGGCCGGCGCTGACCCGGGCGATCTCGTCGGCGATGGCCAGGCCCAGCCCGCTGCCGGGGACGTTCTGGTGCGCGGGGGAGCGGGCGAACCGCCGCAGCAGCAGATCCAGTTGCTCCTCGGGCACGCCCGGACCGTCGTCCGCGACCCGGACCAGCGCGCTTCCGTCCGCCTGCCGGGAGGCCTCCACCGTGACGTGTCCGCCGGACGGCACGAACTTGACCGCGTTGTCCAGGAGCGCGTCCAGGATCCGGCCGGCTGCGTCGGGCAGGGCGTGCGCCCACAGGCCGTCCGGTACACCGGCGGCCGACAGTTCCAGCCCCGCCGCGCGGAAGACCGGGTCCCAGGCCACCACCCGGTGCCGTACCGCGTGCGACACGTCCTGGTCCGTCGGCTCGGCCGTGCCGGACTCGACGCGCGCCAGCGCCAGCAGACCGTCGAGCAGTTCCTCCAGGCGCTCCGCCTCGTCCAGGGCGCGGGCGTGCTCGGCGAGGCCCGGTCCGGGGGCGATGTGCGGTTCGACGTTCTCCAGCTGCAGCACCAGCGTCGCGAGCGGATTGCGCAGCTGGTGGGAGGCGTCGGCGACGAAGTCGCGCTGACGGCCGATGGAGTCGGCCACGGCCTCGGCCATGGCGTTGAAGTGCTGCCGCAGGCGCCGCAGTTCGGGAGGGCCGGTGTCCGATCCGGCCCGGGCCCGCAGGCTGCCGGCCGCCAGCCGTTCCACCGCCCGGTCCAGGTCCAGGAGCGGCCGCACCAGCCAGCGGGCGATTCCCGCGGCGACCAGGGCGGCCGTCGCGAACGCGGCGAGCGCCCCGGCGGCGATGAGCGTCCAGCGGACCGTGACGTCCCGGCGGGCGGTATCGGTGGGGACCGCCAGCAGGACCGCGCCGCTGACGCGCTCGTCGCGGCCCACCGGCTCGGCGAGCACGACGGTCCCCGGCCCCCACGGGCGCAGGGTCGGGAGCCGCTCGGTGGAACGGCCGGTCAGTGCCCGCCCGAGCGCCTCCGCCACCCCGGCGCCCGGCGCCGCCCCGGCCCGCGCCGACGTCGCGCCGGCCGAGTCGACCACCACCACGCCCGCGCCGTACAGCTCGGCGTACCGGCCGATCTCGGCCGCCAGCTCCGCCCGGTCGGCCTCGGTACGCATCCGCTCCGCGAGGCCGGCGAAGCGCACGGCCTCGGAGCGCCGCTGGAGCAGCAGATGCTCGGTCCGACCGCGGGCGTACCCCTCGGCGAACGGGAGGCACAGGAGCAGCGCCGCGACGCCCATGAGCGTCGTCAGAACGGCGAGGAGCCTGCGCCTCACCTCACCGCTCCCCGCCGAGCTGGTAGCCGTACCCGCGGACGGTACGCACGAGTCCGGATCGGCCGGTCTTGGCGCGGATCCCGGCCACGTGGACGTCCAGCGAGCGGGAGGCGGCGAGGAAGACGTCGCCCCAGACGCGGTCCAGGATCTCCTCGCGGGAACGCACCTCGTCCGGTCGGGCGGCCAGGAGGGCCAGGACGTCGAACTCCCGCCGGGTCAGTCGTACTTCGGTACCCGCAACGGTGACCGTGCGGCTCGCCGGATCCACCTCCACATCGCCGCGGCGTACCGTGCCCGTTCCCGTGTCCGGGGCGACGCGGTCGACGTGTGCGTCGGTGCGGCGCCGGACGCTGTCGATCCGGGCCATCAGCTCCGCCATCCGGAACGGCTTGACGACGTAGTCGTCGGCGCCCGCCCGCAGCCCCTGTACGACGTCCCGCTCCTCGCAGCGCGCGGTCACCACGATCAGCGGCACGCCGCACACGGTCCGCAGCCGCCGGAGCAGCTCTATCCCGTCCAGGTCGGGCAGCCCGAGGTCGAGCAGGACGAACTCGGCCTCGCGGGCGTGGCGCAGTGCGTCCTGGGCCCGCGCGACCCGGCGGACGGTGTGCCCGCGCCGGACGAGCGCGGTGCCCAGCGCCCGGGCCATCCTGTCGTCGTCCTCGACGAGGAGAGCGTGCATGGGAAAGCCCCCTCCGGACGGGCGGTGCGGCGCGCGCGACCGCGGCCCCAGGCTACCGCCGCCGTTCAGCGCACGGCTTGGGCGGGAGCAGCGGCCGGGTCTCCCCGGTCGCCCGCCCGGTCCGCGCCGTCCGCCTCGGCCTCGGCCCGGCTGAGGGCCGCGTCGCGGGTGTCCGGCATGAAGACGTAGGCCACGAGAGAGACCAGCGCGCACCCGGAGACGTACCAGAAGAACATGGTCTCGTGGCCGCTGTCCTTGAACCAGAGCGCCACGTACTCCGCGGTCCCGCCGAAGAGCGCGTTGGCGATGGCGTACGGCAGGGCCACCCCCAGGGCGCGCACCCGGGTGGGGAACAGTTCCGCCTTGACCGCCGCGTTGATGGACGTGTAGCCGGTGATGACGACAAGGGCCAGCAGGGACAGGCCGAGCGCGGACCAGTACGAGGACGCCGACCCGAGCGCCGTCATGATCGGGTACGTGCCGACCGTGCAGCCCACCGCGAAGGTGATCAGCAGGGGGCGGCGGCCGATCCGGTCGGACAGCATCCCGGCGAAGGGCTGGAGTACGGCGAAGAGGGTCAACGCGGTGAAACTGACCAGGGTGGCGGTCTTCTTCTCCATGCCCGCGCTGCCGACCAGGTACTTGGTCAGGTAGGTGGTGTAGGTGTAGTAGGCCACGGTGCCGCCGAGGGTCAGGGCCATGACCAGGCCGGCCTGCCGCCGGTACTGCCACAGGGCCCTCAGCGTGCCGCGCGCACTCTCGTCGTGCGCCGCCCCGCCGGCATCCGCCTCCTCCCGGAAGGCGTCGGTCTCCTGGAGTCGGCGCCGCAGCCAGAAGACGACCACCGCGAAGAGCGCCCCGAGGACGAAGGGGATCCGCCAGCCCCAGGTCTCCAACTCGTCCGTGGTGAGCGTGTGCTGCAGGGTGATCAGGATGCCCAGGCCCAGCAGCTGCCCGCAGGTCATCGACACGTACTGGAAGGACGAGCCGAGGCCGCGCCGGTTGCGGGCGGAGGCCTCGGTCAGGTAGGTGGCGCTGGCGGCGTACTCGCCGCCGATGCTCATCCCCTGGAGCAGGCGGGCGAGAAGCAGCACCAGCGCGCCGAAGGAGCCGGCCTGACCGTAGGTCGGTGCGACGGCGATGAGCAGCGCGGCGACCGACATCATGGTGACGGTGAGCGTGAGCGCGCTCTTGCGTCCGTGACGGTCGGCGGCGCGGCCCAGGATCCAGCCGCCGACGGGGCGCATCAGGAAGCCGACCGCGAAGATGCCTGCGGTGTTCATCAACTGCGTGGTCGGGTTGTCGCCGGGGAAGAAGGAGTCGGCGAAGTAGATCGCGAAGCTGGCGTAGACGAACCAGTCGTACCACTCGACGAGGTTGCCGAGCGAGCCGCCGATCAGCGCGAGGCGGCGCGTGCGGCGCTCCTCGCCGGGCGGCGCGGCGGCGGTCGGGCCGGGGGTGTCTCCGGGCTGGGGGCCGGGTGCGACGGCGGACGGGGACATGGCGGCTCCAGGGGGAAATCCCTGACGGGAGAGGGGGCGGCCCCGCGGTCGGGGGAACGATCCAGAGCATGTGGCCGCCGTGATACCCGGACAAGCTCCGTCGCGCAGATCTAACGTTCCGCTAAGGAAGCAGCCCGTCGTGCCCGCTCCTCGGCGGTCACCCGCGGCCGCTCCCTCGGCCCCCGGGCGTGATCGTCGCGCCGCCGCACGCTCCCGGGGATCCGCGGCCGCCCGCTCGGTAGGATCGCCACCGCACCCGACGGAAGGCGATCATGACGGACAGTCCCCTCAGGCCCAGCTCGTTGATCAACACGGTCTACGGGGCGTTCCTGCGACGTCTGGGCGGCTGGATCTCCGTCGCCGACCTGCTGACCCTGATGGCGGAACTGGACGTCGAGGGCCCGGCCGCCCGCTCGGCGATCTCCCGGCTCAAGAAGAAGGGCGTCTTGGAACCGGAGCGCCGCGGTGCCCCCGGCTACCGGCTCAGCGCCGCCGCGCACCCCGTCTTCGACGAGGGCGACCGCCGCATCTTCGGCAGCCTGGAGCCGGCGAAGCTCAGCGACGGCTGGGCGATGGCGGTCTTCTCCGTGCCGGAATCCGAGCGCGCGTACCGCTACCAGCTGCGCACCCGCCTGATGTGGCTGGGCTTCGGGAACATCGCCCCCGGCGTGTGGCTGGCGCCGGCCCGCCTCCTCGGTGACGCCCGCGACATGCTCGTGCGGCGCGGACTCAGTGCGTACGTACACTTGTTCGCCGCCGACTACGCCGCTTTCAGCGACCTGCCCGGGACGGTCAGTTCGTGGTGGGACTTCCCCGCGATCGAGGAGCAGTACGCCGGTTTCACCGACGCCTACGCACCTGTCGTCGCGGACCTGTCGCACCGGTGCGACATCGGGGGCGCCGAGGCGTTCCGCCACTACGTGCCGATGCTCACGCAGTGGCGGCGGCTGCCCTACCTCGATCCCGGTCTGCCCGCCGAACTGCTCCCTGCCGACTGGAACGCGGTGGCCGCCCGCCAGGTCTTCCAGCGGCTGAACGACGTGCTGGCCGCCCCCGCCCTGCGGCACGTCCGGGAGGTCACCGGTCTGCCGGAGGCTACGGCGCAGGACTGAGCACAGCGGTCCGGGCCCGGGCGGGCACCGCACGGTGCCGACCCGGGCCCGGACCCGGTGATCACTGATCAGTGATCAGGAGAGGTCGAACCGGTCGAGGTTCATCACCTTGTCCCACGCGGCGACGAAGTCCCGGGCGAACTTCTCCTTCGCGTCGTCGCTCGCGTAGACCTCCGCCAGCGCCCGCAGCTCCGAGTTGGAGCCGAAGACCAGGTCGGCGCGGGTGCCGGTCCACTTGACCTCGCCGGTCGTGGTGTCACGGCCCTCGAAGGTGTTCGCGTCCTGCGACGTCGCCTTCCACGTCGTCCCCAGGTCGAGGAGGTTGACGAAGAAGTCGTTGGTCAGCGAACCGGGCGTCGTGGTGAACACGCCGTGCCGCGACTGCTGGTGGTTGGCGCCCAGCACGCGCAGGCCGCCGACGAGGACCGTCAGCTCGGGCGCGCTCAGGTTCAGCAGGTTCGCCCGGTCCAGCAGCAGGTACTCGGCCGGGAGCCGGTTGCCCTTGCCGAGGTAGTTGCGGAAACCGTCGGCGGCCGGCTCCAGGGCGGCGAAGGACTCCACGTCCGTCTGCTCCTGCGAGGCGTCCACGCGGCCCGGCGTGAAGGGCACCTGCAGGTCGAATCCGGCGTCCTTTGCGCCCTGTTCCACCGCTGCGGCGCCCGCCAGCACGATCAGGTCGGCGAGCGAGATCCGCTTGCCGCCGTCCTGGGCGGCGTTGAACGCCTCCTGGATGCCGGTCAGCACGCGCAGCACGCCCGCCAGCCGGTCCGGCTCGTTGACCTCCCAGCCGCTCTGCGGCTGCAGGCGGATGCGGGCGCCGTTGGCACCGCCGCGCTTGTCGCTGCCGCGGAAGGACGAGGCCGACGCCCACGCGGCGGACACCAGCTGGGACACCGACAGGTCCGAGGCGAGTACCTGCGCCTTGAGGGAGGCGACGTCCGCCGCGTCGACGAGCTCGTGGTGCACAGCGGGCAGCGGGTCCTGCCAGAGCAGCTCCTCGGTGGGCACCTCGGGGCCGAGGTAGCGCACGAGGGGGCCCATGTCGCGGTGGGTCAGCTTGAACCAAGCGCGGGCGAAGGCGTCCGCGAACGCGGCCGGGTCCTGCAGGAAGCGGCGCGAGATCTGCTCGTAGGCCGGGTCGAAGCGCAGCGACAGGTCGGTCGTCAGCATCGTCGGGGCGTGCGTCTTCGACGGGTCGTGGGCGTCGGGCACGGTGCCCGCGCCGGCGCCGTCCTTGGGCCGCCACTGGTGGGCGCCGGCGGGGCTCTTGAACTGCTCCCACTCGTAGCCGAAGAGGATCTCGAAGAAGCTGTTGTCCCACGTGATCGGGGTGTTGGTCCAGATGCCCTCCAGACCGCTGGTGATCGCGTCCCCGCCCTTGCCGGTGCCGTAGCTGCTGGCCCAGCCCAGGCCCTGCGCCTCGATCGGGGCGGCCTCGGGGTCGGCGCCGACGCTCTCGGCCGGGCCGGCGCCGTGGGTCTTGCCGAAGGTGTGGCCACCCGCGATCAGGGCCACCGTCTCCTCGTCGTTCATCGCCATCCGGCGGAACGTCTCACGGATGTCACGGGCCGCGGCGACCGGGTCCGGGTTGCCGTTCGGGCCTTCCGGGTTGACGTAGATCAGACCCATCTGGACGGCGCCGAGCGGGCTCTCCAGCTCGCGGTCACCGGTGTAGCGCTGGTCATCGAGCCAGGTGGTCTCGGGACCCCAGTACACGTCCTCGTCCGGCTCCCAGACGTCGGCGCGGCCGCCGCCGAAGCCGAAGGTCTCGAAGCCCATCTGCTCCAGTGCGACATTGCCGGTGAGGATCATGAGGTCGGCCCACGACAGGCTCTGGCCGTACTTCTTCTTGACCGGCCACAGCAGACGGCGGGCCTTGTCGAGGTTGCCGTTGTCCGGCCAGCTGTTGAGGGGCGCGAAACGCTGCTGGCCGGCGCCGGCGCCGCCGCGGCCGTCACTGATCCGGTAGGTGCCGGCGCTGTGCCACGCCATCCGGACCATGAACGGGCCGTAATGGCCGAAGTCGGCCGGCCACCAGTCCTGGGAGGTCGTCAGGACCTGCGCGATGTCCTGCTTCACCGCCGCCAGGTCCAGGGTCCGGAAGGCCGCGGCGTAGTCGAACTCTTCGCCCAGCGGGTTGGCCACCGCCGGATTCTTGGCCAGGATCTTCAGGTTCAGGCGTTCGGGCCACCACTGGCGGTTTCCGCCGCCCTGGGTGGGGTGCGCTGCGCGCTCGTGCGCGACGGGACAGCCGCCCCCGCCCTGCGCCTTGTCGTCCGTGACGATTGCATCGTGGTTCTCGGACATGGGAATCCTTCCGTACCAGGGGGATCGCGGTGCTCCGGACCGAATGTGGTCGAACAGGCGGGACACGGGGTCCCTGTGCACGGGGCTCGGCCTCGCCGGTCGACTCGACGCCGAGTGGTCACCGTCCCGTACTCCCGCCGCTCGGGAGTCTTCCTGCCTCTTGGCTATCAACGGAACCGATCCTACGATGGACGCAGTCCAAGTCAAGATGAACACCAAGCCGCTATCCGATCGGATCCCGGAAGCCGGCCGGCGGTCCGCGGGCGCGCCGGACCTGAGGGGGGAGTCGAGATGAGTGACCTGCTGGAGCGGCTGCGGGGGCGCGGCTGGCGGCTCACGTCCCAGCGGCGGGTCGTTGCCGAGGTCCTCGACGGCGAGCACGTGCACCTGACGGCCGACGAGGTGCATGCCCGCGCGGCCCGGCGGTTGCCGGAGATCTCCCGGGCCACCGTCTACAACGCCCTGGGCGAGCTGGTGGCGCTCGGAGAGGTCGTCGAGGTCACCACCGACGGCCGCGCGAAGCGCTACGACCCCAATGCGCACCGGCCGCACCAGCACCTGGTGTGCTCCGGCTGCGGGCTCATCCGCGACGTCCACCCGGACGGCGATCCGCTGGCCGCGCTGCCCGCGGCAGAACGCTTCGGGTTCGCCGTCTCCGAGGCCGGGATCACCTACCGGGGTCTGTGCCCGGCCTGTGCCCGGACCTGAGCGCCCCCGCGTTCCCGATTGACCCACGCCCGCCCGGGTAGGTGCCGTGCAGAACCGGCCGGTCGCAGAGGGCGGAGGCCGGCAGGACGATGGCACTGCACGAACCTGCGGACGTGGGAAGAGGTGGTCCCCTATGGCCCCGCCGGCGGACGGTGACCGATTCGCCGTGGACGTGCGGCCCGAGGGCGACGTTCTGGTCTTCACGCTCACCGGAGAGCTCGACCACGACACTGCGGAACCCCTGCGGGCCGCGCTCACCGCCGCCGTCGACGGCGGCGCACGCAGGCTGCTCGTGGACTTCTCGGGGGTCCGGTTCTGCGACTCCACCGGCCTGAACGTGCTCCTGCACAGTCGGCTCGCGCTTCAGGAGGACGGCGGCAGCATCGCCCTGTCCGGGCTGCGCCCACCCGTGGCTCGCATGTTCCGCATCACCGGTGCGGACGGGATCTTCCCCGTACACCCCGACGTGGCGCACGCGCTGGCCGAGCCGCGGCACGCGTGAGGGAGGAGCGCGTCATGGAGCCGCGGTCCCCCGACCGGAGGCGGGGCATCCTGCTGACGGGCATGACGGACGTCGTCACCCGTTGCCGTGACTTCACCCGTGACGCCCTCGTCGACTGGAAGTGGATGCCGGACGCCCGCGACGACGCGGAGGACGTCCTGCTGTTGGTGTCCGAGGTCGTCGCCAACGCCTGCCTGCACGCGGGCGGACCCCGCACACTCCTGCTGGTGTGCACGGACGACCTGCTGCGCGTCGAGGTCACCGACAGCGACCCCGCCGCCCCCGCGGCGCGCTCACGACCGGATCCGGCCCGGCCGGGCGGGTACGGGCTGCTCATCGTGGAGCGGATCGCCCGCCGCTGGGGCACGCTGCCCCTCGCGGACGGCAAGTGCGTGTGGGCCGAGATCGACTCGCCGCTGCGGTCCCCGGACGGTGCTCGGGGACCGCAGACCGTGTCGTGGTGACCGGCGGCCCGGTGGCCGGCGCCGCCCGGGCCGTGCCGTGGTCTCAGGGTGCGCCGGCGTCGCCGTCCTCGGGCGCCCCGGTGTCGTCGGGGTCTTCCAGCATCCCGGCCCGCAGCCGGTCCATGATCCGGCTCAGCAGCCTCGACACGTGCATCTGCGAGATGCCGAGGCGCTCGCCGATCTGCGACTGGGTGAGTTCCTCGCCGAAGCGCAGGCGCAGCACCAGCCGGTCGCGCTCACCCAGCGCGGTCAGCAGCGGCTTCAGCGTCTCCAGGTCCTCGATGCGCTCGTACGCCTCCTCCTCGCTGCCCAGGGAACGCGGCAGCGCGCCGCCGTCCGCGTCCTGGCCGACGGAGGTGCTGAGGGATTCGGCGACGTAGCAGTTGGCGGCCTGCCGGCCCTCGGCCAGCGCGTCGTCGCTGACGCCGAGCTGTTCCGCGAGTTCGTGGTCGGTCGGCCGGCGGCCCAGGTCCTGCTCCATCGCGTCGCAGCATTTGGCCATGTCCAGGCGCAGCTCCTGCAGGCGCCGCGGCACCTTCACGGACCAGCTGGTGTCCCGGAAGAAGCGCTTCATCTCGCCCGTGACCGTCGGCACGGCGAAGGTGGCGAACTCGACCCCGCGCTCGACGTCGTACCGGTTGATGGCCTTGATCAGGCCGATGGTGCCGACCTGCACGATGTCTTCGAAGGGTTCGCTGCGGTTGCGGAAGCGCCGGGCCGCGTACCTCACCAGGCTGAGGTTCAGCTCCACCAGGGTGTTGCGGACGTAGGAGTACTCCGGCGTGCCCTCGTCCAGGGAGCGCAGACGGTGGAAGAGCGCCACGGACAGGCTCCTCGCGTCGTCGGTGCTGACGGCGAGGGGGTTCTCCGGGATGTCGATGCCCTCCACCGTGGTCCCGGTATGGACAGGGTCCAGGGTGTTGCGGGACAGAGGGGTCATGAGCGTCCTCCGACGGGTCGGGGGGCTGCGCCGGAGCGCAACGGGGCCGTCGTGGGTTTCCCGTCGGGTTATATACCCGATCGCGGCGACCTGACCCTTCCGGCGGCCTGCCCGCAGCCCCTGCCCGGCTCGATCGGGTGCGCCGGCCCGCCGACCGTCGCCAACCGGCCACACCCGACGCTTCAACGAGAAAATCCTCGACCGCGTACTACGCTGGTGGGTTGTTCGGCGACAGACCGGAACAAAAAGGGTGAAAAGCGTCTCCGCCGATGAACCGGACCACCTGCCGGAACGACACGCGAGGGCCGATGCCAGCCACACCCGAACGCTCTGAACTCGCTCTCCTCGACGACGGCGGCCCGTACGGCACCCCGGCCACGGGCACGGGACCGCACGAGGAGCCCGGCAAGTCCGCACGGTTCCGCGCCGGGCCCGCCGCCCCGCCCCGTACCCTCATCGACGTCTTCGAAGCCTCCGTACGGGCGTACCCCGACGAACCGGCCCTGGACGACGGCGTCACCCGCCTCAGCTACCGGGCCCTGGCCGCCGAGGTCGACCGCGGCCGCCGCGCCCTCGCCGACGCCGGGGTCGGCGGCGGGGATCGGGTGGGCGTACGCGTCCCGTCCGGTACCAACGAGCTGTACGTGGCGATCCTGGCCGTCCTCGCCGCGGGCGCCGCCTACGTGCCCGTCGATGCGGAGGACCCGGACGAACGGGCCGACCTGGTCTTCGGCGAAGCCGGAGTGCGGGCGGTCGTGGGCGCTGGACGGCGCATCGACACCCTCCGCGCGCCCCGCCCCGGCGCCGGTGACCGCTCCGCGCGCCCCGGCCCCGGGCACGACGCGTGGATCATCTTCACCTCGGGCTCCACCGGAAGGCCCAAGGGCGTCGCCGTCACCCACCGCAGCGCCGCCGCCTTCGTCGACGCCGAAGCCGCACTGTTCCTCACCGAGGAACCACTCGGCCCCGGCGACCGGGTCATGGCCGGCCTGTCCGTCGCCTTCGATGCCTCCTGTGAGGAGATGTGGCTGGCCTGGCGCCACGGTGCCTGCCTCGTACCCGTCCCGCGCAGCCAGGTCCGCAGCGGCGCCGACCTCGGCCCCTGGCTGGTCGAGCAGGAGATCACCGTGGTCTCCACCGTGCCGACCCTGGCCTCCCTCTGGGAGCCCGAGGCCCTCGCCGAGGTCCGGCTGCTCGTCTTCGGCGGCGAGGCCTGTCCGCCCGAACTGACCCAGCGCCTGGTCACCGAGGGCCGCGAGGTGTGGAACACCTACGGTCCCACCGAAGCGACCGTCGTCGCCTGCGCCGCCCTCCTGACCGGCGGCGAACCCGTCCGCATCGGCCTCCCGCTCGACGGCTGGGAACTCGCCGTCGTCGACGGCTGCGGGGAACCGGTGCCCATGGGCGGCAGCGGTGAGCTCGTCATCGGCGGCGTCGGCCTGGCCCGCTACCTCGACCCCGACAAGGACGCCGAGAAGTACGCCCCCCTCCCGTCCCTGGGCTGGCAGCGCGCCTACCGCAGCGGCGATCTCGTCCGCGCGGAACCCGAAGGGCTCGTCTTCCTCGGCCGCGCGGATGAGCAGATCAAACTCGGCGGTCGCCGCATCGAACTCGGCGAGGTCGACGCCGCCCTCCAGGCCCTGCCGCACGTGGCCGGCGCCGCGGCCGCCGTCCGCACCGCGCGCAGCGGAAACCAACTGCTGGTCGGCTACCTGGTCACCCAGGACGGCTGGGACCGCGCCGCAGCCGTCGAACGGCTGCGCGCCGAACTCCCCGCCGCCCTGGTACCCCTCCTCGCGCCCGTCACCGAACTGCCCACCCGCACCTCCGGCAAGGTGGACCGCGACGCGCTGCCCTGGCCGCTGCCCGACCTGGAGACCGCCGGCCCGGCCGAAGAGCTCCACGGCACCGAGGCCTGGCTCGCGGAGCAGTGGCGCGAAACCCTCGGCGCGCCCGTCACCGGCGCCGGCGACGACTTCTTCGCGATCGGCGGGAACAGCCTCGCCGCCGCCCGCCTCACCACCCGGCTGCGGACCCGCTATCCGAACGCGGCCGTGCTCGACATCTACCAGCAGCCCACCCTGCGCAGGCTGGCCCGCCGCTTGGAGAAGTCGGTGACCCACGAGGGCGCGATCCGCCCCGTCGCACCGGTCCCCCTCCACTCCCAGGCCCTCCAGTCGCTCCTGCTGCTCCCGCTGCTCACCGTCCTCGGCCTGCGCTGGACGGTCGCGCTGCTGGCGCTGGGCAACGTGCTGCACCGGTTCGGACCCTACCCGTGGGCGCCGACCGCCTCCTGGTGGCTCGTCGCCGTCGGCGCCGTCCTGCTCTTCAGCCCTCCGGGCCGGCTGGCCGTCGCCGCCGGCGGCGCACGCCTGCTCCTGCGCGGGGTACGGCCCGGACGGTACCCGCGCGGCGGCAGCGTGCACCTCAGGCTCTGGACCGCCGAGCGCCTGGCCGAGTACGCGGGCGCGACCGCCCTGACCGGCTCCTGGCTCGAACGCTACGCGCGGGCCCTCGGTGCCAAGGTCGGTCCCGAGGTCGACCTGCACGCCCTGCCCCCCGTCACCGGCATGCTCAAGCTCGGCCGCGGCTGCGCCGTCGAGTCCGAGGTCGACCTCCGCGGACACTGGCTGGACGGGGACCAGCTGGAGATCGGGCCCGTCAAGGTCGGCGCCGGAGCGGTGGTCGGCACCCGCAGTGTGCTCTTCCCCGGGGCGCGCATCGGCAAGCGGGCCGAGGTGGCCCCGGGCTCCGCCGTCGCCGGGACCGTTCCGACCGGCCAGCGCTGGGCCGGAGCGCCCGCCGCCAAACTCGGCAGGGCCAAGCGGAACTGGCCTGACGGGCGCCCGCCGCGGGCCGTCCACTGGCGGGCCATGTACGGGATCACCGGCTTCGGCCTCACGGCGCTGCCCGTCCTCGCCACGGTGCCCGCCCTGCTGGTGCTGAGCAGCTTCGTGCCCGCGGACGCCGGACTCGCCGCGGCCCTGCGCGGAGCGCTGTGCGCCGTAGTGCCCGCGGCCCTCGCCTTCGGCCTCGCCTACGCACTGCTCCTACTGGCCGCCGTACGCCTGCTCAGCCTCGGCCTGCGCGCCGGGAACCATCCGACGCACAGCCGGATCGGCTGGCAGGCCTGGACGGTCACCCAACTGATGGACCTGGCCAGGGAGACCCTCTTCCCGCTCTACGCCGGGCTGATCACACCGGTCTGGCTGCGCCTGCTCGGCATGAAGATCGGCCGCGGCGCCGAGGTCTCCACCGTACTGGCGCTGCCGAGCCTCACCACGGTGGGCGAAGGCGCCTTCCTGGCCGACGACACCCTCACCGCCCCCTTCGAGCTGGGCGGCGGCTGGGTGCGGATCGGACACTCCGCGATCGGCCGCCGAGCCTTCCTGGGCAATTCCGGCATGGCCGCACCCGGCCGCGCGGTGCCGGACGACGGCCTGGTCGGCGTGCTCTCCGCGGCACCGAAGAAGGCCAAGAAGGGCAGCTCGTACCTGGGCCTGCCGCCGGTCAGGCTGCCCCGTTCCAGCGCCGACACCGACCGCAGCCGGACCTACGACCCGCCGGCGCGCCTGCTGTGGGCGCGCGGCCTCGTGGAGCTGTGCCGCCTCGTCCCCGTGTTCTGTTCGGCCGCCCTGGCCGTACTGGCCGTGGCGGCGCTGAGCGCGCTGACCGCGTGGAGCGGCCTGGGCGTTTGGGGCGCCGTACTGCTCTCGGGCGCCGTCCTGCTGGCCGCCGGAACGGCCGCCTGCTGCGTGGCGGTCGGCGCGAAGTGGCTCCTGGTGGGCCGGCACCGGCCGGGAGAGCACCCGCTGTGGAGCGGCTTCGTGTGGCGCAACGAGCTCGCCGACACCTTCGTCGAGGTCCTGGCCGTCCCCTGGTTGGCCGGATCCGTGCCGGGCACTGCGCTGATGACCCTGTGGCTGCGGGGGCTCGGTGCCCGGATCGGCCGCGGCGTGTGGTGCGAGAGCTACTGGCTGCCCGAGAGCGACCTGGTCACACTGGGCGACGGGGTGAGCGTGAACCGGGGCTGCGTGCTGCAGACACACCTCTTCCACGACCGGATCTTGAGGACGGATACTGTGGTCCTCCGCGAGGGCGCCACTCTGGGCCCGGGCGGAATCGTCCTGCCCGGCAGTACGGTCGGGGCACGCAGCACCCTGGGTCCCGCCTCCCTGGTGATGGCCGGGGAGTCCGTCCCCGCCGACACCCGCTGGCTGGGCAACCCGATCGAGGCGTGGCGGCCCTGAGGGGCGGTGGCGCCGGCCGGGCCGGGAGCGGCAGCAGGATCGGCAGGGGCACACCAGCACGGCGTACGAGCACGGCGCAGGGAGCGGATGCGGCAGTGAGCGGCCAGACCACAGCGGTATCGGATCCGTACTTTCCGGCCAACGGCGACTCCCGTTACCGTGTGCACCGGTACGAGCTCGCCCTGGACTACCGTCCCGGCCCCAATCGGCTGGCCGGCACCGGCCGCCTCAGCGCGATCGCCGGGCGTGCGCCGCTCACCGAGTTCCACCTGAACCTGGCCGATTTCAAGCTGGGCCGTGTCCTGGTCAACGGGCGGGCACCGCAGTACACCCATCGGGGCGGCAGGCTGCGCATCCGGCCGGCCAAGCCGCTGCCCGCCGGTGCCGCCTTCACCGTCGACGTGCACTGGTCGGGTAACCCCAAGCCGGTGCGCAGCCCGTGGGGCGGTCTCGGCTGGGAGGAGCTGACCGACGGCGCGCTCGTGGCCAGCCAGCCCGTGGGTGCCCCCTCCTGGTACCCGTGCAACGATCGCCCGGCCGACAAGGCCTCCTACCAGATCTCCGTCAACACACCGTCCGCCTACACCGTCGTGGCCGGCGGCCGCCTGCTCACCCGTACCACCAGGGCCAGCACCACCACCTGGGTCTACGAGCAGCCCGCGCCGACCTCCAGCTACCTGGTCGGCCTGTCCATCGGCATGTACCAGACGGTGCTCCTGGGCACCCCCGGACCCGGAGGCGTGACGCAGAGCGCCCATGTGCCCGCCCACCTGCTGCCTCGGTTCGCCCGCGACTTCGCCCGGCAGCCGGCCATGATGCAGCTGTTCGAGGAGCTCTTCGGCGCCTACCCCTTCGGCGAGTACGCGGTGGTGGTCGCGGACGAGGAACTGGACGTTCCGGTGGAAGCCCAGGGGCTCTCCCTCTTCGGGGCCAACCACCTGGACGGCGTACGCGGTTCGGAGCGCCTCATCGCCCACGAGCTCGCCCACCAGTGGTTCGGCAACAGCGTGACCATCGCCGACTGGCGCCACATCTGGCTCAACGAGGGCTTCGCGAAGTATGCAGAATGGCTCTGGTCGGAGCGCTCCGGCGGCCGGACCGCCCATGAGCAGGCGGCCGCCGCGCACCGGTCGCTGACCTCACGGCCCCAGGACCTCCGGCTGGTGGACCCCGGGCGGAAACTGATGTTCGACGACCGTCTGTACCAGCGCGGGGGCCTCGCGGTCCACGCCGTCCGGCGCGCCCTGGGGGAGGAGGCCTTCTTCCGCATGCTGCGGGACTGGGCCGCCGTGCACCGCCACGGCGTCGTCAGTACCGCCGCCTTCACCGCCCACGCCGCCCGCTACGCGTCCGATCCGCTGGACGACCTGTACTCGGCCTGGCTCTACGAGGCGCCGCTGCCGCCCCTGCCCGGGTAGTTTCCGGACGGTTTGCAGCGGTCCCGGTCCACCCGTTCTTGATGATCACGCTGGTCAGGGCCCTGTCCCAGGCGGCCGGAAGTGGACGGGGAGCGGCCGGGTGGCCCTTGCCCGGGGACTATGCGGCTGTCAGCATTCCAGCGCGCGCCCCGCGGAGGCCCGGGGACGGAGCAGATCCCGCAGCCTCCCTTCGCACGGTTCCGTCCGGTGAACAACGAGCCAGGAGTGCATTCCGTGATCCGATCGAAACTGCGTACGCTGCTGCTCAGTGGCGGCAGTGCGGCCGTCATGCTGGCCGCCGCCCTCGCCCTCGCCCCCGCCACCGCGTCCGCCTCACCCGCCCCCGAGGCCCGCCAGGCTACCGGCGCGGCCGCCGGCTTCTGGTCCTGTACCGTCCCGCCCGGCTACACCTACACGGCGACGACGAACACCCTGAGCTGCGGGGGCACCGGCTTCCGCACCTACTATCTGGTCCAGCCGCCCTCCGACGGCCTGTGGGCCTGCACCGTGGGCACCGGCTTCACCTACTCCGCCACCCAGAACACCCTCGACTGCTCGACGAGCGGCGGCTTCCGCACCAAGTACCTGCTGCGCACTCCGAAGACCGGTCTGTGGGCGTGCACCGTCCCGTCCGGTTTCACCTACACGAGCACGCAGAACACGCTCGACTGCTCGACGAGCGGCGGCTTCCGTACCAAGTTCCTGCTGCGGGCCTTCTGACCCGGGCCCGGCTCCCGGACGCCTGCCGGAGCGGAACCCCCGCTCCGGCAGGCGCTGCCCAGCGGCCCGTCCCGCTGCCCGGCCGTTCCGCACGGCTCCGGCGCCCTGCCCCGGACCCCACCGGCTCGGGTTCAGGAGGATCCCGGCGCCGGGGTGAGCGTCGGGGACGCGGCGGGGGTGCCTGGGTCCACGCAGCTCAGAGACATGATCACCAGGGAATCGGCGCCGCGGCCCGGCTCCGGGGACGGGAGCACCGACAGGGCCGTCCAGTTCCCCTTCGTGAGGGTCAGCGTTCCCTCGCCCACGTCGGGGCCGGCCTGCCAGCCGTGCTCGGAACGGGCCCGCGCGAAGGCGGCCTGGAGAGCGGCGTCCACCGTCTCGGGGGCGTGCAGGCCCGTCAGCCGTTCGGCGCACCGGCCCGTGGAGCCCGAGGGCTCCCTGTCCACCGTGATGCCCTCCGCCGCCAGCGCCGACGTCATCTCCGACACCGCGGCGTCCGCAGTCAGCGGGGGGCCCGAGAAGCGCGGGGGCAGCGGACCGAGGTCCCGCAGCGGCGCCCCGCACGCCGCGGCCGACGCCGTGACCGAAGCCGCCATGGCCAGGGCCGCCAGAGCTGCGCGCCTGCGCTGCCGTCGCACGATGGTGTCCGTCCTCTCGGTTCGTTGCACGGCCGGCCAGTCTGCCACCCCGTCGATCTTGAGGCGGCACCGGCCGCGGGCGTACCGGTCACCGGCTTCAGCTTTGTCTCGTCCAGCGCTGGGACGCCTCGCCGCCGCAGGTCCTGGTCACGAGGCCGCTGCTCATGCCGAGGTCGAGGCAGCCGCCGCCGAGGTCGCTGCGGAGGCTGCCGTTCGCACCGGTACGCCACACCCGGCCGATGTCCTGGGCGCAGTCGCCGACGAAGACTGCCTGGCCGAGCCCGTTGGAGTAGAGGCAGCCCCCGCTCTGCTGGTTGACCAGTGTGAAACTTCCGTCCGATCGGCTCCGCACGGTCCAGCGGGCTGACCCGTTCGCGCAGTCGCCGAAGTCCGAGGCTCCGAAGACCTGGGTGATGCACGTGCTGTTGTTGCCGTTGCGGTAGCGGTAGGTCCCGGTGTCGGGGCCGGAGGGCGGCTGGGCGGGGGCCGTGGCGGCCGCTGTCGGGGTGCTTCCGGCGGACGGGCGGGATCCGCCGCCGCTGCCCCCCGCGTTCGCCAGGCCTCCGGAGCCGCCCGATCCGGGCTGGGCGCCGCCGGCGGGAACCGTGCCCGGGCCGTCACCGGTGCCGCCGGCCGCCGGCACCGGTGCTGCGCCGGTGCCGTCCTGTGCCTGCCCAGCAGCCCGACCGGGATCCTGGGCAGGAGGCTGCGTGGGCGGTGCCACACCGGACGGGGTGCCGCCGGCCGCCGTCGCGGGATCGGCCGGGGCCGTCACCGGAGCCGTCGGGCCGTTGCGGGCCTCGGCCTGCGGCGCGGAGAGGTGCGGCAGGTACTGGACGGCGAGCGTCGTACCGCCGGAGACCACGACCACGGGAACGAGGGCGAGCAGGACGCGCGTACGGCGGCGCCGCCGGGGCCGCTCGGGGGCGTCGGGGCCGGACCCGGTGGCGGGTGCGACCTTGGGCCCTGAGACCTCGGGCTCCGTTCCCCCTTCCGCCTTCGGCTCCTCCTGCGGGCCCGGCTTCCCGCCGCTGAGCGGGAGCGTCGCCACGTCGCCGTCCTGCACCTTCGCGGCGAAGGCGGCCCGCTCGGTGAGCCGCTCGTCGACGGCCACCGGCCACAGCGGCTGTGTGAACGGGCCCTTCCGACTCGCGTGCTCCAGGAGCTCCGCCGCCGCGGGGCGGTCGCCCGGATCCTTGGCGAGACAGGCCGCGACGAGTGCGGCGAGCTCTGGCTCACGGTCCCGCAGCGGCTCCAGGTCGGGCTCCTCGTGGACGATCCGGTACAGCACACCGTGCCCCGACTCGTCCCCGAAGGGCGGACGGCCGCACGCCGCGTACGCGAGCACCGAACCCAGTGCGAACACGTCGGCGGCGCCGCCCGGCTGCCGTTTCCCCGAGGCCTGCTCGGGTGACATGTAGGCGGGAGTGCCCACGACCATGCCGGTCCTGGTCAGCTGGCTCTGGTCGGCGGCCCGGGCGACACCGAAGTCGATGAGGGTCAGCCCGTCCAGGGTCAGCATGATGTTCGAGGGCTTGAGGTCGCGGTGCACCATGTCCAGCGCGTGCACCGCTGCCAGGCCCGCCGCCGCTTCCCGCAGCAGCAGCCACAGCGCGTCCGCGGGCAGCGGTCCACCGTGCAGCGTGATGGCCTCCCGCAGGGTGATCCCGGGAAGGTAGGCGGTGGCGAACCACGGCGGCCGTGCCGTGCGGTCGCTTGCGAGCAGCGGTGCGGTGGCGTCGGCCGGCAGCCGGGCGAGGTTGTCCAGCTCGTGCCCGAACCGGCGCAGGAAGTCCTCGTCCTCCCCGACGACGGAGGCCAGCAGCTGTTTGACGGCGACGTACCGGCCCTCGTGCACGCCGAGGTACACCCGCCCCATGCCGCCGCTCCCGAGTCGGCCCGCGAGCGGGATCGGTCCGATCCGCCGGGGATCCTCCGCCGCCAGCGGCTCGGCTCCGCTCCCCGCCAGGTCCCACACGTCGCCTGCCCTGCTCGGATCGAATACGGGTCCCGAGGAATCTATCCCGATCATCCGGCAAGAGCAACGAGCCTGTGGGGTAGTGGAGTTGAGGTTCCCAGTCGGCTGCCGCACCGGGGGTCGCGGATCCGGTGGACGGTCGCGGGAGGGCGTTCGGGCGCCGTCGGGGGAGGGGTCCGCGACCGGGATCGGCCGCACCCCGAATCATCGGGGCGGGGCGGCGCGGTGAGATCGTGAGAACCGTTACATTCATCCCTCAATTGCCACTTTTGCGGCAATCATGGTTCGCGTTATCTGTCGTCTATGTGCCGCGCTGAGCGGCCCGCGTCGCCCGGGAACGGTCGGCGCCACTGGGAGTGACATGGGACGCGTGCGCGGCTGGACGGGCAACCGGCGGACGGCCCTGCCGATGATGGCGGGTGGAGCCGTCGTCCTCGGGCTGGGCGGCCTCTACGTCACGGGTCTCGTGGCCGGCGGTGACATCGACCCGGGCACGAGCGTGCGCGGCGTCGACATCGGCGGGATGACCGCCGCGCAGGCCCGCCGGGCACTGGACCGGGAGCTCGGCCCCATCGCCGCCGCGCCCGTCGCGATGAAGATCGGCGACCGCGTCGAGAAGGCGGATCCGGCCGCGCTCGGACTGTCGCTCGACACCACCGCGACCGTCGACCGCGCCGTGCGCAAGGGCTACGACCCCGTCACCGTCATCGGCTCCCTCTTCGCGTCCGGCCGGCGCGACGTCGAACCGGTGGTCCGCGCGGACGAGCAGAAGGGCCGCGCCGCGGTCGACCGGATCGCCGAGGACACCGCCCGCACCCCCCGCGACGGCGCCATCGCCTTCGAGAAGGGCACGGCGAAGGCCGTCACCCCGCTCCCCGGCACCGCCCTCGTGGCGGACCGGGCTCTCGACACCCTTCGCGACGCCTACCTGCGGAAGGACCAGGCCCCGGTCGTGCTGCCGGTCGAGACCACCGAGCCGGCCGTCGGCGCCGAGGAGACCGGTCGGGCCCTGAGGCAGTTCGCCCAGCCCGCCATGTCGGGTCCCGTCGCGCTCACCGTCGCCGGCGAGCGCGTGTCCATCACCCCCGCCGTGCTCGGCGAGCACCTGAAGATGCGGCCCGACGCCCAGGGCCGCCTCGTGCCCGCGCTCGACTCCAAGGGGCTGCTGGCCGAACCCGCCGTGGCCCGCCCGATCGCGGAGGCCAGCCGGCCGCCGCTCGACGCGACGCCCCACGTCAACCCCGACGGCACCGTGGTCATGGCCCAGCAGAGCCGTGCCGGCCGGAAGGTCACCGAGGAGGCGCTCGGCGAGGCCGTGCTGCCGCTCCTGACCCGCACGGGCGCCGCCCGCAGCGGTGAGATCGCCACGGTCGCCGTGCAACCCGAGCTGACCGGCGAGGAGGCGCGCCGGATCGGGATCAAGGAGAAGATCTCCTCCTTCACGGTCGAGTTCCCGGCCGCCCCGTACCGCAGCACCAACATCGGACGCGCAGTGGAGCTCATCAACGGCTCCGTGGTCCAGCCCGGCAAGGAGTGGAGCTTCAACCGCACGGTCGGTGAGCGCACCAAGGAGAACGGCTTCGTCGACGGCATCATGATCAACGACGGCCAGTACGTGAAGTCGCCGGGCGGGGGCGTGTCCGCGGTCGCCACGACCATGTACAACGCCGTCTTCTTCGCGGGCCTCAAGCCCGTCGAGCACGGTGCGCACTCCTTCTACATCGAGCGTTATCCCGAGGGCCGCGAGGCCACCGTCGCGTGGGGCACCCTCGACCTGCGTTGGATCAACGACTCCGGGCACGCCGTCTACATACAGGCCGAGTCCACCGACACCTCGCTGACCATCACGCTCCTCGGGACCAAGAAGTACGACGAGATACGGGCCACCAAGGGGCCCCGCACCAACGTCACGCAGCCCGCGAAGCGCACCGGGAACGGCCCGGCCTGTGAGGTCCAGACCCCGCTGGAGGGCTTCGACGTGACCGTCGGCCGGGTCTTCGTCCAGGGCGGCAGGGAAGTCCGCAGCGAGGAGTTCAGGACCCACTACACTCCGCGCGACGAGGTCGTCTGCGCCCCGGAGGCGCCGGAGGGAGCCCTGGTCCCGACCGCCCCCGCCGCTCCGACGGCCCCCACCGCTCCCGGATCCGCGCGCACGGCGCAGGCCGACTCCGCCCCCGCCGGGACCTCCGGCGCCGCCGGCGCCCCCCGCGCGTCCTGAGCGGCGACCCGGGACGAGGGGTGACACTCCCGGCGCGCATTGTGCACGCCGGGAGCCATGGCGGCCCGGAAGTGCTACAACTGGGTTCGTGACCATTCCTCGCCGCCACCCGTGCCGGGCACGTCGGTGCGGTCACCTCTAGGCAACCGATTCAGAAGCGTCGCCGGCCAGGTATTCGTCCTCCAGGTGGCGATCGTGGTCCTGCTCGCAGCCGGGTCCCTGCTGGCCCTGGTGCTGCAGTCGCGCCACGACATCGACCGCGAGGCGCGCAACCGCTCGGTGGCCGTCGCCGAGACCTTCGCGCACCAGCTGGGCCTCCAGCCCGCGCTGAAGACGTCCGACCCCTCCGCGGTCCTGCAGCCCCTCGCCGAACAGACGCGCAAGGCCGCCGGGGTCGACTTCATCGTGGTGATGGACACCAACGGCATCCGCTACAGCCACCCGCAGCCGGACCGCATCGGGAAACGATTCGTCGGGACCATCGAGCCCTCGCTGCAGGGCAAGGTCCACACCGAGAGCGTGGACGGCCCCCTCGGCAAGGAGATCCAGGCGGTGGTCCCCGTCAAGGGACCCGACGGCGAGGTCGTCGCCCTGGTGTCCGCCGGCCTGACCGTCGAGAACGTCACCGGCGCCCTCGACCGCCAGCTCCCCGTCATCCTCCTGGCCATCGCCACCGGCCTGGCCCTGGCGACCGTCGGCACCTGGCTGATCAGCAGACGCCTGCGCCGCCAGACCCACGGGCTCGGCACGCAGGAGATGACCCGCATGTACGAGCACCACGATGCCGTGCTCCACGCCGTCCGCGAAGGGGTCCTGATCACCGACGGCGACGGGCAGCTACTGCTGGCCAACGACGAGGCCAAACGCCTCCTGGGCCTGCCCGAGGACGCCGAAGGCAGGCACATCGGTGACGTGCCCGGCCTGGAGCGCCGGATGGCGGACCTGCTGCTTTCCGGCCGCGAGGCCACCGATGAGGTGATCGGCTCCGGCGACCGCCTGCTCGTCGTGAACCAGCGGCCCACCCACCCCCGCGGCCGGCCCGAGGGCGCGGCGGCCACCATCCGCGACTCGACCGAGATGCAGATCCTGACCACCCGGGCCGAGACGGCCCGCAGGCGTCTCAAACTGCTGTACGACGCGGGCGGCGACGTCGGCACCTCCCTTGACGTGGTCCGCACGGCCGAGGAGCTCGCCGCCGTCGCCGTGCCCCGCTTCGCGGACTTCGTCACCGTCGACCTCGCCGACCAGGTCATCGACGGCGACGAGCCCGCCCCGGGCGCCGACATGCGCCGCACGGCGATCAGCGGCATCCGCTCCGACCACCCCCTCTACCCCGTCGGCCGGCTGATCGACTTCCTGCCGTCCACCCCGCAGGCCCGCGGCTACGGCACCGGCCGGGCGGAACTCGTCCCGGACCTGTCGCAGGCGCCCGGCTGGCAGGCCCAGGACCCGCCGCGGGCCCGCGCCATCGTCGACTACGGCATCCACTCGCTCATCGCGGCCCCCCTCATGGCCCGGGGCGTCGTCCTCGGTGTGGTCAACTTCTGGCGGTCGCAGAAGCAGGAGCCCTTCGACGAGGACGAACTGTCCCTCGCCGAGGAACTCGTCGCCCGCGCGGCGGTCAGCATGGACAACGCCCGCCGCTACACCCGCGAACACGCCCTCGCCGTGACGCTCCAGCGCAGCCTGCTGCCGCGCGCCCTGCCCGAGCAGAGCGCCATGGACGTCGCGCACTTCTATCTGCCCGCCCAGTCCGGGGTGGGCGGTGACTGGTTCGACGTCATCCCGCTGCCCGGCAGCCGCGTCGCCCTGGTCGTCGGAGACGTCGTCGGCCACGGCCTGCACGCCGCGGCCACCATGGGCCGGTTGCGCACCGCCGTGCACAACTTCTCCTCCCTCGATCTGCCGCCCGACGAGATCCTCGCCCGCCTGGACGACCTCGTACAGCGCATCGACCACGACCACAACGGGGACGCCGACGACAGCGACGGCGGCGTGCTCGGGGCCACCTGCCTGTACGCCGTCTACGACCCGGTGTCGCAGCGCTGCACGATGGCCCGTGCGGGGCACCTGCCGCCGCTCGTGGTGGCCCCCGACGGCAGGACGCAGATCGTCGAGCTGCCCGCGGGCCCCCCGCTGGGCCTGGGCGGCATGCCGTTCGAGACCGCGGAGCTGGAGCTGACCGAAGGCAGCCAGCTGGTCCTCTACACCGACGGCCTGGTGGAGGAGCGGACCCGGGACATCGGCGAGGGCCTCGAACTGCTCCGGGCGGCGCTCAGCCATCCCGACCGGGATCCCCATGACAGCTGCCGGGCCGTGCTCGACATGATGCTCCCCGCCCGGCCGACCGACGACGTGGCGCTGCTCATCGCCCGGACCCGGACCCTCGGGCCCGACCGGGTCGCCCAATGGGACGTGGCCTTCGAACCGAGCGCCGTCGGAGCGATGCGCAGCGTCGCCGCCAAGAAGCTGGAGGAATGGGACCTGACGGAACTCGGCTTCGCGGCGGAACTGATCCTCAGCGAGCTCATCACGAACGCCCTGCGGCACGGGAGCGGGCCCGTGCGGGTGCGGCTCCTGCGCGACCACAACCTGACCTGTGAGGTGTGGGACGGCAGCAGCACCGCGCCCCACCTGCGGTACGCCGCCACCACGGACGAGGGAGGCCGCGGACTGTTCCTGGTCGCCCAGCTCAGCGAGCACTGGGGCACCCGCTACACCCCCGAGGGGAAGGTCATCTGGGCGGAACTGGCCCTGCCGGGCACCGCGGGCGGCGGCGAGGCCGTCCTGACGGCCTTCCTGGACGTGGACCCCCTCTGACCGTGCCGCGGCCGGGGCTCACCGGGCGCCCCCCTGGTTCGTGCCGATACGGGCCGTGAGCAGGGCGATGTCGTCGTCGGCGGACGCCGGGACGAGGTGCGCGATCAGCGAGTCGCAGAGGTGGTCGAGCGGTTGCAGGGGCTCGGTGAGGAGACCGGTGAGCTCGCCGAGGCGCTCGTCGATGTCACGGTTGCGGGCTTCGATCAGCCCGTCCGTGTACAGGACGAGGAGGCTCCCCGGCGGGAGCGTGACCTCGGTCGTGGTGAAGGTGACCCCGCCGACGCCCAGCGGGGCCCCGGGCGGGGACCTGACCAGGTAGACGGTGCCGTCGGGCTCGGCCACGGCGGGCGGCGGGTGACCGGCCCGGGTGATCGTGCAGTGCCCGGTGGCCGGGTCGCAGACCACGTACAGGAAGGTCGCGAGCATCGGCTCCGCCAGATCGGCGAGGGTCGCCTCCAGCTGGTGGAGCAGCGCCGTCGGCGGCATGTCGAGGCGCGCGAGGGCGCGGACGGTCGCGGACAGGCGCCCCATCACCGCCGCGGCCGCGATGCCGTGCCCCATCACGTCGCCCATGAGCAGGCCGGCCCTGCCCCCGGCCAGGGGGACGACGTCGTACCAGTCCCCGCCGACCTCGTTGACGTCACTGGCCGGCAGGTACCGGTGGGCGATCTCGATGCCCGGGGGCGGCGTCACATGCTGGGGCAGCATGCTGCGCTGCAGGACGACCGCCGTTTCGTGCTCGTGGTGGTACAGGCGGGCGTTGTCGATGCTGATGGCGGCCCGCGCGGCGAGTTCGCCGGCGAGCGCGACGTCGTCGGATCCGAAGGACTCGAAGGGCCGGGTGCGGTAGAAGGAGGCCACACCGAGCACGAGACCGCGCGCGATGAGCGGAACCTTCAGGAACGAGTGCACGCCCGTCTCGACCAGCTGCGCGGGTATGGGGCTGTGCCGGCCGGCGGTCGCGACGGCCATCGAGTCGAGGTGGGCTACCAGGAAGGGCTGGCGGGCCGCGAGAGCCTGGGTGTACGGCGCGGTCGCCGGGAAGGTGAGCGTCCGGCCGAGCGGAGCGAGGATCCGGGTGACCGCGGTCCCGGCCAGCGGGGCCTTGCCGAGCCGTCGCAGCGCGACGCCCCCGGTCAGCCCCATGCCCGGTTCGTTGCCCTGAGCGAGCGAGTCCAGCACGTCCACCGTGACGGCGCTGGCGAGGTGCGGGACGGCGAGGTCGGCCAGCTCCTGGGCGGTGCGTTCGAGGTCGAGGCTGGCGCCGATCCGGGAACTGGCCTCGGTGAGCAGGGCGAGTCGGCGCCGCCCGGCCTCGGCCTCGGTGTGGTCGCGCTGCTGCGTGGTGATGTCGAGCAGGGAGGCGATCACGCCGATCGGCCGGCCGCCGGGGTCCTCCACCCGCACGTACGAGCAGGCCCACACGTGGTCGTGGTCCGGGTCGGCGGGGGTGCGGCCGCTGCGCCGGCGGTTGAGGACCGGTTCGCCGGTCTCCAGTACCTGGCGCATGGCCGTTTCCATCTCGCCCCCGTTCACCTCCGGCAGCAGCTCGGCGAGCCGCCGGACCACGTGGGCGGACTCCGGCAGGCCGTTCATCGCCTCCAGCGCCGCATTGACCTGGAGGAAGCGCAACTGGGTGTCGAGGACGGCGATCCCGACGGGCGAGCGGGCGAACAGACCGTCCCACACCGCGGAGGCCCCCCGGATCCGGCGCGCCGCATGCGCGTCCGCGGCGAACACCAGCACGGCCGATGCACCGTGGCGGCGGTCGGGAACGGGGCAGGCCCAGATCTCCAGTTCCAGCGGGTGACCGTCCCGGTGCCAGGCGGTGACCGTCCCCATCACCCCGTGACCGGTGGCGGCCGTCTCCCAGAGCGAACGGCCCAGGCTGCGGTCCGCGCCGGGGTGGAGGAGGTCCGCGATGTGCCGTCCGAGCACCTGGGGCGGGTCGTAGCCCAGCAGCTCCTGCGCGCCGTGGTTCCAGCGCACGATCGTTCCGTCGCCGCTGGTGGCCATGAGCGCCACCGGGAGGGTGCCCAGCCACCCGCCGGCGTCCTGGGCGGCGCTGCTGACCAGGTCCTGCAGCGGCATCTCCTCATGCATCCCGCACCCGCTCCTTCCGGGCGGACCCGGCTTCGCCGCGCGGCGGCTCCGGGGTGCGGCGCAGCCCGCGCCGGCCGCTCGCCCGGTGCGCGCCGCGGCCGCGCTCGATCCCGTTCATCACCTTCATCCTCGCCCCGGGCGGGCGCAGGCGCTCCCCGGCCGCCGCACTCGGGTGCGCTCTCCACGCTGCGGTTTCCGGGGCGTGCGCCGGCCGCCGGTGGCCCTCCCGCACCCGCGTTCATCCGGTCGGCCGAGCACAGCGGGCCACCCGCGCCACGCCGGGCCACGCTGTGGGCAAGGACCGACCGACACCACCGCACAGACGAGGACCGCACCATGTCCCACAGGCGACGTATCGGCATCATCGCGGGGGCCGCAGCGCTGCTGCTCGGCGGCACCGCTTGCTCGGGTCTGGGGCGGAGCACCGTCGGCCAGCTCAGCTTCCGCGGCCACGACTCGCCGGTCGAGATCAGCTACTCCAACACCCTCGTCACGGGCTGCCACCGGATCGCCATCCCCGACGGGGCCACCCACGTCGAGAACAACACCCTCGTCGACGTCATCCTCTACCAGAACTTCGACTGCAAGCAGTCCGACGAGCCGAACAACGAGATCTACGTGGCGACGACGCTCTCGAACGTCACGGCCCCCCGGACCCGTCCCTGGCGGAGCTTCAGCGTGGTCCACTGACGCGTACACCCGGCCGCGGCGGCGGCGACGCCGTACGGCGCGGGTTCCCGGTCACGTTCCCGGGCAGGGGCTCCTGTCAGGTTCCGGCCGCGGCGCGCCGGATCGAGTCCAGTGCGCGCCGTACGTCGACGTCGGTCGTCGACCAGTTGCTCACCGAGATGCGCATCACGCGCCGGCCGTGCCAGGTGGAGCCGCTGATCCACGTCGTACCGTCGTCGAGCAGCCGGGCGAGCACCCGCTCGGTGCGTTCGTCGTCGCCGAACGCGGCGCACACCTGGGTGAACACCACCTCGTTGAGCACCCGGGCGCCGTCGATCGCGGCGATGCCGTCGGCGAACGCGGCGGCGTGCCGGCACAGCCGGTCGACCAGGTCGGTCACGCCCGAGCGGCCGAGGGACCTGAGGACCGCCCACACGGTGAAGGCCCGCCCTCGCCTGGACAGCTCGGGCACCGTGTCGACGGGGTCGCCGTGTTCGTGCTGGATGAGGTAGTCGCCGCGCTGTCCCATCGCGGCCCGGAGCGCGGAGGCGTCACGTACGACGGCGAGGCCGCAGTCGTAGGGGACGTTCAGGGTCTTGTGCGCGTCGGTCGCCCAGGAGTCGGCGCGTGCGCAGCCCGCGGTCAGATGTGCGTGGCGGGGTGAGGCGGCCGCCCACAGGCCGAAGGCGCCGTCGACGTGTACCCACGCGTCCGCTGCGCGAGCGGCGCGGACGGCCTCGGTGAACGGGTCGAAAGCACCGGAGTGGATGTCTCCGGCCTGCAGGACCACGATGGTCGGGCCCTCGGAGCCGTCCGCCAGGGCGTCCCGCAAGGCCTCCGCCTCCATGCGCCCCTGGGCGTCCGCCTTCACCAGGACGGGAGCGCCGAGACCCAGATAGCGCAGTGCCAGGTCGACGGCCATGTGGCGGTCCCGGCCGGCGACGGCGCGTACGGGCGGAGCGCCTGGCAGTCCGTCACGGGCGACGTTCCAGCCGGTGCGGCGCAGCAGTTCGTCGCGCGCGGCGGCGAGGCAGGTGAAGTTCGCCATGGTGGCACCGGTGGTGAATCCGACGGCGCTCTCGTCGGGCAGACCGAGCAGATCGAGCAGCCACGCGCCGGCCACCTCTTCCACCGCCGCGTACGCGGGCGAGGCGGCCCGCATCACGGAGTTCTGGTCCCAGGCGCTGACCAGCCAGTCCGCGGCCAGCGCGGCAGGTTCCGCGCCACCGACCACGAAACCGAAGAAGCGGCCGCTGGGGAACGCCGTCAGTCCCGGCTCGCAGGCCGCGGCCATAAGGTCGACGACGTCCGCCGGAGTGCCGGGGGCGTCGGGCAGTTCGGTGCCGAGCGCGCGCACGATCTCCTCGACCGAGGCGCGTGCGGGAACCCGGCGTTCGGACAGGCTCGCGAGCCATCGCACGGCATGCTCGTGCGCCCGCCGGAGCGCGGCCTCGCGCGCGTCCATACCTCGGACTATGGGGCAGGAGCCGACGCCCCGCAAGCGGCGGATCGAACGTTTCTTCCCCCCGAGTGGTGGTGTGCGCCGTCAGTGCTGGGGAGCGGTGTGGCCAAGGCCGTTCAGGGCCGTGGCCCAGGGGAAATGGGCCGGAGCCTGCATGGGGGTGTTGTCGTGAAGAAGGAGCTGGACCCCGGCGCCGCGCAGGGTGGCGAGGGACGTCTCGTACCGGGGGTGCGCGGCGAGGGCGCTGTTGGTGCAGGAGACGGCGGTGACGGGGGTGCCGTTGCCGAGGGCCTCGGTGGCGAGGCCGACGGTGAGTGTGTCGGTGAGGCCGAGCGCCCAGGCGTTGACGGTGTTGAAGGTGGCGGGGGCGTAGAGCAGTGCGTCGGCCGCCGGCCACTGCTCCGGTTCGCCGGGAAGCGGGTACTGCCACAGGACGGGGTGGCCGGTGAGGGCGGCGAGCCCGTCGAGGCTCTCCGCGAGCCAGTGCGCGGCGGTGGGGCTCAGCCCGAGGCAGACGTTCCAGCCGCGGGCCTGGGCGTCTTCGATGACATGGGCGACGTCGAACACGGGTGGGGCGGCGGAGCAGAGCAGGTAGAGGGTCTTCATGGTCATGCAGCCATATGATCATATCGCTTAACCTCAAGTGTGGTTGAGGGAGCGGGATCGAGTCCGCGCTCGCCGAACGTGTGGCCGCGGCTGCGTCCGCCGAGACGGCGCTCACCCGCGCGGAGGCGGAGCGGGAGCGGTCCCTCACCGGTTCGGGCACGTTCGGCGAGGGGGCCGGACCCGGTCCGGCGGCCGCCCCAGGCATCCGCACCCGTTTTCCGGACCGCGCCGACCGGAGCGGGCGCGGTGCCGGGCCGGTTCCGGGCCCGCCATCACGTCCGGTCCGGCCAAGTTGTGCACCCGGCGCACGGTGGTGGGCCTGTCCGGGACCGCGTCGCGCCCCGCCGCCCCACCTGCGTCGCGGCGCCTCGGAGGTGGACGCGGTACCGGCTGCGGGTGCGGGGCCGGGGCGACGGGTGCGGACCGGGAGGGCGTGGAACTCCAGGGTCCGCTGGGCCCGGTGAGGCCGGGGTGGCCGGTGCCTGCTCCACCCAAACCGGCCTTTCCGGTCCATCGCGGGCAGGTTGCGTCGATGGTCGCGCCACCGGAGCGGCGGTGGGCACCGGCGCCTCGCGGGCGCAACGGAATTCGGCCAGCGAACGGTTGCGCGCACGGTTCCGGGGCGGTTGTCCGTATCCCGTCCTTTCTTCGGCCGTGGACGCGTGGTGGCATGTCCATGCCGAAATCGGCGGCCCCGATGAATGGAGAAGAGAAGGATGTTGCTCCGCAGGCTCACAGTCGGCGCGGCGGTGGTGGCGCTGTCTTCCCTGGCGATGCCGGCACAAGCCCACAACGCCACGTACCCGCCCGGGAGAATCACCGTCGACGTCGTCGGCGTGAACGGTTCGGGATGTCCCCAGGGGACGGCGAGTGTCGCCGCTGCCTCCGACAACACCTCGTTCACGGTCACCTACAGCGACTATCTCGCCCAGACCGGAGCCGGCTCGGGCGGGACCGAATTCCGCAAGAACTGCCAGCTGGCCCTGCAGATCCACGTGCCGCAGGGCTTCACGTACGCCATCGCCCGGGCGGACTACCGCGGCTACGCCCACCTCCAGCGCGGGGCCTTTGGTCAGGAGCGCGCCAACTACTACTTCCAGGGCATGGCCCAGACCACCCGCAGGACGCACCAGTTCAACGGCCCCTACTCCGACAACTGGCAGGCGAGCGACCAGACCGAGTACGCCGACCTGGTCTGGGCGCCGTGCGGCGAGGAGCGCAACCTCAACGTCAACAGCGAACTGCGGGTGTACGCCGGAACGTCGAGCCCACAGGCCCTGAGCTTCATGAGCATGGACTCCACGGACGGCAGCGTCAGCACGGTCTACCACTTCGCGTGGAAGGAGTGTCCCGCGGTCTGACACGGCGTGAGCCTCGCAACCCGCACCTCACGGTCAGGAGTGACAACGATGTCCCATTCCTTGCCCCGCGCTCTGTTCACGGGCGCCGCGGCCGCTGCCCTGGTGGTCACCGCAACCCCGGCCGGAGCCGCCGGCCCCACACCGCAGATCACCGCACCGCCCGACAAGATCGTGATCGAACTCGCCACGGTGAACGGCTCAGGCTGTCGGGAGGGCACCGCAGAAGTGGCCGTCGCACCCGACAACACGGCCTTCACCGTGACCTACAGTGACTACCTCGCGGAAGTGGGGCCGGGAGCACCGCCGACCGGATTCCGGAAGAACTGCCAGCTCAATCTTCGGGTGCACGTTCCTTCGGGATTCACCTATGCCATTGTCCAGGCGGACTACCGCGGATTCGCATTCCTCCAACCCGGCGCATGGGGCCAGGAGAAGGCGAACTACTACTTCCAGGGAATGCCGACGACCACCCAGCGCACCCATACGTTCAACGGTCCGCTCAATGACAACTGGCAGGCGACCGACAGGACGGAGTACGCGGATCTCGTCTGGGCGCCGTGCGGCGAGAAACGCAATTTCAACATCAACACAGAACTGCGGGTGAACGCGGGGACGTCCAACCCGCAGGCCGTCACCAGCTTCATGACGATGGACTCCACCGACGCCAGCGTGAGCACGCTCTACCACCTCGCCTGGCAGGCCTGCCCCGCCCCCCGGCCGCGCCCCCACTAGGACGCGCGCCCGTTGTCGGAGGCTCCGCCGAGCCGGAGGGCGGGGCGGAGGCCTCCGGCAGCCGGGACCCGCCGGCCGACCTGCGAGGGATGCGTCGCGGCCGGGCCGGGGCCCGTGCACGGCCGCGACCTGCGGCGGGCTACGGTATCCCCTGATCCGAGGGGGAGACAGATGTCGCAGAACACGGGGTGGGCACACCACCCGGGACAGCCCACGCCACAGTGGGGAGGCGGCTGGGTGCCGCCGTCGGCGCCGAAACCGGGGGTCATACCCCTCCAGCCGCTCAGCGTGGGCGACCTGCTGGGGGGTGCGTTCTCGTCGTTCCGCCGGTACTGGAAGCCCCTGGTCGGGATCATGCTCGCCGTACAGGGCATCGGAATCCTGCTCGTGGCCCTTGCGATCGGCATCGCGGTCGTGGTCGTGTCCGACCGGTTCTCCGCCGTCTTCGACCTTGCACCGGGCGAAAGCGTCGCCGCCGAGGACGTGCTCGCCCTGCTCCTCGCCTTCGTGCCGGCCGCGGTACTCCTTTTGCTCACGGTGCTGGTGGGCGCGGCGCTGATCAGCGCGCTCGGTCCGGCCGTCGTCCAGGAGGCCGTGCTGGGGCGTCCCACGACGTTCGGCGCGATGTGGCGCCGCAGCTGGTCCCGGCTGCCCTCGGTGCTCGGCACCGTGCTACTCGCCGGGCTGATCGCAGGTGGGCCGATGGTCCTGGTCTACGCGATCTGTGTCCCGCTCGTCCTCATGTCCGCCGACGGATCCGGACCGCCGACCGCCCTGTTCGTGCTGTTCCTTTTCGTGTTGGTCTGCCTGCCCGTCTCGGTCTGGCTCGCGATGCGCCTCAGCCTCGCGCCGGCCGCCGCGGTGTGCGAGCAACTCGGCGCCGTCGCCGCGCTGCGGCGCTCCGCACACCTGGTCAAGGACGGCTGGTGGCGCGTCTTCGGCGTCACCATGCTCGGCTACTTCGTGGCGGCGGGCGTGGGCTACGTCATCCAGATGCCGTTCACCCTCGTCGGTATGGCCGCGTTCCTTCCGACCATGCTGGATGCGGGCGGGGCTGACCCGAACCCGGGCGCGGCGATCGCCGGCCTCGGTGTGTACCTGATCTGCATCCTGGTCGGCGGCCTGATCAGCGGGCTCTTCCAGTTCGGCTTCCCACCGTTGCTCTGCGCGCTGCTCTACGTCGACCTCCGGATGCGCAAGGAGAACTTCGCGGAGACCCTGATCGCCGCCGCGCCCCCGGCCCCGCACCCGACCGCCGCCGGTGCCGCGACGACTCCCATCCCGCCCCCGCCCCCGCCCCCGGCCGAGGCGCCGTCGCCCGACCAGCCGTGACAGCGGCCGGCTGATCCCGCCGCCCCCCGGCTCGGCGGATCGCCTCCGGTCGTTCCGGGTCAGGTGGTGGCCGTGGCCCGCAGGAGGCTGTGGTCCGAGACCGCCGTGTCGAGGGGCAGGGCGTCGGCCGCCGCCGTTCGGACGTGCCGGGCGCTGAGGAAGACGTAGTCGAGCTTCTTCGGGCCGAAAGTCGTCTCGCCCGACCGGCAGGCGACGGTGGCCGTCGGCGGGCAGACGGCCGGGTCGAAGAACTCCGCATCGCTCTCGTCGGCCTCGATGAAGGACCCGTGGGCGCCGTCACCCCGTTCCGGCAGGTAGAAGCGCGACAACGTGTCCGTGCGCGGGGAGTGGTTGAAGTCGCCACCGAGTACGACGGCGAACCCGTCGTCCAGCCACCGGCGGGCCTGCGCCGCCAACGCGTCCGCCTCCGGCACCGCGAGGGTGCCGTCGTCCCAGTAGAGGTGGACCGAACAGGACCAGGTGGGCCGGTCCGCGAGGGGTGCCAGGACGCAGGGCGCGGTGATCGGCTCACGCTCGCCACCCACCGTCAGGACCAGTTCGGCCGTGTCCGAGACCGTGCCGCGCACGAGGACGGCGTTCCCGTACGCGTGGCCCTCGCAGACGGCGGGGTTCCCGCCGGGCAGAGTGGCCGAGTGGGACCCCGTGTAGCCCAGCGGGCCCAGGCGGTCGAGGACCTCGCGGTACTGGTGTTCGCACACCTCCTGGAGGAAGAGTTGGTCGGCGGCCCAGCCTCCGGGGTCGGCCTCGGCGACCACGGCCGCGATCCTGCGCGCACGATCGTACGGGGGAGCGGCGCACATGTTGCCGCAGATGTTGTAGCTCGTCAGCCGGACCGTCCCGGCCGCGGCCGCACGAGGCGCGGCCGGTCCGAGGACGCAGGACAGGGCGGCAGTGAGGGCCAGAACGGCCAGGGAGGCAGGGGATCGGCGCACACCCGTGACGCTTTCCCGCGGGGAGCCCCCGGCAACGCGACACCGGCCCCGGATGGGCCGGACGAGCGTGGGCGGCGATGCACCGCCCGCTCGCCCGCCGGCCCGGGGCGCCACGCGCGCGCGGCCGATCGAGGGGACAATGGCACCATGGCTGACACCGTCCCTTCGCCGGACGGCGCCGGCTCGCCGGGCAGGGGACGCTACGGCGAGCAGGTCTTCCGGCCCGACCGGCAGGGCGAGGCCGACCGCATCGACCTCGGCGCCCTCGCCTACGACGACACCACCATGGCCCGGCTGCGGGCACTGGGTGCGGGCCCCGGCTGGACCTGCCTCGACGTCGGAGCGGGAACGGGCACGGTGGCCCGCCGCCTGCTGGCGGAAGCCGAAGTAGCCGGGGTCCTCGCGGTGGACCGTGACGTACGGTTCCTTGCCTCGCACCCCGTGCCCGGACTGACCGTGCTCCAGGCGGACGTCACCGCCGGCGACTTCGCCCCGGGCCTCTTCCGTCTGGTCCACGCCCGTTTCGTCCTCATGCACCTGCCCTCCCCGCAGCGCATGGTCGCCAGGCTCAGCCGCCTCCTCGCCCCCGGCGGCGTCCTCGTCGTCAGCGACGCGGTCGACCTGACCACGGCCTCCGCGCCCCGCACTCCGTACACCCGTGCCATGCGGGCCATGTGGGAGGGACTGCGCGACAGCATCGGCACGGACGTCTCCCTGGTGCCGCGGCATCCGGAGCTCCTGCGGGAGGCCGGGCTGGAAGGCGTGGCCGCCGAGATCCACGTACCACCCCTCCTGCCGGGAAGCCCGATCAGCAGGTTCTGGGCCGACACCTGGGAACGGGCCCGCGGGGCGATGGTGGGAACCGGCCTCGTCGACGACGCAGAGCTGGACGAAGCGGTGCGCTGTCTGGCGTCGTCCCGGTGCACCGGGCTGTCGCCGGGCATGCTCACGGCCTGGGGCTGGAAGTCGCCTGCCTGAGGCGTGTCGCGAACCTCCCGCCTGCCCCCGGCCCGGACCGTCTCCCGCGGTACGTGTCGGTCGGGCAAGATACGCCCGTGCGGACGACCACGGAGCTGGTGGAGAGGGCGGCCCGGCTGGCCGTCCGGGGCGGTCGGCGGATCCTCGGCGTGGCCGGGCCGCCGGGCGCGGGAAAGTCGACCCTGGCCGACCGGCTGGCCGATGCGCTCGGCCCGCGGACGGCCGTGGTGGTCCCGATGGACGGCTTCCACCTCGCGCAGGCCGAGTTGGACCGGCTCGGCCGGGCCGACCGCAAGGGCGCCCCGGACACCTTCGACGTGGCCGGTTACGTGTCCCTGCTGGCGAGGCTGCGCACGCCCGGATCCAGGGACGCCGCGGTCTACGCGCCCGCCTTCGACCGGAGCATCGAGGAGCCGATCGCGGGCCGCATTCCCGTGTATCCGGACGTGCCGCTGGTGATCACCGAGGGGAACTACCTGCTGCACGACGAGGGGGAGTGGGCCGGAGTGCGGCCGCTGCTCGACGAGGCCTGGTACTGCGCTCCGGACGAGGACACCCGGATCCGGCGGCTGGTCGAGCGGCACGTGCGGTACGGCAGGGAGCCGGCCCACGCACGCGAGTGGGTGGGCCGCTCCGACGAGGCGAACGCCCGCCTCGTCGCGCCCGGCCGCCACCGCGCCGACCTCGTCGTCGATCCCGGCTGAGGTCGTCCCGTCGTCCGAAAGGGCGGTCGGCGTGGCGCAATCGGGTTGTCCGAATGCGCTGTTAGGGTGACGTGTGCTCGTCAAAACGGGCGCTCTTCGTTTCCTGACATTCCAACGGGGTAGAACGTGAAGTTTCGTCATGTCCGTGCGATAGCCGTCTTCGGCATCGCCATCGTCGCGCTCACCGGTGCCCGTGGGTCCCACGGCGGGAGCTGCGGCGGCGGCCACTCCAGCTCGAGCTCCAGCAGCTCGGGTGGCAGCAGCGGGGGCAGCGGCACCGGCGGGAGCGACAGCGGCCACAGCAGCAGCGGCACGACCGGCGGTACCGGCGGCACCACCACGGGCGGTTCCGGCCGGGACAGGGCCGAGCGCGACATCAAGATCGACAGCTGCAAGCTGGACGGTGCCGGCAAGAACCTGGTCGCCCGCCTGACCGTCACCAACAGCGGTTCGGTGGAGTACACCTACAACATCACCATGACGTTCAAGCCGGCCGCCGGGTCGAGCGCGGTGGCGGCCACCGCAAGGGTCAACGGCCTCAAGGTCAAGGCCGGCGCGTCCCAGCAGACCGAGGCCACCGCCCTGTACACCGCCAAGGGCGACGGCAGCGAGTACAAGGAGTGCGTCGTCTCCACCGCGTCCAAGAGCGCACTCTGACACGCATCCTGACGCACCGTCCGGTGTCCCGGCCGGCCTCCGTGAAAGGCCGGCCGGGACACCGGCGTCAGACGAGGTCGAACCGGTCGAGGTTCATCACCTTGTTCCACGCCGCCACGAAGTCACGGACGAACTTCTCCCGGGCGTCCCCGGAGGCGTAGACCTCCGAGAGGGCCCGGAGCTGGGAGTTGGAGCCGAAGACGAGGTCCACGGCGGTCGCGGTCCACCGGGGCTCGCCCTCGCCGCCGACCCGGCCCTCGAAGACGTTCTCGTCCGCGGCCGACACCTTCCACTGCGTACCCATGTCCAGCAAGTTGACGAAGAAGTCGTTCGTCAGGGTCTGCGGCCGGTCGGTGAACACACCGTGCCGGGACTGCCGGAAGCCCGTGTCCAACGCCCGCATGCCGCCGATCAGCACCGTCATCTCGGGTGCCGTCAGGTCCAGCATGCTCGCGCGGTCCAGCAGCAGCGTCTCCGGCGACAACTTCTCGCCCGCGGGGAGATAGTTGCGGAAGCCGTCCGCCCGCGGTTCGAGCACGGCGAACGACTCGACGTCGGTCTGCTCCTGCGTCGCGTCCGTGCGCCCCGGCGCGAACGGGACGGTGATGTCGAGCCCGGCGTTCTTCGCCGCCTGCTCGATCGCCGCGCACCCGCCCAAGACGATGAGGTCGGCCAGCGAAACCCTGGTGCCGCCGCCCTGACCGTTGAAGTCCTGCTGGATCCCTTCGAGGGTCTGTACCACCTGCGCCACCTCGGGCAGGTCGTTGGCCTCCCAGTCCTTCTGCGGCGCGAGCCGGATCCGGGCGCCGTTCGCCCCGCCGCGCTTGTCCGTGCCGCGGAAACTGGCCGCCGACGCCCAGGCCGTGGTCACCAGCTGGGACACGGTCAGCCCGGAGGCGAGGATCCGGCCCTTGAGCGCGGCCACGTCCCCGGCCGAGACCAGTTCGTGGTCGACCGCCGGAACGGGGTCCTGCCACAGCTGAGGTTCCGGGATCCAGGGGCCGAGGTACCGCGAGACCGGCCCCATGTCGCGGTGCAGCAGCTTGTACCAGGCCTTGGCGAACGCCTCGGCGAGCTTGTCCGGGTTCTCGTGGAAGCTCTTCGAGATCGGCGCGTAGATCGGATCCAGCTTCAGCGAGAGGTCCGTCGTCAGCATCATCGGGGCGTGCCGCTTCGACGGATCGTGCGCGTCCGGCACCGTGTCCTGGGCCGCAGGATCCTTCGGGGTCCACTGGTGAGCCCCGGCCGGGCTCGTCGTCAACTCCCAGTCGTACCGGAACAGGTTGTCCAGGTACCCGTTGTCCCATTGGGTCGGCTCGTTCGTCCACGCGCCCTCGAGCCCGCTGGTGATCGTGTCGACGCCCCTGCCGCTGCCGTACGAGTTGTGCCAGCCGAGGCCCTGCTGCTCCAGCGGCCCGGCCTCGGGCTCCGGACCGACGTACTCGGGGTCCACCGCGCCGTGGCACTTGCCGAAGGTGTGGCCGCCCACGATGAGCGCGACCGTCTCCTCGTCGTTCATCGCCATGCGGCCGAACGTCTCGCGAATGTCCTTCGCCGCGGCGATCGGATCGGGATTTCCGTTGGGGCCTTCGGGATTGACGTAGATGAGTCCCATCTGCACGGCGCCGAAAGGCCCGGTGAGTTCCCGGTCGCCCCGGTAGCGCTCATCTCCCAGCCACGTGTCCTCCGACCCCCAGAAGACTTCCTCGGGCTCCCAGATGTCCTCCCGACCGAAGCCGAATCCGAAAGTCCTGAACCCCATCGACTCCATCGCGCAGTTGCCCGCGAACACCAGAAGGTCCGCCCAGGAAATCTTCCGGCCGTACTTCTGCTTGACCGGCCAGAGCAGACGGCGCGCCTTGTCCAGACTCGCGTTGTCCGGCCAGCTGTTGAGGGGGGCGAAGCGCTGCGCGCCGGAACCGCCGCCGCCGCGGCCGTCGGCGATGCGGTAGGTCCCGGCGGCGTGCCAGCTCATCCGGATGAAGAGCGGGCCGTAGTGGCCGTAGTCGGCGGGCCACCAGTCCTGCGAGGTCGTCATCACCTCGAAGACGTCCCGCTTCAGCGCGTCGACGTCCAGGGTCGCGAACTCTTCCGCGTAGTTGAAGTCCTCGCCCATCGGACTGGCCTGGGGCGAGTTCTGGTGGAGAACCTGTAGGTCCAGTTGGTTCGGCCACCAGTCCCGGTTCGTCCTGGGACGAGTGGACTCGGGCGTCGGGGAGGGGATTGCGGGGTTCTCGCTTTCGCTGCCGGACACGTCCGTCCTTCTTCCTGTCTCGGTGCTTCCATCTGCTGACCGCTCGCTCTTGACGGCGTCCGTATGGTCGCGCACCGCGCACCGGGAGACTGAGAGAACACGCAGGGCATACCCGCCCAACCACCATTCCCGACATCCAGGCCGTACGGGAAAGACAGGAAAAGGAGAGATCGTACGATCATCGTTATCGCTGCGCCGACGGGAAAGCATTGGCCGTCGTGGTCCGCCGGGTAATCTGTAGCTCGCTTTTCGGGCCTGTGGCAGGGTCCGCCGAAGCCCTTGTGTCCCGCCGAGCGTGAACTGGTGAGCCGAAATGAGTGAGCTGCTGGAACGGCTGCGGGGGCGCGGCTGGCGCCTGACGTCCCAGCGGCGGGTCGTCGCGGAGGTCCTCGACGGCGAGCACGTGCATCTGACGGCCGACGAGGTGCACGCCCGCGCGGCCCGGCGGTTGCCGGAGATCTCCCGGGCCGGGGTGTACAACACCCTCGGCGAGCTGGTCGCCCTGGGCGAGGTCGCCGAGCTCGCCGCGCACGGGCGGGCGAAACGCTACGACCCCAACGCACACCGGCCGCACCATCACCTGGTGTGCTCCGGCTGCGGGCTCATCCGCGACGTCCACCCCACCGGCGACCCCCTGGACGGCCTTCCGGCGCGGGAGCGCTTCGGTTTCGCCGTGTCCGGGGTCGAGGTGGTCTACCGCGGCCTGTGCTCCTCCTGTACGGCCGAACCGTCGCGCGCCTGAACGCGGGGGCCTGCACGCTCAAGTCCTGGCGGCCCGAGCGCGGCGGCCTGGGCGCGGTGACAGGGGGCCTCCCGCCCCGGGGCTACCACTCCGGGTGGACGTCGTGGCTGTCGTAGCGGTCTCCGGCGGCCGTGATCCACGGCCGGAAGCGACCGGGTCCGGTGCCGTCGTGGGCGTAGGTCACCGGTTCACGGGAGTCGTCGGTGACGATCACGGCCCCGGCCCGCTGGGCACTGCGCAGCGCATGGGTCCAGTGGCGGCCGCGGTGGCCGGTGCGGTAGTCGGGGATCTTGCACTGGGACATCACGGGTCTCACCGCCTGGGTCGCTTCATCGGGTCCGGACAGGGCGTATACCCGGTTCGCCCCGATCCGAACATGTGTGCCCCGGATGGGTGTCGGTCCCGTGGGTCGGGCCCCCTCGTGCTCGTGCCGTGATTGCTCCAGAGTGTCGTCCGTACCTTCCGCGCATCCGACAGGCCCGCCCGTCCCAAGGAGATCCGACGTGCCCACGACCTCCGAACCGCCCGGTACGACCTCTGCGACCCCGCCGGCGGAACCGGCCTCCGTACGGATCGAACGGGACGGACCCGTCACCACGGTGATCCTCGCCCGCCCAGAGGTCCGCAACGCGGTCGACGGGCCGACGGCGGCCCTGCTCGCCGAGGCCTTCCGCGCGTTCGAAGCGGACGACGACGCGTCCGTCGCCGTCCTGTGGGGCGAGGGCGGTACGTTCTGCGCCGGCGCGGACCTGAAGGCTGTCGGGACCGGGCGTGGCAACCGGGTGTCGGCCGAGGGGGACGGACCCATGGGGCCGACGCGGATGGAGCTGACCAAGCCGGTCATCGCCGCGATCAGCGGTCACGCGGTGGCGGGCGGCCTCGAACTGGCCCTGTGGTGCGATCTGCGGGTGGCCGAGGAGGATGCGGTCCTCGGCGTGTTCTGCCGCCGCTGGGGCGTGCCCCTGATCGACGGCGGCACGGTACGGCTGCCCCGCCTCATCGGCGAGAGCCGCGCCCTGGACCTGATCCTCACCGGCCGTCCCGTCGCCGCCGTCGAAGCGCATGCGATCGGTCTGGTCAACCGCCTCGTACCGCCCGGCGAAGCCCGCCGTGCGGCGGAACGCCTGGCGCACGAGACGGCCGGATTCCCGCAGCTGTGCCTGCGGCACGACCGGCTCTCCGTCCGGGAACAGCACGGTCTGGGAGAGCGTGAGGGGCTGGCCGCGGAGTACCGGCACGGGCTCGTTCCGCTCACGGCCGGAGAGACCCGGGCGGGTGCCGACCGGTTCGTGGCCGGCGCGGGCCGCCACGGCCGCTTCACCGGCTGAGGCAGCGGGGCCGGCCGGTCGGCTGGGGCGAGGGCCGGGGCGCTGCGGGGGTGTTCGGAGGCATCATGGCCCTGTGAACGCGTCCTCGGCCGCAGCCGGTGGCGGACCCGGAGCCGCACTCGGATTCCTCGCCGTGGCCCCCACGCCCCGGACCGCCGTCGTGTGGCTTCCGCCGGACGGACTGTGGCCTGAGATCCAGGGCATCCGTGCCGAACACGATCCCCAGATCCGCCGCTGGCCCCCGCACGTGAACCTGATCTTCGGCTTCGTCCCGGAGGTCCACTTCGACCGTGCCCTCCCGCTGCTGGCCGCGGCGGCGGGCGGCAGCGAGCCCTTCGCCATCAGGCTCAGCGGGGTGCGCGCCTTCCGCCACGGCGTCCGCGCCACCGTGTGGCTGGACCCCGCCGCGGGCGGCCTCGCCCCGTGGACGGCCCTCCACGAGAGCCTGGCGGAGCCCTTCCCCGCCTGTCGCGGCCGGTACCCGGAGTTCACCCCGCACCTTTCGCTCGGCCGCACGCACGACCCGCGGGGACTGGCCGCGGCCTGCGCAGCCCGGCTGGGCAGCACGGCGGCACGGGTCGACGAGGTCGTACTGCTGTCCCGTCGGGGTGACGGGCCGATGCGGCCGCGTGCCGTGATCGGCCTGGGCACGGGAACCGCCGCCTGGTCGGAGCCGTGATCCCGTTTCCGCCGGGCGCGAGCCCCGCCGCCGGGCCGGGAACGCCCGGGGAACGCGGGGGGCCGGTCCGCCCCGGCGGCGGATCGGCCGGCACGGCACCGGCCGGCGGCGGGCGCGGGGGAGTCAGGCGGTGGGCGGCGGGTTCCCCTGGTCGCGGCGGACCTGCTCCTTCAGCTTGTCCTGGGCGGTGTCGATCTGGCTGCTGTACTTGCCCTGGGTCCTGCCGTCGACGTAGTCGCCGGCCTTGTCGATGCCCTGTTCGGCCTGGCTCTCGTGGCCGCGCAGCATCTGCTTGAGCTTGTCCATCATCGACACGACGGTCTCCTTTGCGTCCGTCCCCCACGGCAAGGGTTCCCGATGATCGCCCGGGTCGCATCCGCGAGCCTCGGACCTGCGGGGACGCCGGTCACATCGACGCGGTCCGAGGCCGGCGCGGGGCGAACCCCGACGTACGGCAGGGACGATCCCGTCCCGGGACGCCGGCGGCACGGCGACGGTGCGCGCACCCCGCGGGAGTGTCATTGCGGACGGCCGACGCGCTGCCAATCGGCGGGACACGGGGCTCGGCATGGAACGATCTCCGCATGACAGAGAGCATGAGCCCGTACATGTCCTCGCCGCGGGTCACCGTCCTGGGGGTCCAGCCCGGCGACCCACCCTTCCGGATCGTCGAGATCGACGGTGAGGTGGTCCGCATGGCGACGTCCATGACCGATGTGATCCTGGCTGCCGCGGAGGCGGGAATCACCATCCACGACCTCGACGATCCGGACGCCGTCCGCTGGGTCGGCGGCGGGAAACTCACCTGGCGGCTGCACTAGGGAGGGCCGTGCCGGGCGGCCGCGCGGTGCCGTCGCCCGCTTCCGGGTCACACGTACCACCGAGAAGGGACCGGTGACCCGGGTACGGCCGACCGGCACGCGCGCGTGCGGATGCCACCGACGGTCCGGCGGTGAGCGCGGACGCGGACGGGGATGGTTGCCGATCAGGTGGCGCGTCCGTAGCGGACCGCTTCGCTCCAGATGCGCTCCAGACGCACTCTCGTGCCGGGACGGGGAGCGTGCCAGATCCTGTTGTCGCCGGCGTAGATACCGACGTGTGCCATGGTCGCTCCCCGGGGGAAGAAGACCAGGTCACCGGCCGTGCGAGCGGCCTTGGGGATGTGGTGCGTGTGCTTGTACTGCTGCTCGGCCGTGCGCGGGAGGCGCTTGCCGGCCTTCTGGAAGGCGTAGAGGGTCAGTCCTGAGCAGTCGAAGCGTTTCGGGCCGGTGGCGCCGTATGCGTACGGCGCGCCCTGTTTGGAGGCGGCCACCGCGACGGCCTTCTCGCCGTACGACGGTGCCGCGTGAGCCGGATCCGTGGGGCCGGTCAGTGCGCCGGCCGCGAGGAGCAGTATGAGGAAGACGGCTCGCACTCTCGGGCAACAGCACGTCGGACAAGTGCCCTTGAGGGCCTTTCGGAAGTCGGTCCTGGAGCAGGACATCGTGACACCTCCGCAATCGGTTGGCAGGCGACAGTTCAGTTCAGCGGCCTGGTCCTGTTCTCGGTGGCAGTCGTCTTGGCTCTGACGGCGGACCAGTTTTCCCGGACGTCCCGTCGTGGCCGCATCGGACACGGAGTGATTTGTCCCGATTTTGCGTTCGATTCGAGATGATAAGTAGGGATGATGTACGCACCGGCCACGGCTCGGCGGCGGTGCCACCGCCGATGTGCTGAATCGGCGCACCGACAGGTATCGGCGCGCCGCGGAACGGGCACGCAGCACGGGTGACCACGACCGACCTGCTCCCGGCGCCGGCCTCGCGCGCCGCGGCCCGCCGGGCCCTGCTCGCCGGTTCGGCCGGCAACCTGGTCGAGTGGTACGAGTTCGGCGTCTACGGCTGCTTCGCCACCGTCATCGCCGCCAACTTCTTCACCCCGCAGGCGGGAACGGCCCCGGGAGCGGGACCCCAGGGCGGTGCCGAAGCACTGGTCGCCACGTACGCCTCGTTCGCCCTGGCCTTCTTCTTCCGGCCCGTCGGCGCCCTCGTGTTCGGGCGCATCGGCGACCGGTTCGGGCGCCGTCCCGTCCTCGTCCTGGTCATCGGCCTGATGACGCTGGCGACCACGCTGATCGGACTCCTGCCCACGCGCGCCGACATCGGCGTCGCCGCCCCCTGGCTGCTCACGCTGCTGCGCGTGCTCCAAGGACTCTCCGCGGGCGGCGAGTTCGGCGGCGCGGTGTCCCTGATGGCGGAGCATGCCCCGCCCGGACGCCGAGGCCTCTACGGCGCGTGGCAGTCCTTCACCGTCGCCCTCGGCCTGCTGACCGCCGCCGCCACCGCGGCCGCCCTGGCCGCGGTCCTGCCCGCCGAGGCCCTCAACGCGTGGGGATGGCGGATCCCGTTCCTGCTGGCCCTGCCCCTCGGGGCGGTCGCGCTGTGCCTGCGCACGGCGCTGGAGGAGGCGCCGGCCGAGCCCCCGGCCGAGCCCCCGGCCGAGCCCGTCGCGACGTACCGCGCCGCCACGGCCGGCCTGCGGGAGCAGGCCCGCGCCGTCGTCCTCGGCATCGGGCGGATCATGGGCTGGTCGGCGGCCGGGTACGCCTTCCTGGTCGTGCTGCCGTCCCACCTCCAGTCCGCACGGGGAGCATCCCTCCGGGACGCACTGCTGGCCACCACCCTCGTCAACCTCGGCTTCGCCGCGGCGATCCTGCCCGCAGGACTGCTCAGCGACCGCATCGGGCGGCGCCCCGTCATGCTCGGTGGTGCGGCCGGTGTCGCCGTGCTCGCCATCCCCCTCCTGCATGTGCTCCAAGCGCCGGGGGCGCCCGCACCGGCCCGGGTCGCGGCCGTGCTCACGGCGGGCGCACTGGTCGGCCTGCTCGCCGGACCGGGGCCGGCCATGCTCGCCGAGATGTTCCCAAGACGCGTCCGCTGCACCGGACTCGGCCTCTCCTATGCCCTGGCCAACGCCGTCTTCTCCGGCTGTGCCGGGCTCATCGTCACCGCGCTCACCGCCCGGACCGGAGACACCGCCGTACCCGCCCACTACGCCGCCGCGGCCTGTGCCCTCAGCGTGCCGGCGCTGCTGAGCCTGCGCGGCAACGACCACCGGGAGCCGCTGAGATGAGAGTGATCGGCCTCATGTCCGGGACCTCCTGCGACGCCGTGGACGCCGCCGCCTGCGATCTCGTCCAGGGGCCCGCGGACGGCGCACTGCACCTGATCCCGCTGGGCATGGTCAGCGAGCCGTATCCGGAGCCCTTGCGGGCCGAGCTCGCCGAGGCCCTGCCGCCCGCCCGCACCACACTCGCCGACGTCTGCCGCCTGGACACCCGCATTGGGCAGGCCTTCGGACGGATCGCCGTCCGCGCCGACCGCGAACTGTGCTGTGGCCGAGCCGAGTTGGTCGCCTCGCACGGACAGACCGTGTACCACTGGGCGGCGGGCGGACAGGTCCACGGCACCCTGCAGCTCGGCGAACCCGCCTGGATCGCCGAGGCCACCGGTCGCACGGTCGTCTCCGGCTTCAGGCCGCGCGACGTCGCGGCGGGCGGGCAGGGCGCACCACTGGTCGGCCTCGTCGACCTGATGCTGCTGCGCGGCCGTCCAGGAGTACCGGCCGCCCTCAACATCGGGGGAATCGCCAACGTCACCGTCGTGCCCCGGCGCGCGGACCCCGTGGCCTTCGACACCGGCCCGGGTAACGCCCTGATCGACGCCGCGGTACGCGAACTCAGCGCCGGCCGGCTCGCGTACGACGAGGACGGCGCGCTCGCGGCCGCCGGGCGGGTGCACGAAGGCCTGCTGCGGCGGATGCTCGAAGAGCCGTACTACCGGCTGCCCGCACCGAGGACGACCGGCAGGGAACTCTTCCACGAAGGGTATCTCCGCTCACACCTGGCGGAGTTCGCGCAACTCCCGCCCCAGGACCTCGTCGCCACGCTCACGCGCCTCACCGCCCGGACCGTGGCCGACGCGCTGCGGCCGCTGGGCGCCACCGAGGTCTTCGCCTCCGGAGGCGGGGTGCGCAATCCGGTCCTCACGGCGATGCTCCGGGCCGAGCTGGCCGGTACGCCGCTGCGCACCACCGACGAGCTCGGGCTGCCCGCCGCGGCGAAGGAGGCGTACGCCTTCGCGGTGCTCGGGTACCTCACCCTGCACGGCCTTCCGGGCAACGCTCCCGGCTGCACCGGCGCCGTCGGCCCCCGCGTCCTGGGATCGATCACCCCGGGCCGCCGCCCGCTCCGGCTGCCCGGGCCGCCGCCGGTCGCCCCGCGCTCCCTCGCCGTGCGGGCGGACGGCGCCGACGTGCGGACATGCGCCAGCCCGTAGGTCCCTTCGGCCGCGCGGGCCGGATCATCCGGGTGGACGACCCTCCGGCCCCGCGCGGGCTCCGGGGGACCTCCCGAGCCTTCCTCCGCCGGCCGTCCCGCCTGCGCGGCGGGTCCCCGATCCTACCCGCCCACGATCCTGCGCACGTTGCCGATGCTGCCGCAGTCCGACGCGAGCTGCTTCTCCCGCTCCTCCAGGAAGGCGGCCCCCAGTTGGGCCCTGCGCTCGTCGGGGACGTTCTCCCGGGCGCCGTTGAGGATGGTGCGCTCCTCCTCGTCCAGGTGGTGGGTGACCGCCTTGACCAGCTCCTCCAGGCGCTCGTCCCACTGCCCGGAGCCGACGTCGTCGACCTCCAGGAGCCTCAGGAGCGCCTCGTTGCCCTCGGCGTGCTCCTCCTCACCATGCTCCACCTCGTCGTCGTCGATGTCGCTGAACCGCTTGAGCGCGCCGTAGACCCTGGCCTCCTCGGCCTCGCCGTGCGCGACGAGCAGTGCCGAGAACTGCGCCCGGGCGGCCGCTCGGTCGGCCTCGACGCTCCGCATCCGGCGCAGCAGCTCCTCCATCGTCCGGTGGTCCTTGAGAATCACCGCGACCACGTCCTGGTCCTTGCCCTCGTCCGCCATGCGGCACGCCTCCTCGATCGGGGTTCCGTCACCTGGCGCCTGCTCGCTGGCCGAGGCCTGAAACCTGCCGTCCGGCGGGTGCGGACGCGATCCCGGGCGCGCTCCGAGGACGCCCGCCACGGCCGTACGGGCCACGGGCCGCCCGCTCCCGGCCGTGTCGGCACCGGCACCGCGGCGCCCCCTGCCATCGTGGGCCGCCGCGCTCCGTGTCGTCTCCTGGAGGTTCCGCCGTGTCCCCACGCCCCTACGGCCAATCCCGCCGGATCCGCCGGCTGCTGCGCCTGGCCGCCGCCACCGCCGTGTGCGGCGCCCTGCTCGGCGCCTCCGTACTGCCCGCGCAGGCGGCGGACCGCAACCCGCCGCCGGACCGCGCAGCGTTCCTCCGCCAGGAGCTCCGGGAACTCGTCGAGCGCCCCGACGGGCCCCCCGGAGTCATCGCCGTCCTGCGCGACGGGGACCGTACGGAGGTCTACCGCGCAGGCGTCGCCGACGTGGACGGCGGCAGGCCGCCGGGCGCCACCGACCACATGCGGATCGCCAGCGTGGCCAAGGCCTTCAGCGGTGCGGTGGCCCTGAGCCTCGTCGACCGGGGCCGATTGAGCCTGGACGCCACGATCGGCGAGGTGCTGCCCGGCCAGCCGTACCGGTGGCACAAAGTGACGCTACGTCAACTCCTGAACCACACCAGTGGGCTGCCCGACTACTCGGCCTCCCCAGGGTTCCTCGACATCGTCTCCGCGGACCCCCGCCACCACTTCGACTCCCGGCACCTGCTGGACTTCGTCGCCGACGAGGACCTCGCGTTCCGGCCGGGCAGCCGCTACCAGTACTCCAACTCGGACAACATCGCCGTCGCCCTGATGGCCGAGGCCACCACCGGGCGCCGATACGAGACGCTGCTGCGTGAGCTCGTGTACCGGCCGCTCGGCCTCACCGCCACCAGCCTGCCGCAGGGCTACCGGCTTCCCGAGCCCTACCTGCACGGCTACCAGATCGACCCGCAGGCCGGCCCCGTCGACGTCAGCGAGGCGGTGAGCGCCTCGGGAGCCTGGGCCGCAGGGGGCATCGTGTCGACCCCCCAGGACCTGACCGCCTTCATCCGCGGCTACGTGGGCGGAGCTCTCGTCTCCGACCGCACCCGCCGCCAGCAGTTCCGGTTCATCCCGGGCGCGCTCTCCCAGCCCCCCGGCCCCGGCCGCACTTCGGCGGGCCTCGCCGTCTACCGCTACGCCACCCGCTGCGGCACCGTGTACGGCCACACCGGCAACACACCCGGCTACACACAGCTGGCGGCCGCCACGGCCGACGGCCGGCGCTCGCTGACCTTCTCCCTCACCACCCAGACGTCCCTGACCGACAACCCCGGGCTGCTGGAGCGGGTCCGGGAGGTCCAGGAGGACTTCGTCTGCGCTCTGCTCCGCGGTTGACCACGACCGGCGCCCGGGGCCGCGCGGCCCCGGGCGCCCGCGACACGGGCGGCGTAACCTGGTCGGACCGCCACTGACAGCGCGCGCCGGGGCCGGCGTGCGCACCCCGCACACCCCGCCGCGAACGATCCAGGGAGGCGGCGAGTGACCGATCCCTTCGGCTTCCTCAAGATCCCCCGCGAGCCCGTCCCGGCCCGGCCCGTCGAGGAACGGCTCGGCGACTGGCAGGAGGTCCACGCCGGGCAGGCCCTGCTCCCGCTCGTCTCCCGGCAGGCCGACCGCTGCATGGACTGCGGGATCCCGTTCTGCCACACCGGCTGCCCCCTCGGCAACCTCATACCCGAGTGGAACGCCTACGCCGCCCACGCCGACTGGCGCGCGGCGTACGAGCGGCTCCATGCGACCGACAACTTCCCGGAGGCCACCGGAAGGCTCTGCCCAGCCCCCTGTGAGGATGCCTGCGTCCTCACGATCAACGCGGAGCCGGTGACCATCAAGAACGTCGAGCAGGCCATCGTGGACGAAGGCCTGCGCCGAGGCTGGATGCGGCCCTGTCCCCCGGAGCGGCACAGCGGCAAGGCCGTGGCCGTCATAGGCTCCGGACCGGCCGGACTCGCCGCCGCCCAGCAGCTGACCCGCGCCGGGCACGCGGTCACGGTCCACGAGCGGGCCGACCGGATCGGCGGCCTGCTGCGCTACGGCATTCCCGAGTTCAAGATGGAGAAGGCGCACCTGGACCGGCGCATCGAGCAGATGCGCGCCGAGGGGACGGTGTTCGTCACGGGCCACGACGTCGGAGGCACGAGCGGCCCCGCGGCCGCCACCGGTGCGGCGGCCGAAACCGATGCCGCCGCGCTGCGTGGCGCGTGCGACGCCGTCGTCGTCGCCACCGGGGCCGGGGAGCGCAGGGAACTGCCGGTCCCGGGCCGTGAGCTGCACGGCATCCACCAGGCCATGGAGTACCTGACCTGTGCGAACCGGGTGCGGGAGGGCGACTGGGCCGAGTCGCCCATCACCGCCGAGGGCCGGCACGTGGTCATCGTCGGAGGCGGCGACACCGGATCCGACTGCATGGGCACGGCTCTGCGCCAGGGCGCGGTCTCGGTGGTCCAGCTCGACATCAACCCGGAGCCCGGACCGGGCCGCACCGACGACGAGCCCTGGCCGGTGTACCCGAGGACGTACCGGATCTCCCACGCCCACGACGAAGCCCGTGGCCGCGAGGGCCGCGACCCCCGGCTGTTCGCCTGCGCCACCCTGCGCTTCGAGGGGGACGCCTCGGGCCGGGTACGCGCCCTCCACCTGACCGCCGTCGAACCGGTGGGCCGCCGCCCGCTGGCGGGCACGGAGCGGGTCATTCCGGCCGGGCTGGTCCTCCTTGCCCTCGGCTTCTCCGGCCCCGAGCGGGCCGGCGGCCTGTGCGAGCAGCTGGGTCTGGAGTACGACGAGCGCGGCAACTACGCACGGGACGCCGGCTTCGCCGCCCGCGGTGGGCGGGCACCGGGGGTGTTCGTCGCCGGCGACGCGGGCCGCGGCCAGTCGCTCGTGGTGTGGGCCATCGCCGAGGGCCGGGCGGCGGCCGCGGCAGTGGACCGCTACCTCACGGGCTCCACGTGCCTGCCGGCCCCGGTCGCGGCCCACGACCGGCCGATGACCGCCCTGGGGCGGATGCGCTACGGGGACCGCTGACGACGGCACGCTCCGGCCGGCCCGAGGGGCCGGCCGGAGCGCGGGTCACTGACGGCGGGGCTGCTGCTCAGCCCGCGGCCAGGAGCGTGAGGGTGTCGATCACGCGGTTCGAGAAGCCCCACTCGTTGTCGTACCAGGCGACGACCTTGACGTGGCGGCCGTCGACCCGGGTGAGCTCCGAGTCGAAGATCGACGACGCGGGGTTGCCCGTGATGTCGGAGGACACCAGCGGGTCGTCGGAGTACTCCAGGACACCGGCCAGGGGCCCCGCGGCGGCGGCGCGGTAGGCCTCCAGGATCTCCTCGCGGGTCACCTCGCGGGACACGGTCGTGTTGAGCTCCACGATGGAGCCGACCGGGACCGGCACGCGGATCGAGTCGCCCGACAGCTTGCCGTCGAGCTGCGGCAGCACCAGGCCGATCGCCTTCGCGGCGCCCGTCGAGGTCGGGACGATGTTGACGCCGGCGGCCCGGGCACGGCGGGGGTCGCGGTGCGGACCGTCCTGCAGGTTCTGCTCCTGCGTGTAGGCGTGCACCGTCGTCATGAAGCCGTGCTCGATGCCCGCGAGCTCGTCGAGGACCGCGGCCAGCGGGGCCAGCGCGTTGGTGGTGCACGACGCGTTCGAGACGATGGTGTGCACGGCCGGGTCGTAGGCGTCGGTGTTGACGCCGTACGCCAGCGTGACGTCGGCGCCGTCCGAGGGCGCGCTGACGAGGACCTTCTTCGCTCCTGCCGCCAGGTGGGCGCGGGCGGCGTCGGCCGAGGTGAAGCGGCCGGTGGCCTCCAGCACGATGTCGATGCCCAGCTCGGCCCACGGCAGCTGCTTCGGCTCGCGCTCGGCCAGCACCGTGATGCGGCGGCCGTCGACGACCAGGGTGTTCCCGTCGACGCTCACCGGGCGGCCGAGGCGGCCGGAGGTGCTGTCGTACGCCAGCAGCCGCGCGAGGGCCTTCGGCTCGGTGAGGTCGTTGACGGCGACGACCTCGAGGTCGCTGTCGCGTTCGAGCAGCGCGCGCAGCACGTTGCGTCCGATGCGGCCGAATCCGTTGATGGCGATGCGAGTCATGAGCGAGTCCCTTTCGTTCGCCATCAGGTTCGCCGCCCGCGCCCACCCACGACAGCGGCGTGATCGCCACTGTTCAAAAGGATCTCGCCAACGGGGGTGGCGGGATCCTCACGGCCCCTGCGCGCCTCCCACCGGCCTATTCGCCCTTCGTGAAGGTGCGCCGGTACTCGGTCGGGGTGGTGCCCAGGATCCGCTGGAAGTGCAGCCGCAGGTTCGCCCCCGTGCCCAGGCCCACGTCATCGGCGATCTGCTCGACGCCGCGCTGGGAGCGTTCGAGCAGCTCACGCGCCACGTCGACGCGGGCGCGCATGACCCACTGCATCGGCGTGTACCCGGTGTCCTCCGCGAACCGCCGCGAGAACGTACGGGGCGACACCCCGGCGTGCCGGGCCAGCGACTCCAGGGTCAGGGGCTCCCCGAGCCGGATCAGCGCCCACTCCCGCGTGGCGGCGAACCGCTCGCCGAGCGGCTCGGGCACGCTGCGCGGAACGTACTGGGCCTGGCCGCCGCTGCGGTACGGGGCGGCGACCAGGCGGCGTGCCGCGTGGTTGGACGCCGCCACCCCGAGGTCGCCGCGCAGGATGTGCAGGCACAGGTCGATGCCGGAGGCGGCGCCGGCCGAGGTGAGGACGCTGCCCTCGTCGACGAACAGGACGTTCTCGTCGACCCGGACCAGCGGGTGCTTGGCCGCGAGGGCCCGGGCGTAGTGCCAGTGCGTCGTGGCGCGCTTGCCGTCGAGCAGGCCCGTCGCGGCGAGCGCGAACGCACCCGTCGAGATGGCGGCGAGCCGCGCCCCGCGCTCGTGGGCGGCGACCAGCGCGTCGAGGACCGGCCGGGGCGGGTCCTCACGGTCCGGGAAGCGGTAGCCGGGGACGAAGACGACGTCGGCCCACGCCAGCGCGTCGAGCCCGTGCGTCACGTGGTAGGACAGGCCGTCGCCGCCGGCCACCAGCCCGGGCGCCGCACCGCACACCCGTACCTCGTACGGCATGCTCGCACGGGTCGTGAAGACCTGCGCCGGAATGCCGACGTCGAGCGGCTTCGCACCTTCGAGGACGAGGACGGCGACGCGGTGGAGACGAGAGGCTTGCACGGGGTCGAGCCTACGCGGCGGGCGGCGGCGGGGGTCCCGCCGGGACGGCCGGTCCCGCGCGGCCTGCGGCCGCCCTGGTGGCGGGCGAGGTCCCGGTCGGCCCGTACGGTGTCGGGGTCCGGACCGCCGGGACGGCGGGGTGCCGCTACCGCGCCATCTCGTAGGCGCCGGAGAGGGCCTCGACGCGGGCCCAGACGCGGGCCGCGCGGGCCTCGTCGACGACCGGGCGGCGGACGGCGGCGAGGGCCCAGGCCTGCTGCTCCGGCGTGCTGGAGTCCTTGCCGTGCAGTTCGACGGCGTGCTGGGAGAAGTCCCGCACGAGCACCGAGAACAGCTCGTCCAGCACGGACTCGTCCAGGTTCGTGAGGCGGGCCTGCTCCAGGATCAGCTGTCCGTGCACGACCAGGGCGAACAGCTGCCCCACCGCGAGGAGGAAGTCGAGGTCGCGGCCCTGGGCCTCGTCGGGCGCGATGGTGGCGGCGAACTCGGCCAGCGCGTCGGCCTGTTCGCGGAAGCGGGCGACGTTCGGCACGGCGGCGTAGGCGTCGTACGCCGGGCGCCAGTCGTGGAAGCGTACGGAGCCCAGACCGCGGGCCGGGCCCTGCCGGAACAGGAAGCCGTCGTCGGCCGCGTCCCGGCGCGTGGGGACGGGCGCGTACTCGGCAGGCTCCAGCAGGTGGTTGCGCATGAACTTGAGGATCAGCGCGAGGTTGACATGGACCGTCCCCTCCAGCTTCGGCAGCCCGCGGATCTCGACGGCCGCCTGGGCGAAGTAGTTGTCCTTCTCGAAGCCCTTGGCGGCGATGACGTCCCACATCAGGTCGATGACCTTCTCGCCCTCCGTCGTGACCTTCATCTTGGTCATCGGGTTGAAGAGCAGGTAACGGCGGTCGTCGGGGCCGGCGGAGCGGAAGTAGTCGACGGCGCGGTCGCTGAACAGCTTCATCCCGACGAGGCGGACGTAGGCGTCGGCCAGCTCCCGGCGCACGTGCGGGAAGGCGGTGACGGGCCGGCCGTACAGAATCCGGTTGTGCGCGTGTGTGACGGCCTCGTACATCGCGTGCTCGCAGATGCCGATCGAGGCGGTGCAGAGATTGAACTTGCCGACGTTGACGGTGTTGAGCGCCGCGTCGAAGGCGGCACGCCCGGTGTGCAGGACGTCCTCGGCCGCCACCGGGTAGTCCTCCAGGCGGAACTCGCTGACGTACTTGGAGGAGTCGACGACGTTCTTCACGAGCCGGTACGCCGGGTGGCGGCTGTCGGCGGCGAAGAAGACGTACCCGTCGGGCCCCTCGACGTCGGTGCGGCGGCCGAAGACCGAGACGAGCCCGGCGGCGTTGCCGTTGCCGATGTAGTACTTGGAGCCGGTGGCGCGGAAGCCGCCGGCGCCGTCGGGCTCCAGCAGCATGTCGGTGGAGTAGATGTCGGCGCCGTGGGTCTTCTCGGACAGGCCGAAGGCGAACACCTCGCCCTCCGACAGCAGTCGCGCCGCACGCTCGCGGGCGGCGGCGTTGCCGCTCTGCCACACCGGGCCGAGGCCGAGGATGGTGACCTGCCAGGCGTACCAGTAGTCGAGGCCGTAGAAGCCGAAGATCTCGTTCAGGGCCGCGATCCGTGCGGTGTCCCAGCGCTTGTCCGGCTCCGCCTCACCGGCGGCGGAGGCGGGGGTCAGGAAGGTCTCGAAGAGACCTTCCTTGGCGGAGAAAGCGAGGAAGTCGGCCAGCCAGGCACGCGTGCGGTAGTCCTCGATGATCCGCTGCTTGCCACGGGCCTCGAACCAGTCGACGGTGGCGCGCAGCAGCCTGCGCGTCTCCGGGTCGAAGTGGGCGGGGTCGTAGGTGTGCGGGTGGAACAGCAGGGGGTCGGACACGGCGGATCACCTTCCGAGGGGTCGGGTTCGAAGTCCGCGCGGGTGCGCGGAGGGAGGAGAAGGGGAGCGGAGGGGGCGCCGGACCGTACGGCGGGCCCGGGACGGCCGTACGCTCAGGCGGTCGCGGGCGGCGGTGCCGGCCGGCTGAGCCGGTGGAGGGTGCTCAGGACGTCGTCGAGCCAGGCGATCGTCATCCGCTCCTGCGCGATCCCCCCGCGCAGTACGACGTGCTGGAGTTCCTGACCGGGGTCGAGCGGTGCGGGGGCGTCGGGGCCGGTGAAGTCGCGCAGTTCGCCGGCGAGGTAGCGGGCGAGACGGTCCCGGTGGGCCTGCTGGTGCCGTTCGACCTCGTGGATGAGGGCGGCCGGGTCGTCGAAGGCCGCTCCGCGGATCTTCACGGCGAGATCGTGCCGCAGGCTCTCCGGTTCGATTGGCTCGTGCAGCCACCGCGCGAGCGCGGTCCGGCCGGGGGCCGCGGCCGAATATTCCTTCTTGTCGGGACGGCCTTGCTGCGGGACCGTACGGACGGCCAGCATCCCGTCGTTCTCCATGCGCTTGAGCACGCGGTAGATCTGCTGGTGCGTCGCGGTCCAGAAGTAACCGATCGACCGTTCGAACCTGCGGGCCAGCTCATAGCCGGAACCCGGCTTCTCCAGCAGGGAGACGAGGATCGCGTGTTCGAGCGCCATGCTTCGATCCTGCTATGCAATTTGTTGCATAGACAAGCGGTGGTCCACAGGTGAGACGCGGCTCACCCCCGCGGGCGTCGGGGGAGTGGCCCGCAGGGGCCCGAGCGGCCGCGCGCCCCGAGCGCGCGGGGTCGCGCGTTCGGGGCTTGGTAAGGAGCCGCCTGCCCGAGGGGCGGGATCAGGCGGCGTCGGGGATCCAGGAGCCGTGGATCATGGCCGGGACACGGCGTGGCAGGTGGACGGTGGCCACCGGCGGGAGGGTCAGGTCGGAGGCGTCCAGCACGAGCAGCTGAGAGGCGTTCGCCCTGACGTCGCTGACCACCGTCAGCAGGTACCCGGCGTCCTCCTGCGACGGGCTCGCGCCGTCGGCGGGCACGAACACGGCTTCGCTCGGGAGCCGGCCGGCCCCGAACGGCAGCAGTTGTCGGGCGCCGGTGGTGCGGTCGTACTTGACGAGGGTGTGGGCGTCGATCCCCCTGTCGTCGGGGAAGGCCAGGGCGTACTGGTAGCGGTGTTCGATGCCGAGGAAGGCGTCGTTGACGGTCGGGAATTCCACGGTGAGGTCGTCGGTCACGTCCTGCCTGACTGATCCGGCCGCCAGGTCGACGGTCCAGCGGGTGCTACGCGATCCGCAGTTCGGCTCGGCCCCGCGGTCCTCGGCACCGACCCACCAGTTCCAGGAGCGCTGCCAGCCGTCCCGGCCCACGGAGGGGCCCTCGACGACGATCCGCCCGTACGGGTCCTCGTAGGCGTTGGCGACGTGCATGCCGTAGCCCTGCCCGATCTCGAACCAGCGGATCGCGTGGGCCCGGCCGCCCGAGCCCGCCGTGGTGCGCGGCATGACGCCGATCCGGCAGATCTGCTCGTCGTTCCAGCGGTACGGGATGCCCGAGTGCTCGGCCGGGTCGAAGGTCACCGAGCCTTCGAGGAACACCACGTAGTGCTCGGTGATCGCAAAATCGTGCTTGAGTGCCGCACTCGCGCCCGGGACCTCCTGGCTCTCCAGCACCTTCCCGTCGGCGGAGGCGACGTGGTGGACCAGGTACGGGGGGAAGGGGGAGGAGGCGAAGAAGTGGAGCTCGCCGGTGACCGGATCCTCCTTGGGGTGGGCGGTCATCGCCGAGGTCAGCCTGCCCTCGAAGTCGTAGGCCCCGACGGTTTCCAGATCCGCCGTCAGCTCGAAGGGCAACGCCGCTTCGCTCAGGGCGAGGAGCCGGCCGGCGTGCTCGATGACATGGGTGCCCGCCGTGCTGGCGGTGAGGTCGGGGCCCTTCTCGGTCATGTAGGGGGCGCCGTCGAGGGCGGGGGTGTGGACCCAGCGGTTGCGGTACCACTCGGCGCGGCCGTCCCGCAGGCGGATGCCGTGGACCATGCCGCTGCCCTTGAACCAGTGGGTGGGGGTGACACCGGGCTTGGGGTTGTGGCTGTTGCGGATGAGCCGGCCGGTCAGCTCGGGCGGAATGGCGCCCTCGACGGTGAGGCCGGTGGCGGTGATCTCGTCGGCCACGGGGGTGTAGTGGCCGGTCAGGTAGGGCTTGGCGGGGCTGCTCATAACGATGTCCTGGACCTTTTCGACGATGGCGGCAAGAGGGGGGCGGGCGGCGGTGCGGGTGTGGGGCTTCGCGGGCGGTCGGCACCGTCCGGTCAGACGCGTCCGGTCCCGGCAGCCGTCTCGGCGCGGGCCTTCAGGGCGGCGAGCCAGGCTTCCAGCGACTGCCGCAGCACCTCTTGCAGCTCCGCGGGCCGTGCCTCCACGGGCTCGCCGCTCCAGGACTCCTCGGTGCGCACCGTCACCGTGTTCTGCGCCGTCTCCTGGAACGTCCAGACGTGGATGCCGTCGATGCCGTGCGCCGGACCGCCCCAGACGATCCGCTCGCCGGGGACGACCTGGTGGACGGTGGAGGTGATGTCCAGGCCGTGGGTGAGCCAGCGGAAGGAGGAGCCGGGGGCGAGCGGACCGGCGTATTCCACACGGTCGACGCCCTCGTTCCAGTCGGCCCAGGCGGCGACGTCGGTGTGCAGGTCCCAGACGGTGGCGAGCGGGGCGCGCACGGTGGTCTCGAGGCGGACGACGACCGGGGCCTCGGCGTCGACGGCGGTGGGGTGCGTGGTCATGAGGTGCTCCTTCGATGGCGCGATCAGCTGATCAGCGGGTTCGGTGGGTTCGGTGGGTTCGGTGGGACGGGCAGGGGGCGGCGAACGGTGGGGGAGTGGGGACGGACTCCGGCGCGCGCCGGGTTCCGCGGGCGAGGAGCGGGGTGAGGGTCGCTCCGAGGGCCAGCACGGCGGCCGAGAGGAGGAAGGCGGCGCGGTATCCCTCGGTGAGGGCCGCGGCGTGCGGCAGGCCGGGCGGGGCGGACGCGGTGCGGGCGGCGGCGAGGGTGCCCAGTACGGCGAGGCCCACGGCGCCGCCGATCTGGCGGGTGGTGTTGACCAGGCCGCCGGCCAGTCCCGCATCGGAGGGCTCCACCCCGCTCACGGCCGAGCCGGTGAGCTGGACGAAGGCCACGCCGAGGCCGACCCCGATCAGGAGCACCGGGCCCAGGAGGTGGATGAGGAAGGTGCCGTCGGCCGGGATCCTGGCCAGCCACAGGAATCCGGCGGCCTGGGTCGCCAGCCCCGCGAGCAGGGTCCGGTGCGGGCCGATGCGCCGGGCGAGTACGGGTGCCAGGCCGGACCCGAGCATGTTCGCCGCCGCCAGCGGCAGTTGGGAGAGTCCCGCTTCCAGCGGGCCGGCGCCGAGGACCTGCTGCTGGTAGAGGGGGAGGAAGAAGAACAAGCCCACCCAGACCGCGCCGAGCAGCGCCATGACGAGGTTGGCCGGAGCCACGGCTCCCCGGGTCAGGAGTCCGGGCGGCAGGAGGGGTGCCGGGTGGCGGCGTTCGACCAGCGCGAAGAGGGCGAGCAGGGCCGCCGCCGCACCGAGGGGGCCGAATACCAGAGGGTCGGTCCAGCCGGCGCGGCCCGCGGCGGTGAGCCCGTACACGAGCGAGACCAGGCCGGCCGTGGCGGTGAGGGACCCGGCCAGGTCGAGCCGCGGACGGGGCCCGCCTGCCTCCTTCGGGTCGGCGGGGACGAGGCGCAGGGTCGCTGCCAGGACCGCCCCCGCGCCGATGCCGGAGGCGTGGAACACCCAGGGCCAGCCGGGGCCTTGGGTGAGGACTCCGCCGAGCAGGACTCCGGCCGCTCCGCCCGCACCGGACACGGCACCCCAGACACCGAGGGCCTTGGCGCGGGCCGGCCCGGGCGGATGGAGTCGCATGGTCAGCGAGAGCGCCGCGGGGGCGATCGCAGCCGCACCGGCGCCCTGGGCCGTACGGGCGGCGATGAGCATCCAGGGGGTGCTCGCCAGCCCGGCGGCGACGGCCGCCGCGGAGAAGAGCGCGAGGCCGGCCGCCAGCACGCGGCGCCGCCCCAGGAGGTCGGCCGCTCGGCCGCCGAGCAGGAGCAGGGCCCCGAAGGCCAGGCCGTAGGCGTTGACGACCCATGACAGGCCTGTGTCCGACAGACCGATCCCGTCGCGCACGGCAGGGAGGGCGACGTTGACGATGGAGGTGCTGAGGGTGACGGCGAACTGGGCCGCGGCCAGCGTCGCGAGGGTGGTCCCGGTGGTCCCGGTGGTCCCGGTGGTCTTTTGGTCGGACGGTGGGGCGTGCATGCGCGATCTCCTGTGTGTGGTTAACCACTCACTGTTTGGTTCGAAAGCGGGGCGGACCGCATGGTCCGCCCGGCGGTCGTCGCCTGTCAGTAGTGCCGGATGCCGGCCGAGAGCGTCCGGGACCAGGGTGCGTCCACCTCGTGCGCATCCAGCGATACGAGGAGGTGGCAGAGCATTCCCGTCGCGAAGAACTGCTGGACGTCCGCCTCTGTCGCGCCGGACGCGCCCCGCACGTACTCGACCATGCGGGCGTACCCGGCCCGCACGGCCCCGCGTACGGCGACCTCGGACACGGCCGCCGCCTGGGCGTGGGTCAGGACGAGCAGCAGGTCCTTGTCGGCGATCAGGTGGGCGTACGTGTCGCCCATGGTGTGCAGGACCGCCTCGGGGCTGCTGCCCCGGGCCTGCGCGGCGCCCTCTTCGAGGCTGGTCCGCACCCGGGTGAAGCAGTGCTCGACGACCGCGGTGAAGAGCGCCTCCTTGTTCGGGAACAGCCGGTAGACGTAGGCCTGGGAGATTCCCGCGGCCTTGGCCACTTCGGTCGTCGTCGTGCCGAAGTAGCCGCGGGCCGCGAAGGCTCCGACCGCCGTCCGCAGGACGGTCTCGCGGCGCTCCTCGGCCGAGGAGAGCTGGCGTCGTCGTTCCGTGTTCATGTGTGTAATAAACCACTCACACTTTTGGCTGTCAATGTCCGGCGTCATCCGGCCGGTGGTTCCCGACCCCCGCCCGGCGGCGCACCCGGGCGTGGAAGCGGTCTGCAGCAGGGCTCTGTCAAGTCCCGAATGGTCGCGACATGACGCGGCCGGGCATCGGGGGGCTTACTCGAGGCACGGTTCACGCCCGCTGCGTGACCCCATCGGTGCCACCGGTTGAGGTGTTCCCCTCCGGGATGTGGAGGAGTCGACGGCCAGAAGGAGCGAGCGCATGAAAGCCACCAACGGTTTCCGCGGGCCCCGTGTCAGGGGGCGAAGGTCATGAGTTCCCTGTCCTCCTCCGGGCACCCCTCGGGGCCGCCGCCCGGTCCGCTCTCGGGCAGGGGGCCGCGACCCCAGGCCCCGCCGGCGTCCGAGGCTCCGCCACCACTGCCCCCGCCGCCGCCCCCCTCCCACCCGTCCGCGCCGTCCTTGCCACCCGCCGACGGAGCGCGGCGGCCGGAACACCGCTGGCGGTCCCGCAGGGCGGCGGTCAGTGCGAGCACGGCGGCGGTGGTGGTCTCGGCGGTCGTCCTCGGCTTCACCGCGCTCGGCGGCAACACCGCCGCCGGCGGCGAAGTGTTCCTGGAGGCCGCCTCGGCCGCCGGGCCCGATCCGTTCACACCGTCGACGGCCACCGAGACGAACCGGGCCGCCGTGCCGGCCGCGCATACCGGCGCGCCGCGGGGCGATACGGGCGGCGGGCGCACCCTGGAGGTCGACGGCGGTCACCCCGGTCTCTACGGGGGCACCCGGAACGTCGCGAGCTGTGACGTGGAGAAGCAGATCACGTTCCTCACGGAGCACGCGGAGAAGGGGAACGCCTTCGCCGCCGCGCTCGGCGTCCGCCGGGCCGGGATCCCCGCATACTTGCGGTCGCTCACACCGGTCCGGCTGGGCTGGGACACCCGGGTCACCAACCACGGGTACCGCAACAGCGCGCCGACCGGCTACCAGGCGATCCTGCAGGCCGGTACGTCCGTGCTGGTCGACGGGCGCGGTGTGCCGCGGGTCCGGTGCGCGTGCGGCAACCCCTTGACGCCACCGGTTGCGGTCCCGGGGAAGGCCAGGCTCAGCGGTGGGGAGTGGTCCTCGTTCCGGTCCGCCGAACTGGTCGCGGTCAAGCCTGCCGCGAAACCGGTGAAGGCCGTCACGGTCTTCGATCGGGACCGCAAGGCGTGGTTCGAGCGCCCGAGCGGCCTCGTGCGGGCGCGGTCCGACCGCGAGGTCGAGCCGCCGCCGGGCCGCCCGTCCGGCTCGCCGTACCCGGCTCTGCCACCGGCCCGCCAGGGATCGGTCCGGACCGGACACGACGCGCAGACGCGTCAGCGGAATCCCGAAGTGCCGGACCCGGCGCCGGGTGTCGCACCGGGTCGCAAGCCGGACCCGGCTCAGGACCCGGGCCGCGAGGGGCACGGGGAGCAGGGCGCGACCGAGGCGCCGGACACGCCTGCGAAGCCACGGGGCGCGGACCGGACACCGCGGAAGGACCCGGCGCAGGAGCCGGGCAGAGGCCAGGACCACGCCCCCGGCGCGCCGGAGCAGAAGTCAAGGGCGAAGGACCCGGAGCACGAGCCCGGTGGAAAGCCGGACGAGGGCGGCCCCGGCCGGGAGACCGGTGAGGGCTCGGGCCGGGAGGCCGGCCAGGGCGGAGGCGGGAAGGACGGCCGTGGGCACGACACGAGTACGGGCCAGACACCGGGCCAGAGCTCTGGCCAGGAGCCGGGCAGGGCGCCGGGTCAGCAGACGCGCGAAGGGGCCGGCCGGGGCGACGGCGACGGCGGCGGCAAGAAGCCAGGACGGCAGACGGATGGGGGTCCGGGCGCCGACACGGGCCAGGCTCCCGGGAGGGAATCCGGCCCTGGCACCGGCGAGGTACCGGGCCAGGGTGCGGGCCGGCGCGACGACCAGGGCGGGGTCGAAGGGTCCGGCCGCGGCACGGGAACCGGCAAGGCGCCCCAGCAGGACGCGGGCGGCGGCACGGGCCAGGCACCGGTCCAGGGCTCGGGGGAGGAGGCGAGCACGGGATCCGGCCAAAGCTCCGGCCAAAGCTCCGGCCAGGGCTCCGGCCAGGGCTCCGGCCAGGGCTCCGGCCAGGGCTCCGGGACCGGCAAGGCGACGGGCAAGGGCACCGGCAGCGGTGACGGTCCGGTCCGGTCGGGTCACGAGGGGGCGGGGCGCGGGCCGGGGCAGGAGTCCGGCCGTCAGACGGGGGACGAGGGGGTCCGGCCAGGGCAGTCGGGCCGGACCGACGGCTCGGGGAGCCGGGAGGAGCGGCCGCTGCTCAGGTAGCGCACCCGACACGGCAGCCGGTGCCGCACGGCGCACGGTGGTCCGCGCAGGGGCGACAGGGTTCACTGCACGCACTCCGAAGGGAGAGAGACATGACGGTTTGAGTGTCTTGCCAATCCTTCACCCCGTTCATCACGAATAGGTGGTGACGCTCCAGACGGTGAAGGAGCAGGTGAAACCGCATGCTTGACGAACCCTACGAAAGGCAGGAGGTGAACCCGATGACCGCCTCACCACACAAGAAGCGCCTGGTCGTCGGAGTCGTGTCCGCAGGGCTGCTGGCCGGTGGCCCGCTGCTGGGCCTGTCCGGTACGGCGAGCGCCGCCACGGCGGCGCCGGCCACGCCGAACCCCACGCTCACCAGCGACCGGGACCGCGACCGCGGTCACGACCGGGACGACCGGCACCACCGTCGCCACCACGACCGGTGCACGTGGGCCGAGGGCCACTGGGTCACCGGCACGTGGGCCAAGGGCCACTGGGACGGCACGTGGCACGCCGGCACCCGGCACCACGGCTACCGCGACCACCACGGCACATGGCACGACGGCTGGTGGAGCAAGGGCCAAGGGAAGGATCACCGGGCGCCCGGACACCCGGTGAACCACTGGGTTCCCGGACACTGGAGCTGCCACGACACGTGGTAGCGCCTGCCCGGGCAGTACGACGGCTGCGGCCCCTGGACATCAGGGGCCGCAGCCGACCCGCTCATCTGATCCGTTTGGCAAATTTCCGGCCATCCGTACGCGCGTCCGCTACGAAGAAACCTCGGACACACCACAGGCACCGCGCCGAACCCGAGAGCACGACCCAGGACCAGGACGAGGACAAGGACCACCATGCGACGGACACCCCGACCCCGGCCGGCCGGCACCGGCTGCCCCAGCCCCAGCCCCCTGTCGCCGCAGCCGGGGTCCGACCAGTGAACCAACCCCTCCCGTTCGGGCCGGGTCGTACCGGCCGGGCGAGTCACGCCGGCCGCAGCGACCTCGCCGAGGTCATGGACAAGGTCGCCCACGGCGACAAACAGGCCTTCTCCACCCTCTACGACGCACTCGCGCCCATGGTCTTCGGGATCGTCGTCCGGGTCGTACGCGACCGGCACCAGGCGGAGGAGGTCGCGCAGGAGGTCATGATCGACCTGTGGCGGCAGGCCGCCCGCTACCGGCCCGAGTCCGGCGCCGTCACCACGTGGGCGGGGACGATCGCCCACCGGCGGGCGGTGGACCGGGTCCGCTCCGCCCAGGCGTCCTCCGACCGGGAACACGCCCAGGCCGCCCGCGAGCACCAGACGGCCTTCGACGAGGTCTCCGAGCAGGTCGAGACCCGCCTGGAGAGCGAACAGGTGCGCCGCTGCCTGCGCGGCCTGACCGAACTACAGCGCCAGGCCGTGACCCTGGCCTACTACCGCGGCCTGACCTACCGTGAGGTCGCAGAAGCCCTGCGCACACCGCTTCCGACCATCAAGACACGCATGCGCGACGGACTGATCCGGCTCCGCGACTGCATGGGGGTGACCACATGAAACAACACCACTCCGACGTACACGCCCTCGCCGCCGCCTACGCCCTCAACGCCCTGGACCCTGCCGAGCGCCGGGCGTTCGCCGACCACCTGCCGCACTGCCCGACGTGCCGCGAGCAGGTGGCCGAGTTCGAGGCCACCGCCGCGCGCCTGGCCGACTCCGCCGCACAGAGCCCGCCCCCGGGGATGAAGCAGCACGTCCTGGCCGCCGTCGACGGCGTCCGCCAACTGCCGCCGCGGGTCACCGACAGCGCGCCGACCGCCGGCTTCGGCAGTGTGCTGCGACGCCGGGCCGTCCCCCTCGCCCTCGCCGCCAGTGTGGCCGCGGCCGCCTCGTTCGCCGGTCTGGCAGCCTGGCAGAACCAGCAGAGCGACCAGTACCGGCAGCGTGCGATCCAGGCCCAGCAGCGGCTCGACGACGTCAGCGCCGTCCTGGCGGCACCCGACGCACGTGCGGTCCACGGCCGGGCGAGCAACGGAGCGACCACCACGGTCGTCGCCTCCGAGCGGCAGAACAGGGCCGCCTTCACCGCCGCCGGACTGCCCGCGCCCGCACCCGGCAGGACCTACCAGCTCTGGCTCGACCACGACGGCACCATGCGCCCGGCCGGGTTCATCCACCAGGACGGCACCGTCCTCATCGACGGGGACACTGCCGGCGCAGGCGCCGTCGGCCTCACCCTCGAACCCGCCGGAGGCTCCCCCAGCCCCACCACCGCCCCCCTCCTCCTCATGGCCCTGCCCACCTGACGCCGGACCGCCCCCGCCCCGTACGCATCAGGAATCATCCGCCACCAATCCGCCCGCCCGCCCGCTGCGAAGTACGGGTGAGCGACCGCACCCAGCGGCGCGTCGAGTGACGGGAGTGCTGAGGTGGAACACCGGAAAGCGGCGGTGGTCGGCGCCGGGGTCGCGGGCCTGACGGCAGCCCACATCCTCGCGCGCTCGTACGAGGTCACCCTCTACGAGGCCGACGGCCGCCTCGGCGGCCACGCCCACACCCATGAACTGCCCGGCCCCGACGGGCGGCTCATGGGTGTGGACTCGGGGTTCATCGTCCACAACGAGCGGACCTACCCCACCCTGCTGAGGCTCTTCCGCGAGCTGGGGATCACCACCCAGGACGCCGAGATGAGCATGTCGGTCCGCTGCGACGGCTGCGGACTGGAGTACGCGGGCGCCCGCGGCCCGTCCGGCCTCTTCACCGGCCGGCCCGCACTGCGAGGCCGCTACCTGGCCCTGCTCGCGCAGGTTCCGGTCTTCCACCGCAGGGCCCGGCGGCTGCTCGCCGATCCGCCCTCCCACCACGTCACCTTCGGCGACTTCCTGCGCGCGGGCCGGTTCTCCCCCTACTTCGTCAGCCACTTCGCCCTCCCGCTCGTCTCCGCGGTGTGGTCGTGTCCCGCGAGTACCGCGCTGTCCTACCCGGCCGCCCACCTCTTCACCTTCCTCCACCACCACGGCCTCCTGTCGGTGACGGGCTCCCCCCAGTGGAAGACCGTCACCGGCGGCTCCGCCGCCTACGTGCAGGCCGCGGCCAAGAGCGTGCACCGGGTCCGTACCGACAGCCCCGTGCAAGCCGTCCACCGGGCGGGACGCGGCTCCGGCGCCTGGATAACCACCGAGAACGGAGCCACCGACGGCTACGACGCCGTCGTCATCGCCACCCACCCCGACCAGGCCCTCCGCCTGCTCGCCGACCCCACCGAGGACGAACGAAGGCTCCTGGGCGCCTTCACCTACGAGCCCAACCCCACCGTCTTGCACACCGACACCGGGATCCTGCCCCGCTCACCCCGCGCCCGGGCCTGCTGGAACTACCACATGCCGGCCTGCGCCCCCTCCACCGAGGCCGTCCGCGTCAGCTACGACATGCGGCGCCTGCAGAAGCTCCCCGACGGCGCCGACTACGTGGTGACCCTGGGCGCCGACGACCGTGTGGACGCGGACCGGGTCGTGCGCCGCATGCTCTACGAGCACCCGGTCTACACCCCCGCCTCGGTCGCCGCGCAGAAGGAACTGCCGCGCCTGAACACCGGCGTGACCGCCTACGCCGGAGCATGGCACGGCTGGGGCTTCCACGAGGACGGCTGCCGCTCCGGCGCGGCCGCCGCGCGCTCCCTGGGAGTGCGCTGGTGACCGGGGAGGCAGCCCCCGCCGCCGCGCTGTACGAGTGCCTGGTCGTCCACGCCCGCACCGCGCCGCTGCGCCACGACCTCCGGCACCGCACCTACCTGTGGTGCGTGGACCTCGACCGGCTGCCGGTCCTGCCCCGCCCGCTGCGTCCCCTGGCCCGGTTCGACCCGCGCGACCACTTCGCGGGCCGCGCCCCCACGATCCGCGCCGGTCTGGAGGAGTTCCTCGCCTCGCGCGACATAGACCTCGCGGGCGGGCGCGTGCTGATGCTCGCCCACGCGCGGGTCCTCGGGTTCGTCTTCAACCCCCTGAGCGTCTACTGGTGCCACGACCGGTCCGGAAACCTGGTGTGCGTGGTGGCGGAGGTCCACAACACCTACGGACAGCGGCACTGCTACCTCCTCCATCCGGACGCCGGCGGCCGGGCCAGGGCCGAGAAGCGGTTCTACGTCTCGCCGTTCTTCCCGATCGAGGGCCACTACCGGATGCGCCTGCCGTGCCCCGGGGAACGCCTCGACCTGACGGTGCACCTCCACACCGAGGCCGGCCGCCCGTTCACCGCGACCGTACGGGGCCGTGCCCGCCCCGCCACGCCCCGCGCCCTGCTGCGGGCCGCCGCCCGCAGGCCCTGGTCCACCGCCGCAGTCTGGGCCGGGATCCGCTTCCACGGGATCCGCCTGCTCCTGCGCGGCCTGCCCCTACAACCCCGCCCCCGGCACATACCGCAGAAGGGAATGGTCCCGTGACCCGCCCGGCCATCACGCCCGACCACCAGGCACCACCGTCCGGCCGTCCGCCGCTGATGCCGGAGCAGCGGCGTATGCCCGGCCGCACCCCCGCTGCCGGCCGGGGCGCGGACCCCGCACGCTGGCCGGACGTGGCACGGCTGCCGGCCGCCGGTCCGGCCCGGACCGCCGTCGCCGCACACCTGGTCGGCCGGGCTCTCAAGCGGCTCCCCCTGGAGGTACGCGACGGCACCGGAACCGACGCCGCTACCGGCCCCCGGCCGGACATCACCCTCCACGACCCGGACGCCTTCTTCCAGCGCATCGGGCACGCCGGCCTGATCGGCTTCGGGGAGTCGTACATGGCCGGCGAATGGGACAGCGACGACCTGCCCGGCCTGCTGACCGTCCTCGCCACCCACGTCGACGAATTGGTCCCGGCCCCGCTGCGCGGCCTCCGCCCGCTGTGGGTGTCCCACCGCCCAGGCCGCGACCGCAACACCCGGCGCGGCGCACGCGAGAACATCCACCGCCACTACGACCTGTCCAACGACCTCTTCGCCGCCTTCCTCGATCCGACCCTCACCTACTCCTCCGCCGTGTTCACCGCTTTCCCCGCGCGCTACGAGGACCTCCCTGCCGCCCAGCACCGCAAGATCGACCGACTCCTGGACCTCGCCCACGTCACGGACGGTACCGAGCTGCTGGAGATCGGCACCGGCTGGGGAGAGCTCGCGCTGCGCGCGGCGGCCCGCGGTGCCCGCGTCACCACCCTCACCCTGTCCGCCGAACAGGCCGCCCTCGCCCGCGCCCGGATCGACGCCGCCGGGCTCGGCGACCGCGTCGAGGTCCGGCTGTGCGACTACCGTGACGTGGAGGGCCGCTACGACGCCGTGGTCAGCGTCGAGATGATCGAAGCGGTCGGCGCCGAGTACTGGCCCTCCTACTTCGCCGCCCTGCGGGCCGCGCTCCATCCCGGCGGCCGCGTCGCCCTCCAGGCCATCACCATGGGCCACCGGCAGATGCTGAACACCGCGGCCACCCACACCTGGATCAGCAAGTACGTCTTCCCCGGCGGCCTGATCCCCTCCCGCCGCGCCATCACCGAGCACGCGGCGGCGGCAGGCCTGCGCACCGAGTCCGATATGGGCTTCGCCGAGCACTACGCGCAGACCCTGCGGCTGTGGCGGGAACGGTTCACTGCGAACCAGGCGACCGTCGCCGAACTCGGCTTCGACACCGTCTTCCAGCGGCTGTGGGACTTCTACCTGGCCTACTCGGAAGCCGGCTTCCGCTCCCGCTACCTGGACGTCCGCCAGATCGTCCTGACCGACGGGACCTTCCGGTGAGGGCCGTCGGGCCCGCCGGGGCGTCCGCCGCCGGGGAGGGGCCGTGAACGGCACCGCCTGGGGCCCGTTCGGCACCAACCTGGCGGTCGCGGCAGCCGTCTCGGCGGCCGTACTGCTCGTCGCGTTCGCCGTCGGAACACGCCTGCGCCTGCACCGCGTCGTCGACGTCGCCTGGGGTGTCGCCTTCAGCGCCGTCGCCGTCGCGACCTACGTCCTCTCCGCCGGGCAGGGAGACCCCGTCAGACGGCTGCTCGTCGCCGCGGCAACCATCCTGTGGGGGCTGCGGCTGTCGGCGCACATCGCACGGCGCGCCCGCGGCCACGGGGAGGACCCGCGCTACACCGCGCTCCTGGACAAGGCACCCGGAAACCGGACCTGGTACGCCCTGCGCACCGTGTACCTCCTCCAGGCCGCGCTGGTCTGGCTCGTCTCCCTGCCCGTCCAGGCCGCCTCGTACGCGGCGGCCCCGGTGGGCGTGCTCGGCGCACTCGGACTGGCCCTGTGGGCCGCAGGACTGTGCTTCGAGGCCGTGGGCGACCACCAGCTGGCCCGGTTCAAGGAGGACCCGGCCAACCGGGGCCGCATCATGGACCGGGGACTGTGGGGCTGGACCCGCCATCCCAACTACTTCGGCGACAGCCTCGTCTGGTGGGGCCTGTACCTGTTCGCCTGCACCAGCGTGTCCTCGGCGCTGCTGAGCCTGGTTTCCCCGGTCCTCATGACGGCCCTGCTGACGGTCGGCAGCGGCAAGCGACTGCTGGAGAGACACATGGCCGACCGCCCCGGTTACGCTGAGTACGCCGCCCGCACCAGCGGATTCCTTCCGCTCCCGCCCCGCCACCACCCCTCGAAGCCCAGGAGGTGACGTGTGGACCCTTCGCCCGAGGCCGCCGACCACCCCGGAGGGGGCGCCCACCGGGATCGGCCCGTACCGGCCGCCCTGATCCCCGCCCCCGCCCACCGGCTGTCCCAAGGGGTGCCCGCGGCCGTCCTGCTGCTGCACGGCGGTCGGGCGGACGCCCTGCGGCCGCCGCCCCTGCTGAACCTGCCGGCCCTGCGCATGCGACCCTTTGCGACGGCCGTCACGCGCGCCACCGCCCACGCCGGCGTGTTCGTCGCACACGTCCGCTACCGGCACCGGGGCTGGAACGGCCACCACGCGCATCCGGTCGCCGACGTCCGACGCGCCCTGGAGGAGCTCCGTGCCGTCGCCGGACCGGTTCCCGTCGTCCTCGTGGGGCACTCCATGGGCGGGCGTGCGGCCTTGCGTGCCGCAGACGATCCCCAGGTCGAGGGGGTCGTGGCGCTCGCTCCGTGGTGCCCGCCGGCCGAACCGGCCGCCCATCTGCGCGCTCGCACGGTTGTCGCCCTCCATGACGAACACGACCGTGTCACCCGGGCGGCGGACACCTGGGCCTACCTCGAACGCGCCCGGAAGGCCGAAGCCCGGGTCCGCGGCATCAGGATGCCCCGCGGCGGCCACGCCATGATCGGCAACGCCGGCCTGTGGCACCGGATCACGGCCGAAGCCACCGCGGCGCTCCTCGGTATCGCCCCGTTCCCCGGCGGCCTCCCCGGGGGCGACGGTCCGTTCGGTCCGGTGCGAGCCGACGGGAACGCGACCGGCGCGCCGGGGCCGCAGTGGTGATCACCCGGTCCGCGCCGCCGGTGCGGTCCGCGGGCCGACCCGCGTGCCCGGGCGGGCCAGCGCACCGGGCCACCAGACGCGCGGGCCGATGTCGATGATGAGGGCCGGTACCAGCAGAGACCGCACGACGAGGGTGTCCAGCAGGACGCCGAAGGCGACGATGAAGGCGATCTGGACGAGGAAGGCCAGCGGAATCACCATCAGCGCGGCGAAGGTCGCGGCGAGGACCACCCCGGCGGAGGTGATGACCCCGCCCGTGGTGACGAGCCCCCGCAGCACGCCCGCACGGGTCCCCAGCGCGAGGCTCTCCTCGCGTACGCGGGACATCAGGAAGATGTTGTAGTCGACGCCGAGGGCGACCAGGAACACGAATCCGTACAGCGGTACGGAGGCGTCCGTGCCGCTGAAGCCCAGCAGGTGTCCGAAGACGAGCGCGGACACCCCCAGGGTGGCGAGGAAGTTCAGTGCGACCGTCGCCACCAGCAGGACGGGCACGAGCACGGAGCGCAGGAGCGCGACGAGGATGAGCAGGATGATGCCGAGGACGACCGGGACGATGACGGCGCGGTCACGGGCCGAGGTCTGCTGGGTGTCGAACTGCTGGGCGGTGTAGCCCCCGACGAGCGCGTCGGCCTCCGGCACCGCGTGCACGCGCTCCCGCAGCCGCTGGACCGTCCTCTTGGCGGCGTCGCTGTCGGTCGCCGCGTCCAGCGTGGCATCCAGACGGACGCGGCCGTCCACGACGAGCGGAGCCCCCGGGCCCGGCCTGCCGCCACCCGCGGTGAAGGGTGCGACCGAGGCGACCCCGTCGGTGCCTTCGGCGGCCACCCGTACCTCGGCGGCCCGGTCGGCGTTCACGATGACGACGGCGGGATTGCCCGAGCCGCCGGGGAAGTGCCGGGCCAGCGTCTGCTGGGCGCCCACCGAGGGCGCGTCGTTCACGAAGATCTCGTCCAGTGGCACGCCCTTGGCGGACAGCGCGGGGGAGAAGCCGGCCAGCACCACCAGCAGGACGGAGGTGGAGACCCACACGCGGCGGGGAGAGCGGTCGATCAGGGCGGCGATCCGGCGCCACACGCGGTGCCCCTCGGCCGAGGCATCGGCCGGGCCGGGCATGGCCGGCCAGTACGCGGTGCGGCCCAGCAGGACCAGGACGGCCGGCAGGAAGGTCAGCGAGCTCAGCACCGCGCAGACGATCCCGATGGCGCCGACGGGCCCGAGTGCCCGGTTGTTCGTCAGGTCGCTCGCCAGCAGGGCCAGCAGTCCCAGGGCCACGGTCGCCGCACTGGCGGTGACCGCTCCGGCCGACCGGCGCACGGCTGCCGCCGCGGCGTGCGCCCGGTCGCCGCGTACGGCGAGCTCCTCCCGGAAGCGCGCGGCGACCAGCAGGGCGTAGTCGGTCGAGGCGCCGATCACGAGGATCGACAGGATTCCCTGCACCTGGCCGTCCACGCGGACGGCGCCCCGGGCCGCCAGCGCGTAGACCACCGCGCAGGCCAGGCCCAGCGCGAACACCGCGCTGATGATGATCACCAGGGGCAGCAGCACACTGCGGTAGACCAGCAGCAGGATCAGCAGGACCGCTCCCAGGGCCACTCCCAACAGCAGCCCGTCGATCCCCGCGAACGCCTCGGACAGGTCCGCCTGGGTGGCCGCCGGACCGGCGATCCCGACCGAGGTGCCCGGCACCCGCTGCGCCGCCTGCCGCACCTCGTCCAGGACCGCCGGGAGCTCCTCGCCGAGGTCGGGCGCGAGCGGTACGACGGCCTGCAGGGCCCGCCCGTCGGCGGAGACGACGGGCGGTGAGGGCGTGGTGGCGATCCCGGGCCGTCCCACGAGGTCCCCGACCGCCCGAGCGGCCGCCTCCTGCTGCCCGACGGTCACCCGGGGCCCGTTCGCCGTCCACACCACGACGGCGGGTACGGACTGCGCTTCCTCGAAGGCCCCGCGGGCTTCGAGGACCCGCGTCGACTCGGCGCTGCGCGGCAGGAACGCCGCCTGGTCGTTCGTGGCGACCTCGCGGAGCTTGCCCGCGTACGGTCCCAGCGTTCCACCGATGCCGAGCCATACGACCAGCAGGGCGAGCGGAACGATCCAGCGGGCCCGGCGCGATGCCTTTGCGCGCGGTGTCTTTCTCAACGAGAGTCCTTGGCCGTGATGGGTGGAGGTCGGGCGAACAGCGTCCGTGCCCGGGGGGTCCGCGGCGGCGGCCCCTCATCCCCACTTCCGGCCGAGGGGCCGATCGGGTTGCAGTTCCCGGCCGCCGATCCGCAGTCGCACGCCGTCGGCGGGGTCCGCAAGCGGTCGACGCAGCCGCCGTGCGGGTGAATGCACCGGGTACAGACCCCCGCGTGCCCTTGGATGGGCCCGTACGCGGACGGACCGACCACCAGCTCCCGGAGACCGGCATGAGGAAGATCAAGGCGCAGTTGTTCATTTCGCTCGACGGTGTCGTCGAGGCGCCCGACCGCTGGCACTTCCCCTACTTCAACGACGAGATGGGCGCCGCCGTGGATGCCACCCTGGGCCGGGCCGACACCCTGCTGCTCGGGCGCAGGACGTACGACAGCTTCGCGGGCGCCTGGCCGCAGCGGGAGGCGGAGGGCGGGGGGGACGCGCCGTTCGCCAAGGTGCTGGGTGACGCGCGCAAGATCGTGGTGTCGAACAGCCGGCTCGACTTCACCTGGCGCAACTGCGAACAGCTCGGCGGCGCCCTCGCCCCCGCCGTCGCCGCCCTGAAGGAGCAGCCGGGGGCGGACACGCCGGTATGGATCAGCGGCTCGGTCTCCGTCGTGCGCCAGCTGATCGCCGCCGGGCTGTTGGACGAACTGAACCTCCTGCTGCACCCGATCGCCGTGCGCGGCGGCATGCGCCTGTTCGACCGGGAGCCCACAGCGGTGCCGCTGGAGCTGGTGTCCGCCGAGACCTTCCGCACCGGTGTGCTGAACCTCTTCTACGCCGTGGCCCCCGCACCCGGCGGGGCGACGTACGAGGACGCCAAGACCCACCTGCCCCAGCACTGAGCCATGGCATCCGGGCGGAGGTGGGGAGACGGCCGCGCCTTCCTGGTGGCGGCGCTGGCGGGGGGTCTGGTCGGGCTGGTCGGCGGCGCGTTCCGGTGGTGCCTGGAACACGCCGACCTGCTGCGCACCTCGGTCGTGGAGGAGGCCGCCGCACTGGGCGGGGCCGGCCGGTTGATCCCCGTCGCCCTCACCGCGGCGGGCGCGGCGGCGGCCTGTGCGATCGCCCTGCGGGTACCGCACGCCGCGGGCAGCGGCATCCAGCACGTGGAGGCCGTGTGGCGGGGGGAGTCCCAGGGCCACCCGGCCCGGCTGCTACCCGCGAAGTTCGCGGGCGGAGTCGTCGGGATCGGCTCGGGCCTGGTCCTGGGCCGGGAGGGACCGATCGTCCACATGGGTGCCGCCATCGGAGCCGTGGCGGGCCGCCGCGGCCGGCTGGACGCCGGCGACGCCCGCATGCTCCACACCGCGCTGGGCGGGGCCGGTCTTGCGGTGGCCTTCACCGCCCCGCTGGGCGGGCTGCTGTTCGTCTGCGAAGAGGTGACCGGCACGGTGCGGCCCCGCCTGGTGCTGCTGACGATCGTCGGCACCGTCACCGCGGTGTCCGTCTCCCAGCTGATCGTGGGCGACGGGCTGGTCCTTCCCATGCCGGCCGTTCCCGCCCCGCCGCTGTGGATGCTCCCGGTCTTCCTCCTGTGTGGGGTGACGGCCGGGGCACTGGGCGCCGGGTACAGCGCCCTGGTCGTGGGGACTCTGGAGGTGTGCGACCGCCTCACCCAGGTGCCCCTCGTGGTCCGGGCCGCCGTGATCGGGGCCCTGGTCGGCGCCCTGATGGCCTTCGACCCGCTCCTCACGGGCGGCGGCGACCAGCTGAGCGAGCGCCTGCTGGCGGGCGGGAGCCTGACCGGCGCGGCGCTGGTGGTCTGCCTCGTCGTGCGCTTCGTGGCCGGCCCGCTCAGCTACGCTGCCGCGACTCCCGGCGGGCTGTTCGCACCACTGCTGGCCCTGGGAGCCCTGTGGGGGACGCTCACCCACGCGGCCGCCTTCCCCCTGCTGCCGGTCGGCACGGCGGGTCCCGCCGCGTTCGCGGCCGTGGGGATGGCCGCCGTCTTCACCGCCGTGGTGCGGGCACCGCTCACCGGCGTCGCCCTGGTGACGGAGATGACCGGCACCGGCGCGCTCCTGCTGCCGCTGCTGACGGCCTGCTTCGCCGCGGCGGTGACGGCGGACCGGCTGGGGAGCGCACCCCTCTACGACACTCTTCGCCGCCGCATGCTGGAACGGGCCTGACGGGTGCGGGGGCCGGCTGGAGAGGGGCCCGCCGGACCCGTGCCGCGAGGCGGCCGCTACCGTCGTGCTCCGAGGAGGGAGCCACATGCCCCGTACGTTCAGCGTCCACGACACCGTCTTCGTCGCGGCCGACCCGTCGACGGTCTACCAGCACGTCGCCGACCCCGCCCTGATGGGGCGTTGGAGCCCGGAGAACCTCGGCGGGACCCCGGTCGACGGGCCGGGCACCCGGACCCGGGTCGGCATGGCCTTCGACGGCCGCAACAAACGCGGCCCGCTGCGCTGGACGACCCGCTGCACGGTGACGGCCGCCGACCCGGACCGGCTGTTCCGGTTCAGGGTCCACGCCATAGGCTTCCGCCGCCCGTGGCTGCCCGGCCCGATCGCCACCTGGGAGTACCGCTTCGCCGCCGTGCCCGGGGGCACCGAGGTGACCGAGACGTGGACCGACGACCGCCGGAGCTGGCCCGATGCGGTGGCCCACACGTTCGACCGGATCGCGACGAGGGGACACACCTTCGCCGAGTTCCAGCGGAAGAACATCCGGACGACCCTGCGCAACCTGAAGTCACAGCTGGAGGCCCGCTCCACCGCTGCCTGACACCTCGGCAGCGGCCGTCGGACCGATCCGATCCTCAGCTTCTCTTGGGGGCGTGATCGATGTGGGGGTCTTCAGGGGCGCCCCGCGCAGCGGAGGCGGCGGCGTGGTGCGCGGCGGCGGACTGCGTCAGGGGATCGTCCTCGCCCAGGACAGAGGTGCTGAGGATGAGGACCTTCCGGTAGAGCCGGAGGGCCTTGCCCAGGTGTCCCAGCGCGTGGTGGGCGAGGGCCAGGTTGTGGGCGGTCGTGAGGAAGTCGATGTGCCCGGGGCCGAGGAGACGTTTCTGCGCGCGGAAGGCGGCTTTCAGCAGGGGGAGGGCGCGCTCGGGGTCTCCCGCCTCCAGGCGGGCGAGCGCGAGGTGGGAAGCGGACGTGAGGGTCTGGGCGTCGTGCTCGCCGAGCGTGCGGCTGTGGGAGGCATGGATCCGTTCGCACAGCAGGGCGACCTGGGCCGCGTTCCCCGCCTCCCGGTGGGCCGATGCCAGTCCGTGGAGGGAGTCGACCGTGCGGGGATGGTCCTGGCCCAGCGTGCGGATGTTCGTGGCGACGGCCTGCTCCAGGAGGGGTATCGCCCGGCCGGGATTTCCCGCCTCCAGGTGCGCGGCCGCCAGGTTGTGGCGGGTGGCGGCAAGGTGCGGGTGGTCCTCGCCCAGCGCGCGCACGCTCTCGGCGAGGGTGTGTTCGAGCAGGGCGATCGCCTTGTCTTCTGCCCCTTGCCCCCCTTGGAGGAGAGCGAGGTTGTTCCGGGCGTTGAGGGTGTCGGGGTGGTTCGGGCCGAGTACACGCAGCCTGTCGTCGAGGACCTGGGTGCAGAGCAGGATCGCCCGGTCGAGGTCTCCCGCCGCCCGGTGTGCCCCGGCCAGACTCTCGCGGGCGGTGAAGGTGTCGGGGTGGTCCTCTCCCAGGACCCTCAGCCGGTCCTCCAGGACGCGCGCGCTGAGCGGGATCGACCGCTCGGTGTCCCCGGCCTCGGTGTAGGCGTCGGCGAGGAGGCCCTGGGCGGCAAGCGTGTGCGGATCGTCCTCGCCGAGGACGCGCATCCGGTCTTCGACCACCTGCTCGTTCTCCTCGATCGCCCGGCCTGGGTTTCCGGACGCCAGGTGGGCGGAGGCGAGGTTGGAACGGGTGGCGAGGGTGTGCGGATGGTCCTCGCCCAGGGCCCGCTCCTGGCGTCGGCGGAGCCGTTCGTACAACGGGACGGCTCTGGCCGGGTCTCCCGCCGCCTGGGCGGCCTGGGTGAGGATGATGCGGGCGGCCTGGGTGTCGGGGTGGTCCTCCCCGAGCACCCGGGCGCTGATGGCGGCGTTCCGCGTCTGTAGTTCCAGCGCCCGGTCGAAGTGCCCGGCCGCCAGGTAGGCGGTTGCCAGATGGGAACGGACCATGATGGTGGCGTAGTGCGCTTCACCTCCCAGGCGGAGACTGTCGGCGAGGGCCTGCTCGATCATGGCCGTCGCCCGGTCCACCTCCCCGGCCTCCAGGCGGACCACCGCGAGATTGACCTGGGCTCCGATGCTGAGCGGATGATCCCTGCCCCTGTGCCGCACGGTCGCCGCGACGGCCCGCTCGGACAGGGCGACGGCCCCGGCCAGGTCACCGATCGCGAGCCGGGTGGCGGCGAGGTTGTTGACGATGTCGGAGGTGTCCGGATGGTCCCGGCCCTGGCTGCGCTCCCGGTACGCGAGGGCTCGTTCGAGGTGCGGGACCGCCCGGCCCGCCAGCCCCTGGCCGTGGAGGTAGCCCCCCGCCTGGTTGAGCAGTGCCGCCATCTGCGGTGAGTCATCGGCGGTCGGCGTGTTGCTCGCCAGGGCATCGATGTGCGGGATCAGGCTGCGCCACTGTGGCCACAAGGCCGGGTCCCGCCAGGACAGGGGGATGACGTCCTCGTGCAGGGCGAGGGTCGCGTGGATGCGGGCCATCTCGATGAGCACCGGGTCGCGGTGGGGGTCGGCGGGATCGGGTGTGCGGGTCAGCCCCTGCACGAGACGGTGCATGCCGAGGGTGCGGGTGGCCGGGGCGACATCGATCATGCTGTACGCGTTCAGGAGGCCGACGGCGTCGGCGACCTGGCGAGGCGTGGGCATCGACTCGAAGGGATGGTCGGGAATGCGGTCGAGGAGGCCGACGGGGATGCGATCGGGGCCGTACCAGGCCAGGGCGCGCAGGACGCGGGCCGCGTACGGCTGGAGTTCGCTGATCCGGTCCAGCGTCACGCGCCAGACGCGGGCGACGGTGCGCTCGGCGGAGGTGCGGCCCTCGCCTCCCTGTTGATAGGTCCCGGCCGGGTCCTCGCGCAGGAGGCCGACGTAGTTGCTTGGGGTGAGGAGTGGGTTCTGCGCCAGGTAAGCGGCCGCCTGGACCACCGCGAGGGGCAGATGGCCGAGTTCGGCGCACAGCTCGGCGGCGCCGTCCAGGTCCCGGGGCCCGGCTGCGGTGGTGGCGCGAGTGAGCAGGGTCAGGGACTCGGCCGGGTCCAGGACGTCGAGTCGGATGACGGTGGTGGCGGTGGTCCACACCGTGGCGAGCCGGCTGGTGATCAGGAAGCGGCCGCCGGGGGCGCGCGCGAGCAGTGCGGCGATGTCAGCCGGGTCGGTGACGTTGTCCAGGACCAGCAGCCAGCCAGTGTGTCCCGCAAGCCATTGGAGGGCGTACTCGGCCAGGGCTGCCGTGGTGAGCACCTTGGCCAGGGCCGGCTGCAGTGCTACGGCCAGGGCGGCGAGCCCCTGCTCGACGCCGGCGGGACTGTCGGCGGTGATCCACCGGACCGGCCTCAGCTTGTGGGAGTGGGCCCGTGTGGCCACCCAGTGGGCGGCCAGGGCGCTCTTTCCGACTCCGCCGAGTCCGTGCACCGCCTGCAGGCGCACCTGTCCTGACCCTTTCAACGCCGCGTCCAGGGCCTGCAGTTCGGATTCCCTGCCCACGAAGTGACCGGGCAGGTAGGGCAGATCGTCCATGCCCCGCGGGGCCTTCACCTTGGCCGCCGCCCGCAACACCTCGGGAGGCAGCAGCACGCTGGAATGGTCGTTGTAGATACCCGAGACCGCGATGCCGCCGTTGTCGGCGACAGCGTTCCCGGACCCTGTCACCTGTTGGGCGGGGGGCGACGAGGGGATGTCCCCCGTCACGCGCACCCCTTCGACGGCGGTGCCCCGGGCCAGGCTGCGCCCGCCCCCGTCACGTCGCCTGCCCCAGTGCCATTTCGCCATGGCCGCTCCCGATCCCTCGCCTCGTCGCTCTCCGGCCTTCGGACGGTGTCCGGTGCCTAGGCGCCTCGTGGGTCACGGCGGGAATCAGTGATGCCGCTGACGGCGCGGGAGCCCGGGCCGGTGGCCTGCGCGTCCCCGGTGTTCACCGCGCGCGCCGGCCGCCCGTCCACTCCGCCGGTGCGCTCGACACCGGTCACGGCGTGGCCCCCGTCCGTGGCCGTGGCCTTTCCGGTGGACACGGCCAGGTCGCCCTCGAGGAGGGTGCCACAGCGAAGCAGCGCCCGCAGCTCGTCGGCCACGCGCTGCTGATCCTGCGGGTCCGCGTTCTCCAGCAGGGACTCAAAGCGCCCCTGCCACATGCCGCTCTGCCGGTCACGCTCCCGCTCCGGGTCCGCGGACGCGCCGGGTTCCAGCGCCCGGGAGGTCCGGTCCAGCCGTTCCAGCTCGGCCCGCTCCCGCTGCTCGTCGCCGCGCCCGAAGAGCTCCGCCACCCGGCGCCGTACTCCGTGCCAGGCGTCCGTCCCGGCGGCCTGTACGACCGCGCCGCCACCCGCGGCGGCCAACGCTGTCAACGTCTCGACCAGCACTGTTCTCCCCCTTGTGTGACGGGCCGGCCCCCGGGGGGCCGACCGCGCGAAAAGACAGCGGAACCACCCTAGAGATCCCATGGATCTTCTGGGGTAGAACGCCGGAATCCGGCGGGAACGATGTCCGATCCGGCCGCCAGGAGCTTCGGGCCTGCCTGGAGGCCGAAGGGTGGGGGCCTGCGTGATGTCGTGAGCAGGTGCTGGGTTCTGCCCTCTTCGTGGGGTGGAACCCCGGTGGAGGATGGTCGTGACGCGTAGGTTCCGGTCCAGTGCCCAGTGGCGCGAGACGTCCGCCGAGTGCGGCCCATGGGCCGCCCTCTACGGGCCACGCGCCTGTCGCTCCCACGGTGTGGCCGCTACCGGGCAGCGGTCCGCCAGGGCACGGGCCGGGACCCGTTCAGCCGGACAGCTCGGCCCGCCACTCGCGGGGCCACTGTCCCGGCGGCGGGGGAGCGCCTTCGATGCCGAGGTCGCGCCGCGCACTCTCGTAGAAGGCGTCACGCGCCGCGCTCGCCATCCGGTGCGCCCTGGTCCACATCTCGCCGTCGACCGAGTCCTCCCGGATCAGCAGCTGTATGGTCCAGATCGTCTCGTGCCAGCGCCGTGCCGCCGCAACCGTCGCCGCGTCACCCACGAGGAGGACGGCCTCCCACTCCGTCGCACGGTGCGACTCGGCGTCCGCGAGCAGCGGCAGACCGTCGGCCGGTGCCAACGGGTCGACCACGTCGGAGTATCCGAGAGAGGCGCCGATGCGCTGGGTGAGGCGGAGCTGTGCCTTCAAGGCGTTGGCGTAGCGGCCGTACGTCTCGAAGCGCTTCTCGTCCCACCGCTCCTCCCGCTGCCGTCTCCACCGGCGGCGCTCGGTCAGCGTCTGGACGGCGTAGGAGCCGAACGAGCCGACCACGACCCCGATGAGTGCGGGCAGTTGATCGAGCAGTGCCACAGTCCCTCCCCGAACCGTCCACCTGGCGTGCCGCGTTGAACGGGCCGCGACGGTCAGCTCCCTACCCACCGGCGGTACGTGGCACCGCTGACGGGTGCCGGTGCTTTCCGGTCTCGACGGTGCCCCTTCCGGCCCGGCCGTGCGCCCGCCGGGGAACCCCACGGCCGGTACGGCACGTGGGTGCCCGTGCGGCGCACCCGCCGCGGCGGGAGACTGGTCCTGCACGGTCGGGGGAAGCGGCCGCGGCCCCGCCCGGCCCGATCGGACCGAGGGAGGATCCATGACCGCGCTCGGAGACCTGATCGGGATCGACGACAGGACCGTACTGGTCCTCGGCCGGGAGCTCGATCTCGCACACGGTCGGCCGGACGTCGCCAACGCCCTCGTGCACCGGGCCGGTGACACCCTGGTGCTGGTGGACACGGGCGTCACGACGGCGTTCCGCGCCGCGCTGCGCGCGGCGGCCGACCGGGTCGGACCCTGGTCCCGGGCGGTCGTGCTGACCACGCACGGCCACCCCGACCACATCGGCAACAACGACCTGGCCGACGAACTGGGCGTGCCCGTCCAGCACTGCGTCCCCGCCCGCGACCTGGACCAGATGCGGGACCCGGAGTCCTACTGGCTGCGGTCCTTCGAGCGCATCGCCTGGGCGGTGCCGCTGCCGCCGGCCCGACTGGCCGCCGAGGTGGTGGCGCTCTTCGCGCCGCTGCGGCCCTTCGCCGCGGCGACCCGGACCTACGAGGAGCGGCCGCCGGAGCTGATCCGTATCGGCTCACGGCGCTTCACCGGCTGGACCTTCGCCGACGGGTCCGTCCGCGTCCTGCGCAGCCAGGGCCACTGCGCCGGGCACGTGATCGTGCACCTGCGGGACTGCGGGGTCCTCCACCTGTCCGACGAGGGGAACGGCGCCTGCGGTGCGATGTACGACGCCGACCAGCTCAAGATCCAGAGTGTGCTCGGCGCCGTCGCCGGCCTCTTCGAGGAAGGGGAGGCCACGATCCTCACCGACGGCCACAGCTTCGCCCGGCGCCGCGGAGCCGAGGCGGTGTCCCACCTCGACGGACTGCTGGAGCAGGCCATGGCCCTCCAGGGCGCGGCACTCGGCCTCACCGGCGGGGACGGGCCGGTCCGCCCGAGCACGTTCACCACCCGCTACGCGCGGGCCATCGCCGAGCGCCGGGTGGGCGGCGCCAACCCCAACCCGGTGTTCACCGCCATGATGGCGCTCAACGCGCTCGGCGAGCTCGGCCTGCGCCCGGATTCCGGCGCCGGCGCCGACGCGCCCTGGTCCCGCCCGTACCGCCCGATCCCGCCCCGGTGACCGCGGCGCGTAGGGACGGCCTCAGTAGGCGCGTCCCACGTGCGCCAGGGCCTGCTTCAGCAGCACCGCGTGGCCCCCCGGCATCTCGCCCTGCACGGCGGCCGAGCACGCCTCCTCCGGGCTGAACCACACCAGGTCCAGGGCGTCCTGCCGCGGACGGCAGTCACCCGTGACCGGTACGACGTAGGCGAGGGAGACCGCGTGCTGGCGGGGGTCGTGGAAGGGGGTGATCCCGGCCGTCGGGAAGTACTCGGCCACCGTGAACGGCTGGAGCGAGGCCGGCACCTGAGGAAGGGCCACCGGCCCCAGATCCTTCTCCAGGTGGCGCAGCAGCGCGTCGCGGACCCGTTCGTGGTGCATGACGCGGCCGGACACCAGCGTCCGGCTGATGGTCCCGTCCGGGCCGATCCGCAGGAGCAGCCCGACGCTGGTGACTTCGCCGGTGTCGTCCACGCGCACGGGAACGGCCTCGACGTACAGGATCGGCATCTGGGCCCTGGCCGCGTCCAGCTCGTCACGGGTCAGCCAGCCTGGCGTAGTTTCGGTCATGTCAGCCATTTCTTGATCATACTTTCCGGAGTGGTCCTTGGCCCAGATCACGCGTGCATCGGAAATCGACGGGCCATCAGCATGCCCTTGACGGCGAAAAGTCGACGCACCGACGCCACGCCCGTCACGACCGGTTACCGCTCGTCCGCATGACCGAAAAGCTGCATTCGTGGAGACTCGGACGCATATCCTCCTTGCCCATGGCAGGGGCGTCGTATTCCTGGAGGCACGATGAGTGAGCGGCCGGTCCTTCTTCCCTATGCCGACCCGGCTTTCCTCGCGGACCCCTTCCCGCTGTACCGGGAACTTCGCGAGGAAGGCCCCGTACGCCGCGTCGTCGCCGCGGGCGGGCTGGAGGCCTGGCTCGTCACCCGCTACGAGGACGGACTCGCCGCCCTTTCGGACCCCCGTCTCAGCAGCGACGTACGCGACGCCTCGGACCCCCGGCTCCTGGCCCAGCTGCCCGCGACCGATCGGGAGTCGATGCTGAGCAACATGCTCCGCAGCGACCCGCCCGACCACACCCGCCTGCGCCGCCTGGTCTCCACGGCGTTCACCGCCCGCCGAGTCGCGCAGATGCGGCCCCGGATCCAGGACATCACCGACCGCCTCCTGGACGGGATCGCCCCGGCCGGCCGCGCCGACCTCGTCGCGGACTTTGCGCTGCCGCTGCCCGTCGCCGTCATCGGCGAACTGCTCGGCGTACCGGCGGACGACCGGCACGACTTCCAGCACTGGACCGACCGCATGATCATGCGCGGCGCGGAACCGCCGGACCCCGCCGCGGTGGACGAGGCCTGGCGGCACATGCGCGCCTACGTGACCGACCTCATCCGGGACAAACGCGCCCGCCCGCGAGGCGATCTGCTCAGTGCCCTGATCGCCGCCCGGGACGAGGAACGCAGGCTGAGCGAGGACGAGCTCATCGCGATGGTCTTCCTGCTGCTCGCCGCCGGCTACATCACCACGGTCAACCTGATCGGTGGCGGCATCGCCATGCTGCTCGCCCACCCCGACCAGCTCGAACTCCTGCGCGGCGACCCCGGTCTCCTGGGCAGCGCGATCGAGGAGTTCCTGCGCTACGACGGGCCGGTCAGCCCCGGCATCGCCCGCTTCGCCCGCGAGGACGCGGAGATCGCGGGGACGATCGTCCCGCGCGGTGCGACCGTCCTCATCGCCTCGGCCATCGCCGACCGCGACCCGGCCCGGTTCCCCGACCCCGACCGCCTGGACATCACCCGCCAGGACAACGCCCACCTCGCCTTCGGCCACGGCGTCCACTACTGCCTGGGCGCGCCGCTGGCCCGGTTGGAGGGGCAGGTCGCGATCGGTACCGCGCTGCGTCGGCTCCCCGAACTCGCCCTGGCCGTGGAGCCGCAGGAGATCCGCTGGCGCCCGGGTGGTCTGCGCGGTCCCCTGAGCCTCCCGGTGACCTTCCGCCCCGTCACGTAGACGGTCCGGTCGGCCGGGCACGGCATACTGGGGGAGCCCGTCGTCGGCAGCCGTGCCGATGAGCGGGTGGGGCGCGGGAGGGCCCGATGACGAACCTCTTCTTCGAGAGCGGGAACCTGGAGGCCACCGAAGCCTTCCTGTCCGCCGCCTACACCCCCATGCAGATCGGTGGGCGTCCCACGGACACCCGCGTCCGGATCTCCCGCACCGCAGTCGGCGGACTGAGCGTCGACCGGCTGTCCTTCGGCTACACGATGGGCTACGACGCGGGCTGCCTGGGCAAGGTGTGCCTGGTGACGATGCACAGCGGGACCATCGTGGACACCACCGGGGGCCGCGAGGAGGTCTTCGGGCCCGGCGAGACCTTTCTCATCGCCCCCCACGACCGCCCGTACGCGGGGCAGGTCCGCGAAGCCCGGTACACGATCACCATGTTCGATCCCCGCCTGCTGGGGCGGGTCGCCTCCGTTCCGCGTGGCGGGGAGGTACGGATCACCGGGCCCCGGGCCGTCGGCCCCGCCGAGAACCGGCGGCTCGGGGCGGCCGTCGCGTACCTCCGCGACCACGTCCTCGACGACAGCGCCGCATCGGCCGACCCGGACGGGCTGCTGGTCTCGACGGCCGCCCAGCACCTGGCGGCCACGGTGCTGAACACGCTGCCGAACACCGCCCGGGTGGACCGGCCGGGCCCGCGCGACACCCGCGACGCGCACAGCGACACCCTGCGCCGCGCCGTCGCGTTCATCGAGGCCAACGCTCACCGCGACATCACGCTCGCCGACATCGCCGCCTCGATCCCTGTCACTCCGCGCGCGGTGCAGTACGCCTTCACCCGCCACGCCGGTACGACGCCGCTCGGTCATCTCCGCCAGGTCCGGCTGGCCCGTGCCCATGCCGAGCTCCGGTCCGCCGACCCGTCGGGCTCCGCTACCGTTGCCGGCATTTCCGGACGCTGGGGCTTCGCCCACCAGGGCCGCTTCGCCGCTGCCTACCGCCAGGAATACGGTGTCGCGCCCTCGGTCACGCTCAGGTCCGGCTGAGCGGGCGGAGTCGAGGCCGCGGTCACGGCCGCGGTCACGGCCGCGGTCACGGTACCGGCCCCGCGCCGGGCGCGTCGGAGACGGAGACGTCGAACACCTCGTCGGCGCCCGTGACGCGCAGCAGGCGGTGGAACTGCGGGGCGGGGTCGGCGAGCGTCAGCGTTCGCCCGTGAGACTCGCACAGGGAGCGCGCGTGGAGCAGGGCGTTGAGGCCGGTGGAGTCGCAGAAGTCGAGGCGCGAGAGGTCGACGACCACTCGCGTCGGAGCACCGGCGGCGGTGCAGGCTTCCCGGAGTGCCGCGAGGAAGGGCTCGACGTGGTCGAGGTCCATGTCGCCGGTGAGGGTGATGACGCTGCGGTCGGCCCGGGTGGCGAGCGTGACGCTGTGCGGACCGCGGGCGGCCAGGGGGTTCATCTCGTTCCTGCCTTCGGGTGCACGGGCGGACCTCGGCGGTGACCGCAAGGGCCGACGCTATCCGGGCCGGCGGGCGCGTACAGCCTCGTGGACGAAGCCGTGGAGGTGTTCGTTCTGCGGACAGGCCGTGGCCGCGCCGTGGCGGCCGCCGCACCACGCGGTTCGGTGTGGCGCCGTGCGCCGCGCCTGTCCTGCGTACGGGTCGGACGGGTTTCCCGGGTGCGTACCGGCAGGCGCGGCAGCCCCGAGGCCTTCCCGGTCCGCCCGGCAGCCTGCCGCTCGCGGTATCGCCGTGTGCGATCGGGCCGGCTCCCCCGTCGGACCGTTTCTTGGAAGACACTCCGTCAGGGGAGTAGGCCCGCGGGCAGGTATTCCCCGAGCGTGGCGGACGGCCGGTCGGTGACCTGGCGCACCAAGTCCCACACCGGATCCTCCGCCTCCGGCTGCGACAGGGGCGTGCCGAGGCGGGTGGCGACCTCCTTGCGGAGGGTCGGCAGCAGGGCGTACAGACGGTCGCCGGGGCAGGACGTGGCGTTGAAGTCGCGGTGGCCGTAGATCTCCGACGCAGGCAGGCCGTACTGGCTGCAGACCCGGGCGCACAGGTCCGCCAGCGCCGCGAACTGCGCCGCGGGAGGGGCCTGGGAGGTGTACGTGCCCTCGTTCTCGATGCCGATCGACACCGTGTTCTGTCCGACGCAGTGCGCCGCGCGCACCTGGCGCCTGCCGGTGTTCAGCTCCGCGAGGCTGTGGTGGCGGCCCTCCAACACGAAGGCGCCGCGGCTGATGGTGAAGTGCTGACCGGTGTCGATCCAGCCCTGCGCGTTCATGTGATAGTTCTGGATCGCCTTGGCCAGGGCGTAGGCGCGCTGCTGGGAATAGTCGGTGACGTTCGCCGTCGCCGTGTGGTGGACCACGATGCGCTCGGGGCGGTTGGCGAGGACGACGACGGGTTCGGAAGCGGCCCGCGCGCCCCAGGTGGTGCAGGCGATGACGTTCGGGCCGGCGGCCGAGTATGCGGGCCCGGCCGCGGCCACGGGCAGTGCCGCCGCGCCGGCCAGGGCGAAGGCGCCCGTGAGGAGCGACCGGCGGGTGTAGCCGGCCGCGGCGGCGGCCGGGGCTGCTGCCCGGTGGGGCGAGGGGAGGGTCATACGGTGCCCGTTTCCGTAGGAGGCTGCCCATTCAAGGGAGCCCGGCCGCACGTGCCGCGCAGACACACCGGACAGCCACCGGACTCTCCCCGACCGGCCGCCGCGCCGCCCCGGCGTCCGGGCGCGGGCATCGTCAGGCCGCCTCGCGATGCGTCCGGGCCTGCCCGCGCGCGGTCCGCCGCAGCTCGACGCCGCCGTCCCGCCAGCCGGCCGGAGCGGGCCAGTGCGGATGGGCGCACAGCCGGCCGGACAACGCGATCAGCCGCCGCCGCAGCAGGGTGGTCCCGCCGCCGGCGGCCACCTGCGCGAGCTCGGCATACGTACGCAGCCACGCCTCCTGGAGCGCGACGAGATCCTCGGGGAATCGGGGCGTAGGTCTCACCCCTCTATTGCAACACATGTTCGATTTAATGGGCGAGTGCCATGCGGGCCGTCCCCTCCGTCACGCTCCCCGGTGTCCGGTGCCACCGAACTTTGACCGCTTGCCATCCCATGGCGACGGACGCGAGTTTGTGTCATCCGAGATTGATCGCGCTGGTCGGATGCTGCGTGCACAGCCGGCCTCGCGCCACCGCTCACGACAGGTCGTCGCGGCCCAGCCACGCCGGCTTGACCGGTACGCCGTCCGCGTACCGCTCGACCTGCCCGACCGACTCGCCAGGTGAAGTGACGGGCTCGCTCGACACCTCCACGGGTTCCGGGACAGCGGGCGCGGTAGAGTCCTCCAGCACCTCCGCCACCGTGAACCGCGTGACGAACGACTGCCACGCCCCGTCAACGACGAGGAGGAATCCGTCGCTCTCTCGAAGGAGCCGACGACGCCTGGGGCTTCTGGGGTGCTCGGGAGTGTGGCTGCGCGCCCGCCGTTCCAGCTCTGTGAGCGCCTCCGCTCGGGATCCGGAGATGTGCGCCACCACGTGCGCCTCTGTGTGCTTGCGCTCGCCGACACCCACGGTCGTCTCGATGACCAGTCCCCATATCGTCATGCTCCCCACCCCTTCGCGCTTGTGTGTGACTCTCCACGGTAGGAGGTGGGCTGGCCCGGCAGGGCCCCCGGGCTGAGAGGCGCGTCGGCTTCTCCTGGTGATGTCGGCAGGGGCGACGGCGGACAGCTGATCTTGATGTCAATCGTTCCTCTTTTGCGCCAACCGAAATCCCCTGCCCGTGCAGTGCCGGGTCGATGCCGGCGAAGTGCACGTACGCGGCCTCGGGCGCCGTCTGTGACAGGAATCCGACCGGGAACGCGGCGATCTCGCCGCTGTCGTGTTCGACCAGGAGGCTGGTCGTGGTGAAGTGCTGGAAGTGCAGCCGGGGCAGCAGTAGGGTGCGTTCCGCCGATCCCGCCCCGCCTTTGAGGCCGCCCCACCACGCGTCCAGCACCGCGAGCACCCGCGGATGGTCGTCCTCGACCGCGGTCGGCCGGGAGTGTGACCATGCCGTGGGCCCCCGCTGTCGGCGCTTCTATCTCCAACCCGCGTTGTTTCTAGAATGGCCGGGTGAAGGACATCGATGTGATCGCGGTGCTGCAGGACCCGGTGCGCCGTCGACTGTACGAGTACGTGGCGGCCCAGGGACGCGAGGTGGGTCGCAACGAGGCGGCCGAGGCGACCGGTGTGGCGCGCACGCTCGCCGCGCACCACCTGGACCGGCTGGCCGAGGCGGGGCTGCTGGAGAGCGGGAGCCGTCGCCTGACGGGGCGCTCGGGGCCGGGGGCGGGGCGGCCGGCCAAGGTGTACACGCGGGCGCGGGTCGAGCGGTCGGTCTCGCTGCCCGCCCGCGACTATCGCACCGCCGCCGAACTGCTGGCCGAGGCGGCCGAGCAGGCCGGGCTGGACGCGGGGCTCTGCGCTGCCGCGCGCCGCCGGGGCGAGTTGCTGCGCGGGGCGGCGGCGCCCTGCGGGGGCATCGAGGACGCGATGGAACTGCTGGCCGCCCGCGGCTATGAACCGCACCTGGAGGAGGGTGAGGAGGGTGCGGGGGAGGCGGGCCGAGGTGGCGTCGTCCGCATGCGCAACTGCCCGTTCCATGCGGTCGCCGAGCGCTTCCCGCCCCTGGTCTGCGGCATGAACCTCGCGCTGTTGGAAGGGCTGTTCGGCGTCGACGGGCCGGTTCGTGCCCGTATGGACGCCAGGCCGGGGGAGTGCTGCGTGGTGGTCGAAGCTTCTAAAAACAATGAGCATTGACATAGAAAAGGGGGCCGTGCTGGGATGAGGCCATGACCGAACCCGCGCACGCCGCCCACCTCGCCCAGTTCAACGTCGCCACACTCCTGCACCCCCTCGACGACCCGCGCATCGCGCCGTTCGTCGAGCTGCTCGATCCGGTCAACTCCGCCGCCGACGGAGCCCCCGGCTTCGTGTGGCGGCTCGTCGAGGAGGGGGAGGCCGACGCCACCGGTCTGCGTCCGGCGGGGGAGGGCGTCATCGTCAACCTGTCCGTTTGGGAGAGCAGGGAGGCCCTGTGGGACTTCGCCTACCGCAGCGGGCACCTGGAGGCGATGCGGCGCCGCCGTGAGTGGTTCGACCGGCACGTCGAGGCGCACCTGGTGCTCTGGTGGATCCCCGCCGGCCGACTGCCCACCGTCGACGAGGCGCTGGAGCGGCTGGACGACCTCCGGGCGCACGGGCCCTCGCCGCGCGCCTTCACCTTCGCCTCCGCCTACACCGAGGCCGAAGCGGCCGAAGCGGCCGAGGCGGACCGGGCGGCCGGGTCGGCCGGGCAACGCCGGGCCCCGGTGTCCTCCGCACGGCCCTGAGAACCCTCCCGGGTCGCCCCCCCGGCGCGCGGGGAACCACGATGGGAGGGTGATGACCATCCTGGTGGTCGGCGTGCCCGAGGGCGAGCAACTGGAGCTGCTGCGCTCGGGCATCCAGCGCAGCCCGCACTTCCGGGTCGTGTCGCACGCACACGATCCCGCCGTCGCCCTCGCGCACGCCCGCGTCCTGCTGCCCGACATCACCGTCCTGTCCCTGCCGGCCGGGCTCGACAGCATCGATTCGGATCCGGCCGTCCTGCGCGTGTTCCGCGGGGTGCGGGATCTGGACCCGCCGAGCGGAGTGGTGCTGCGCACGGCCGCCGACCGGGTGCCCCGCGCGGTGTCCGGACTCACGGCCGAGGGGGCGGTCCACATCGTGCGCGAGGGGGACTTCGACGCCCTGATGCGGGCGCTGCGCACCATCGGGCTGCGGCGGGCCAGTTGCGACCCCGACGGTATGCCCTGACGGCGGGCCGACCGTCCTCCCGCCGGCCGGGCGCCGCCCGGGTGCCCCGCGTAGGGGAAGCCGAGCCCGATGCCGACCGCAGGACGCCGTACCGATGGGCTGGACGATCATTCTCTGCGTACGGTCCCTACGGGGCCTCGGCAGGGGCCGACACCCGCTGACATCCCATCGCACCTCGTGTCCGGCAGCGAGCGAGTCAACGGAAAGGCCCCGCGCCGGTGCCTCTCGAAGGCCTGGTGGCGGCCGCGCTGAGGCAGCCGCGGCCGACCGCCCGCCCCGGTCCACCCGGCCGTCCGCGCTCCGGCGGACGGCCGGAGCCCGGACGGCAGGTCTCCGCTCCGGGCTCCGGGCTCCGGGCTCCAGGCCCCGAGCCGTGGGCTGCGGTCCCGGCGCGCGCGGCTCCCGTGACGCCGGGCGGACGCGTCAGGAGGTGATCAGCGCCTCCAGAGCCGGGACCGTCGCGGCCGGGGTCGGCAGAGCGGCGTTCTCCGCGCGCAGGCGGTCGGCGGCCTCCCGCAGGGCCGGGTCGGAGAGGAGCCGGGTGAGGAGAGCGGTGTCGACGTCGTCGGAGGCGGAGCGTAGGGCGGCCCCGGTCGCGGTGAGGGCGTCGGCGTTGGTGAAGTGGTCGGCGCCCTGGGGGAGCAGCAGCTGGGGCAGGCCGGCCTGGAGGGCGGTGAGCAGGGTGCCGGACCCGCCGTGGTGGATCAGGGCGTCGGACGTGGTCAGCAGTTCGGCGAGCGGGACCCAGGGCAGCGGGCGGACGTTGTCCGGGAGGGTGCCGAGCGGTGCGAGGTCGGCATCGCCCACGGCGAGCAGGAACTCCGCGTCCACCGACGCGGCGGCCTCGACCAGGCGGACGATGGCCCGGACCCCGTCCAGCTCGCTGAGCACCGTGCCCAGGGTGACGGCCACGCGCGGGCGGGGACCGCGGCGGAGCAGCCCGGCGGGGACGAAGCCGCCGCCGTTGTACGGGACGTAGCGCATGCGCAGACCGCCGGGGTCGCCTCCCAGGGAGGCGGGGACGATGTTCAGTGCGGTGGACCGGGCGGGGCCCTCCACCCCGTACGCCTCGTACGTCTCGGTGAAGTGGGCGGCGAGCCGGCCGACCATGTCGTGGCCGGAGGTGACACCGAAGTTCTGGATCACCGAAGGGATCTTGAGCTTGGCCGCGACCAGCGGTGCCGAGGCTTGGAAGGAGTCGTAGACGAGCAGGTCGGCGCCCCAGCCCTCGGCGACCTCCAGGAGGCCGTCCACGGTCGGACGGGAGAGGAACGCGAAGCCGCGGGCCGCACGGTCGAGGATCTGGTCGGAGGTCAGGTCGGTGGTGACGTAACGGACTTCCTCCCCCATGGCCTGCTCGAAAACGTCCTGAAGGGTGCGGCCGTCGCCTATCTCGACCACCGGAAAACCTGTCTGGCGCAGCTGCTGAAGCGGCTGCGAGCCGGCGAACAGTACGTCGTGTCCGGCGCCGCGTAAGGCCTGTGCGGTCGGGACCATGGGAAAGAGGTGTCCGGCCGAGGCCGGGCCGGTGAAGAGGATGCGCACGATTTCTCCTTGACCATGTGAGCCGGTCGGGGACGGGCGGTGCGGGCCCGCCCCCGGTTCCATCCGGATGAACTGACGGCAACAGAGGGGGTATTCCCCCAGCAGGATCGAAAACCGGACATTCCGGCCCGGGTTCGGGGCTCCGTCGCCCCGCCCGCCCGGAACTCCCGCGCGCCCTCCCCGCCGAGCGGCTCACGAGGGCTCTCGCGCGGGGAGCGACCGCGCCGACACCCCGCGGGCTCGACCGCCCCGGGGCGGTCCTTTCCGGACGTTCGTACGGTTCGGCGCCCGCTCCGTGACCGTGCTCCGCCGTTCGGGGCATGCGCACCGATGGCTGCGACCGCAGACCGTGTGACGCACCAGCGAACAGGAAGGAACGGCCATGCTGATAACGGTCACCCGCTCCGGAGGCTTCGCCGGGGGCCTGGAGAAGCTCAGCGCGCTCGACACCTCCGGACGTCCTGACGCGGCGGACCTGGAGGAGCTGGCCCAACGGGCCGTCGCTCCCGTGCCCGACGGCTATCGCTACCGGATCACCGTCGACGATGAGGTGCTCGACCTGCAGGACCCCTGCCTGTCGGAGGCTCAGCGGACGCTGATCCGTACGGTCCTCGGCACCGGCGCCTGACCGTCCTGCGAAGGCGCGAAGGCGCCGAGGGCGGCGAGGGCGGCGAGGGCGGGGCGCCGCGCCGCGGGCGCCGTTCGATGGTCCGCCCGGTGACGGGGGCGCGGGTGCGGCGGGGGTCGGGCGCCCTGCCGCACCCGGGTCGGGCGCCCTGCCGCACCCGGACGGATCGCCCGCCGTGCCGGTGACCGCCCGCCGCCCTACGCTCGGGGCATGCCACGCCGCCCGATGCGCATGTCCGACGCGGCCAAGGCCGCCCTGGCCACCGCCCTGAAGAAGCTGCGGACAGACCTGCAGGCTCCCTCGGGCTTTCCCGCACCCGTGCTCGCGGCGGCCGAAGCGGCTGCCCGGGCGCCCCGGCTCCCCGACAGGGACGCCACCGACCTGCCGCTCTTCACGATCGACCCGCCCGACGCGAAGGACCTCGACCAGGCCATGTACCTGGAGAGGCGGCCCGGCGGCGGATTCCGCGTCCACTACGCCATCGCCGACGTGGCCGCCTTCGTCACCGCGGGAGACGCCCTGGACGACGAGGCCCGCAGGCGGATCGTCACCCTGTACTTCCCCGACGGCAAGGTGCCGCTGCACCCGCCCGTACTCTCCGAGGGCGCGGCCAGCCTGCTGCCGGACCAGGACGTCCCCGCCCTGCTGTGGCAGCACGACCTCGACGCCCACGGCGAGCTGACCGGGTCGAGCGTGAGCCGTGCCCTGGTGCGCAGCAGAGCCAGACTGGACTACGCGGGCGTGCAGCGGGCCGTCGACTCGGGCACCGCCGAGGAGCCGCTCGCCCTGCTGCGCGAGATCGGCACCTTGCGCGAGGCGGTCGAGGCCGAGCGGGGCGGCATCTCGCTCAGGCTGCCGGACCAGGAGGTGACCTTCGAGGACGGTTCCTTCCGGCTGGGTTACCGGGCCGCGCTGCCCGTGGACGGCTGGAACGAACAGATCTCCCTCATGACCGGGATGGCCGCGGCCCGGATGATGCTCGACGGCGGCCCCGGCATCCTGCGGACGCAGGACCGGGCCCCGACCCACGAAGTCACCCGATTGCACCGCATCGCCCAGGGCCTGGGCATCGGCTGGCCGCACCACGTCTCGTACGCCGAGCTGATCCGCTCCCTCGATCCGCACGACCGGAAACACGCGGCGTTCCTCCACGAGGCGGCCGGCGCCCTGCTGCTGAAATCGGTCTACACGTCCTTCCCCGACCATGACCACGTCCCCGCACAGACGGTCCACGCGGCGATCGCGGCACCGTACACCCACTGCACGGCACCGCTGCGCCGCCTGGTCGACCGGTACGCCGGCGAAATCTGCGTGGCCGCGACGGCGGGCCGCGCGGCGCCCGAGTGGGTTCTGGCGGCCTTGGGCGACCTGCCCAGCCGGATGGAGAAGGCGAAAGGGAACGCCGTCGACCGGCAGTCCGTGGACCTGGTCGAGGCGGCGCTGCTGATGGACCGGGTGGGCGGTACCTTCGACGCCGTGATCATCGATACGGACGCGGAACTCGCACAGCCGAACCCGCGGGAGGGGCAGGCCCAGTTGGCGGAGCCCGCCGTGCTGGGCAGAGTCACCTCGGACGCCGCCGACCTCGAGCTCGGGGCCGGTGTCCGGGTCAGGCTGGAGCGGGCCGATCCCGCCTTCCCCGACAGGAACCGACGGGTCCTCTTCAGCCTGGTGCACGCACGGGGGTGACCGTTCCTCGGGTGCCGGTCCACGCGCCCCCATCTCCGCCTTGGCGCCTCCGTCACGCCCGGCCTCCGCTCGCGAGCAGCCCGGGTTCGAAACGAGTGACCATACTGGCACTGCTTTGACCTGCGATGTTGCCGAATCCAAGTCAATGTGACGTCAATATGGCTCGATATGGCGCCATGGATGAGCCGTCATGGCGCCAAGGGTGGTGCGCCCGTCTGCCCCGCGGGTGTCGGCGCGCTGTCGAGGGCGGGCTGTCGAAGGGGTCGGGTCATGGAGGCGGTGCAGAGTCGGCGGCAGGCGGCGCGTCCCGGCGTCGTCACCGCCTTCGCCCGCTTCGTCCTGTGCGGCGGCGGGGTGGGAGTCGCCTCCGGCTTCGCCGTGGGAGCCCTGGCCGCCCGGCTCCCTTGGGCTCTCGCCAATGCCCTGATCGCCGCGGTTTCCACGCTCCTCGCCACCGAGCTCCACGCCCGCTTCACCTTCGGCGCGGGCTGTCGCGCGAGCCGCCGTCAGCACGCGCAATCGGCCGGTTCCGCCGTCGCGGCGTACGTGATGACCTGCATGGCGATGCCGGGTCTGCGGCAGCTGGTGGCGGCTCCCGATCCGCTGCTGGAGCAGGTCGTCCACCTGTCGGCCTCGGCGCTCGCCGGTGTCGCACGGTTCGCGCTGCTCCGCCTCGTCGTCTTCGCGCGGGGCCACGCGCAGGCCGCGGGAGCCTCCCGTGGCGCCGGATGCCTGCCCGCCGCCGTGGCCCGGGCTGCGGCGGGCGCGAAGTCCGCGGAGCTCTGCCGGGCCGCCTGACCGTGCGGTGTGGTGGTGGGGGAGGGGCTGTGTGGGGGTCGGCGGTGTGGAGCGAGGCCCCCGGTCGCGCGGGGGGTGGCTGAGCCGCGCCATCCAATCGGTCCGCGCGGCAGCGCACTTGTTAAACGGACTGGCGGTCCATATGCTTCGAATCATGCGGACTGTCAGTCCGCTTGCTTCGGCTGCCGCGTTCGCGCGAGCCGCCGGGCGTCGCTGCCACCCCGAGCGGAAACGGAAACCTCGAACATGACCAACTCCATGACGGCCGAGGAGCTGTATCGCCACGGCCTGCGCCTGCTGCTGGCGAAGGACATCACAGCCTGGGTCGACCTGTGGCACACCGACGGTGTACTCGAATTCCCCTTCGCCCCCGAAGGCTGGCCGCGGCGCCTTGAAGGCAAGGCCGCGATCGGCGACTACATGCGCCACTACCCCGATCACGTGGACCTGCACGACTTCCCCGAGGTGACGATCCATCAAACCACCGTCGCCGAAACGGTGGTGGTCGAGATGCGCGGCGTCGGCAGGCTGGTGCGGACCGACACCCCCTACGACATGGGCTACATCGCCGTGGTCACGGTCGCGGACGGTCTCATCGCCTCCTACCGCGACTACTGGAACCCCCTCGCCGCGTCCCTGCCCGGCGCCGACTTCACCGGAGCGAACCGATGACGACCGCCCACGCCACCCTGGTCATCGGGGCCACCGGTACTACCGGCCGTCGCGTCACCGCCCGGCTGGCTGCCAAGGGCCGTCGCGTCAAGGCGGCCGGCCGGACCGCCACTGCCCTGCCCGGCGCGGAGGCTGTCCGCTTCGACTGGCACGAACCCGCGACCTGGGCCGGGGCCCTGGGCGGCGTGGACCGGGTGTACCTCGTCCCGCCCACCGGCTCCCCGGACCCGGCCGCGGTCATGCTGCCCTTCCTCCGTCAAGCTCGCGCAGCAGGGGTGCTCCGTGCGGTGCTGTTGAGCTCGTCGGCGATTCCTGCGGGCGGTCCGGCGGCCGGCCGGGTCCACGAGCAGCTGCCGGGCCTCTTCGAGGAGTGGGCGGTGCTGCGGCCCTCCTGGTTCATGCAGAACTTCGCCGGCTCCGCCCCTCACGCACGCACCATCCGCGAGGAGGGCGCCCTCTTCACGGCCTCGGGCGACGGCCGCGTCGGATTCGTCGACGCCGAGGACATCGCGGCCGTGGCCGTACACGCCCTGACCACAGAACAGGCCCCCGACACCGACCTGATCCTCACCGGCCCGCAGGCGCTGAGCTATTCCGATGCCGCCGCGATCATCGCCGAGGTCACCGGCCGCCCCGTCGTGCACCGGCAGTTGACGTTCGAGGAACTGCGCGACCGCTGGGCGGCCGCGATCCCGCTGGAGTTCGCCACCATGCTGGCGGCCATGGACCGCGCCATCGCCGACGGAGCCGAGGACCGCACCTCGGACACCGTCGAGCTCCTGACCGGACGCCCTCCGGGTACCCTTCGCGCCTTCGTCGAACGGGAGGTCCGGGCGGCCGCCGGCCACTGACAGGGACCGGGCACATATCATTCCGGGGGCCGGAGAGGCCGCAGACCGAGGAGGACCCGTGGCCCGACGAGCAGAGCGCACGGAGCGCACGGAACGCGCGGATGCCCAGCGCAACCGGGAAGCGGTCCTGGCGGCGGCCGACACCCTCTTCGCGACCAGCACCAGCCCCCACGGCGTGTCGATGGACGACATCGCCGCAGCCGCCGGTGTGGGCAAGGGCACCCTCTTCCGTCGTTTCGGCGACCGCGCCGGCCTGATCGCCGCGGTGATCACCTCTCGCCTCGAACCCCTTCAGCGCACGGTGCGGGAGGCGCAGGAGGCTGCGGGATCCTCGCCGCGGCAGCGGGTCGCGGACCTGCTCGACGCCTCGCTGAACTTCAAGATCGAGAACCGGAACCTGATGTCGGCGGCGGAAGAGGCCGGAATCAGCAGCCCGTACCGGGCCGAGCACTACGGCTGGTGGCACGCAACCCTGCGGACGGAGCTCGAGCGGGTGCCTGGAGTCCACGCACCGGACTTCACCGCCCACGCCCTGCTGGCCGCCCTTCGCGCCGACCTCGTTGCGCACCTGATCGACGAGGAGGGGATGACCCCGGAAGACGTGCGCTCCTGCTTCGCCGGCCACCTCGCCGACGTCCTCGGACCCGCGTGATCCGGATCCTTCCACTGATCCGCGGGTGAACGGGCGGTCACGACGGACCACCCCCGCCGGAAGGAACCCGGGCGTGACCCCCCTCTCCCGTATGCGCGTCCCCCTCGACCCCCGCCACGATGCGCCGCTCGATGGACCGTGCCGCTCCGGGGCGCGGGAGGTCTTCGAACGGCGTGTGAACGAAAAGGTCATGGGGTCTTCCGCGGGGCAAGCCGGTGACCGGAGGGCGCCCTGGGCAAGGTTCTTCCCGCGACACAAGCCAACGGCGGCCGTGGTCAGCACTGCATAGTCTCCCTCCATGCCAAGTTCAGAACTGCAGCGGATCAACGCCTTCGTATCCGCCTTCGCCCGTCGGCAGGCCACGCGCGCCGTCGACCTCCCCGGCGGCTTCGCTGTATATGACGACGCCTTCTTCCATTCCCGCGCGAACAACCAGGTGATCATCGATACGGCCGTCGACCCGGAGGCGCTGCCCACTATCGCGGAGGAAGCACTGGGCCATCTGCCACACCGACTGATCTCCGTCCTTGACAACGAAGCAGGACTGGCGTGTGCAGAGCCGCTGACCCAGGCTGGGTACGCCCACTCCATCTATGCGGTCATGCTGCACGAAGGCCCAGTGCCGGCTGGCAGACCCGCGGATGAGGCAGACCTCGATGTGCTACGTGATCCACTTACCCGGCGATGGCGGGGCCTCCTTCCGGACGTCGACAACGAGGTCATACGCCACCTTGTCGACCGACGCGAAGCTCGCCGGCGCGGGGCGGACATCGTTCGCTTCATCAGTGCCCGCACAGAGGAAGGCGAGGTCGCCTCATGGGCTGACCTCTATGCGGATCCGGTCACTGGCACAGCCCAGATCGAGGACCTGATCACCTCAGAGGCCCATCTCAGGCGCGGTTACGCCGACGCCGTCCTGACCACTGCCCTGCGCATGGCTGCCGACGAGGACTGCAGTACCCGGTTCCTGACCGCCGATGCGTCAGATTGGCCGCGCCAGTGGTACGAGCGTCGCGGCTTCTCCACCATCGGCCACGCGCACTGCTTCGAACGCGGCTGATTGGAACGTAGCGGTGGCGTGCCGACGATCCTCTCAGCCAGCACTGACAACGGCCGTACGAGGCGGCGGCGCGTTGGTTCAGCGCTCTGGCCAAGTCCCGGCTGACCTCCCTCGCGGCATCGAGATCGGACTGGGGCCTCCTCCCACGCGGATGTCAGTTCAACGTTGTGCCGCTCAAGCCTCGTGATCTTCCGCTGGAGCTCGTCGACGTCGGTCGGGGCTCCGGGCCCTGGTTCCTGCTATGCCCTGTGCTCCCAGCGTGTGCGACTGCCGTTTCTCCAGCTGCTCAACACGGGCGGATAAGCGGGTCTTGCGGGCCCGGGCGTTGGCGAGGCCGGCCTGGAGCGGGGCCCGGCTGACCGGCGAGCCGCTGGCCGGGTCCTTGGCTGCCGGTTCGAATGCGGCGGCGTGAACGATTCCTCCCGCCGGACGCGGCCTCAGGCCGCCCCTCCGGGTGTGCGCCCGTCGTGGCCCCGATGCCCGTGGTGCGGTCCCGTCGGCGAGCCCGGCCGACCGGGCCCGTCCCCAGGGCGCCCCGTCGAGGACTGCCCCATATGTAAATTTTTGTCCCATTTCCCGGTGGGGCAACGGGGAGTGACTCCCGTCACTTCCAGTGACGAATGGGACATGGTTTCCGAGGGTCGGGGCAGGCGCGCCCGAGCAGCACCACCGCGGGAAGGCCGCGGTGGCCGGAATCGGAGGTACAGCGCGTCGTGTCCGAGCAGCCGACCATCCACATCGCCGGGACCTGGCGTTCCGCCGTGTCAGGAGCCACCCGAGAGGTCCTCGACCCGGCGGACGCCACGGTCCTCGCCGTCGTCTCCGAGGGCGGCACCGCAGACACCGACGCGGCCGTCAGCGCCGCCCGCGCGGCCTTCGACGGAGGGGAGTGGCCCCAGACCCCCGTCCTGGAGCGGGCCGCGCTCCTGCGGCGCACCGCAGACCTGCTCCAGCGCGACCGCGAACGCCTCGCCCTGCTGGAGAGCCGTGACGCGGGCAAGACCCTGGAAGAGGGACGCGTGGACGTGGACTGCGTCGCCGACGCCTTCCGCTACTTCGCCGACCTCGTCGCCGGCGAGAGCGCCGGCCGCGTCGTCGACGCCGGCACCCCCGACGTCCACAGCGTCGTCGTCCACGAGCCCGTCGGGGTCTGCGCCCTGATCACCCCGTGGAACTACCCGCTCCTCCAGGCCTCCTGGAAGATCGCCCCCGCCCTCGCCGCGGGCAACACCTTCGTGCTCAAGCCCAGCGAGATCACGCCGCTGTCCACGGTGGCCCTCATCGACCTGCTGGCCCAGGCCGGTCTGCCGGCCGGCGTCGCGAACCTGGTGACCGGCCCCGGAGACCCGGTCGGCGCCCGTCTGAGCACACACCCCGGCGTCGACCTCGTCTCCTTCACCGGCGGCCTCACCAGCGGTACGAAGGTCATGCGCGCGGCCGCCGACTCCGTCAAGAAGGTCGCCCTCGAACTCGGCGGCAAGAATCCGAACGTCGTCTTCGCCGACGCCTGCGCCACCGAGGACGGCTTCGACACCGCCGTCGACCAAGCCCTCAACGCTGCCTTCATGCACAGCGGCCAGGTCTGCTCCGCGGGATCCCGGCTCATCGTCGAAGAGGGCGTCGCCGAGCGCTTCGTCACCGAACTCGCCCGCAGGGCCGACCGGATCCGCCTCGGCCGAGGCACCGACCCTGGCGTGGAGTGCGGGCCGATGGTCTCCGCCGCCCAGCGCGAACGAACCGAGGACTACGTGGCCTCAGCCCTCGCCGAGGGCGCAGTGCTCCGGTGCGGCGGCGAACGTCCCGACGGGCCCGGCTACTTCTACCGGCCGACCGTACTCGACCGCTGCCACCGCGGAATGCGCGTCGTACGGGAGGAGGTCTTCGGACCCGTCCTGACCGTCGAGACCTTCCGCACCGAGGCCGAGGCCGTCGCACTCGCCAACGACACCGAATTCGGCCTCGCGGGCGCCGTCTGGACCTCCGACCCGGGCCGCGGTCGCCGTGTGGCGGGCCTGCTCCGCCACGGCACCGTCTGGATCAACGACTTCCACCCCTACCTCCCGCAAGCGGAGTGGGGCGGCTTCGGCAAGTCCGGCACCGGACGGGAACTGGGCCCCTCGGGCCTGGCCGAGTACCGCGAGACCAAGCACGTGTACCAGAACCTCGCCCCGCGCCCCGTGCGCTGGTTCGCGGGCTGAAGGAGGAGCACAACCATGACCACCCCCACACCCGCCCCCACCCCCACGGCACCCGAGCCCGAGCACGAGTACGACTACGTCGTCGTCGGCGGCGGCACCGCCGGCTCGGTGATCGCCTCCCGCCTGACCGAGGACCCGGACGTGACCGTGGCCGTCATCGAGGGCGGCCCCAGCGACGTCGACCGCCCCGACGTGCTCACCCTGCGCCGCTGGATGGGCCTGCTCGGCGGAGACCTCGACTACGACTACCCCACCACCGAGCAGCCCCGCGGCAACTCGCACATCCGCCACAGCCGCGCCCGCGTCCTCGGCGGCTGCTCCTCGCACAACACCCTGATCTCCTTCAAGCCGCTCCCCTCCGACTGGGACGAGTGGGCGGAGGCGGGTGCCGAGGGCTGGCACGCGGCCGCCATGGACCCGTACTTCGACAAGCTCCTCAACAACATCGTTCCGGTGGCGGAGAAGGACCGCAACGCCATCGCACGCGACTTCGTCGACTCCGCGCAGACCGCCCTGGGCGTCCCGCACGTCGAGGGCTTCAACCGCAAGCCCTTCCACGAGGGCGTCGGCTTCTTCGACCTCGCCTACCACCCCGAGGACAACAAGCGGTCCTCCGCCTCGGTGGCCTACCTCCACCCCGTCATGGACGAACGCCCCAACCTCCACATCCTCCTGGAGACCTGGGCCCACCGCCTCGAAATCGACGGCACCCGGGCGCGCGGAGTCCGCGTACGCGCCTCGGACGGCACGGAGTCCCTGGTCACCGCACGCCGAGAGGTACTCGTGTGTGCCGGAGCCGTGGACACCCCGCGGCTGCTGCTGCACTCCGGCATCGGCCCGCGCGCGGACCTGGAAGCCCTCGGGATCCCACCGGTGCACGACCTGCCCGGGGTCGGGGAGAACCTGCTCGACCACCCCGAATCGGTGATCGTCTGGGAGACCGACGGCCCCCTGCCCGAGAACTCCGCGATGGACAGCGACGCGGGCCTGTTCGTCCGCCGCGACCCCGCATCGGCCGGGCCCGACCTGATGTTCCACTTCTACCAGGTCCCCTTCACCGACAACCCCGAGCGCATCGGCTACCAGCGCCCCGCGCACGGAGTCTCGATGACCCCGAACATCCCCAAGCCGCGCAGCCGCGGCAGGCTCTACCTGACCAGCGCGGACCCCGAGGTGAAACCGGCCCTGGACTTCCGCTACTTCACGGACGAGGACGACTACGACGGCCGGACCCTGGTCGACGGCATCAAGCTCGCCCGGAAGATCGCCGCGACCGAGCCGCTCGCCGGCTGGCTGGGACGCGAAGTGTGTCCCGGCCCGGAGATCACCGGCGACGAGGAGCTGAGCGCCTACGCCCGCTCCGTCGCGCACACCGTCTATCACCCGGCCGGCACGTGCCGGATGGGCGCCGACGACGACCCCGCGGCCGTCGTGGGACCGGACCTCAAGGTCCGCGGGCTCCAGGGCATCCGCATCGCGGACGCCTCCGTCTTCCCGACGATGCCCGCCGTCAACCCGATGATCGGAGTGCTCATGGTCGGAGAGAAGGCAGCCGAGCTGGTGGCCCGGGAGGGTGACGCCCGATGAACACCGCCACCGCCACCGCCACCGCGCCCGCCACCCCCACCACCGCGCCCGCCGACGGCCCCGCCGGGTCCTCCGTCTTCTCCGTGGAAGGCCTCTGGAAGGTCTTCGGCCCCGACAAGGCCGCCGCGAAGATCCCCGGCTCCGCCGCCGCCGACCTGCCCGCCGCCGAACTGCGCGAGCGCACCGGCTGCACCGCAGCCGTCCGCGACGTCACCTTCGACGTCCGCAAGGGCGAGGTCTTCGTCGTGATGGGTCTGTCCGGATCCGGCAAGTCCACCCTCGTGCGCTGCCTCACCCGGCTCATCGAGCCGACCGCCGGCAGCCTGGCCATCGACGGCGAGGACGTCCTGGCCATGGACACCGCCCGGCTGCGCGGACTGCGCCGCCACCGTGCCGCCATGGTCTTCCAGCATTTCGGTCTGCTCCCGCACCGCACCGTCCTCGACAACGTGGCGTACGGACTGGAGATCCAGGGCGTCGCACGCGGCGACCGCCGGGCCAAGGCCGCCGAACTCCTCGCCAAGGTCGGCCTGGACGGCCTGCAGGACCGGCGCCCCGGCCAGCTCTCGGGCGGCCAGCAGCAGCGCGTCGGCCTGGCCCGTGCCCTGGCCGCCGACCCCGAAGTGCTGTTGTTCGACGAGCCGTTCAGCGCCCTCGACCCCCTCATCCGGCGCGAGATGCAGGATGAGGTGGCCCGCCTCCACCACGACGAGGGCCGCACGATGGTCTTCATCACCCACCACCTCACCGAGGCCCTGCGCCTGGGAGACCGGATCGCGCTGATGCGCGACGGCCGCATCGTCCAGCTCGGCACGCCCGAGGAGATCGTCGGCTCGCCGGCCGACGACTACGTACGGGACTTCGTCCGCGACGTCCCGCGCGAACAGGTGCTCACCGTCCGCGCTGCGATGCGCCCCGCCACCGCCGGGGAGAGCGAACAGGGGCCCGCACTGGACCCCGCCACCACCGTGGCCGAGGCCATCCAGACCGTCGCCCGCGGCGGCGGTCCGGCCCGCGTCGTCGACGGCGGCCGCTGCCTGGGCGTCGTGGACGACGCCGGGCTGCTCGCCGTCGTGGCCGGCCTCCCGGACCCGACCGGGCGGGGGGTGGCGGCATGACCTGCCCCGAACGCCCCCCGACCCTTGTCCCCGACCCCCGGAGGTGGTGCGCATGACCGCGACCCCGACCCCGACCCATGCGCCGGCCGGCTCCCGTGCGGCGCTGCCCGCGCAGGCCCGACCGTCCTCCGTCCGGCCCGCGGCGGCCCGGCCGGCTTCCTCCACGGCCGCGGCCACCGCTCAGGACAGTCCCCGCAGAGGCCCGCGCGGCCCGCTCGCGAGCCGCGCGTTCCTCGTCCCGATGGGCGTCGCCCTGGTGCTGCTGGTCCCGCTCGCCGTGGCCTTCCCGGGTTCCGGCAGCTGGCCCGCGGCCCTCGCCGCCGACCTCTCGGACCCGCTCGGACGCGCCGGTGACTGGATCATCGACCACCGCGACAGCCACCCGCTGTTCCTCTACTTCTTCGGCCACGTCAGCAACGCGGTCGTGGTGTGCGTCCGCGCCGTGTACGTCCTCCTGCTGGCCGCCGGATGGACCGGGGTCACCGCCCTGGCCGCCCTGGTCGCCTGGCGCCTCGCGGGCGTCCGCCTCGCGCTGACCTGCGCCGCCGCCTTCGCCGCCTGCGGACTGCTCGGCATGTGGGTGCCGACCATGCAGACCCTCGCCCTGATGGTCGTCGCCGTCGCCGCCTCCGTCGCCATCGGCGCCGTCCTGGGCCTCGCCGCGGGGCTCTCCCGGCGCGCCGACCGGTTGCTGCGCCCCGTGCTCGACACCATGCAGATCCTGCCGGCCTTCGCGTACCTGCTGCCGATGGTGCTGGTCTTCGGCATCGGCGTGCCCGCCGCCGTCCTCGCCACCGTCGTCTACGCCGCCCCGCCGATGGCCCGCCTCACCGCCCTCGGCCTGCGCGAGGCCGACGCGGGCGTCATGGAAGCGACCGCCTCGCTCGGCGCCACCGGCCGCCAGCGGCTGCTGACCGCCCGCCTCCCGCTCGCCCGTCGACAGCTCCTGCTCGGCGTCAACCAGGCCATCATGACGGGCCTGTCCATGGCCGTCATCGCCTCGGTGATCGGCGCGGGCGGCCTCGGCGACCGCGTCTACCAGGCCCTCGCCTCCGTCGACGTCGGCGCCGCCCTCACCGCCGGCATTCCGATCGTCCTGCTCGCCGTGGTCCTGGACCGCACCGCCGATGCCGCGGGCCGCCGACTCGGCGCCCACACCGTACCGGCCGGCGAACAGCCGCTGTTGCGACGGGTGTTCGCCGGCGGGTACGGCCGCCTGCTCACCCTCCTCGCGGCGGTCGCCGCCGCCGTCGCCGGCCGGATGACCGGCACCACCGTATGGCCCGACTCCTGGACCGTCTCCCTGGCCGATCCGGTGAACTCGGCCGTCGCCTGGATGACCGACCACCTCTACTCCGGCGTACCCGTCGTCGGCGGCACCGCCGACTGGGCCGCCCGGTTCACCGGCTGGATACTCGACCCGCTGCGCAGCGGGCTCCAGGCCGCCCCCTGGTGGCTGCTCCTGCTCCTGGCCGGGGCGCTCGCCCTGCGCGTGGGCACCTGGCGCACCGCACTGACCGCGGTCCTCGCCCTTGCCGCCGTCGGCGTGCTCGGTGTGTGGGAAGCCTCCCTGGACACGCTGTCCCAGGTCCTGGCCGCCGTGGCCGTCACGCTCGTCCTCGGCTTCGCGATCGCTGTGGGAGCCGCCCGCAGCGCCAGGGCGGAGCGGCTGCTGCGGCCCGTCCTCGACGCGTGCCAGACCCTGCCGCAGTTCGTGTACCTCATCCCCGTGGTCGCGCTCTTCGGCGTCGGCCGCGCCCCGGCCGCCGCCGCCGCGATCGTGTACGCGCTGCCCGCAGTCGTCCGGATCACCGTGCAGGGCCTGCGCGAGGTGGACCCGGCCGCCGTGGAATCCGCCCGCTCGCTCGGCGCGACCCGCTCCCAGCTGCTGCGCCAGGTCCAGCTGCCGCTCGCCCGCCCCGCACTGCTGCTCGCCGTCAATCAGGCCGTGGTACTGGTCCTCGCCGTCGTCATCATCGGCGGCCTCGTCGGCGGCGGCGCCCTCGGCTACGACGTCGTCCTCGGCCTCGCCCAGGGCGACCTCGCCACCGGCCTGGTGGCCGGCGCCGCGATCGTCTGCCTCGGCCTGTTCCTCGACCGTGTCACCCAGCCCGCGAAGGAGGCCTGACATGCGCGACACCCACCCCCTGCGCCCCCTGCGCCGCCGGAAGGGCGTGGCCGTCCTCGCCGCTGCGACCGGACTCGCCGTCCTCACCGGCTGCGGGGCCGCCGACATGACCCGCCAGTCCTCCCCGTACGCCGCCGCGCAGGGCGCCAAGACGGTCACCCTCTCCGTTCAGTCGTGGGTCGGCGCCCAGGCGAACACCGCCGTCGCCGCCTACCTCCTCGAACACGAGCTGGGCTACCGCGTGGACACCGTCCAGGTCGACGAGGTGCCCGCCTGGGACGCCCTCAGCCAGGGGCGCGTCGACGCGATCCTGGAGGACTGGGGCCACCCCGAGCAGGAAAAGCGGTACGTGGAGGGGAAGAAGACCGTCACCCGCGGCGGCGACCTGGGAGTGACGGGCCACATCGGCTGGTTCGTCCCCACGTACTTCGCCGAGGCGCATCCCGACGTCACCGACTGGAAGAACCTCGACACGTACGCGGACCAGCTACGCACCCCAGAGAGCCGCGGCAGGGGGCAGCTGATGGACGGCTCGCCGTCCTACGTCACGAACGACAAGGCGTTGGTGAAGAATCTGGGCCTGAACTACGAGGTGGTCTTCGCCGGATCCGAGGCTGCCCAGATCACGCAGATCAAGCAGTTCGCCAAGGAGCACAAGCCCTTCCTCACTTACTGGTACGAGCCGCAGTGGCTCTTCGATCGGGTCCCGATGACCGAGGTGAAGCTGCCCGAGTACACCGAGGGCTGCGCGGACGACCCGGAGAAGGTGGCCTGCGCCTACCCGCACACGCCGCTGCAGAAGTACCTCAACACGCGGTTCGCCCGGTCGGGCGGTGAAGCGGCCGACTTCCTGAAGAAGTTCCGCTGGACGAAGGCCCAGCAGAACGAGGTGTCGCTGATGATCGCCGAGGAGAAGCTGTCACCGCAGCAGGCGGCGAAGAAGTGGGTCGAACGCAACGCGTCCGTCTGGAAGCCCTGGCTGGCCTGACGGCCCCGTCGGCCCCAACGGCTCCGTCGGCCCCGTGTCCTCCCGCCCCGCCCCCGCCGGGCAATAGGACGAGGACGCGGGGCCCGTGCTCGCGTTGACGACAGGCCGTCCTCCGACACCGAGGGTGCGCCGTGGCGGAGGCCGGAGCTCGACGGAACGAGCCGGCGCCGGTCCGGGTCGCCCGCTCCACCGGGGGCGACGAGCCGTCCGTGACGTCCGGCGCTGCGCCAACCCGGCAACGTCTCGCGGACCTGCCCCGCGGACACCCGGGGAAGGACCGGGCGCGACGTACGGTCGAGCGACCGGCCGGGCTCGGCCGGCCCGCCCCGACGACGTGACCGGAACAGGAGCAGCCGTTGCTTCTCTACGCCCAGATCCCCGCGCGGCGGAACCGCCAGATCCTTGCGGACCTGATCGCGCTGCTCCTGATCGCCGCCGCGGTGAGATTCGCCCTCGCCGTGCACGGCGCGATCATGCAGCTGGCCGAGCCGGGACGGAAGGTGGAGAGCTCCGGCGACAGCCTGGCCGCCGCCCTCGACGACGCCGGGGAGACGGCCTCGCGGGTACCGCTCGTCGGTGACCTCCTCAAGACGCCGTTCCGGGCCGCGGCCGACGCCGGCAGCGGGCTCGCCGACGCAGGACAGTCACTCCAGGACATCGTCGGCCAAGTGGCGTTCCTGGCCGCACTCGGCCTGATCGTCGTCCCCGTCGCCCTCGTGCTCCTGCTGTGGCTTCCGCTCCGACTGCGCTGGATCCGTCGCAGCGCCACCATGCGCCGCCTGCGCGACGCCCCCGGAGGCGCCGACCTGCTCGCGCTGCGGGCCCTCACCGGACCTCCGGCCGAGCTCGCGGCGGTCCCCGCCCCGCCGGGCGGCCTCGCCGATGCCTGGCGCCGCGGCGACCGGGGGGTCATTTCCGCCCTGTCCGAAATCGCCCTCAGGCGAGCGGGCCTGCGGCCGTGACGGCGGTCTGGAAGGATCAAGGGCGACGGTGCCCTTGATCGCTGTTCCCCGGCCGTCGGGGCGGTGCAGGGGCAAGGGTGGGAAGCGGTGCGAAGGTCGCATCCACCGCACCATGCGAGGGCTGAGGAGGAACCGATGAGCGTGGCCGACGGGGGGCGGCAGTGGCCGGACGAGGTCAGCGTCGAGAACGCGAGGGCGACGCTGCTGCAGCTCCTTGCGCGGGCGGGAGTCCCGTCCGATGACGCCCGGCAGCTGCTCGGGCTTCTGGAAGCGGGCGCCCTGGCTCTCGCGCACGACGAGCTGAGCGCCGCTCACCGCGCTGCTGAGGAGAAGGGCGGGGAGGGGGTCGGCGCCCGAGCCGTCCTGGCGGATCTCGGCGCCGTCGCCGAGCGGACCCTGGTACGGGCCGTCGGCGCGGCAGGACAGCAGGGACCGGCGGGGGAGCACCCCAGAGCCAGACGCATGGAGGTGGAACGGGCCCGCGTGGCCGTCACCCCTTTGTACTTGTCGTTCACCGAGGTCTCGGAGCTGGATCCCGAGGTGACGGACGAGGTCCTCGCCGCGGTCCTCGGCACGATGAGCCCCCGGCAGCGGGCCGGGTACGCCGGCCGGCTGACGGAGTTCGCGACCCGCCACAAGGACCGGCTGGAGCGGATGTTCGCCGGTTACGGACCGGGCAGCGCCATCAGCGTGCACGGCCGCTATTCGCTCCTTCACTCCGCCACGAGCATCGCCGTGCTGGAGCGGCTCGCCGCCGCACCGCGCGAACTGCGCGAGGAGTGGGACGCCGTCGAGCTGCCGCCCGCCTGGCTGGACGGGCTGACAACCGCGTGGAACGCCCCGGCCTGACCACCCCCCGGCCGCGCTCGTACGGTCACCGCCGCCCGTAGCGCCGCCCGGACCACCCGGGCGAGGACGGGCCGGTGCGGCCGATCACCCGCGCGGGCACCGGACCGGCCGGGCCCGCGCGCCGCCGGGGGCACCTGCACAGGTGCGGACAGCAGTGGACAGCCGCCGCCTCCGCCGGGCATGGAAAGTGGACACCGCCCGGCCCGAGTCTGTGCGCCATGACCCTTGCACGCACGAAGGACACCCCGGACGCCCCGCCCCGCCCGGGGCCCGCACTCGCGGCGCTGGCCGCCGCACAGTTCACCGTCATGCTGGCCACCTCGATCGTCAACGTGGCCCTGCCGCAGATTCGGGCCGGGGCGGGCCTGTCGGACGGCGGCACCACCTGGGTGGTCAACGCCTACGGCCTGGCGTTCGGGGCGCTGCTCCTCGCCGGGGGCCGGGCGGCCGATCTCCTCGGTCGCCGCCGGGTGCTCCTCGCCGGCCTGGCGGTGTTCGCGGCGGCGTCGCTGGCGGCGGGACTCGCCGCCTCCCCGGGCCTGATGATCGCCGCCCGCGCCGTGCAGGGCCTCGGTGCCGCGGTCATCGCCCCGGCCGCGCTCGCCCTGGCGATGGACCTCTACCCACCCGGCCCCGCCCGGGGGAGAGCCCTCGGGGTGTGGGGAGCGGTCTCCGGGGCGGGCGGCGCGGTCGGCGTCCTGCTGGGCGGCGTACTGACCCAGGCGTGGGGCTGGCCGTGGGTCTTCCACATCACCGTCCTCGGCGCCGGGCTGGTGCTGGCGGCCGCGGCCGTGCTCGTACCCCGGGACGCCGCCCGTGGCAGCGGCCGGTTCGACCTGCTGGGGACCGCCACTGTCACCCTCGCACTGACCTGCCTGGTCTGGGCACTGACCAGCGCACGGGCGCTGGGCTGGACGCACGCCGGAGTGCTCGCCGCCCTCTTCGCCGCCGCCGTGCTCCTCGCCGCCTTCGCCGTCGTCGAACGCCGGCAGACGGACGCCCTCATACCGCCGAGGCTCTTCGCCACCGGGCAGGTCGCCGCGGGCAACCTGCTGATGGCGCTGCTGGGGTCGGTGTGGATCGCGCTGTTCTTCTTCCTGCCGCTCTACCAGCAACAGGTCCTCGGCATGAGCCCGCTGACCACCGGGGCCGGCCAACTGCCCCTCGCCCTGGCCAACATGCTCGGCGCCGTCGCGGCACCCCGGATCTCCCGGCGTGTCGGCGCCACCGCGACCGTGGTCGCGGCCCTGCTCACCGAGGCCGCGGGCATGCTGTGGCTGTCCCGGATGACCGCCGAGGGGACCTACCTCGTCGACATCCTCGGCCCCAGCGTCCTGGTCGGCCTGGGCCTCAGCGTCGCCTTCGTCCAGCTCACCGCCCTCGCCGTGGACGGCGTCCCGCGGCAGGACACCGGCCTGGCCGGGGGACTGGTGAACACCACCCGGCAGGTGGGCGGCGCGATCGGCCTCGCCGCCCTCGCCACCCTGGCCGGATCCGTCACCGCGAGCGCGGGCGGCCACCAGCCCAGCCTCGAAGCCCTCACCGCCGGCTACCGGGCCGCCTTCGGGGTCTCCGCCGTGATCCTCGCGGCCTCGGCGCTCCTCGCGCTGCCGCTCACCCGCCGGGGACGGTGCCGCTGCCGGGCGCTCCTCCCGTGCCGCCCGCGCACAGCCACCACCCCGCCCGCACAGGGCGAGGCAGCGCAGCACGCACCCGCTCCCGCCCCCTGACCCCGGACCCGACGCCCCCCACCGCAGCCGACCCGACCCGTTCCGCGAACCGAAAGGACACCGCATGTACACCATCGACACGACCGCCCCCGTCGTGGTCAGCCTCAGCACGCGCATCGAAGCGCCCCTCGCCACCGTCTGGTCGGTGCACACCGACGTCGACGCCTGGCCGGCCTGGAACGCCGGTGTCGACCAGGCCCGCCTCGACGGCCCGATGGCGGTCGGCACCCCCTTCACGTGGCTGACCCACGGCATGAGCATCACCTCCACCGTCCGCGAGGTCGTCCCCGGCGAACGGATCGTCTGGGACGGGACCGTCCAGGGCATCGCCGGCATCCACGTGTGGACCTTCGAAGCGGCCGGCGGAGGCGTCGTCGTGCGCACCGAGGAGTCCTGGAGCGGAGCCCCCGTCGCCGCCGACCCCGACACACTCACCACGGCCCTCAGGACGTCCCTGCAGAACTGGCTCGACTGCCTCAAGGCCCACGCCGAACAGTCTGCCTGACCAGCGCCCCCGCACCCGGGCCGGGAGCGTCGGCGTCAGCCCGGCAGCCCCCTCCGCGCCAAGGTGCGCCACCCGCCCCCGCCCCGGGCGCCCGTCCGCTCCCCTCCCCACTCCCGGAGACCTCCACCGTGACCAGTACCGCCACCCTCCCGCCGCCCGGCGGCGCCCGTCCCGACCCCGGCCCCCGTCGACCGAGCGAGGTCGACAACCGTGCGGCGTACGCCGGCTTCGGACTCGCCTACCTGCTCGGCCACGGTGCCGCCGCAGCCTCTCACGGCGACAGCCCGCTGCTCGGCTTGCCCGCATGGCTCCCCACGGTGCTGCTGGGCGCAGGTCTCGTGACCGGCATCGTCCTGGCCGCCGCGGCCGCCCTGCGGGCCCAACGCGGAGCCCCCGCAGCGGAAATCCTCTCCGGCACCCTGCTCGGCACCGCCTGGATCGCGGGGTTCGCCGCCCTGGCCCTCGCCATCACCGGCCTGACCTCGGTCCTCGACGCGCCGGAGCTCCAGACCGTCCTATGGCCCGCCGGATCCGGCATCATCGTCGGCCTGCTCTACCTCGCCGAAGGAGCCGTACGCCGCAACGTGCTGCACTACTGCCTCGGCATCTGGCTCGCCCTGACCTCCGCTGCCGTGCTCTTCCTCGAAGCCCCCCGCCTTCACTGGGCCCTCGCCACCGCGTGCGGCGGCGCCTACGCGCTGGCCACGTTCCTCGAAGCCCGCCGCCTACGATCGCCGGCCGGACCGGCGCGCGACTGACTCCGCAGACGGTACGAGGGCCCCGGGCTGCCCCAGGGCCCTCGCCCGCTTCTCCGCACCAACGGCCTCACCCGTGAGGATCGTGGATGCTGTGCCGTGAGGGGCGAGGGCTGGGCTCGTGACTGATCACGGTTACCGACGAGAGGGTTTCGAGGTATGAAGGGGCGAGTGACGGCGGTCAGTAGCAACGGGAAGCATGCGTTCACCAAGCCGAACCGGGACAGCGTCAGGTTGCTCACCGGACTTGGTGTGGAGGGGGACGTGCACGCTGGCATGACGGTCAAGCACCGCTCGCGCGTCGCGCAGGATCCCACCCGGCCGAACCTGCGCCAGGTCCACCTCATTCATGAAGAGCTCTTCGCCGAGGTTGGCGAAGAAGGCTTCAAGGTGGCGCCCGGCGAACTTGGCGAGAACATCACCACGGGCGGCATCGATCTGCTCGGTCTGCCGGTCGGCACATTGCTGCGCATGGGTGGCTCCGCCGTCCTGGAAGTGACCGGCCTGCGCAATCCCTGCCTGCAGATCAACATCTTCCGGGACGGTCTCTTGAAGCAGGTCGTCGGTCGCGATGAGGCGGGGAACGGTGTGCGCAAAGCCGGAATCATGAGCATCGTGCGGGAAGGCGGCGTAGTGCGCCCTGGCGACACCATCGAAGTAGAGCTTCCCAACGGTCCGCACCGACCCCTGGACCGGGTCTGACCGGTTTCCCTAGCAGGCAGTGACATGAAGACGGCCGCGAGAGTTCTTGAGGCGTGCCGCCTCGGAGCCGCGCGCCCCGAGCGTGCCGGGCCCGCCCGGCTGCGCACCCCGCACGGAGCAACACCCCGGCCGCCCGAACCACCGCGCCCGGGGCCCGCAGCACCGACCCGGGCCGGCCGGGCCCGTACGCGATCCGGCGTGCCCCGGACTGCGCGGTCCCCGGCGGCGGGATATCAAGGGGCGGTGAGGGTGACGCTCCGGCGGTCACCGCCCCACGGCTGAGGAGTAGGTCTCGTGGAGTTCGAGGTCAATGGCGCCCGGCGCACGGTCGACGTGGAAGGCGACCCGGCCGCTGTGGAGGTGGTGCGCGACCGCCTGGGACTGACCGGGACCAAACTGGTGTGCGCGGGCGGCGTCTGCGGGGCCTGCACGATCCAGGTCGACGGCGAGCCCCGGGTGTCCTGCCTGACCCCGGCGGCCCGGCTGGCCGGTCGGCGGATCACGACGGCGGAGGGCCTGTCGGGCCACCCCGTGGCCCGCGCCTTCGCCGGTGAGGACGCCCTCCAGTGCGGTTACTGCACCCCCGGCTTCGTGGTCGAGGCGGCCGCCTTCTTCGAGCGCTGGCGCGCCGGACACGGCACCACCGAGCCGGACCGCGAACAGATCGCCGAAGCCCTCTCGGGCCACCTGTGCCGCTGCGGCGCCTACGAGGGGATCCTTCGGGCGGTGGCCGCGGCCTGCGCCGGCGCCTACGACGCGACGCCGACCGGCGGCCCGACCACGGTCGTTCCACGTGCCGAAGCACCCGAGAAGGTCGACGGATCGGCCCGCTACACCACCGACCTGCACCCCGAAGGCCTGCTGGAGGGCGTGATCATCCGCTCGCCCCACGCACACGCGCACGTACGCTCTCTCAAGGCCGGGGACCTGCCGCTGGTGCCGCTGCTGCCCCCCGACGGCATGGTGCGCTACGTCGGACAGCCCGTGGCCGCCGTCGCCGCGCCGGACCGGGCCGCCGCGCGGGCGGCCGCCGCCCGCGTCGTGGTGGACTACGAGGTGCTGCCGGCGACCCTCGACGTACGGCAGGCCCGGACCGGGGACGGGCCGACCGTCTACGCGGACAGGGCGGCGCGCAAGCGGGCCCCCGGGTCCGGCGACACCCCCCAGCTGGTGCCCGCCCGCTGGCGCGGCAACCTGCGCGGCCCGTCCGCCATGAACAAGCGCCCCGCCGCGGCCGTACGCCTTATCCAGGAAGCGCGGAGGAAAACCCCCGAAAGGGTCGTCGAAGGCGTCTTCACCGCCGCCGCGCAGACCCACACCCCCCTCGAACCGCACGCCTGCCTCGCCCACTGGGCCGGGGAAACCCTCCACATCGAGGTGTCCACCCAGTCCGTGCGACGCGTTGCCGAGCTCGCCGCCGAACGCTTCGGCGTCCCGGTGGAACGCGTCGTGGCACGTGCCGTCCACGTCGGCGGCGGCTTCGGCTGCAAGATGGGCCTGACCTCGGACGTCGTCGCAGCGGTCGAGCTGGCCCGGTTGCACGGCGCCCCCGTACGCGTCGTCCTGGACCGGGACGAGGAGCTCACCGACGGCGGATACCGGCCCGGTTCCCGCATCCGGCTGGCCATGGCCGCCGACGCCTCCGGCGACCTCGGCGCACTCGCCATCGACGCGCACAGCGACGGCGGCGTCTCGGTGGGCGGCTCCGTCGCGGCCCTCGCCCGCTTCATGTACGGCAAGGCCCCCCGCAGGCTCCGCGACTTCGACGCCGTCACCCACCGGCCGCCGGGCGCCCCCTTCCGCGGACCGGGCGGACCCACCATGTGCTGGGCCCTGGAGCAGGCCGTCGACGAGATGGCCCGCCGGCTCGGCCAGGACCCCATCGCCCTGCGCCGCCGCTGGGACGGCAACCCCAAGCGGCACGTCCTGTACGACTGGGCCGCCGCCCTTCCGGTCTGGACGGGCCGTCGCGGCGGCACCGGGCGGTTCCGCCGCGGAGTCGGCGTCGCGGCGGCCAACTGGCTGTACTTCCTCGACCCCGTCACCGAGGTCGAACTCACCGTCGAGGACGGGGTCGTCGTCGCCCGCTGCGCCGTACAGGACATGGGCACGGGCTCACGGACCGTGCTGCGCCGGGCCGTCGCGCAGGCGCTCGGACTGCCGGAGACGAGGGTGCGGGCCGAGGTCGGCCGTAGCGACACCGTCCACGGTCCCACCTCCGGCGGCAGCCGCACCACACCGTCCCTGGTGCCTGCCGCCGTGGACGCCGCCGTCCGGCTGCGCGCAGCGCTCGGTGGCGCCGACGTGGCGGCCCGGCTGGACGCGGCGCACGGCGTACGGGTGACCGGCCGACGCACCCGTGACCGCCGCGGCTACGTCACGCCCTTCTCCCTGGGCGGTATCGCCGTCGGCCGCGGTTTCACCGGATCGGTGCAGGTCGCCGAGGTCGAGGTGGACACGCGGCTCGGCCGGATCCGCCCGCTGCGGGTGTGGAGCGGCATCGCCGCGGGGCGCATCCAGGAAGACCGGCTGGCCCGGAGCCAGTGCGAGGGCGCCGTCGTCCAGGGCATCGGCTATGCCCTGTACGAGGAGCGCCGCACCGACCCGGTCACCGGCCGGGTCCTGACCGAGAACCTGGAGGACTACCGGATCCCCGGCATCGGCGACACCCCGGAGATCACCGTCCACTTCCACCAGGAGGGCTTCGACCACGTCCCCGGCGGCGGGGTCGGCCTCGGCGAGATCGCCACCTTGCCCACGGCGGCATGCCTGGCCAACGCAGTCCACGACGCGACCGGCTGGCGCCCGTACGACATGCCCATCCGCCCCGACCGGCTCCTGGAAGGACTGGGTACGTGAGCACCGAGCCCGATCCCACCGTCCTGACCGCCCTTTCGGACACCGTACGGACCCGCGGCGGGGAACTCCGGGCCGGCGGCACCGACACCGGCGCCCGGAAGCACAGCGGCGTCTCCACCGGGCCGTTCACCGACCTCGACGGCGCCACCGCCCTGCACGGCACCACGGTGCTGCCCGACGGTGGACTGCGGATCGGCGCCCTGACCACCCTCGCCGTGCTGGCCGCCGATCCACAACTGCGCGCCGGCTGGCCGGCCCTCGCGGTGTCGGCCGGCACGGCGGCCACCCCGCAGATCCGCGCCGCGGGCACATTGGGGGGCAACCTCCTGCAGCGCAACCGCTGCTGGTACTTCCGCAATCCGCACGTCAGCTGCCTCCAGAAGGGCGGCGCCGGCTGCCCGGCGCGGGACGGCGACCACCACTTCGCCGTCGTCACCGGAGCGGGCCCCTGTATCGCCCCGCACCCGTCCACCCTGGCGATGGCCCTGCTCACCTACGACGCCGAGGTCGAGATCCACGACGAAGAGCCGTGCAGCGTCGCCGACTTGTACGGCGACGGAGACCGGCTCCACCAGAGCGACCACCTGCTGCCGCCGCACCGCATCCTGACCGCGGTCCGGCTGCCCGCAGCGCTGCCCGGCGAACGCGCCGCCTACCACCGGGCCACCAGCAGGGCTTACGCGGAGTGGCCCCTGGTGGAGGCCACGGCGCGGCTTACGTTCGACGGCGACACGGTGACGCACGCCGCGGTTGCGGCCGGCGGCGTGGCACGTGTCCCGCTCCGGCTGCCGGAGGTGGAGGCCGCGCTGATCGGCCGGGAGGCCACCCCGGTGACCCTCGCCGCGGCGGCCGCGACGGTGCTGACCCGCTGGCGGCCGCTGCCGCGGACCGGCTACAAGACCACGCTGTTCCGCGACACCGTGCTGGAGGCCCTGGAGCAGGCGGTCGGCGCCGCCGCGCCTGCCCGCGGGGACCACTGAGCGCATCCCGCACGCCGCGGCCCCGTACTGATTTTTTGGCATCACAGGCCAACTATTCGCCCGGCCGCCGCCAGGGCGACTACAAAGGTCGAGACCGAACCGAATCCGAAACCGAATCCGGCGACGGTGACCATGTCACCCGTCGGTGCTCGGAATATGTCGAAGGCGGTGGATGCGCGTGCGTGAGTACAGCAAGGTCGAATCGATTCCGTTCAGATTACCGCGGAGGGGTCCGGACTTCGGCTCCTCCACCTGATGCAGGCGGCCATGCTGAAACCCGTGACGTTTTCCTCGGCGCACGCATCGGTGGACGAGTATCGGCTCCTGACATCGACCATCAGGTCCAGAGCCGCAGATGCTCACGGTGGTTTCAGCATGGCCGGCCCGAGTGGGGCGGGCGCATTCCACCTCCCCCTCCGCATTCAACTTCGCGGCTTGTTCATCGAGCTCTACATCGAGCTCCGCCTGTACCGCGCAGGCGCCCGCATCGTCGGATTCCGCAACACTTTCGAGAACGGACAGGCCCCGCCGGAGGCGTACGTGCGCCACGTGCGGGACGCGGCCGCGCCTCCCGGCATCCGCCGCACGCAGGAACTGCCGTTCGGCGGCCGCCGCAGGGACCTCGAGACGGCCGCCGGCGTGCGGAGTTCCGGGATACTCCTGGGGCGTCGGCCCCTCGGCGATGCGGTGATGTGGCTGCACCGCAACCGTGATCCCCAATACACCGCGCACGGAATGCTCGTGCTCTCGGTGATGCTTTGCGACGCCGCCCGATTCCCCGCTCTGGCCGATGCGATGTCACGCATCTGGATGACCGGGGGAAGGCTGCCCGAAGCAGTCGGCGCCGGAAATCCGTCAAACAGAAACCCATCCAGAGGCGTTGGGGCGCCGAAGAAGGAGCGAGGCCCTTTCCAGGGGCTCGTTTCCACCCCGTACGATCTGCGATTCCCGTCCCGGGGATCCACGGAACAGGAGCGAATGTGATAGTCAAGCGCGCCGGTCGCCACGTGGTTCTCGCCGCCGTACCCGCCGCCGTGTTCCTGACCCTCGGTCTTTCCGGACCAGCTCTGGCGCAAGGCGGAAAGGCGTACCAGATCGACCTGGCGCAGCTGAACGAGTCGGGCTCGCGCGGCACGGTCATGCTCAGCCTCAAGGGCAACCAGCTGACCGTGCAGATCGAATCCGAGGGCATGGTGCCCGGACAGCCCTCCGCCCAGCACCTCCACGGCTCGACGAAGGGGCACGACTTCAAGTGCCCGGACGCCACCGACGACACCAACCGTGACGGAGTCCTGAGCAACACCGAAGCCACGCACGACTACGGCGACATCAACATCTCCCTCACCACGACGGGGGACACCACCCCCGCCAGCGGTCTCGCCGTCGAGCGCATGCCCAAGGCCGACCCGAAGGGCCGACTCTCCTACAAGCGGACCATGACCGTCAGCCAGGACGTGGTCGAACACATCAAGGACCTGCACGTCGTCCAGCACGGCATCGACCGCAACAAGAACGGCAAGTACGACTTCGAGGGTGCCGGCAAGAGCGAACTCGATGCGAAGCTGCCCCAGGAGGCCACGGCCCCGACCAACTGCGGAGAGGTCAAGGGCGCGGCCGTCGGTTCCCTCCCGGTCGGAGCCATCGAGACCGGCGGCGGCTCCCCGGAGAGCACGCAGAGCGCGTCCGTGCCGGTGACGGTCCGGGACGGTGTGGCGATCAGCGTGCTCGCGGTGGCGGCCGGTGCCGTGGCCCTCTCCCGGAAGCGGGCCTCCGCAGTCCCCGTCCCCGTCCGCACCGGCCGGGAGAACACCGGGGGCCGCGCGTGAAGCGGACCCCCACACCCGGCACGCCCTCCGCAACCGCCGCCACGGCCCCGCCCGACCCGGCTCCCGCACCGGCCGCGCGGCCATACCACCGCGGTGCGCGCCCCCTGGCCGCTGCGCTCCTCGGAGCGCTGCTCCTTGCGGGCTGCGGAGGCCAGAACGCCGCGCAGCCGTCCACCCCGCAGGGGCAGGCCGGGGGAGCGGGCGCCGATGCCGGAGTGCCGGCCCCCGCAGGCGGGGGTGCGGCGGCACCCGCGGACGGCTCGCAGAGCGGTCCGGCGGGAGGCGCGGGCAAGGGCGGGCCCGCGCTCGCCCGATCGGAGCCGCAGAAGATCACGATCCCCTCCCTGGGCCTGACCAGCACCCTGGAGACGCTGCGGCAGAACGCCGACGGCACCATGCAGACCCCGAAGGACCCCGCGCTCGCGGGCTGGTACGAGCCGGGGCCGACCCCCGGTTCGCAGGGACCGGCCGTGATCGCAGGCCACGTCACATGGAACGGAGCATCAGCCGTGTTCGAGAAGCTGAAGACGATGAAGGGCGGTGACACCATCAAGGTGACGCGCAAGGACGGCAAGACGGTCACGTTCACGGTGGACCGGGTCGGCGAATATCCGAAGGCCGAATTCCCCACACTGGAGGTCTACAAGAACCTCGACCACGCGGGGCTTCGCCTGGTCACCTGCGGCGGGGACTTCGACCCGAAGAAGCACTACTACGACAGCAACGTCGTGGTGTTCGCCCGCATGACGGACGCCGCCTGAGCCGCGCGTCGGGGCCGCGGCGACGCCCGCCGGCCGCAGCCACCCCACTGCGGCCGGCGGGCCGGCCGGCCGCAGTGGGGTGGGAGCCCGTCGCGCGACACGTTTCATCCGCCGGATCGTGAGCAGGCGAGCCTTCGTCACCAGCATCCCACGGAAGGAACAAGCGATGTCCGACGTGTCGCGACTCCCGGGCCGGGCCGAGCACCACTGGGCGTGGCAGGCAGAAGCCGCCTGCCGTGGTCTGGGCTCGCGCCGGTTCTTCCACCCGGCGGGAGAACGCGGTGAGGACCGCGCCGCCCGCGACGAGGCGGCCAAGGCGATATGCGCCGGCTGCCCGGTTCGGGCCGCGTGCCTGCGGCACGCGCTCACCACCGGCGAGGCGTACGGAGTGTGGGGCGGGCTCACCGAGGAGGAGCGCCGGGCCCTCGGAGCCCGCGGCGGCATGAGCAGGGCGGCCTGACGGCCGGCACAGACCTGCGGCCGGCCGGGTCCGGGGGCTGCGGCTCAGGGCAGTCCGGTGCTCAGCGGACGGGTCGCCCCGGCCCGTACGGAGTTGATCACCGCGTCGTGCAGGGTGCGGCTCGCCTCCTCACTCGGACATGGGACGGGGCTTCCGGCGAGGGGCAGCCAGTCCGAAGCCCCGCTGTACTGCACCGTGACGTGCGCCAGCTTCTCCTCCTCGGTCCACGTGGTGTGGATGTCGAGCTCACCGGTGAGGACGGGCCCCGCCTCGCCGGTCATGACTCCGTCCCGGCCGGCGAAGATCCCGCGGGTCGTCCATGATGCCCAGCTCATCCGGCCTCCTTGCCGCACTGCGCGCAGCGCATCGCACTCGTCGTCCTGTCAGTGTGAACGTGTCGGCCCGCCCGCGCCCTGCGGGCGCCGGCCCACCGTGCCGCGCTCGCCGAACATGCAGGTCATCGGGGGTGCGCAGATCCGGACCGGTCACCGGGTGCCGGCGCGTGGCGCCGGCCCGCCTCCGGAGGCAGGCGTTCGGCGGCGGGACGGCCGCGTCCCGCCCGTTCGGCGGACTTGCCCGCCGCCGCCGGGTGACGGCTGCTCCGACGGGATACGGATGGCGTCGCCGCACCACGACCGGGCCGCCACCTCCAGGGAGACCTCGATGAGCCGTATCAACCGACGTGACCTCGCTCTGCTGGCCCTGCGGGCCGGAACCGGAGCGGTGCTCATGGCGCACGGCACCCAGAAGCTGTTCGGGTGGTTCGGCGGCGCCGGCCTGGACGGGACGGCCGCCGCCATGGAGCACATGGGCTTCACCCCCGGTCGCCGAAGCGCCCTCGCAGCCGGGTTCGGCGAGACGGGCGGAGGGGCGCTGCTCGCACTGGGGCTGGCCACCCCGGCGGCCGGCGCCGCGGCTGCGGGTGCGATGGCGGGCGCGGTCGCCGTCCACGCTCCCGCGGGCTTCTTCGCCCAGGGCGGCGGGTTCGAGTACCCGGCCTTCCTCGGTTTCACCGCCGCCACGATCGGCCTTGCCGGGGCGGGCCGGTACTCCCTGGACCACGCCACCGGTCACACCTTCGACCAGCGGTGGATGCTCGTCCTGGCCTTCACCGCCAGCGCCCTCGCCGCGGGGGCCGTGGTCACCAAGCGTGCGCAGGCCCGGTCGGAGGGCAGCGGCGAGGACTGACGCGCCGGGCCGATCAGCGACCGGCGGTGATCCACCGTACGAGGGCGGAGTTGACCGCGTCGCCGAGCGCGGACAGGGCGCGGATGGCCACCATGTCGCCGGCACGCGGCGGGATGCCGACGGAGGTCAGTGCCGCCTGGAGATCCAGGCGCCGCCGGTCCCAGGCCGTCAGGGACGAGGCCGGGCAGGGTACGGACGACGACGCGTCGGCCTGTGGAACGGTCGTGTCGAGGAGAGGCGGACCGTTCGTCTCGATCTGCTGTTCCCGATGCGTCCGTTCCTGCGGCGGGGCGTCGCAGGTGAGGAACTCCGCTCCCGCGGCACCCGGGAAGCGGTAGGGGTCGAGGACCAGCTGAGGGACCGTTGCCGCTGACGGGGAGTAGTGCCAGGTCTCCATGCGAACCTCCCGGGGTCGGATGCGCTGCTGTCGGGTCGGGATGGGCGTCGGGCGGGCCGGGCGAAACCGCGTGATGCGGTTCCCGCCGTCCTGCCGGGAGCCACACCCTGGCCCCTGCCGGCGGAAACCGCTACGACTCGTGACGGGTGTTTCCCCATGCGGACATGCCTGTGACCCTTGCCTGTACGCGGCAGACGTCACCGTCCGGTTGACGTCGTCGGGCCGGGGCGGGCGCGTCGCCGGCGATAGGTCGACGTGAGCGCGTTCTGCCGGATAAGCAGCTCATGCGCGCCGTGCCGTGCGCTGTGCGCCGAACGGGGCATGGATCCCGTAACAGCCGTACGCCGCCACTCGCTCACGCGCGGTGACGCCGCGCCGCAGGAGTGTGCGGGGGCCGGCCCGCCCCGATCCGACGCGGATCCGGAGGCGCACCCCCGATGAGCGAACGGGAACTCGAGAAGCTGTTCCTCACCCTCGCCTGACACCGCGGCCCGCCCCGAGGCGCACGCTGGACGGTCAGGACGCTTCGTGCCGCGCTGAGTTCCGGACGCCCGGCCGGTCCACCCCTCAGCCCCATTGCCCTGCGGAGCAGGAGGATCCGGAGGCGCAGGCCCGGGTCGTGTCCCGTCTCGTGGCGGGTGAGCCGAACTCCGGCGACGCCGCGGTGCCGGACCGGTCGGCCGGTCGGACCGGGACCCGGGCTGGACGTCGCCGAGCCCGTGACGTGGCCGGGCACGTCACCGGTGGCCACCGAGTGCGTCAGGTGTCGGTGAGGGTGGCGAGGGCAGCTTGATGACGGGGCGGGGCCGGAAGGTCGGTAAGGCGGTACCCGGGCACTGCGGGCGGGGTGGCACGGGTGCTGACGTAGGGGTGGGCGAGGCCGCCGGCGAGTCCGGTGCCGGTGGCTTTGAGGCAGGCTTCCTTGCGGGCCCAGCACCGGGCGAGCGCGGTGACGCGCTCGGCTGCCGGGAGGGAGTTGAGCTCCTGCGTCTCAGTGGGGTGGAGCACGTGCAGGACGTCGTCGACGGTGTGGGGGGTGGGGTGCTCTTCGATGTCGATGCCGACTGCGGTGGTGGCGAGGGCGATGTACGCGTGGTCGCCGCTGTGGGAGAGGGAGAAGTGGAGAGGGTTCCCGGGGACGTTGGGACGGCCGTGCGGTTCGCCGCAGCAGGGGCAGTCCTCGCGGGTGAGCCGGATGGTGCGGGCGGGTTCGCCGAGGTAGAGGGCGAGAACGGTGCGCAGGGCGAGGTGTGAGGCGGTGTAGCGGTGGGCGAGGCCGGGGGTGCGGAAGCGGGCGGCGCGTTCGCGTTCTCCGGCGTCGAGGATGGTGTGGGCGTCTTTGACGGGGTGGCCGCCGACCGTGTCGATGGTGGTGTTGAGGGCCCACACCACAGGGGCGACGGCGGTGGGCGCGGGGCCCGGAGCGGGCGGGTTGGCGCCGAGTTGGTTGATGTTCTCGATCACGCGCTTGAGGGTAGTCGAGCCGGTCGGCGCGCCGGCCACGGTCTGCGGCGGGCGAGGTGCCTTGCCCGTGGTGACGGATACGCGCGCGCCCGCACGGCGGTGACGTACGCCGCGAACCGGATGGTCGACCGGCAGCGGCAGGAGGACAATCGCGGCATGGAGGGCGTGATGGCCGCCTGTACCGGACTGCTATGACCACCGGCCCCGCGGCACAGGCGGTCCGTAACGGTACCGCTGGCGGTACCGGTGGCTCTGCCCGGCGCCGCAGCCGCTCGGCCGCCGTCCGAGGCCGTCGCATGCGGTGCCCGAGGAACCGGGCGGGCCGGTCGCGGGGGTTCGGGGCCCGGCGTCGGGGCATCCGTACGATCTGGCCCCGGCCCATCGACAGGAGGCAGCAGTGACCACCTACGTCATCACCGTGCCCGGCACCTTCTTGAAGGAGATCGACGAGGGTACCCGTTCCGATCTGGCAGGCAGGCTGGCGTCGCACCACACCGGCCTCAGCGAGTCGGAGGACGTGGAACTGCTCACGGTCCACGAGGGCGGCGCCTTCTCCGTCCGCCTCGAAGTGGACGCCCCGGACCGGGCGACGGCCGAGGCCGACGCCGTCCGCCTGCTGACGGGCGCCCTCGAGGAGTCGGGCGTCCCGGAGAAGGACGCCCCCCTGGGACCTTGCGCGGTCACCGGCATCGACGCCGAGTCCTGACACTCCTGCCCCGCCTCGTTCCGGGCGATCGCCGCCGCGTCCGCCGGCACCGGACCAACTGCAGCTGCCCGGGTGCCGGGGGCGCCCTCATACCTGGACGCCGCGGTGGTCGGTGGGCAGTTGGGGCATGTGCGGTGGGGGACGTGGTGTGGGTACCGTCGGGCCCATGGGTTTCAGTGGTGAAGGTGCCGGCGGTGGGCGGCGGGGGCATGTGCTGCTGTTGGCGGGGGACGCCGCGGTGCGCCGCGGTGGGGTGCTGGTCGCTCCCGGTGCGAACGTCGCTGCGCTGGCCATGGTTCCGGCGGGTGCGCTGCTGGGGTGCGGGGCGCCGGCGGACATGGTGTGCCTGGAGGGGGTGCGTGATCCGAACACCGTGCTGGCACGGTTGCGGGTGGCCGTGGGGGCGCCGGGCCCGGTGTTCGTGTACGTGTCGGGGCGGCTGACCGCGGACCGCCGCGGCCGGCGGTTGTTCGTGGCGTTGGCGGGGACGACCACGGGCAGCGTGCGGTACACGTCGCTGCCGTGGGAGTGGCTGGTGGGGGAGCTGGGTTCGCGTACGGGGGGCGAGACCACGGTGGTGGTCGATCTGGTGGCGGACAAGGCGGCGTGGCCCCTGCTGGGGGAGTACGGCACGCTGCCGGGGCTGTCCGTGCTGGCGGGGGTGGAGGCCTTCGGGGTGGTGCGCGGACCGGGTGCGGCTGCGCCGGCTGAGGACGGCGGGGTCAGCGGGTACACCCGGCAGTGGATCGACCAGCTCAGGCGCGCTCCGGTGCGGCCGTCCCATGTGGAGCTGCACGTACTGGCGGCCGGGTCGGCGGGGCTGCCTCCGGGGACGCTGGTGGTGCCGTCCGCGGGGGAACTGCAGACGCGTGCCGTGCCGGTGCCCGAACGCCCGCGGTACGGCCCGGAGTCCGTATCCGGGTCCGCTGCCCAGGGCGTTCCGGTCTCGGGGCCGGCAGTCGTGATTGCGCCCTCTCCTGGCACCGCACCCGCACGCGTTTCCGCTTCCGTTTCCGTCCCTGCGTCTGCATCTGCGCCAGGGCCCGTGCCCGTCCTTGCGACCGGAAGCGCGCCGGGCACCGCAGTCGGCCCGGTCCCCGTGCCCGTAGCCGTCCCCAGGTCGTTGCCGGTGGGCGCCGTGGAGGGGGATCCGCGGGCGCGTCTGCACGCCCTGGCGGTGGAGGGCCGTCATGGGGAGGCGGATGCGCTGGCGCGGGCGTGGGAGCACGCGGTGGTGGAGCGGTGGGGGCGGGTCTCGGCAGAGGCGGTGCGGTGTGCGGAGATCCGTGCGGACCTTGCGCGGATGGCGGGGGATTTCGTGTCGGCGACCCGGTTGTGGACGGGGGCGGGTCGGGTGCGGCTGGAGTGGCAGGGGGTGAATGCGGCCGAGGTCCGTGACGCTGCGACGGGAGCGTTGTACTGCTGGACGCAGGTCAGGCACCCGGCCCGGGCGCTGGAGACCGGGCCGGACCTGGTGGGCCTGCTGCGGTTGCTGCCTCTACTGGATCAGGCTCATCTGCGACTGGCCGAGCGGCGGTTGGACGCGCTGCGTACCGCGGACGCGGCTCTGCGCTTCTGATCGCGTGTTTCCGTACGCGCGATGTGCCGGCCCCGGCCGTGTGGCGGCTTCGGAGCGGTAAGGGCCGCAGCCGGTGGGCGCGGAACACGTCCGTGCGCGGCGCGGCCGACCTGGCTCCTTGGTGCTCCCGTGCCCCTCTGGTTCCCTCGCCTTCCCGCGTGCGGTGTGGGGGCGGCAGGGTCACGCTGGAAAGTGGCCCATCCGGACACCGCTGCAGTGTGGCGTGTGGGAAGGAGCGTCATGTCCTGCACCGTGAAGAGTGCCGTGGCCGGCCGCCGCCCGCGTGCGGTCCTGGCTACAACGGCGGCGGCTGTGGCCCTGCTGGCCGGGACCGCCCCGGCCACCGCCTCTACTACCGGAACCGCAGTCGGGGGTGACGTCGGGAGCGGGATCGTCGCCGCCCCTGTGCCCCCGTGTCGTGGTGGGCAGCTCGCGGCGGGGGGTGCCGAACGGTTGGGGGCGGACGCCGTGCGGATCACCGTCGTCAACGAGAGCGGGACGCCGTGTGTTCTGCGGGGCTACCCCACGGTCGCTCTCGCTGGTCAGGGCTCGCCCGCCAACGCCCGGTCTCTCACGGTGGTCCGCCAGGGCCCGGCCCGCCCGGTGGTGCTGCCCGCCGGTGGCGCGGCGGTGTCCCGTGTCTCCTTCGCGCCGGTGCTGGGGGAGGCAGACGGCTACTGCGCTTCCGGTGCCGAGCCGTTCGCCGCGCCTTCGATGGTGGTCGGTGTGGCGGGTGTCCGCTTGCAGATTGCGCCCGACGACGGAGGGAACTTCGCGGTGTGCGGGACGGTCGTCCGTGCCACTTCCTTCCGCCCTGCCGCCTGAACCCCGTGCCTCCGGCCCCGGCCGACGGTTACTCCTGCGCTGCGGTCTTGCCCGAAGCGGTGGGTACGGGTGCGGAGTCGCAGGTGCCGGCGCCGTTTGGCCGGGCTGTCCGCGACGGGCCCTGCCCGGACGGTGTTCCGCGAGGTCCGACCGTGTTCCGGCCTGCCGCCGCGCCCGGCAGAAAGGGGGCGAGAAGAAACGTGGTGGTGAGGGGCGTGCAGCAGTGGTGCGGGCGGGCGGCTGTGGGTCCAGGGCCGGACGAGCACCACTGAGGACGCGCAGAGGGCTGTCAGGTTGGTGCCTTCAGCGGGTCGGTGGGGTTGTGGTGGTGTGCTGCCAGGGGTGGCGGGTGGCGCCGAAGCCGCTTTCGTGAACCCATGCGTGGCTGCAGTGGGGGCATTGGAGGTGGAGCAGGCTGCCGGTATTGGTCAGGAGGTAGCGCCAGTGCGTGGGGCAGGTGCGCTGTTGTCGGCAGGGTTCGCAGTCGTGGGTGTCGCGGCAACGGGGGCAGGGGATCCAGGCGCGGCGGCCGGGGTCGGCCTGCGGGTCAAGAGGCAGCACGGCCGTCTCCCCGGATGGGCAGGACGCCGGCGGCGACGAGGCCGTCGTAGAGGCGTTGCTGCTCGGCGTCGAGTCCGGAGTACAGCAGGTCGTATGCGGATTCCTCACCGAGGAGGACTTCCACCGGGTTCCAGTCGGGTCCGAGGGCTTCCATGATGTGGGCGCGCCGGAGGACCTCGTGCGACGTGAGGTCCAGGGTGAAGTCGGCGGACGCCGACCCGCCGGAGCCGGCTGCGGTGTCGGCGTTGTCGTCGGGGGAGGGGGTGTGGGGGGCCATGCCCTCGAAGTTAGGTACCCCTTCTTTTGCCGGTCAAGGGAGGGTGGGGGGAGTCACAAGCAGCCCCTGGCCTGTCCTGATCCCTGGGCGAAGAGGTGGCGGAGCGTGTCGTATATGTCACCAGAAGTCGCGGTGGGGGTGGTGGGGTCTGCGTGTGACGGTCGGGCCCGGGTGGGGTGCCTCCGCGTTCTTGGTCGATGCGTGACGGAGGCCGGCGGTCGGCGGCTCTTGACCGCCCTGGAGGTCGTTCCGGTGCGGCGGGGGTCGTCTGTACCGGCACCGGGCCCTGCTCGGGGGTGCGAGCCTGCGGGGGATGGCCAGGGCGGGGATCCGATGGGGGCGGCGAACGGCGTGGCCGGCTTCGTGGGTGGGACTTGGGGAGAAGTCGTGGCCGAGGTGGTCCTGGGCCTGCTCACTGGTGCGTATCTCGGTCGCCCGGCCCCCCTCGCCCACCTGAATCGGCCAGTCGGTCCGCGCTTCACGCTTTGCGGGGGAGGGGCTGCTCGGCATCTTCCTCGCGCACGGTGCGCGGCAGGTCTTCCGCGCCCTCGGGGTGGCGTTCATGCCGTCGATGGGGATCGGAGCGCGGGGCTGGGCCCGGTGGTGGGGGTTTACAGGCCGAGGGCGATGGCGATGCGGGTCATTTCGGCGGTGCTGTTGACGTTCAGTTTGGCTCGGATGCGGCGCAGGTATGCGTCGACGGTGTGCTTGGAGAGGCCCATGTGGCGGGCGGTCTGGAGGTAGGTGTGCCCGGCGGCGATGTGGCGTAGTGCTTCCTGCTCGCGGGGGGCGAGTCCGGCTGTGGGGGTGGCGGGTGTGGGAGTCATGGGATTTCCTCTGCCGTGTCGGCTCGGTCACCGCTGCTCGCGTCCTCGGAAGCAGTAGGGATATCTAGCTGGATGTCCCTTTTGTTGTCTTATGAAGAGCGTGGCTTCGGGACTTCATGGGGCTGTCCGTCGACTGTCACAGCCGTGTGACAGGCCACCGCCACCCCCGCCGCCTGCGCCGTTCCCGCGGTCCCTGCCGCCCCTGCCGCCCTCTGCCGTGCAAGAGTCCCGCGACCGGTCGGCTGCACCGGGGAGGCCGGATGTCGGGTGCGTGCACCCGGCGGCGGATCGGTCCCAAGGCGCCTGTGCGGGGCGCCGAGCGTGACGAGTGCGCCGTGAGGGCAGGGCGGGCGGGCGGCCCGGGTGGAGGGGATGCGGAGGCCGCGAAACTGCGCGGTGCCGCAGCGCCCGGTACGGCACATGGCGGTGTCGCCGGAGGGGAGGGGGCGAGCCGGTGGGTTGCGACCCGGTGATGGCCCGCTGCCTGAGGTGTCTGCCGTTCCTTCGACCCCGAATTCTGCGGGACGGGTTGTGCTCGGCCGGAGCGAGTCGGCCGTGGGGCCGGTGTGCCGGTGGACGTGGAGAGCACCGCTTCGTGGGAGGAGAACGGGGAGCCGAGGAGGGGCGCGAGCGCTTTCAGGAGACGGCGAGGTGCCCGCCGGGGAGACCTGCGGACGAGCCGCTTGCATTGCGACGCCGGCGGCATGCACCGTCACGGCGTGTAGCGATCGTGCGCGATCCCGGGTGGCGCCCGCGGAGGGTTCTACCGCTGGCGCTGGTCGGTCGCGCAACGGTCGCGCCGCGTAGCGGCAGGCACCTGCCTTGCTGGCCGGATGCGGGCCGAGCACCGGCGGCGTTTGGTGCCTCGTTGCGCCGGATCCCCTGTCGCGACGGGACGCGCCGCACGCGCCACAGCAGTCGAGCTCGTCGACATCCAGTGCCCGCAGGGCCCTTGCTGAGAGCGGCACCCTGGTGCGAAGGGTGCTCCTGCAGAAGGAGGGCCGTCTCGGGCAGTCCTTCACCAGCCGTGTCATGGACCTGCCGGGCGATCCCAGTGGGAGAGCGGGGGCAGGTCTGAGGCGGGCACCCCAGGGGCTGGGGTCAGGTGGTGGGAGTGGGCGCGGGGGTGTCGTAGACGAGTTTGTAGGTGATGTCCTTGGGGATGGGGGCGGGCGAAGTGTCGGTGTAGAGGAGTCGGATTCTGGTGAAGCGTTGAGTTTGGGGGTGGTCGGGCCAGGGCTGGGGGTTGCTGAGGGTGACGGTTACCGGGTAGGGGCGGAAGCGGCCTGCGGCGCAGTAGGGGCGGCAGTCGTTGACCATGTCGGTGCCGGTGGCTGTGGCAGTGCTGGGGCCCCACGTGTTCCAGTGCAGGTCGACGAGTCGGTTGTTGCCGTCGCCGCAGGCGAGGAGGTATTCCTCGGGCCGTATGTGGCCTTGGGAGGAGCAGTCGACGACGACCGGGTCGGGTGGGGGTGCGGGCGCGGGGTGCGCGGCGGAGGCTGGCAGGGCTGCGACTGTGAGGGCTGCAGTGGTGCTCAGCAGGATCCCGGTCCGTTTCCGGGACCGGGGGTGGTGGGTGTTGTGGCCGTGTCCTGAAGTGTCCACGAGGCCTCCCTTGCCCGTCCGTGGCGCCCGTCGGCGCTGTGGCCAAGCCCAGCTTCTCCGATCCGGGCGAGGCGCGCACCTGCTGGGAGCCGGCGCCCTGGACCGGGGGAGGCCGCCACCCCGGCCCGGGTGGGGCGGTTCAGGTGATGCCGATGGTGTACGTGGTGTGATACCCGCCGCCGTCGCTGTCGGGCGTGAGGGGCAGGGTCATGGTCTTACCGGCGGCCCGGTAGCGGCTGTCGCGCTGGTTGGGGTGGTCGGGGGCGCTGCGGTGTGCGTACGGCGGGCGGGCGTACACCTGGGTCAGGAGGTCTTCCGGGAAGAAGAACTGCGAGGTGGTCTCGGTGCGGGAGTCGGGGCGGACTTTGAAGTGGATGTGCGGGGCCAGCCCGGCGTACCAGCCCGGCACGATCGTGCGGAAGGTGCACCGTCCGGTGCGGTCCGTGGTCTGGGTGCCGCGCAGGAAGGTGTCCTTGCCGGTGGAGTAGTCGCCGTTGGCGTCGGCGTGCCAGACCTCGACGGCGGCATGGGCGAGTGGCCGGCAGCCGTCGGCGACCCGTACGACCGTGAGGTCCAGCCGTAGCGGTACTCCGTTTCGGCCCTGGGTGATGTCGGAGCGGACCAGGTCCACGTCCAGGTAGTACGGCCCCGCGCCTGCCTCGACGGCGAGGATGCAGGCGGGCGCGGCCGCGGTGGTCCGTCCGGCCGGGGGCGGGGGGCCGGTGGGCTGTCCGGCTGCGCTCCGTGTTCCGGACGGGGCTGCGCACGCCCCGCCCAGGAGGGCGGCGGCGCCGGCCGATCCGGCGGCGAGCAGCAGGGCGCGGCGGCCGGGCGGCCTGGGGAATGCACCACCGGCACCGGCACCGGCACCGGCGCCGGTGCCGGCACCGGCACCGGCAGAGGCGACGAGCTCGGGGGTGATGGTGTTGGTGTTCTCGTTCTCGACCATGCGAACCCCTCATGCACGCCGTGGATGCCGTTCCGCGCGGGTGGGCGGGCGCGGCAACTGGCCTCACCGTGCCGGAGGCCACCCGGCCCGCCGGGCACCGACACGCCCTCGTCCGCCCTTCCCATCCCACCGGCCCCGCCTCCGCGGGCCTCCCTGCGGTTGGTTTGTTGGTAAGGGGTGAGGTTCCGTCGAGATGCGGGGATGGGTGACAGAGGGGCAGATGGGTCCCATGAGAGGAGTGGCGGCGGTGAGACCGCCTGCGCGCCGGCACGGGGTGACCGTCGTCGCGCTACGGACCGGCAGGCCGCGGGTGCACCGGTACGCGGACACCGCCGGTGGTACGCGGACACCGCCGGTAGGACCCGCTACTGCCGTCCTGTCGTGCCGGTCAGGAGGGAGACCAGCTCGCGTTTGAGGATCTTGCCGCTGGGGCCCAGGGGGAAGGAGTCGGTGAACTCGACCCGGCGGGGGTACTTGTACGGGGCCATGCGCTCTCTGCTCCAGGCCACGATCTCGGAGGCGAGGGCAGGGCCCGGGGCCGCGCCGGGGCGGGTCGTCACCACGGCGCACACCTCCTCGCCGTGGACGGGGTGGGGCAGGCCGATGACGGCTGCCTGGGCGATGGCCGGGTGGCGGGCCAGGACGTCTTCGACCTCGCGCGGGTAGACGTTGTAGCCGCCGCGCAGGACCACGTCCTTCTTGCGGTCGACGATGGACAGGTAGCCCTCGTCGTCCTTGACGCCGAGGTCGCCCGAGCGGAACCAGCCGTCCACGATCGCCTCGGCGGTCGCCTCCGGCCGGTTCAGGTAGCCGGCCATCACGTTGTGCCCGCGGATGACGATCTCGCCCACCTCGCCGGCGGCGAGGAGCTCCACCCGGTCCTCCACATCCGCCCGGGCGATCTCGACCTCGACGCCCCAGATCGGCCGGCCCACGGTGCCCGGTCTGAGCGGCCACGCCCGCTGGTTGTACGACACCACGGGAGAGGTCTCCGTCAGCCCGTACCCCTCGAAGACCGGGCAGCCGAACTCCTCCCGGAACGCGTCCAGGAACGCCACCGGCAGCGCCGAGCCGCCGGAGAACGCGCGGTCGAGCTGAGGTCTGCGCGGGTCGGCGCGGGCCGCGTCGAGGAGCGCCCGGTACATGGTCGGGACGCCCATGAAGAGGGTGCACCGCTCCCGGACCATGAGGTCCAGCGCGCCCGGCCCGTCGAACCGGGGCATCAGGACCAGGGTCGCCCCGGCCCGGAAACAGGTGTTCATTCCGCAGATCTGGCCGAAGGTGTGGAAGAGGGGGAGACAGCCGAGCAGCACGTCGTCCGGCGTGAAGTCGAAGGGCGACTGCATCGTGGTGTCGACGTTCATGACGACGTTGAGGTGGGTGAGCAGGGCGCCCTTGGGGCGGCCGGTGGTGCCGGAGGTATAGAGGATCACCGCGATGTCACCGGGGTCGCGCGGCACCTGGCGGTCGACGGGTGCGCTGCGCGCCGCGAGCGCGTCCAGCCGCGGCGGGCGGCCACCCCCCTGCTCACCGTCCGCCCCTTCCTCCCCGTCTCCTTCCTCCATGACGGTGAGCAGGGGGGTGCCGGTCGCCTCCGCCGCCTTGCCGCCCTCGGCCAGCAGCGGGGCGGCGCAGACCAGTGCGACCGCCCCGGAATCCTCCAGGACGTACGCGATCTCGTCCGAGCGGAGCAGGGCGTGGACGGGGACCGCGATGGCGCCGAGCGCGAGTACGCCGAAGTAGGCCAGCGGGAAGTGCGGGGTGCTGGGCAGCAGCAGCGCCACCTTGTCGTCGGGGCCGATGCCCCGCGCGCGCAGCGCCGCCGCGTACCGGCGTGCCCCGTCCCACAGTTCACGGTAGGTGATCCTCCGGGTACCGCACACGACTGCCGGGTGCTCCGGCCGTCGTAGCGCGGACTCGGCGAGGATGGCCGCCACGGAGAGGGTCACGGCGGTCTCACGCGCCCGCTTCGGCGGCCAGCCGCGCCTTGTCCGGCTTGCCGACGCCGGTGAGCGGCAGGGCGGGCCGGACGCGGATGTCGGCGGGGACGTGCTTGGGCGAGATGGTGGCCCGGATGTGCTCCGCCAGCTCCTCGGGGGTGACCGCGCCCGGTGCGCGCAGCACCACGGCGGCGTGCAGGTGCTCGATCCGGTCCCGGTCCTTGACGCAGAAGACGGCGGCCTGCGCGACATCGGGGTGGGCGAGGAAGGCGTTCTCCACCGTCACCGGATGGATCTTGATGCCGTTGGTCTTGATCACCTCGCCGATCCGGCCGCGGAGGTGGAGGTAGCCGTCGCCGTCGACGAAGCCGAGGTCACCGGTGTGCACCCAGCGGTCCCGTACGGTCCGGGCGGTGAGCTCGGGTTCGGCCACGTACGCGCTCATCGTGAACGCCGACCGTACGCAGACCTCGCCGATCTCGCCGAGCGACAGGTCGCGGTGGTCGTCCGGGTCGGTGATCCGCACCCAGCCGGGCATCGGCCGGCCGACCGTTTCCCGCAGCCGGGGGTCGAGGTGCTCGGCGGGCGAGAGCATGCTGACGAAGCCCGCCTCGCTGGTCGCGTACACCTGGATCAGTACGTCGCCGAAGACCTTGACCGCCTCGGCCAGCCGCTCGGGGGACGCGGGGGAGCCCACGTACGTCACCATCTGGAGGCTGGAGAGGTCGGTCGAGCCCACCTCCGGCCGGTCCATCAGCAGGTAGAGCTGGGGAGGTGAGAGCAGCATCCGGGTGATCTTGTACTGCTCGATGCAGCGCAGCGCGTCACCCGGGTCGAAGCCGTCCCGCAGGACCACCGAGCCGCCGGACGCCAGGGAGTCGTCGGCCGTGGCGCCGCTGGAGTGGCTGAGCGGGAGGCAGGCCAGGTAGACCGACCGCCAGCCCATCTGGAGCCCGGCCGAGATGAAGCCGTTGCGGGTGCGGAAGTCGAAGGCGATGCCCTTGGGCTCGCCCGTCGTGCCGCTCGTGTAGGTGACCACCGCGGGCCGGTCGAGCCCTATCCCCATGCCGGACGGGTCCAGCGCGTCCGCGTCGCCGGCCGTCAGGTCCAGGACGTCCGGACCGAGGTCGCCGAGGGCGACGAGGGCGAGCGGGGTGCCCAGCCGCTCGCGCAGCTCGCGGGCGGTCGCGACGTTCTCCGCGTCGACTGCCAGGTGCGTCGCGCCGGTGTCCCGGAGGATCTTGAGTTTGGCGTCGGCGGCCAAGTGGTCGGCCGGGTCGACCGCGTTGGTGGTGTGCAGGTGGACGACGGTGGCCCCGATCAGGTTCGCGGCGTAGCGCAGGACCAGGGTCGGGCCGGTGTTGGTGACGGTGAGGATGGCGACCACGGTGCCGGCCGTGCCGCCGCCCGCGTCGCTTCCGCCGGCGTGCCGGTGCAGGGAGTGCGCTGCGGACCGGACCAGGGCGGTCAGCTGCGCCGCGGTAAGCGTCCGGTCCCGCCAGGAGAGGACCACTTTCTCCGGCTCGGCGGAAATTACCTCAAGGATCTGGCTGACATACGTTTCGTTCGACGGCATAGAGAACTCCAGTGGTGCCGTGTCGAGGAATTTCGGCAGAGCCTACAACAAGCAAAGCGGGTGTACCAGGAGTGTGAATTGAAGAAACGGCCGCATCGGGGGTCTTGAATTGTCGCAGACCGCGTCATCGAAGTGATATTCCGCTCTGGGACAATCCCCTCTACCAGTCCGAGCCCCGTATCGGCGCAGCCTTCGGAGAAAAGGGTCGTCATGAATCAATACTTGGAGCTCTTCTCGCGGCACATGAAGGAAGGCGGGTCCGCAGAGGCGAAACGGGAGTTTCTGGAGGTCAGCCGGCTCGCCGGGAAATTTCCCGCGGCCCGGAGCCTGCGCGACGGCATCGGCTCCGAGATCAGCGTGTGGTGCAGCAACGACTATCTGGGAATGGGTCAGCACCCGCTGGTGCTCGCCGCGACCCGGGAAGCCCTCGACGCGTACGGCGCGGGCTCGGGCGGCTCCCGGAACATCGGGGGGACCAACCATTACCACGTACTGCTGGAGCAGGAACTCGCAGATCTGCACGGCAAGGCCAACGCCCTCCTCTTCACGTCGGGATACACCGCCAATGACGGCGCCCTCACGGTCCTCGCCGGCCGGCTGGGCGACTGCGTCGTCTTCTCCGACGAGATGAACCACGCCTCGATCATCGACGGACTCCGCCACAGCGGCGCCGAGAAGCGCATTTTCCGCCACAACGACACCGCGCATCTCGAAGAGCTGATATCCGCCACCGATTCCGACCGGCCGAAGATGATCGTCATGGAGTCGGTCTACTCGATGGGCGGTGACGTTGCCCCGCTCGCCGAGATCGCCGCCATCGCCCGCAAGCACGGCGCGATGACCTTCCTCGACGAGGTCCACGCGGTCGGCATGTACGGGCCGCAGGGAGCAGGCATCGCCGCGAGCCTGGGCCTGGCCGACGAGTTCACCGTCATCATGGGCACCTTGGCCAAGGGCTTCGGCACTACCGGCGGCTACATCGCCGGTCCCGCCGAACTGGTCGACGCGGTACGCGGTCTGTCCCGCTCCTTCATCTTCACCACGGCCCTGCCCCCCTCGGTCGTGGCGGGCGCGCTCGCCGCCGTCCGGCACCTGCGCGCCTCCGACGAGGAACGCGACCGGCTCCGCGAGAACGCCCGGCTGACGCACCGGCTGCTCACCGAACACGGCATCCCCTTCGTCTCCGACGAATCCCACATCGTCTCGATCTTCGTCGGGGACGACGCGCTCGCCCAGCGGATCTCCGGCCTGCTGCTGGAGCGCCACGGCATCTACGTGCAGTCGATCAACGCGCCGAGCGTGCGGGCCGGTCAGGAGATCCTCCGGAGCGCGCCCGGTGCCGTCCACGAACCCGCCGCGGTCGCGGAGTTCGTCGCGGCCCTGGACGGCATCTGGGAGGAGCTGGGCGTGACGCGCGCACCGGGCTGGCGCCGGTCCGCCGTGACGCACGGCTGACCCGCCCCCGAGGTGCGCGCGGCCCTCCCGCACTCCGCGACCCGCCCGCCCCCGTACCCGTACACACGCCGTACACGTGCCCGTACGCGTACCCCTGTCCGTGTCGCGGCCTGCGCTATCGGGCTGCTATGCGGCTTAGGAAAGATCGGCGTCGCAGGTCCGGCGGAGGTACGCGCCGGGCATGACGAAGGCGCCCCGGCCGGCGCGGGACCCGCGGGAGCGGGCGCCCGCCCAGGTCCGGTGACGGAAGGTCCTGCTCGCCGTGAAGGAGTCCGAAGACACGATGGCGCACCCCGACGGTACGGAAGCACCGCTGCTGTGGACACTGGCCGGCAACGGCAAGGACGCGCTGGCGGCCGGAGCACGCGAGCTGCACGCGCACCTGGCCGGCCGTGACGACTGGAGTCCGCAGGACGTCGCGTTCACCCTCGCGCGCACCGCGTCCGGAGGGAGCCGGCGGGCGGCACTGGTCGCGGACGGGCGCGACGGTTTCCTGGAGCGGCTGGACGCGCTCGCCGAGGGCCGGACCATGCCCGGCCTGGTGGAGGGGTCGGCCGCCGGGTCCGCCCGGCGGGTCGCCTTCGTGTTTCCCGGACAGGGCGCGCAGTGGCCTCGGATGGCGGTCGACCTGCTGGACGCCTCCCCGGTGTTCCGCGACCGGATGGACGCGTGCGCGCAGGCCCTGGAACCCTTCATCGACTGGTCACTGATGGACGTGCTCCGCGACCCGGACGCGCCCGGCGCCCCCGCGGCCGACCGCGCCGACGTGGTGCAGCCCGTGCTGTTCGCCGTGACGGTGTCCCTGGCCGCGCTGTGGCGCTCACACGGGGTACGGCCGGACGCGGTGCTCGGCCACAGCGTCGGCGAGGTCACCGCCGCCGAGGTCTCCGGCGCGCTGTCCCTGGACGACTCCGCGCGCGTGGTGGCTTTGTGGAGCCAGGCCCAGGCCACGCTGGCCGGGCGCGGGGACATGGTCTCCGTGATGGCCCCGGCCGGCGAGGTCGAACCGCGGCTGGGCCGCTGGGACGGCCGCCTCGTCGTCGCCGCGCACAACGGCCCGCGGTCCGTGATCGTCTCCGGCGACCGCGACGCCGCGGCCGAACTCCTCGACGGACTCGCGGCCGACGGGGTGCACGCACGGCGGATCGCGGTGGGCCTGGCCGCCCATTCCCCGCACATCGACGAGATCGTCCCCCGGATGCGCGCCGACCTCGCCCCGGTCCGCCCCCGCACCCCGCACCTGCCCTACTACTCCGGGCTGACCGGCGGACGGCTGGACGTCCCGATCCTGGACGCCGACTACTGGTGCCGCAACCTGCGCGGCACGGTCCTCTTCCGGCAGGCCGCCGGAGCCCTGCTGCGGGACGGCCACGACGTCCTGCTGGAGGTCAGCCCGCACACCGTGCTCACTTCCGCCCTCACGGACACCGCGCAGGAGCGCGGCACACAGGCCGCCGTCCTCGGCACGCTGCGCCGCAACCAGGACGGGCCGGGCCGGTTCCTGACCTCGCTCGGTGAACTGTACGTACGCGGTGCCGCGCCGGGCCCCGACCCGGAGGCACGCTCCGCCGGGCCGGGCACCCTCGTACCCGAACTCCCGCTGGCGGCCCTCACGGAGGCCGTCCCGGCGGGCGCGTCCGGAGCGGCGGACGGGCACGGGACGGCGGACGGCGACGGGCAGCGGGACGACGGCGCCGCGTTCCGCGCGGAGCTGGCCGCCATGGACCCGGCGGAGCAACGCGCCGCGCTGGCCCGGCTGGTGGCAGCGGAGACCGCCGCGCTGACCGGGCGGTCCGACCCGGTCCCCGGCCGACTGGCCTTCCTCGACCTCGGATTCGACTCCGTCACCGCGGTGGAGCTGCGCAACCGGCTGAGCGCGGCGACGACGCTGCGCATCCCCGCGACGGTCGTCTTCGACTGCCCGACCCCGGACGACCTGACCGCGTACCTGTGCGCCGCGCTCTCCGGTGAACGGCCCGGTGAGGACGCCGACGCGGACGCGCCTGTGCCGGTGCGGGCCGCGGACGACGACCCCGTGGTGATCGTCGGCATGGGCTGCCGCTACCCCGGGGGCGTCGGCAGCCCGGACGACCTGTGGGAGCTGGTGTCGAACGGCGTCGACGCGGTCTCCGCGCTGCCCGACAACCGCGGCTGGGACCTCGCCGGGCGCTACGACCCCGCGCCGGGGACACCGGGCCGCTACTACCAGCGCGAGGCCGGGTTGCTGTACGACGCGGCCGACTTCGACGCGGAGTTCTTCGGCATCTCGCCGCGCGAGGCGCTGGCCATGGACCCGCAGCAGCGGCTCCTGCTGGAGACCACCTGGGAGGTGCTGGAGCGGACCGGGATCGAACCGTCCACCCTGCGCCGCACCCGGACGGGCGTCTTCGTCGGCGCGATGACCATGGACTACGGGCCCTCCCTCGAACAGGGCGCCGACGCGGGCGGCCACCTGCTGACCGGCAACACCGGAAGCGTCGCCTCGGGCCGGCTGGCCTACACCCTCGGGCTGGAGGGAGCGGCGGTCACCGTCGACACGGCCTGCTCCTCCTCGCTGGTCGCCCTGCACCTCGCGGTACGTGCGGTGCGGTCGGGGGAATGCTCGCTGGCGCTCGCCGGAGGCGCCACCGTGATGTCCACGGTCGGCATGCTCGTCGAGTTCAGCCGGCAGGGCGGCCTGGCCCCCGACGGCCGCTGCAAAGCGTTCGCGGCAGCGGCCGACGGCTTCGGCCTGGCCGAGGGCGTGGGCATGCTGCTGGTGGAGCGGTTGTCGGACGCGCGGCGGAACGGGCATCCGGTGCTGGCGGTGATCCGTGGTTCTGCGGTGAACCAGGACGGTGCGAGCAATGGGTTGACGGCGCCGAACGGTCCGTCGCAGCAGCGGGTGATCCGGGCGGCGTTGGCGGACGCGGGGTTGTCGGCTGCCGAGGTGGACGTGGTGGAGGCGCACGGTACGGGGACCCGGCTGGGTGACCCGATCGAGGCGCAGGCGTTGTTGGCGACGTACGGGCAGGGGCGTCCGGCGGACCGGCCTGTGTGGATCGGCTCGCTCAAGTCCAACATCGGACACGCCCAGGCCGCGGCGGGCGTGGGCGGGGTCATCAAATCGGTGCTGGCCCTGCGGCACGGAGTGATGCCGAAGACGCTGCACGTGGACGGCCCGACGCCCGAGGTGGACTGGTCGGCGGGAGCCGGCCAGTTGCTCACGGAGGCCCGTACGTGGGACGACACGGGCCGTCCGCGACGGGCGGGCGTGTCCTCCTTCGGGATCAGCGGCACCAACGCCCATGTGATCGTGGAGGCGGCGCCGGCCGACGAACCGGCCGGGGAACCGGGCGACGGGCCGTCCGTGCAGCCGGGCGGGACGGTGGTGTGGCCCCTGTCGGCACGCACCCCGGAGGCGCTGCGCGCGCAGGCGGCGGCGCTGTCGGCCCGGGTCGGCGACGGGTCGGGCGCCGAGGCCGCCGACGTGGGCTTCTCGCTGGCCACGGGCCGCGCCGTCTGGGGACACCGCAGGGCGCTGGTCGGTGACGGCGACGAACTCCGGGCGCTGCTGCAGCAGTTGGCCGATGGCGACGCGGAGCCGGGACCGGTGCGCGGGGAGGGGTTATTGCCGACCGACGCCACGGTGTTGGTGTTTCCGGGTCAGGGGTCGCAGTGGGTGGGGATGGCTGTGGAGCTGCTGGCTGGGTCGGTGGTGTTCGCGGGGCGGATGGCGGAGTGTGAGCGGGCTTTGTCGCCGTTTGTGGAGTGGTCGTTGGTGGAGGCGTTGGGGTCGGGGGAGTTGCTGGGGCGGGTTGATGTGGTGCAGCCGGTGTTGTGGGCTGTGATGGTGTCGTTGGCGGAGGTGTGGCGGTCCTATGGCGTGACGGCCGATGCGGTGGTGGGTCATTCGCAGGGTGAGATCGCGGCTGCGTGTGTGGCGGGTGGTTTGAGCCTGGAGGATGGGGCTCGGGTGGTGGCGTTGCGTTCGCGTGCGGTGGGGGTGTTGGCGGGTCGGGGTGGGATGGCGTCGGTGCCGCTGCCGGCGGACGCGGTGCGGGAACGTCTTGCCGGGTGGGATGGTCGTCTGTCGGTGGCCGCGGTCAACGGGCCTTCGTCCACGGTGGTGTCGGGTGATGCGGACGCGGTCGTGGAACTGGTGGCGGAGTTCGTGGAGGAGGGGGTGTGGGCGCGCCTGATCGAGGTCGATTACGCCTCGCATTCTTCGCATGTGGAGGAGATTCGCCAGCAGTTGCTCGCGGATCTGGCCGGGGTCGTGCCGGGCTCGGGTTCGGTGCCGTTCTTCTCGACGGTGACGGGTGGTTGGCTGGATACGAAGGCGCTGGATGCGGAGTACTGGTACCGCAACCTCCGGCAGACGGTCTGCTTCGAGGAGGCGACCCGTGCGCTGCTGGACAGCGGGCACCGCGTCTTCATCGAAGCCAGCGCCCACCCGGTGCTGGGCGTGGCCGTGGCGGAGTCGGTGGAGGCCGCGGGTGTGGACGCCGCGGTGCTCGGCACTCTGCGTCGTGGTCAGGGTGGTCTCGATCAGGTGCTGCGTGCGGTGGGCCGGGCCTGGGAACGCGGTGTGGGCGTGGACTGGTCGGGGGCGTTTCCGGGAGCGCGGCGGGTCGAGCTGCCGACGTACGCCTTCCAACGCAGCCGCTACTGGCTGACGGCACCCGCCCCCGTACCCGCTCCGGCCGCCGAGGACCGCTGGGACGACCTGGAAGGGCAGGACCCGGCCCGGCTCGCCGAGACCCTGGGCGTCGGCCGTGACGCCCTGGACGAGGTGCTGCCCGCCCTGGCCGCCTGGCGCTCCGCCCGGACCCGTGAACGGCGGGCGGAATCCTGGCGCTACCGCGTCACCTGGACGCCCCTGTCGGTCGCCCCGGCGGACGGACTCGCCGGCCGCTGGCTTGCTCTGCGCCCCGAGAGCGATGCCGCGGCGGCCGTCCTCGACGCGCTCCGCGATGCCGGAGCCGACCTGATTCCGTGCGTCGTCGCCGGTCCGGGCACCACCCGTGGGGAACTGGCCGTGCTGCTCACGGATGCCGTCGGGGGACAGCCGATCGCCGGAGTGCTGTCGCTGCTGTCCTGGGAGGAGCGCACCCACCCCCAGCACCCCGACCTCCCCGGCGGCCCGGCGCTGACCCTCGCGCTGGCCCAGGCGCTGGAGGATGCGGGCATCGACGCCCGCCTCTGGACGCTGACCACCGGAACGGCGGCCCTGGGCGGCGCGGAGCGGCCCGGAACCGTCGGGCAGGCCGCGTCCGCGGCCCTGGGCCGGACCGCGGCCCTGGAACACCCGCACCGCCGGGGCGGCCTGGTCGACCTGCCCGAGGTGCTGGACGCGCGCGCCGCCCGCCGCCTGTGCGCGGTGCTCGCGGGAGCCGTGGCCGACGAGGAGCAGGTGGCGGTGAGGTCCACCGGCATCCACGGACGGCGCCTGCGCCCCGCCCCTTCCGCTTCCTCCGCTGCCCCTCTCGCCGCGCCGTCGGAGGGCCGTGCGGACGGCCCGGCCGTCCCGGTGCGGCCCGGTCCGAAGTGGCAGGGCACGGTCCTCGTGACCGGTGGCACCGGTGGCGTCGGCTCGCACACGGCGCGCTGGCTCGCGGGCCAGGGCGCGGAGCGGCTGCTGCTGGTCAGCCGCCGCGGCGCCGACGCACCCGGTACGGACGCCCTGCGAGCGGAACTGACGGCGCTGGGCGCCGAGGTGGCCTTCGCCGCCTGCGATGTAGCCGACCCGGTCGCCCTGGCGGCGCTGATCGACGCCATCCCGGTGCAGTACCCGCTGTCCGCCGTCATCCACGCGGCGGGCGTCCTGGACGACGGCGTGCTCGACGCCCTCGACCCGGCCCGGCTCGCCGTGGTGATGCGCGCCAAACTGACCGCCGCGCGGAACTTGCACGAGGCCACCGCGGGCCTGAACCTCTCGGCCTTCGTGGTGTTCTCGTCCGTGATGGGCGTCCTGGGCAACGCCGGGCAGGGCAACTACGCCGCCGCCAACGCCGCCGTGGACGCGCTCGTCGCCGCCCGACGGGCCGCCGGACTGCCCGGCACCTCCGTGGCCTGGGGCGCCTGGGCCGGGCCGGGCATGCTCGCGGACGACGTCGCCGCGCGGCTGCGGGACTTCGGCATGCCGGTGATGGAACCCGAAACGGCCGTCACCGCGATCGGTCGGGCCCTTGCCGAGGACGACGCGCTGGTGATGGTCGCTGACATCGACTGGCGGCGCTTCACCGCGGGCATGGGGCTGCGCTCCACCGCCCTGCTGGACGCGCTGCCGGACCCGGCCGGGGCCCCGGCCGCCCCCGACACCGGCGCACCGCCGGCCCGGGACGGCGGCTCCGCCGACGGAGCCCACGACGCCGACACCCTGCGGCAGCAGGTCGCCGTACTGCCCCGCCACGAGGACCGAGTCCGGACCCTCACCGAGCTGGTACGCGCCCACGCCGCGGCGGTCCTGCGCCACCCCGACGTGAACACGGTCCAGCCCGCCAAGGCGTTCTCCGCGCTCGGCTTCGACTCACTGACCGCCGTGGAACTGCGCAACCGCCTCGCCACCGCCACCGGACTCGCCCTGCCCGCCACCGTCCTCTTCGACCACCCCACCCCGTCGGCCCTCGCCGACCGGCTGCTCGCCGAACTCGGCCTCCCGGACGCGCCGGAGGAGACCGCCGCTCCCGTCGCGACCGGGGCGCACCGCACCGCGGAGACCGGCCGCAGCGAGCCGATCGCGATCGTCGGCATGGGCTGCCGCTTCCCCGGCGGAGTCACCCGGCCCGAGGACTTCTGGCAGCTGCTGTCCGAAGGCACCGACGCCGTCGGCGACTGGCCCTCGAACCGGGGCTGGGACACCGAGGGCCTGTACGACCCGGACCCCGACCGGGCCGGCACCACGTACAGCAGGCAGGGCGGTTTCCTGCACGACGTCCCCGAGTTCGACGCCGAGTTCTTCGGCATCTCGCCCCGCGAAGCCCTGGCCATGGACCCGCAGCAGCGGCTGCTCCTGGAGACCACCTGGGAGGCTGTCGAGCGCGCCGGCCAGGACCCGACCGCACTGAAGGACCGCCAGGTCGGGGTCTACATCGGCACCAATGGCCAGGACTACTCCGCGCTGCTGGAGGGCGCCGAGGGCATCTCCGAAGGCCACCTGCTGACCGGCAACACGGCCAGCGTGCTGTCCGGACGGCTCTCTTACGTCCTCGGCCTCCAGGGGCCGTCGCTCACCGTGGACACCGCGTGCTCGTCGTCCCTGGTGGCGCTGCACCTGGCCGTCCAGGCCCTGCGCCGCGGCGACTGCGAACAGGCCCTCGCGGGCGGGGTGACGGTGATGAGCACACCGAAGCTCTTCGTCGAGTTCAGCCGTCAGCGCGGACTCGCCGCCGACGGACGCTGCAAGGCGTTCTCCGCCGAGGCGGACGGCACCGGCTGGGGTGAGGGCGCCGGCGTCCTGCTGCTGGAGCGCCACAGCGACGCCCTGCGCCACGGCCACCCGGTCCTCGCGCTGATCAGCGGCACCGCCGTGAACCAGGACGGCGCCAGCAACGGGCTCACCGCACCCAACGGACCCTCCCAGCAGCAGGTCATCCGGGCCGCGCTCGCCGACGCGGCGCTGCGTGCCGACCAGATCGACGCGGTCGAGGCCCACGGCACCGGGACCCGGCTCGGCGACCCGATCGAAGCGCAGGCCCTCCAAGCCGTGCACGGGCCCGGCCGCCCCGCGGACCGGCCGCTGTGGCTCGGCTCGGTGAAGTCGAACATCGGGCACACCCAGGCCGCGGCCGGGGTGGCCGGGGTGATGAAGATGGTGCTGGCCATCCGCCACGCCGAACTCCCGAGCACCCTCCACGCGGATGCGCCGAACCCGCACGTCGACTGGTCCGGCGGCGCGATCCGGCTGCTCACCGGGCACACCCCGTGGCCGCGGACCGGGGGCCCGCGCCGGGCGGGCGTGTCGTCGTTCGGCATCAGCGGGACCAACGCGCACGCGATCATCGAGCAGGCGCCCGTCATCGCGGTCGTGCCTGCCCCGGACCCGGCCGACGCCGGCACCGCGGACGAGACCGGCACCCATGGCGCCACTGGCGCCGCGGCCGTCGCCGCGGTCACCGCGACCACGCCCACCGCCCGCCGGACCGGCCCGCCCGTGCCGCTGCTGCTGTCGGCCAGGACGCCGGAGGCGCTACGGACGCAGGCAGATCGGCTGGTGGGCCGGCTCGACGCCGACCCGGACCTCGAACTGGCCGACGTCGCCTACTCGCTGGTCACCGGACGCGCCCCGCTCGAACACCGGGCCGCCGTCCTGGGGCAGGACCGGGCGTCCGTCCGGCGCTCACTGACCGCCCTCGCGCGGGGTACCACGGCGGGCCGGCTGCTCACCGGCGGCGCCGGGCACTCCGGCCGGACCGCCTTCCTCTTCCCGGGACAGGGCAGCCAGCGGGCCGGGGCCGGCGCCGGGCTCTACCGCGACGACCCGGTGTTCGCCGATGCCCTCGACGAGGTGCTGACCGGGCTCGACCCGCACCTCGACCTGCCCCTGCGCGACGTCCTGTTCGCCGCGCCCGGAACCCCCGGGGCGGAGCTGCTCGACCGCACCCGCTACACCCAGCCCGCGCTGTTCGCCCTGGAAACGGCCCTGTTCCGGCTCGTCCGGCACTGGGGCGTGCGGCCCGACCTACTGATGGGGCACTCCATCGGCGAGCTCGCCGCCGCCCACGCCGCGGGCGTACTGGACCTCGCCGACGCCTGCGCGCTGGTCGCGGCCCGGGGCCGGCTGATGGACGCGCTGCCCGCGGGCGGAGTGATGGTGGCAGTGGAGGCCACGGAGGAGGAAGTGCGCGAGGCCCTGCACGACGGCCTCGCGGCCCGCGCCGCGCAGGACCCGGAGCGGGGCGCGGTGGACGTCGCTGCCGTCAACGGGCCCTTCGCCGTGGTCCTGTCCGGCGACGAGGACGCGGTAAGGCGGCTGGCCGGGGCGTTCCGCTCCCGCGGCCGGCGCATCCGGCGCCTCAGCGTGAGCCACGCCTTCCACTCCGCCCGGATGGACGGGATGCTCGAGGCGTTCCGGGACGTGGCCGAGTCGCTGACCTACCACGCGCCCGGCATCGAGATCGTCTCCAACCTGACCGGCCGGACGGCCACGGCCGCCGAACTCCGCTCCCCGGACCACTGGGTGCGCCACGTACGGGACACCGTCCGCTTCCTGGCGGGGGCCCGCCGGCTGCGGGCCGAGGGTGCGACGACGTTCCTCGAACTCGGCCCCGGCGGCGTGCTGTCCGGCATGCTGCACACCTGCCTCGCCGACCCCGAAGCCGGTCCCGAAGAAGCCGCCCCTGGCACCGATACCGCTTCCGCCTCCGCTTCCAGCGCCCACCGGACGGTGCCGCTGCTGCGCGACGGCCGGGCCGAGACCGACGCGGTCCGCACCGCACTCGCCTCGCTGCACCTGCACGGCGTACCGGTGGACTGGTCGGCGGGCTGGAGCGGCACCGACGTACGCCGGGTCGACCTGCCCACCTACGCCTTCCAGCGCAGGCGCTTCTGGCCGGAAGCCGCCCTCGACCCGGCCCCCGCAGCCTGGCGCTCCCGCCGGGCGATCGAGGCCCCGGCCGGACCGCAGCGCTACCGCATCGCGTGGCAGCCGCTCACTGCGCCCGCCGAGGCCCGGCTCTCCGGCCGCTGGCTGCTCGTCACCCCGGACGGACCCGGCGCCGAGGACACCGCGCTCGCCTGCGAACAGGCCCTTGCCGGACACGGCGCCGACGTGGTCGTGATCCGGGTCGGGGCTACCGTCGAACGGACGGAACTGGCCGCACTGTTGCCGGAGTTCGGCGCCCTGGAGGGCGTCCTGTCGCTGCTGGGCCTGGCCGAGGGAACCCATCCGCGGCTGCGCACGCTCGACGCCTGCCTGACCGGGACCCTGCTGCTGCTCCAGGCCCTGGGCGAAAGCGGCATCGACGCACCCCTGTGGTGCGCCACCCGCGGTGCGGTGGCGGCCGACGGCACCACACCGGTCCGCCCCGAGCAGGCCCAGGTGTGGGGCCTGGGCCGGGTTGCGGCGCTGGAGCACCCGCGGCGCTGGGGCGGCCTGGTCGACCTGCCGGAGCTGCTGGACGGAGCCGTGCTGGAAGGGCTGTGCGCGGTGCTGGCCGGACACGACGGCGAGGACCAGGTGGCCGTACGCGCGCCGGGACTCCTGGGCCGCCGCCTCGTCCCCGCACCGGGACCCGCGGCGCCCGGGCCCGCACCGTGGACCCCGCGCGGCACGGTCCTCGTCACCGGCGGCACCGGAGGCCTCGGCGCCCAGGTGGCGCGCTGGCTGGCGGAGCGCGGCGCGGAGCACCTCGTACTGCTGAGCCGGCGCGGGCCCGAGGCGCCGGGAGTCGACGCCCTCGTCGCCGCGCTGGCGGAGCTCGGGGCCCGGAGCACCGTACTGGCCTGCGACGTCGCCGACCGGACCGCACTGGAAGGGGTCCTGGCGCGACTACGCGCCGAGGACGACACCGTACGGGCCGTGGTGCACACCGCGGGACTGACCTCCGACACCCCGCTCGCCGACTGCACTCCGGAGGAGCTGGCCGCGGACACGGCGGCCAAGACGCGGGGCGCGGCGCACCTGGACGCCCTGTTCGAGGGCGTCGGACTCGACGCGTTCGTGCTGTTCTCCTCGATCTCGGCCACCTGGGGCAGCGGCGGTCAGGGCGCGTACGCGGCGGCCAACGCCTACCTGGACGGCCTGGCCGCGGCGCGCCGCGGCCGCGGCCTGACGGCGGCCTCGGTGGCTTGGGGCCCCTGGTCCGGCGCGGGCATGGCCGACGGCGCCACCGGGGACGGCCTGCGCCGCCACGGCCTGGTGCCGATGGACCCCGCGGCGGCCCTCGCCGCGCTCGGGCTGGCACTGGACCTGGACGAGACCGAAGCGGTGGTCGCCGAGGTCGACTGGAGCCGCTTCGCTCCCACCTTCGGATCCGTGCGCGCCAGTGCGTTGCTGCGCGGACTGCCGGCCGCCGCGGAGACCCCGCCGCCGGACGGCGGCCCCGCCGCGGACGCCCCCGCCGGAGCCGGTACGGGCGGCGACCCGTCGTGGCGGCAGCGGCTGGAGCGGCTGTCCGGGCCGGAGGGCCGCAAGCTGCTGACGGAACTGGTCCGCAGCGAGGCGGCGGCGGTGCTGGGCCACGAGTCGGCGGGCGAGTTCGCGGCCGAACGCCCCTTCCGGGAGGCGGGCTTCGATTCGCTCACCGCCGTCGAACTCCGCAACCGGCTGGTCGAGGTCACCGGCCTGCCGCTGGCCCTCACCTCCGTCTTCGACCACCCGACGGCAGCCGCCCTCGCCGTGCACCTCTTCGACGGACTGAGCGACACCGAAGCCGACACCGAAGCCGAAGCCGCGGCCGTCGGCGGCCCGGCCGGACCCGCGGTGGACGACGAGCCGCTGGCCATCGTCTCGATGGCCTGCCGCTTCCCCGGCGGCGTCCGCTCGCCCGAGGACCTGTGGCGGCTGGTGGACGACGGGGTGGACGCGGTCGCCGCGCTGCCCGCCGACCGCGGCTGGTCGCTGGACACCCTCTACGACCCCGACCCCCTGCACCCCGGGACCTTCTACACCACCGGAGGCGGATTCCTGGACGGGGCGGCCGAGTTCGACGCGGAGTTCTTCGGCGTCTCGCCGCGCGAAGCCCTGGCCATGGACCCGCAGCAGCGGCTGCTGCTGGAGACCAGCTGGGAGGCGCTGGAGCGGGCCGGACTCGACCCCGCGTCGGTACGCGGCAGCGAGGGCGGCGTCTACGTCGGCGTCGCGACCCAGGGCTACGGAACCGGCCCGCAGAACCCGTCCGACGAGGTCGAGGGGCACCTGCTGAGCGGCACCGTCACCAGCGTCGCGTCCGGTCGCATCTCCTACACCCTCGGACTCGGCGGCCCCGCCGTGACCGTCGAGACGGCCTGCTCGTCCTCGCTGGTCGCCCTGCACCTGGCCGGGCAGGCGCTGCGCGCCGGGGACTGCTCGTTCGCTCTGGTCGGCGGCGCCGCGGTGATGGCGAGCCCGGACGTCTTCGTCGAGTTCAGCCGTCAGCAGGGGCTCTCGCCCGACGGCCGCTGCCGCTCCTTCGCCGAAGGCGCGAACGGCACCGGCTGGGGCGAGGGCGTGGGCGTGCTGCTCGTGGAACGCCTCTCCGACGCGCGCCGCCTCGGGCACCCGGTCCTCGCCCTCGTCCGCAGCACCGCGGTCAACCAGGACGGCGCCAGCAACGGCCTGACCGCCCCCAGCGGCCTCGCACAGCAGCGGGTCATCAAGGCCGCGCTCGCCACCGCCGGACTGGCCGGTACCGACATCGACCTGGTCGAGGCCCACGGCACCGGCACCGTACTCGGCGACCCCATCGAGGCACAGGCCCTGCTGGCCACGTACGGCCAGGACCGGCCCGAGGGGCGGCCGATGTGGCTGGGGTCGCTGAAGTCGAACATCGGGCACACCCAGGCCGCCGCAGGGGTCGCCGGGGTCATCAAGACCGTCCTCGCCCTCCGCCACGGCGTCCTGCCCCGCACCCTGCACGCCCAGGAGGCGTCGAGCCGGGTCGACTGGTCGGCCGGCGCGGTCCGGCTGCTCGCGCAGGCCCGCCCCTGGGACGCCCCGGACGGGAACCGGCCGCGCCGGGCCGGGGTCTCTGCCTTCGGCATGAGCGGCACCAACGCGCACGCCATCCTTGAGGAAGCCCCCGCCGACAGCGCCCCGCCGGCCGAAGGCGCGCCCGACGAACGGTCCGGCGACGTCGCGGACACCGAAGCCACGGGGGCCACCGCGGAAACCGTGCCGTGGCTGCTGTCCGCCATGACCCCCGCGGCCCTGCGCCGCCAGGCCCGCCGGCTGGCCGAGCACCTGCGCGCCGACGGCGGCCGGGACGCCGCCGGAGCGGCCCGCGCGCTCGCCACCACCCGCCCCCCCCTGCCGTTCCGGGCCGCCGCCACCGGCCGCGACCGCGACGCGCTCCTCGGCTGGCTGGACGCCCTCGCCGCCGGCGAACCCGCGCCCCACGCCGTACAGGACCGGGCGCGCGGCGGCCGTACCGCCTTCGTCTTCCCCGGCCAGGGCGCGCAGTGGGCCGGGATGGCCGTGGCCGCGCTCGACACCTCCGAGGCGTTCGCCGCCACGATCGCCGCCTGCGAACGCGCCCTCGCCCCGCACACCGACTGGTCCTTGACCGAGGTGCTCCGCGGCGCGCCCGGCGCACCCTCGCTCGACCGCGTGGACGTCGTCCAGCCGGTGCTGTTCGCCGTGATGGTGGCGCTCGCCGCGCACTGGCGGGCCACCGGGGTCACCCCCGACGCGGTCGTCGGACACAGCCAGGGCGAGATCGCCGCCGCCTGCGTCGCCGGAGCGCTCTCGCTCGACGACGCGGCCCTCGTGGTGGCACGGCGCAGCCGGGCGCTGCTGCGGCTGGCCGGGCGCGGCGGCATGGTGTCGGTCGCCGCCTCCGCCGAGCGGACCGCCCGCCTGCTGCCCGACGGCGGACGCGTGGGCGTGGCCGCGGTCAACGGCCCGGCGGCCGTGGTCGTCGCCGGAGAGCCGCAGGAACTGGCCGCCCTGCTCGAAGCCTGCGAGCGGGAAGGCGTACGAGCCCGGGCGATCCCGGTGGACTACGCGGCGCACTCGGCCCAGGTCGCCGAGATCGAGGACGAACTGCGCGAAGCCCTCGCCGGGATCCGCCCGCGGGCCTCGGCCGTCCCGCTCTACTCGACGGTGACTGGCGAACCGGTCGCCGGAGAATCGCTCGACGCCGCCTACTGGTACCGCAACCTGCGCGAGCCGGTCGACTTCGTCGGTGCGACCCGCACCCTGGTGGACGCGGGCCACACCCTGTTCGTCGAGGTCGGCCCGCATCCGGTGCTGCTCGCCGGGATCGAGGCGGTGGCCGACGACGCCGGCCGGGAGGTGGCGGCGGTCGGCACGCTGCGCCGCGGCGACGGCGGCCGGGACCGCCTGCTGGCCTCCCTGACCGAAGCGTGGGCGAGCGGCGGCGGCCCGGTGGACTGGACGCCCTGGACGGGAACCGCCGACCCGGACGCCACACCCTTCCTGCTGCCCACCTACCCCTTCCAGCGCGACCGGTACTGGCTGCCCACCCCCGGCCGTCCGGCCGCCACGGTCCCCCGTACCCCAACGGAGCCCGTCGAGCCCGTCGAGCCCGTCGAGCCCGTAGAGTCGGGCGCGGCCGCGGGCGACGACGAGGACACCCCCGCCGTCCTCCTGGCCGCCCGGCTGGCCCCACTGGACCGGCAGGCCCGCCGTCAGGCCGTACTCGACCTGGTCATCCGGCACGCCGCCGCGGTCCTGGGCCATCCCGGCACCGGTCCGGTCCGCGCGGAGCGCTCCTTCTCCGAGGTCGGCTTCGACTCGATGCTCGCGGTGCGGTTCCGGAACGTGCTGGTCGAGGCGACCGGGCTGCCCGTACCGCCGACGGTCGTCTTCGACCACCCGACGCCCGACGCACTCGCCGCACACCTGGATGCGGAGCTCTCCGCCGCGCCCGCACCGCCCTCGCCGCTGCTGGCCGAACTGGACCGGCTGGCCGTGCTCCTCGCGGCCGTGCCGCCCGGAGCGGCCGGCACCGACGGGGTCGGCGAACGACTGGACGCGCTGCTGCGCGGCTGGGGCCGGCGCGGAGCCGGCCCGGACGGCGGGGCCCCACCGCCCGCACCCGCCGAGGACACCGCAACCGCCACGGCGGACGAACTGTTCGCCCTGCTCGACAACAACTTCGGCAACGCCTGAGAGAGAGCTGGACCCGATGTCCGACGACAAGAAGCTGCTCGACTACCTCAGGCGCGCCACCGCGGACCTCGGTGACGCCCGGAGGCAGCTGCGCGAGGCCGAGCAGGCCCGCCACGAACCGATCGCCATCGTCTCGATGGCCTGCCGCTACCCCGGCGGCGCCCACACGCCCGAACTGCTGTGGGACCTGGTGAGACGCGGCGCCGACGCGGTGTCCGGCTGGCCGGTCAACCGCGGCTGGGACCTGGACGGCCTCTACGACCCGGACCCCGAGCGGCCCGGCACCTCCTACACCCGGCACGGCGGATTCCTGCACGACGCCGCCGAGTTCGACGCCGAATTCTTCGGGATCTCGCCGCGCGAGGCGCTGGCCACGGACCCCCAGCAGCGGCTGGTGCTGGAGACCGCCTGGGAGGCCGTCGAACGGGCCGCCATCGACCCCCGCGCGCTGCGGCGCACCGGCACCGGCGTCTTCCTCGGGGCGATCGGCAACGGCTACGGCGCCGGCTCCCGCCACCTCCCCGACGTCCAGGGCCTGCTGGACACCGGCACCGCGAGCAGCGTGGTCTCCGGCCGGATCGCCTACACCCTGGGCCTCGAAGGGCCCGCGGTGACCGTCGACACGGCCTGCTCGTCCTCGCTGGTCGCCCTGCACCTGGCGATCCGGGCGCTGCGGGCGGGCGACTGCACGCTGGCCCTGGCCGGCGGGGTGTCGGTGATGGCGACCCCCGACGCGTTCGTGGCGTTCAGCCGGCAGCGCGCGCTGTCGGCCGACGGCCGCTGCAAGGCGTTCGGCGCCGGTGCGGACGGCACCGGCTGGTCCGAGGGCGTCGGCGTCCTGCTGCTGGAACGCCTCTCGGACGCCCGGCGCAACGGGCACGCGGTGCTGGCCGTGGTCCGTGGTTCGGCCACCAACCAGGACGGCGCCAGCAACGGCCTGACCGCGCCCAGCGGCCCGTCGCAGCAGCGGGTCATCCGGGCGGCGCTCGCGGACGCGGGCCTGACGGCGTCCGAGGTGGACGTGGTGGAGGCGCACGGCACCGGCACCACCCTCGGCGACCCCATCGAGGCGCAGGCCCTGCTGGCGACGTACGGCCAGGGGCGGCCGGCCCGGCAGCCCCTGTGGCTGGGCTCGCTGAAGTCGAACATCGGCCACACCTCGGCGGCGGCGGGGGTGGGCGGCGTCATCAAGATGGTCCTGGCCATGGCGCACGGCGAACTGCCCCGGACCCTGCACGCTGACCGGCCGACACCGATGGTGGACTGGTCGTCGGGCGCCGTGGAACTGCTCTCCGAGGCCCGCGTCTGGGACGACCGGGGCCGTCCGCGCCGCGCCGGGGTGTCCGCCTTCGGCGTCAGCGGCACCAACGCGCACCTGATCCTGGAACAGGCCCCGGCGGAGGAGGCCGAACCGGCGGCCGAAGCCGGAACCGCGGCGGGTACGGACGCGCACCCGCTCCCCTGGGTGCTGTCCGGGCGCACCGAGGAGGCGCTCCGGGAGCAGGCGTCCCGGCTGCTGACGCACCTGGGCACCCGCCCCGGACCCCTGCGGGCCGGCGGGACCGGCCGCGCCCTCGCCCTCACGCGTACGGCCTTCGAGCGGCGGGCCGTGATCGTGGGCACCGGCCCGGAGCAACTGCTCGACGGGGTCAGGGCGCTGGCCGAGGGCCGGTCGGTGCCGGGGCTGGTGCGGGGCGACGGCGTCTCGTCGGGCCGCACGGTGTTGGTGTTTCCGGGTCAGGGTTCGCAGTGGGTGGGGATGGCTGCGGAGTTGTTGGCTGGGTCGGTGGTGTTTGCGGGGCGGATGGCGGAGTGTGAGCGGGCTTTGTCGCCGTTTGTGGATTGGTCGTTGGTGGAGGCGTTGGGGTCGGGGGAGTTGCTGGGGCGGGTTGATGTGGTGCAGCCGGTGTTGTGGGCTGTGATGGTGTCGTTGGCGGAGGTGTGGCGGTCCTATGGCGTGACGGCGGATGCGGTGGTGGGTCATTCGCAGGGTGAGATCGCGGCTGCGTGTGTGGCGGGTGGTTTGAGCCTGGAGGATGGGGCTCGGGTGGTGGCGTTGCGTTCGCGTGCGGTGGGGGTGTTGGCGGGTCGGGGTGGGATGGCGTCGGTGCCGCTGCCGGTGGACGCGGTGCGGGAGCGGCTTGCCGGGTGGGATGGTCGTCTGTCGGTGGCCGCGGTCAACGGGCCTTCCTCGACGGTGGTGTCGGGTGATGCGGACGCGGTCGCGGAACTGGTGGCGGAGTTCGTGGAGGAGGGGGTGCGGGCGCGCCTGATCGAGGTCGATTACGCCTCGCATTCTTCGCATGTGGAGGAGATTCGTGAGCAGTTGCTCGCGAATCTGGCCGGGGTGGCGCCGGGCTCGGGTTCGGTGCCGTTCTTTTCGACGGTGATGGGTGGTTGGCTGGATACGAAGGCGCTGGATGCGGAGTACTGGTACCGGAACCTCCGGCAGACCGTCGAGTTCGGCAACGCCACGGACACGCTGCTCGGGGAGGGCTTCCGGTTCTTCGTGGAGCCCAGCCCGCACCCCGTGCTCACCTTCGGCGTGCAGCAGAGCGCCGACGCGGCCGGTGCCGCCGACTCCGCACAGGGCCCCGCCGTGGTCGTGGGCACGCTCCGGCGCGGCGAGGGAGGCCTCGACCGCTTCCTTACCTCCCTCGGAGAGGCCCACACGGGCGGGCTGTCGCCCGACTGGGAGCGGGTGTTCGCCGGACACCGCACGGACGACGTCCCGCTGCCCACCTACCCGTTCCAGCGCCGCCCGTACTGGCTGGAGGACACCGGCCCGGCGGCCGGCGGCACCTCCGGCACGGCCTCCGGGGACGACGACTTCTGGGAGGCCCTGGGCGGGGGTGACCTGGACCGGTTCACCACCACCCTCGGGGTGACCCCCGAGGACCCGCTGAACGTGGTGCTGCCCGCGCTCGCCGACTGGCGCACCGCCCGCACCGAGCGCTCGGTCGCCGACTCCTGGCGCTACCGGGTGACCTGGCGCGCCCTGCCGGAGGACCCCCCGGCCGCCCTGGGCGGCACCTGGCTCGTCCTGTCCTCGGAGGGCCAGTCCGAGGACGCGGCGCGCCGCGCGGAGGCTATCGCCGACGTCCTGGAGCGGGCCGGCGCCGCCGTGGTCCGCTTACGGCTCGCCGAGGCGGAGGCCGACCGGACCGTACTGGCCGACCGGCTCCGCACGGCTCTCGACGCGCTGCCCGGTGAGGTGGCCGGGGTGCTGTCGCTGCTGGGCCTCGACGAACGCCCGCACTCCGCCCACCCCTCCGTCCCCCTGGGCACCGCGCTCAGCCTGGCCCTGGTGCAGTCCCTGGGCGACGCCGGGATCGACGCCCCGCTGTGGTGGGCGACCCGGGGCGCGGTATCGGTCGCGGGCGAGGACACCGGCAGCCCGGTCAGCGCCCCGCAGCACCTCCTCTGGGGTCTGGGCCGGGTCGCCGCACTGGAGTTCCCACAGCGCTGGGGCGGTCTGATCGACCTCCCGGAGACCCTGGACACCGACACCGCCGCACGCCTGTGCCGGGTCCTGGCCGGCGGGATCGGGGACGAGGACCAGGTGGCCGTACGCGCCACCGCCTGCCACGGGCGCCGGCTGGTCCGGTCCGCCCTGGGGGACAGCGCGCCGCGGCGCGACTGGCGGCCCGGGGGCACCGTGCTCATCACCGGCGGCACCGGCGGTATCGGCGCGCAGATCGCCCGCTGGCTGGCCCGGCGCGGCGCCGGACACCTGGTGCTGGTCAGCCGGCGCGGCCCGGACGCGCCCGGCGCGCCCGAGCTCTCCGAGGAACTCGCCGCGCTCGGTGCCCGCGTCACCGTGGCCGCCTGCGACGTCGCCGACCTGGAAGCGCTGCGCGCCCTGAAGGACGGCCTCGAAGGCGACGGCCACCGGATCGGCACCGTCTTCCACGCCGCCGGCGCCGGGTCGCTGGTGCCGCTGCCCGACACCGACCTCGCCGAGTTCGCCGAGACCCTGCACGCCAAGGCCGGCGGGGCACGGAACCTGGACCTGCTGTTCGACAGGGACACACTCGACGCGTTCGTGCTGTTCTCCTCCATCTCCGGGGTGTGGGGCAGCGCCGTCCACGGCGCCTACGCCGCCGCCAACGCCTACCTCGACGGCCTCGCCGAGGACCGCCGGAGCCGCGGCCTCGTCGCGACCTCCGTCGTGTGGGGGATCTGGAACCCCGAGGGCGGCGCCGGGATGGCCGCCGCGCTCGTCGAGGAGACCCTGCGCGGCCACGGCGTGCTCTTCATGCCGCCCGCCACCGCGATCAGCGGGCTCCAGCAGGTCCTGGACCACGACGAGACGGTGGTCGTGGTCGCCGACATCGACTGGGACCGCTTCGCGACCGTCTTCACCTCGGCGCGCCCCAGCCCGCTGATCGCCGAACTCCCCGAGGTCCGCGCCGCGCTGGCCGCCGAACCGGAGCCCGACGGGGCGGCCAGGACCGCGGAGGCCTCCGCCGAGCTGCGCGAGCGGCTGGAGCCGCTGCCGGCGGCCGAGCGGACCCGGGTGCTCGTCGACCTGGTCCGCACGCACGCCGCCGCCGTCCTCGGGCACGACTCGCCGGACGCCGTCGCCCCCGGCCGGGCCTTCCGCGACCTGGGCTTCGACTCGCTGACCGCCGTGGACATGCGCAACCGCCTCAACACCGCCACCGGCCTGCGGCTGCCCGTCACCGTCGTCTTCGACTACTCCTCCGCCACGGCCCTCGCCCGGCACCTGGAGACCGGACTGCTCGGCGCCGCCGCGGCCCCCGCCGCGGTCGGCCCACCCCCCGCGATCGTGGCCGCCGCGGACGACGACCCGATCGCCATCGTCTCCATGAGCTGCCGCTACCCCGGCGGGGTCCGCACCCCCGAGGAGCTGTGGCGGCTGGTCGCCGACGGGCGCGACGCGGTCTCCGGCCTGCCCGACGACCGCGGCTGGGACCTCGACGCCCTCTACGACGCGGACCCCGACCGGCCCGGCAGGAGCTACGCCGCCGCGGGCGGGTTCGTCCGCGACGCGGACCGCTTCGACCCCGCCTTCTTCGGCATCTCGCCGCGCGAGGCACGCGCCATGGATCCGCAGCAGCGGCTGCTGCTCGCCACCTCCTGGGAGGCGATCGAACGCGCCGGCATCGACCCGACCTCCCTGCGCGGCACCCCCACCGGCATCTTCGCCGGCGCCTCCTACCAGGGCTACGGCGGCAACCTGCGGGACGTCCCCGAGGAACTGGAGGGCCTGTTCATCGCGGGCATCTCCACCAGCGTGCTGTCCGGCCGGGTCTCCTACCAACTGGGCCTCCAGGGGCCTGCCGTGACCGTGGACACCGCCTGCTCCTCGTCGCTGGTGGCGGTCCACCTGGCCGCGCAGTCGCTGCGTTCGGGTGAATGCCGGCTGGCCCTGGCGGGCGGCGCCACCGTGATGGGCACCCCGCTCTCCTTCACCGGCTTCAGCCGGCAGCGCGGCCTCGCCGAGGACGGGCGCTGCAAGTCCTTCGCGGCCTCCGCGGACGGCTTCGGCATGGCCGAGGGCGTCGGCCTGCTGGTCCTGGAACGCCTCTCGGACGCCCGCCGCAACGGCCACCCGGTCCTCGCGGTGCTGCGCGGCTCGGCGATCAACCAGGACGGCGCGAGCAACGGGCTCACCGCGCCCAGCGGCCTGGCCCAGCAGCGGGTGATCCGCGACGCGCTCGCCAACGCCCGCCTGTCGGCCGCCGACGTGGACGCCGTCGAAGCCCACGGCACCGGCACCCGGCTCGGTGACCCGATCGAGGCCGACGCGCTGCTGGCCACGTACGGTCAGGACCGGCCCGAGGGGCGGCCGGTGTGGCTGGGGTCGCTGAAGTCGAACATCGGGCACACCCAGGCCGCCGCCGGGGTCGGTGGCATCATCAAGATGGTGCTGGCCATGGGGCACGGGCAGCTGCCGCAGACCCTGCACGTCGACCGGCCGACCCCGAACGTCGACTGGACGGCCGGCGCCGTCGCCCTACTCACCGAGGCCACCCCCTGGCCGGAGACGGGACGCCCGCGCCGGGCCGGGGTGTCCTCGTTCGGCCTCAGCGGCACCAACGCCCACGTGATCATCGAGCAGCCGCCCGCCGAGTCGGTACCGGCCGGGGCCGCGTCGGGCGGGCCCGCATCGGTCGAATCCGCAGCCGTAGCAGCCCAGTCGGTGCCCGCCGACGCAGGCGCACCCGACCCGCAGGCCGTGCCCGTCGCCGTGCCGTGGGTGCTGTCCGGGGCCGGCGCCGAGGCCCTGCGGGCCCAGGCGGCCCGGCTGCACGCGCACCTGACGGAGCACCCGGAGATACCGTCCGCCGACGTCGGTTACTCGCTGGCGACCACCAGGACCGCCTTCGACCACCGCGCCGCCGTCGTCGGCGAGGACCGGGCCGCCCTGCTGGACGGTCTGGCCGCGCTGGCCGCCGGCGAGCGCGCTCCCGGCCTGGCCCAAGGCACCGTCGCCGGAGCGTCCCGGACGGTCTTCGTCTTCCCCGGCCAGGGCTCCCAGTGGGCCGGCATGGCCCGCGAACTCCTTGTGCAGGCACCGGTGTTCGCCGACCGGATCGAAGCCTGCGAACGCGCCCTCGCCCCGCACCTGGACTGGTCGCCGCTCGCGGTCCTGCGGGACGAACCCGGCGCGCCCCCGCTGGACCGGGTGGACGTGGTCCAGCCGGTGCTGTTCGCCGTGATGGTCTCGCTGGCCGAGCTGTGGCGGGCGCACGGCGTCACCCCCGACGCCGTCGTAGGCCACTCCCAGGGCGAGATCGCCGCCGCCTGTGTGGCCGGCGCGCTCTCGCTGGAGGACGCGGCCCGCATCGTCGCCCTGCGCAGCCGGGCCCTGCTGGCCCTGACCGGCCGCGGCGGCATGCTGTTCGTACCCCTGTCGGCCGACGCCGTACGGGACGCCCTCGCCGCCTACGACGGCGCCCTCGACGTCGCCGCCGTCAACGGGCCGACCTCGGTCACCGTCTCCGGCGACCCCGCCGCCCTGGAGCGGCTGAGCGCGCAGTACTCCGAGGCGGGCGTGCTGACCTGGCCGGTCCCCGGCGTGGAATTCGCCGGGCACTCCGCGCAGGTGGAGGAGATCCGGGAGGAACTGCTCACCCTCCTCGCCGGCACCGCGCCCCGCACCTCCGACGTCCCCTTCTACTCCACGGTCACCGGCGGCCCGCTCGACACCCGCGGCCTGGACGCCGCGTACTGGTACGACAACCTGCGCCGGCCCGTCGAGTTCGGGCGGGCCGTCGACGCGCTGATCGCCGACGGCCACCACACCTTCGTCGAATGCAGCACCCATCCCGCCCTGACCGTCTGGATCCAGCAGGCCGTCGAGGCCGCCGGGGCCTCCGGCGGAGCCGTCGTCGGCACGCTGCGCCGCACCGAGGGCGGCCAAGCCCGCTTCCTCACCTCGCTCGCCGAACTCCAGGTGCGCGGAGTGCCGGTGGACTGGGAGGCGGTGTTCGCCGGGACCGGCGCCCGCACCCGGCCGCTGCCCACGTACGCCTTCCAGGAGCAGCGCTACTGGCTCGACCCCGTCACCTCCGCCCCGTCCGTCGCCGTCGCCGCGGCCGGCACCGGCCCGGCCGACTCCGGGTTCTGGGAGGCGGTCGACCACGGAGACCTCGACGTCCTCGCCACCACCCTGCGCGTCGAGAACGGCGAACTGCGCGCCGCCCTCGCCTCCCTGGTGCCCGCCCTCGCCGACTGGGCGCGCGGCCGGCACAGCGACCGGACCGCCGACCGCTGGCGCTACCGGGTCGCCTGGAAGCCCCTGCAGACCGCCGGACCGGCCCGCCTCACCGGGAACTGGCTCGTCGTCACCCCGGCCGGTCACACCGCCCACCCGGCCGTCGCCTTCGCCATGGACGCCCTGCGCGGACACGGCGCCGTACCGGTCCTCGTCGAAGCGGGCCCCGACGCGACCGACCGGTCCCGGTTCGCCGTACAGCTGCGCGAAGCGCACGAACGGGCCGGCGGGCCGCCCGCCGGGGTGCTGTCCCTGCTCGCCCTGGCCGAAGAACCGCACGGCGACGGCTCGGCCCTGCCCCTCGGGCTCACCCTGACCGTCGGCCTCCTCCAGGCGCTGGGCGACCTTGGCGCCGACGCCCCGCTCTGGTGCGCCACCCGCGGCGCCGTGTCGGTCGGCCGCTCCGACCCGATCGACAGCACCCTCCAGGCCCTGGTCTGGGGCCTCGGCGGGGTCGCCGGGGTCGAATACCCGCAGCGCTGGGCGGGACTGGTGGACCTGCCGCAACGCCTCGACGACCGAGCCGCCACCCGGCTGGCCGAAGCGCTCACCGGCCCGGACGGCGAAGACCAGCTCGCGGTACGCGCCTCCGGCGTCTTCGGCCGCAGGCTCGTCCACGCCCCGCTCGGCGACACGCCCCCGGCCCGCGACTGGACCCCCGAGGGCACCGTCCTCATCACCGGCGGCACCGGCGGCCTCGGTGCCCAGATCGCCCGCCGCCTCGCCCGCACCGGCACCGCGCACCTGCTGCTCACCAGCCGCCGCGGAGAACACGCCCCCGGCGCGGCCGACCTGCTCACCGAACTGCGCGCCCTCGGCGCCGAGGCCACCGCGGCGGCCTGCGACGTCGCCGACCGCGCCGCCCTCGCAGACCTGCTCGCCGGCATACCGGCCGAGCGCCCGCTGCGCGCCGTGCTGCACACCGCGGGCGTCCTCGACGACGGCGTGATCGACTCGATCACCCCCGAGCGCGCGGCCGGCGTCCTGCACCCCAAGCTGGACGGCGCCCGCAACCTCGACGCCCTCACCCGCGACCTCGACCTCACCGCCTTCGTGCTGTTCTCCTCACTGGCCGGCACCCTCGGCGGCACCGGCCAGGGCAGCTACGCCGCCGCCAACGCCTACCTCGACGCCCTGGCCCGGCACCGCCGCGACCTCGGCCTCCCCGGCACCTCGGTCGCCTGGGGCCTGTGGGGCGGCGACAGCCTCGCCTCCGGAGCCGTCAGCGAACGGCTGATCCGCGACGGCCTGCCCGCCATGGACCCCGCCACCGCCACCCTCGCCCTGCAACGGGCGCTCGACCACGATGACACCGCCGTCCTCGTCGCCGACTTCGCCTGGGACCGCTTCACCCGGGCGTTCACCGCCCTGCGGCCCAGTGCCGCCCTCGCCGACCTGCCCGAGGTGCGGGCCGTACGCGACGCCGCGCAGGGGTCCCGTACGGGCGACGGCGCCGAGCCGACGGCCCGGCGGCTGGCCGCCCTGCCCCCGGCCGAACTCGACCGGGCCCTCCTCGACCTGGTCCGCACCGAAGTCGCCGCCGTGCTCGGCCACCCCGGGCCCGAGGCGGTGGGACCCGACCAGGTCTTCAAGGACATCGGCTTCGACTCGCTGACCGCCGTCGACCTGCGCAACCGGCTCGCCGAAGCCACCGGACTGCGCCTCTCGGTGACCCTCGCCTTCGACTACCCGACCGCCACCGTCCTCGCCGGCCACCTGCGCGGCGAACTGCCGGGCACCGACACCGCGGCGGCGCCCGCCGACGCCGGACGGGCACCCGTACCGGCGGCGGCCGTGGCCGAGGACGAGGCCATCGCGGTGGTCGCCATGAGCTGCCGCTATCCCGGCGGCGTCAGCACCCCCGAAGAGCTGTGGGACCTCGTCGCCACCGGGCGGGACGCCATCTCCGGCTTCCCCACCGGCCGCGGCTGGGACCTGGACGGCCTCTACGACCCCGACCCCGAACGGGTCGGCAGCACCTACGCCCGCGAAGGCGGCTTCCTCCACGACGCCGACCGCTTCGACCCCGCCTTCTTCGGGATCTCCCCGCGCGAGGCGCTGACCATCGACCCCCAGCAGCGGCTGCTCCTCGAACTCTCCTGGGAGGCGTTCGAGCGGGCCGGCATCGACCCGCTGTCCCTCAAGGGCAGTGACAGCGGCGTCTTCGTCGGATGCAGCCACCACGACTACGGCTCGCGCGTCACCGACCCCTCCGAGGAGTTCGAGGGCTACCTCGGCATCGGCAGCGCGGGCAGCGTCGCCTCCGGCCGGATCTCCTACAGCCTCGGCCTCGAAGGGCCCGCGGTCACCGTCGACACGGCCTGCTCCTCGTCGCTGGTCGCCGTCCACCTCGCGGCCCGGTCGCTGCGGGCCGGCGAGTGCTCGCTCGCCCTCGCGGGCGGGGTGACCGTGATGTCGACACCAGGCGCCTTCGTGGAGTTCAGCCGGCAGCGGGTGCTCGCCGAGGACGGCCGCTGCAAGCCGTTCGCCGCCGCCGCCGACGGCACCTCCTGGGCCGAGGGCGCCGGACTGCTCGTCCTGGAACGCCTCTCGGACGCCCGGCGCAACGGCCACCCGGTCCTCGCCCTCGTCCGCGGCTCCGCCGTCAACCAGGACGGCGCCAGCAACGGCCTCACCGCCCCCAACGGCCCCTCCCAGCAGCGCGTCATCCGGGCGGCGCTCGCCGACGCCGGGCTGGCCGCCTCCGAGGTGGACGCGGTGGAGGCGCACGGCACCGGGACCCGGCTGGGCGATCCGATCGAGGCCCAGGCGCTGCTGGCCACCTACGGCCGCGAGCGCGGCGCCGCACAGCCGCTGTGGCTGGGGTCGCTCAAGTCGAACATCGGCCACAGCCAGGCCGCCGCCGGAGTCGCCGGCATCATCAAGATGGTCCAGGCCATGCGGCACGGGGCGCTGCCGCGCACCCTGCACGTCGACAGCCCGACGCCCTTCGTGGACTGGACGGCCGGAGCGGTCCGGCTGCTCACCGACGACACCCCCTGGCCGGAGACCGGCCGGCCCCGCCGGGCCGCGGTGTCCTCCTTCGGAGTCAGCGGCACCAACGCCCACACCATCCTCGAACAGCCCACGGACGCACCGGAACCAGCCCTGCCGGGGGGCCCGGCCCCGGCCGTCGTGACCGGCCCGGCGCAGGAACGGGCCGCCGTCACCGAACCGGCCGCCCCCGACGCGCCCGCCCTGCCCTGGCTGCTGTCCGGGCGGAGCGCGGACGCGCTGCGGGAGCAGGCCGGGCGGCTGCTGCGGCACGTGGCGGGCGCCCCGCACCTCGCCGTCGCCGACCTGGGCCGCGCCCTGGCCCTGCACCGCAGCGCCTTCGAGCACCGGGCCGCCCTCACCGGCACGGACCGGCAGAGCCTGCTGGACGCGCTGGGCGCCCTCGCCGCCGGCGAGCCGTCCGCGGACCTGGTGCGCGGCGTCACCGGCCCGGCCGGCAAGACCGCCTTCCTCTTCCCCGGCCAGGGCAGCCAGCGGACCGGCATGGGCGCGCAGTTGTACGCCCGGTTCCCCGTGTTCGCCGACGCCTTCGACGCGGTCTGCGCCGAACTCGACCCGCTGCTGGACCGCCCCCTGCGGGAGGTGATCGACGCGGCCCCCGGCGCCCCGGGCCACGGACTGCTGGACCGTACCGAGTACACCCAGCCCGCCCTGTTCGCCCTCGGGGTCGCGCTGTTCCGGCTGGTCGAGCACTGGGGCGTACGCCCCGACCTGCTGTTCGGCCACTCGGTGGGCGAACTGGCCGCCGCGCACTGCGCCGGGGTGCTCACGCTGCCCGACGCGGCGGCGCTGGTGGCCGCGCGGGGACGGCTGATGCAGGCCCTCCCGGCGGGTGGCGCGATGTTCGCCGTCGCCGCGGGGGAGGAGGAGGTGCTGCCGCTGCTTGCGGGCCGCGAGAAGGAAGCCGGCGTCGCCGCGGTCAACGGCCCGGCCTCGACGGTGATCTCCGGCGACGAGGCGGCGGTGGCCGAGATCGCGGGCGCGCTCGCCGCGCTCGGCCGCAAGACCCGCCGGCTGCGAGTCTCGCACGCCTTCCACTCGCCCTTGATGGAGCCGATGCTCGACGGGTTCCGCGAGGTCGCCGCCCGCATCGTGCCGGCCCGGGCCACGGTCCCCGTCCTCTCCGACCTGACCGGCGAACCGGTCACCGCCGAGCAGTTCGGCTCCCCCGACTACTGGGTGGAGCACGTGCGCGGCACCGTACGGTTCCAGGACGGCATCCGCCGGCTGCAGCGCGAGGGCGTCACCGCCTACCTCGAACTCGGACCCGACGGCGCGCTCACCGCCATGAGCCAGGACTGCCTCGCCGACACCGCCGACACCGCGAGCGGCATCGGTGCCGGCGACGGCGCGGGCGGGCCCGTGCTGGTGCCACTGCTGCGCAAGGACCGGCCCGAGGGGCCCGCAGCGACGGCCGCCCTGGCCCGGCTGCACGTCGCGGGCGTCCCGGTGGACTGGCAGGCCCTGCACCCCGGCGGCCCGTCCCGCGCCGCCGCAGGCCTGCCGACCTACGCCTTCCAGCGCGACGCCTACTGGCTGGAGGGCGGCCCGGCCACGGCCGGACTGCCCGCCGCCGGACTGATGGCGGTCGACCACCCGCTGCTCGGCGCCGGCACCGAACTCGCCGACTCCGACGGCTTCCTCTTCACCGCCAGGTTCTCCGTCCGCACCCACCCCTGGCTCGCCGACCACGGGGTCTACGAGGGCGTGCTGTTCCCCGCCACCGCCTTCCTGGAACTCGCGGTCCGCGCGGGCGACCAGGTCGGCTGCGACCAGGTCGAGGAGCTGACCCTGGAAGCACCGCTGGTGCTCCCGGCGGGCGGTGCCGTCGCACTCCAGCTCACCGTCGGAAGCCCGGACGCCTCCGGCACCCGACCGCTCAGCGTCCACGCCCGGGCCGCCGACGACGGCCCCGACGCCCCCTGGACCCGGCACGCGAGCGGCCTGCTCACCCCCGCCGGGGAACCCGTACCGGCGACCGCACCGGACGACCCGGCCGACCCCGGGGCCTGGCCGCCGCCCGGTGCCGTCCCGCTCGACACGGAAGGCCTGTACGACCGCTTCGCGGGCGGCGGGTTCGCCTACGGGCCCGCGTTCCAGGGCCTGCGCGCGGCCTGGCGGCTCGGCGACGAGGTGTACGCCGTCGCCACCCTGCCGGACGGGCAGCAGCCGGACGCCGCCGCGTTCGGCCTGCACCCGGCCCTCCTGGACGCCGCCCTGCACGCGCTGGTGTTCGACGTACTGGAGGGTCCCGCGCAGGGCTGGCTGCCGTTCTCCTGGAACGGGGTGCGCCTGCACGCCTCCGGCGCCACCGAACTCCGGCTGCGGCTGACCCCCACCGGCCGCGACGCCGTCGCCGTGCGGGCGACCGACGCCACCGGGCGGCCGGTCCTCTCGGCCCGCTCCCTCGTGCTGCGGCCCGTCTCGCCCGACCGCTTCGAGGCCACCCGCACCGGACACCACGAAGAGCTGTTCCGCCCCGAGTGGCAGCCCCTGCCCGCACGCGCCGGCACGGCGGCGGGCACCGTCCACGGCCCCGAGTCCTGGACCGTGCTCGGCACCGGTACCGGCACACCCCGTCCCGGCGCCGCACCGCTGCCCGGCCGGACGGTCACCGACCTCGCCGCGCTGACCGCCCTGCTCGACGCCGGCACCCCGGCGCCCCGGCTGGTCCTGGCGCCCTGCCCGCCCGCCACCACCCCGTCCGCACCGCCCGGCACCCTGCGCGACGCCGTCCACGACGGCCTCGGCACGCTCCTCGCGCTGCTGCGCGGCTGGCTGGCCGAGGAGCGCCTGACCGGCTCCAAGCTGGTCCTGGTCACCTCCGGCGCGGTCCCGGTGGCCGGCGACGACGTCCCGGACCCGGCCCTGGCCGCACTCTGGGGCATGGTCCGCTCGGCCCAGACCGAGAACCCCGACCGCTTCGTCCTGCTGGACCTCGACGCCGCCCACGCCGCCCCGCCCGCCGTCCTCGCCGAGGCCCTCGCCTCCGGGGAACCCCAGCTCGCGGTCCGGGCCGGGACCGTCCACATCGCCCGGCTGGCCCGCGCACCGCTGGCCGCCACCGGACGCACCCCCGGCTGGGACGGCGACGGAACCGTCCTCATCACCGGCGGCACCGGCGCCATCGGCGCCCACGTCGCCCGCCACCTCGCCGCCGAACACGGCGTCCGGCACCTGCTGCTCACCAGCCGCAGCGGCCCCGCCGCCGAAGGCGCCGCGGAACTCCTCGCCGAACTCGCCGCCCTGGGCGCGCACGCCGAGATCACCGCCTGCGACGCCGCCGACCGCGACGCCCTCGCCGCCCTGCTCGCCACCCTGCCCGCCGCCCACCCCCTGACCGGGGTGGTGCACGCTGCGGGCGTCCTCGCCGACGGCGTCGTCGCCACCATGACGTCCGAACAGCTCGGCGACGTCCTGCGCCCCAAGGTGGACGCGGCGGTCAACCTGCACGAACTCACCGCGGGCATGGAGCTGACGGAGTTCGTCGTGTTCTCGTCCATCGCCGGCGTCTTCGGCGGCATGGGCCAGGGCAACTACGCCGCCGCCAACGCCTTCCTCGACGCCCTCGCCCACCGGCGCCGCGCCGACGGACTGCCCGGCCGCTCCCTCGCCTGGGGCCTGTGGGCCAACAGCACCGGCATGACCGGCGGCCTCACCGAGGCCGACCTACGACGGATCGCCCGCGGCGGCATCGTCGCCTTCGACCCCGCCCAGGCACTCGCCCTCTTCGACACCGCCGGCACCCTCGACGACCCCGTGGTCCTCCCGCTGCGGCTCGACACCGCGGCCGTCCGCACCCAGGCGGCGAGCGGCGGCGTCCCCGCCCTGCTGCGCGGCCTGGTACGCCCCGCCGCCCGGCGCGGCGCCGCGGGCCCCGCCGCCGGCACCGGCACCGACGGACCCGAAGCACTGAAGCAAAGGCTCGGATCCCTCAACGAAACCCAGCGCGGCCGGGTCCTCCTCGACCTGGTCCGCTCCCACGCCGCCCTGGTCCTCGGCCACAGCGGCCCGGCCGCCGTCGAGCCCGGACGCGGCCTGCTGGAGGTCGGCTTCGACTCGCTGACCGCCGTGGAACTGCGCAACCGGCTGCGCGCCGCCACCGGCCACCCACTGCCGGCCACCCTGCTCTTCGACCACCCCACCCCGGCCGCGATCGCCGGACACCTCGCCGCCGAACTGGTCCCCGACGCCGGACCCGCACCGGCCCCCGGCCTCGCCGAACTGGACAGCCTGGAAAGCGCCCTCGACGGCGGCGTCGACGACCCGGCGGACCGCGAACGGCTCGCCGCCCGGCTTCAGGAACTCCTGGGCCGCCTCGACCCGGCCGCCACGGTCGGCCGCGACGGCACGGGCGCCGACTCCATCGAGGACCGCATGGACGGCGCCAGCGACGACGAACTCTTCGACCTCATCGACAACGAACTCGGCCTGTCATGACACCGACCCGACACGCGAACCAGGACGGCGGATCCCCATGGTGAACGACGACAAGCTGAGGGACTACCTCAAGCGCGTGACGGCGGACCTGCACCACACCCGCCGACGCCTGACCGAAGCCGAGGAAGCGGCCCGCGAACCGATCGCGGTCGTCGCGATGAGCTGCCGCTACCCCGGCGGCGTACGGTCCCCCGAGGACCTGTGGCGCCTGGTCACCGACGGGACCGACGCCATCACCGGCTTCCCCCACGACCGCGGCTGGGACCTGGACCACCTCAACGACCCCGAACAACTCCGCGAGGGCACCAGCCACACCGCCCTCGGCGGCTTCCTCGACGACGTCGGCCACTTCGACCCCGGCTTCTTCGGGATCTCCCCGCGCGAAGCCCTCGCCATGGACCCGCAGCAGCGCCTCCTCCTGGAAACCACCTGGGAGGCGTTCGAACGGGCCGGCATCGACCCCGCCACCCTGCGCGGCAGCCGCACCGGCGTCTTCGCCGGAGTGATGTACCAGGACTACGCGGTACGGCTGCGCCGGGTCCCCGACGACGTGGCCGGCTACGTCGGCAGCGGCAGCTCCGACAGCGTGGCCTCGGGCCGCGTCGCCTACACCTTCGGCCTGGAGGGCCCGGCGGTCAGCATCGACACCGCCTGCTCCTCCTCCCTGGTCGCCATCCACCTCGCCGCCCAGGCCCTGCGGGCCGGCGACTGCACCCTGGCGCTGGCCGGGGGCGCGATGGTCATGTCGACACCCGTCCCGTTCGTCGAGATGAGCCGCCAGGGCGGCCTGGCCCGGGACGGCCGCTGCAAGTCCTTCGCCGCCACCGCCGACGGCACCGGCTGGGGCGAGGGCGTCGGCATGCTCCTGCTGGAGCGCCTCTCCGACGCCCGCCGCCACGGACACCCGGTCCTCGCCCTGATCCGCGGCACCGCCGTCAACCAGGACGGCGCCAGCAGCCGGCTCACCGCCCCCAACGGTCCCGCCCAGCAGCGCGTCATCCGGCACGCCCTGGCCAACGCCGGACTCACCCCCGCCGACGTGGACGTGGTCGAGGCGCACGGCACCGGCACCCCGCTGGGCGACCCCGTCGAGGCCCAGGCCCTGCTGGCCACCTACGGCCAGGACCGCGCGGACGGGCATCCGCTGCTGCTCGGCTCGCTCAAGTCCAACATCGGGCACACCCAGGCGGCGGCCGGCGTCGGCGGCGTCATCAAGACCGTCCTCGCCATGCGGCACGGCACCGTCCCGCCCACCCTGCACGCCGAGGACCCGTCCCCTCAGATCGACTGGACCGCGGGCGCCGTACGCCTGGTCACCGCGAACACCCCCTGGCCCGAGACCGGCCGCCCGCGCCGCGCCGCGGTCTCCTCCTTCGGCGTCAGCGGCACCAACGGACACGTCGTCCTGGAACAGGCCGACGAACCCGCCGACCCCGCAGAGCCGGCCGATTCGACTGCTCCCGTAGACACCGACGCCCCCTCCGGCCCCGGCACGCCGTCGCCCGTCCTGCCCTGGGTGCTCTCCGGGCGCACCGTCGAAGCGCTGCGCGCCCAGGCCGTACGGCTCCGCGACCACCTCGACGCCCACCCCGGGCCCGGCCCGGCCGAGATCGGCCACGCCCTTGCCACGACCCGCGCCGCGCACGAGCACCGGGCGGTCCTGATCGGCGCCCACCCCGACGAGTTCCGCGCCGGACTCGACGCCCTCGCGGCCGGCCGCCAGGCCCCCGGCCTGGTCCGCGGCACCGCCGGAACCGGCGGCGAAGTCGCCCTGGTCTTCCCCGGACAGGGCTCCCAGTGGGCCGGCATGGCCGTCGGACTCCTTGATTCCGCCCCCGCCTTCGCCGCCTGCATCGCCGACTGCGAACGCGCCCTGGCCCCCTTCGTGGACTGGTCCCTGGAAGCCGTCCTGCGCGGCGCCCCCGGCACCCCGCCCGCCGAACGCGTCGACGTGGTGCAGCCGGTGCTGTGGGCCGTCATGGTCTCCCTGGCCGAACTGTGGCGCTCCCACGGCATCACCCCCGGCGCCGTGATCGGCCACTCCCAGGGCGAGATCGCGGCCGCCTGCGTCGCGGGCGCCCTTTCCCTCGATGACGCCGCCCGGGTCGTCGCCCTACGCAGTCGGGCGATCCGCGCCCTCTCCGGCCGCGGCGGCATGGCCTCGGTGGCCCTGCCCGCCGCACAGGTCGCCCAACACCTCGCCCCGTGGGAGGGCAGGCTCTCCGTCGCCGCCGTCAACGGACCCGCCTCCACCGTGGTCTCTGGCGACACCGACGCCCTCGACGCGTTTCTCGAACAGGCCGCGGCCCTGGACATCCGCAGCCGCCGCATCCCCGTCGACTACGCCTCGCACAGCGCCCACGTCGAGGACATCCGCGCCGACCTGCTCGCCCGCCTCGACGGACTGGCCCCCCGCCCCGCCGCCATCCCCTTCTACTCCACCCTCACCGGCGGCCTGATGGAGGACACCACCGCCCTCGACGCCGACTACTGGTACCGCAACCTCCGCGGCACCGTCCGCTTCGAACAGGCCACCCGCGCCCTCCTCGCCGACGGCTACCAGGTCCTCCTGGAGAGCAGCCCGCACCCCGTCCTCACCGTCGGAGTCCTGGAGACCGCCGAGGACGCGGGCGCCGACGCCACCGCCCTCGGCACCCTGCGCCGCGACGACGGCGGACCGCGCCGCTTCACCGAGTCCCTGGCCGAACTCCACCTGCGCGGAGTCTCCCCGGACTGGGACACCGTCTTCGCCGGCCGCCGCCCCGGACGGGTGGAACTGCCCACCTACGCCTTCCAGCGAGCCCCCTACTGGCTGGAGGACGGCGCCGCGCCCACCGCCGACGTCACCTCCGCCGGACTGACCCCCGCCGGCCATCCGCTGCTCGGCGCGGTCGTCGTCCTCGCCGACAGCGACGGCCTGCTCCTCACAGGCCGCCTCTCGGCCCGCACCCACCCGTGGCTCGCCGACCACGCCGTAGGCGGCCGGGCCCTGCTCCCGGGCACCGCGTTCCTGGAACTCGCGCTCCAGGCCGGAGCCCGAATCGGCTGCCCGCGGGTCGAGGAATTCACCCTCGAAGCACCCCTCGTGCTGCCCGAACACGGCGGCGCCGTGCTCCGGCTCACCGTCGGCGCCCCCGACCATCGGGGACACCGCCCGCTCAGCCTGCACTCCCGGCCGGACAGCCCGGCCGGCGGCGACGCCGACGACGATGACGGCGAGTGGACCCGGCACGCCGAAGGCGCCCTGGCCCGCGACGGCGCGGACCAGACCGCGGCCGACGGCCCGATGCCCTGGCCGCCGCCCGGCGCCGAACCCCTCGCCCTCGACGGCCTGTACGAGCGCTACGCGGCGGGCGGATTCGCCTACGGCCCCGCCTTCCAGGGCCTGCGGGCGGCCTGGCGGCGCGGCGACGAACTGTTCGCCGAGGCCGTCCTGCCCGTCGGTCCCGCCTCCGACGCCGCCGCGTTCGGCCTGCACCCGGCCCTGCTGGACGCCGCCCTGCACGCCACCGGCGTGCCCGGCACCCCCGGCGCGGACGCCCACCCCGAGGGCCGGCTGCCGTTCTCCTGGAACGGCGTCACCCTGCACGCCACCGGCGCCGGCACGATCCGCGTCCGGATCGCCCCGGCCGGGCCCGACGCGGTCACCGTCGACGTCGCCGACGCGACCGGCGCCCCCGTGGCGAGCATCGACGCCCTCGTCCTGCGGCCCGCCGGCACCGTACGCCTCGGCGCCGGCCGCGCCGCCCACGGCCGCCGCCACCAGGACCTCTACGCAACGGAATGGGTCACCGCGGCCCTGCGCGGAACCGGCGCACCCGTCCACCGCACCGCGGACCTGGCCGCGCTGTCGGCCGCCGTCGACGCCGGGGAGCCGGTTCCCGAAACGGTCCTCCTGACCTGCGCCGAACACCCGGCGGACCCGGCCGGCGGTCCGGCCGCGGCGGTCCGCGCCGCCGTCCACCAGGCCCTCGCCGACGTCCGCACCTGGCTCGCCGACGACCGCTTCGCCAACTCGCGCCTGGTGTTCGCCACCCGGGGCGCCGTCAGCGCCGGGGAGGACGTACGCAACCCCGCGCACAGCGCGCTCTGGGGCCTGGTCCGCTCGGCCCAGTCCGAGCACCCGGGGCGCTTCGCGCTGCTCGACCTCGACGCCGACGACGAACACGGCACCGCCGCGGGCGTCGACGCGGCCCTCGCCTCCGGAGAACCCGAGGCCGCCGTCCGCGGCGACGACGTCCGCGTACCCCGGCTGGCCAGGGTCCCGCGGAACGCCCCGGACACCGCGGACACCGCGGAAGGCGCGGCCGCGCCCGTACGCGCCTTCGACCCCGACGGCACGGTCCTCATCACCGGCGGCACCGGCCTGCTCGGCTCCCATGTCGCCCGCCGCCTGGTCACCGGGCACGGAGTACGGCACCTGCTGCTGCTCTCCCGAAGCGGCCCGGCCGCCCCGGGAGCCGAGGCACTGCGTGCCGAACTCGCCGAACTGGGCGCCGAGACCGCCTTCGGGGCCTGCGACGTCGCCGACCGGACCGCCCTGGCCGCCGTCCTCGCGGACCTGCCGCCCGCACACCCGCTGACCGCCGTGATCCACACCGCGGGCACCCTCGACGACGGCGTCGTCACGGCACTCACCCCCGAACGGGTGGACGCCGTCCTGCGCCCCAAGGCCGACGCCGCCCTCCACCTGCACGAACTCACCCGCGACCGCGACCTCACGCACTTCGTGCTCTTCTCCTCCGCCGCGGGCACCTTCGGCGGCCCCGGACAGGCCAACTACGCCGCCGCCAATGCCTTCCTCGACGCCCTCGCCGCCCAGCGCCGGGCGGCGGGCCTGCCCGGCCAGTCCCTGGCCTGGACCCTGTGGGCGCAGCCCAGCGCACTGACCGGACACCTGGACGAGGACGACGTACGACGTGTCGCCCGCTCCGGGATGCCACCGCTCTCCACCGAGCGGGGACTCGCCCTGTTCGACACCGCCCTCACCGTGGACCGGGCCGCCCTGGTCCCGATGCGCCTCGACACCGCCGCCCTGAAGTCCGCGGCCGCGGACGGCACCTTGCCGCCGCTGCTGCGCGGCCTGGTGCGCACACCGCCCCGCCGGGCGGCGACGGCCGCGACCGCGACGGCCGACGACAACGCCCTGCGCGGCCGGCTCGCGGCCCTCGACGGCGCCGGACGGACGCGGCTCCTCGTCCAACTCGTCCGCACCCACGCCGCGGCCGTCCTCGGCCACGCGACCTCGGACACCCTCGACCCCGGACGGGCCTTCCGCGAACTGGGCTTCGACTCGCTGGCCTCGGTCGAACTGCGCAACCGCCTGAACGCCGCCACCGGCCTGCGGCTGCCCGCCAGCCTGGTCTTCGACCACCCGACCCCGGCGGCGCTCGCGGACTTCCTGGCCGCCGGACTGACGGAGACGGACCCGGACACGGACCCGGACACGGCCGCCGCGCCCGCGAGGCCGGCCGACGCCGACCGCGACCGGGACGCGGACGACGACCGGATCGCGATCGTCGCCGCGGCCTGCCGCCTCCCCGGCGGCATCCGCTCGCCCGAGGACCTGTGGCGGATGCTGGCCGAAGGCCGCGACGGCATCTCCGGGTTCCCCACCGACCGCGGCTGGAGCCTGGACACCCTCTACGACCCCGACCCGGACCGCGTCGGCACCTCCATCACCCGCGAGGGCGGCTTCCTCTACGACGCGGCCGACTTCGACGCGGAGTTCTTCGGCATCTCGCCGCGCGAAGCGGTGGCCATGGACCCGCAGCAGCGCCTGCTCCTGGAAACCACCTGGGAACTCTTCGAGCGCGCGGCCATCGACCCCGCCACCCTGCGCGGAGCCGCGGTCGGCACGTACGTCGGCCTGATGCAGCAGGACTACGCGGCCCGCCTGCTGCCCTACATCCCCGAGGACGTCGAAGGATTCCTCGGCACCGGCAACTCGGGCAGCATCGTCTCCGGACGCCTGGCCTACTTCTTCGGACTGGAAGGCCCCGCGGTCACCGTCGACACGGCCTGCTCGTCCTCCCTGGTCGCCCTGCACCTCGCCGTACGGGCGCTGCGGTCCGGCGAATGCTCCCTGGCCCTGGCCGGCGGCGTCAATGTGATGTGCAGCCCCGAACTCTTCGTCGAGTTCAGCCGGCAGGGCGGCCTGGCCCCCGACGGCCGCTGCAAGTCCTTCGCCGCGGCAGCCGACGGCACCGCCTTCGGCGAGGGCGTGGGCATGCTGCTGGTGGAGCGGTTGTCGGACGCGCGGCGGAACGGGCATCCGGTGCTGGCGGTGATCCGTGGTTCTGCGGTGAACCAGGACGGTGCGAGCAATGGGTTGACGGCGCCGAACGGTCCGTCGCAGCAGCGGGTGATCCGGGCGGCGTTGGCGGACGCGGGGTTGTCGGCTGCCGAGGTGGACGTGGTGGAGGCGCACGGTACGGGGACCCGGCTGGGTGACCCGATCGAGGCGCAGGCGTTGCTGGCGACGTACGGGCAGGGGCGTCCGGCGGACCGGCCTGTGTGGATCGGCTCGCTCAAGTCCAACATCGGACACGCCTCGGCAGCCGCCGGTGTCGCCGGGGTCATCAAATCGGTGCTGGCCCTGCGGCACGGAGTGATGCCGAAGACGCTGCACGTGGACGGCCCGACGCCCGAGGTGGACTGGTCGGCGGGAGCCGGCCAGTTGCTCACGGAGGCCCGTACGTGGGACGACGCGGGCCGTCCGCGACGGGCGGGCGTGTCCTCCTTCGGAGTCAGCGGCACCAACGCCCACGTCATCCTCGAACAGGCCCCAACAGAGGCCTCGGACACGCTGGTCGAGGGAACCGGAACACCGGAGACCGAGCCCGCCGCCGTCCCCTTGCTCCTCTCGGCGCACACTCCGGAAGCGTTGCGCGCCCAGGCGGCGGCGCTGTCGGCCCGGATCACCGACGGTTCGGGTGCCCGCGCCGCGGACGTGGCCTTCTCCCTGGCCGCCGGCCGCGGCGCGCTGGGACACCGCGCGGTGCTCGTGGGCACCGAGGACAAGCTCGCCGAGCGCCTGAACGCACTGTCGCAGGGCGCCGCGATCTCCGACAGCGGGCTGGTCTCGGGTCGTGCGGTGTTGGTGTTTCCGGGTCAGGGTTCGCAGTGGGTGGGGATGGCTGCGGAGTTGTTGGCTGGGTCGGTGGTGTTTGCGGGGCGGATGGCGGAGTGTGAGCGGGCTTTGTCGCCGTTTGTGGATTGGTCGTTGGTGGAGGCGTTGGGGTCGGGGGAGTTGCTGGGGCGGGTTGATGTGGTGCAGCCGGTGTTGTGGGCTGTGATGGTGTCGTTGGCGGAGGTGTGGCGGTCCTATGGCGTGACGGCGGATGCGGTGGTGGGTCATTCGCAGGGTGAGATCGCGGCTGCGTGTGTGGCGGGTGGTTTGAGCCTGGAGGATGGGGCTCGGGTGGTGGCGTTGCGTTCGCGTGCGGTGGGGGTGTTGGCGGGTCGGGGTGGGATGGCGTCGGTGCCGCTGCCGGCGGACGCGGTGCGGGAACGTCTTGCCGGGTGGGATGGTCGTCTGTCGGTGGCCGCGGTCAACGGGCCTTCCTCGACGGTGGTGTCGGGTGACGCGGACGCGGTGGCGGAGTGGGTGGACGGGCTGGTCGCCGAAGGCGTCCGGGCGCGTCTGATCGAGGTCGATTATGCGTCGCACTCCTTTCATGTGGAGGAGATCCGTGAGCAGTTGCTCGCGGATCTGGCCGGGGTGGCGCCGGGCCCGGGTTCGGTGCCGTTCTTTTCGACGGTGACGGGTGGTTGGCTGGATACGAAGGCTCTGGATGCGGAGTACTGGTACCGGAACCTGCGGGAGACCGTCGAGTTCGGCAACGCCACGGACACGCTGCTCGGGGAGGGCTTCCGCTTCTTCGTGGAGCCGAGTGCGCATGCCGTGCTGTCGGTCGCGGTGGGGGAGTCGGTGGAGGCGGCGGGTGTGGATGCCGCGGTGCTGGGGACCCTGCGTCGTGGTGAGGGCGGCCTTGATCAGGTGCTGCGTGCGGTGGGCCGGGCCTGGGAACGCGGTCTGGCGGTGGACTGGTCGGGGGCGTTCCCGGGCGGGCGGCGGGTCGAACTGCCGACGTACGCCTTCCAACGCAGCCGCTACTGGCTGGACGTTCCGACGACGAGCTGGGATGTCGCCTCGGCGGGTCTCGCCACGACCGGGCACCCGCTGCTCGGTGCGGCGATGGAGGTCGCGGACTCCGGTGAGCTGCTGCTCAGCGGCCGGATCTCGCTGGACACCCACCCCTGGCTCGCCGACCACGCGGTGTCGGGCGTCGTCCTCTTCCCGGGCACGGCCTTTCTCGAACTCGCGCTGCGCGCCGCGGCCGAGACGGACTGCCCGGTGGTCGAGGAACTCACCCTCGGATCGGCGCTCGTACTCCCCGCCGAGGGAGCCGTCCACCTTCAGCTGCGCGTGGCCGCGGTCGACGGCGACGGTCGCCGCGGGCTCAGCGTGTTCGCGCGGACGACGCGGGGCGCCGACGGGCCCTGGACCGAGCACGCCACCGGCACATTGGCCCCCCGGCCCGTCGAGGACCCGGCCGCGGCCGGTCTGCTGAGTTGGCCGCCGTCCGGTGCCGAACCCGTGGACACCGACGACCTCTACGAGCGGTTCGCCGAGGCCGGCTACCACTACGGGCCCGCCTTCCGCGGCATCCGTGCCGCGTGGCTGCGCGGGGGCGAGGTGTTCGCCGAGGTGGTGCTGCCGGAGCCGCAGCACGCCGACGCCGCCGGATGCGCGCTGCACCCCGCGCTGCTGGACGCGGCCCTCCAGAGCGCCGTTCTGCTGCCCGACCGGGACGGCCGGGCCCGGCTGCCCTTCAGCTGGAACGGGGTGAGTTGCGGGATCGCCGGGGCCACCACGCTGCGCGTGCGGCTCGCCGCCGACGCGCCGGACGCCGTGACCCTGCACGCGCACGACCTGTCCGGGCGGCAGGTGCTCGGCGTGGAGTCCCTGCTGCTGCGGCCCCCGGCCGAGGGCGGGCCGCTCGCCGGGACCGCCCACGCCGACCTGCTGTACCGCCTCGACTGGACCCCGGCCACCGACCCGGCCACCGAGCGGGCCGGCAGCGCCGTGCCCGCCTGGGCGGCCCTCGGCGGTGCCGTGGCCGGGGTGGAGTCCTGGCAGGACCTCGACGCCCTGGCGGACGCCCTCGGGTCGGGCGCGGTGCTCCCCGAGGTGGTCGTGGCGGCCGTCGCCACCGCAGGTCTGCCCGACCCCGCCGACCGGGTGCGCGCCACCGCGCACCGCGGGCTGGCCCTCGTGCAGCAGTGGCTTGCCGACGAGCGGTTCGCCGAAGCGACGCTGGCCCTGCTCACCCGGGACGCGGTCCGGACCGGGCCGGTCGACCGGCCCGTCGATCCGGCCCAGGCCGCTCTGTGGGGCCTGGTGCGCAGTGCGCGGGCCGAGCATCCCGGGCGGTTCGTCCTCATCGACGCGGCCGGGACCGCCGACGCGGCGGACGTCCTGCCCGCCGCGCTCGCCGCCGGTGAACCGGAGCTGGCGCTGCGGGCCGGGACCGCGCTGCTGCCGCGGCTGGCCCGCGGCGGCCGTCCCGACGGGACGCTGTCCCTGCCGGACGGCGCCGCCTGGCGGCTCACCACCGACGGCCGGGGCGGCCTGGAGGACATCGCGGTGGAGCACGTGCCCGCCGCCCTCGCCCCGCTGGGCAAGGGCGAGGTGCGGATCGCGGTCCGTGCCGCCGGGCTGAACTTCCACGACGTGATCGCCGCGCTCGGCCTGGACCCGGACCCCGAACAGCAGGGGCTGGGCAGTGAGGGCGCGGGGGTCGTCATCGAGGTGGGCCCGGGTGTGGAGGACCTGGCGCCCGGGGACCGGGTGATGGGCATCTTCAGGGGCGCGTTCGGCCCGACCGTCGTCGCCGACCGCCGGACCGTCGCCCGGATCCCGGCGGGCTGGTCCTTCGCCCGCGCCGCGTCCGTGCCCGTGGTGTTCCTCACCGCCTACTACGGCCTGTTCGATCTCGGCGGGCTGCGGCGCGGGCACTCCGTACTGGTCCACGCCGCGGCCGGCGGTGTCGGCATGGCGGCGGTGCAGCTGGCCCGGCATGCCGGGGCGCAGGTGTACGCGACCGCGTCTCCGGCCAAGTGGGACGTCCTGCGGGCCGACGGACTGGACGACGCGCACATCGCCTCGACCCGTACCACCGACTTCGCGGAGGCGTTCCTGACGGCCACCGGCGGGCGGGGCGTCGACGTGGTCCTGGACAGCCTGGCGCGGGAGTTCGTGGACGCGGGTCTGCGGCTGCTGCCGAACGGCGGCCGGTTCGTGGAGATGGGCAAGACCGACGTCCGCGACCCGGAGACGGTCGCCCGGCAGTACCCGGGGGTGCGCTACCGGGCGTTCGACCTGATGGAGGCCGGTCCGGAACGCATCGGCGAAATGCTCGCCGAGATCCTGGACCTGTTCGAGCAGGGGGTGCTGCGTCCGCTGCCCGTCACCGGCTGGGACGTCCGGCAGGCCCCGGCCGCGCTGCGCTCGCTCAGCCAGGCCCGGGGCACCGGCAAGAACGTCCTGCTGCTACCCGCTCCGCTCGACCCCGAAGGGACCGTCCTGGTCACCGGGGCCACCGGCACCCTGGGGCGGCTGCTGGCCCGGCACCTGGTCGTCGCGCACGGCACCCGGCACCTGCTGCTGGCGGGTCGCCGGGGTGGCTCCGCCGACGGAATGCCCGAGCTGGTAAGGGAGTTGACCGGGCTGGGGGCGTCGGTGACGGTCGCCGCCTGCGACGTCGCCGACCGCACCGCGCTCGCCGACCTGCTCGGCGCGGTGCCCGCCGGTCGTCCGCTGACCGCCGTCGTGCACGCGGCCGGGGTCCTCGACGACGCCACCATCGCCGGGCTGACCCCGGACCGGCTCGACCGCGTTGTGCGGCCCAAGGCGGACGCTGCGCTCGCCCTGCACGACCTCACCCGGGACCTCGACCTCGCGGCGCTGGTCCTGTTCTCCTCGGGCGCCGCCCAGTTCGGCGCGGCCGGGCAGGCCAACTACGCCGCCGCCAACGCGGTCCTCGACGCACTCGCCGTCGAACGCCGCGCCGAGGGGCTGCCGGGTCTGTCCATCGGCTGGGGCCTGTGGGGGGAGCGAAGCGAGATGACCGCAGCGGTCACCGCGGGCCGGGGCGCCGGGGCGGGCGCGCTGACCTCGGCGGAGGGCCTGGCCCTGTTCGACGCGGCGCTGGACTCCCCGTACGCCTACCGGCTCGCGGCCAGGATCGCCCCGGCCGTGCTGCGGGCGGATGACCGGCTGCCCGCGGTGCTGCGCGGCCTGGTCCGCCCGGCCCGTACCGGTACGGGCGGGTCCGCGGCACCGGCCCGCTCGATGGCGCAGCAGCTCGCCGAGCTGCCTGAGGCCGAGCTGTACCGGACCCTGCTCGACCTGGTGCGCGGCAACGCCGCCGCGGTGCTGGGCCACAGCTCGCCGGACCTGATCCGCCCGGCCCGCCCGTTCAAGGACGTCGGCTTCGACTCCCTCACCGGGGTCGAGTTGCGCAACCGGCTGGTGTCCTCGACCGGGCTGCGGCTGCCCGCCGCGCTCGTCTTCGACCACCCCACACCGGAAGCCCTGGCCCGCCACCTCGCCGAGCGGACCGCCGCAGCCCGCCCCACCGGCGACGAGGCGGTCCGGGCCGGGCTCGACACCCTGGAGGCCCTGCTCGACGCGCTGCCGCCGGAGGGCATCAGCGACGAACTGGCCGCCCGCATACGGGACGTGCTGTCGCGCCCGCTGCCCGGCGGGACACCGCCCGCCGGCCCGGCCGCGGGCGACGCGGACGACCTGGCCCCCGAGCTGATCGAGGCGGCCAGCGACGACGAGATGTTCGACTACATCGACCGTCAGCTGGGCTCCGCATGACCGGCCGACCGGACCGCGCCGCCCGCGCCGCACCCGCCGTAGAAGCCGTACGCGCACCCCGCGCACCCCGAGACGAGACCCGAGTACGAGCAGCCCGAGACGAAAGCAGCGGTGTCCAGTGAGCGACCAGAGGATGCGCGACTACCTCAACCGGGTGACCATCGACCTGCGGGACACCCGGCAGCGCCTCCGGAAGGCCGAGGCCCGGAGCAGCGAGCCGATCGCGATCGTGGCGATGAGCTGCCGCTTCCCCGGCGGCGTCCGCACCCCGGAAGACCTGTGGGAGCTGCTCGCCGAAGGCCGCGACACCATCGGGCCCGTTCCCGGCGACCGGGGCTGGGAGGCCGCCTGGCCGGCCGGCGGCACGGTCCCCGGCCGGGGGGCGTTCCTGGACGGCGCGGCGGACTTCGACCCGGAATTCTTCGGCATCTCGCCCCGTGAGGCGGTCGCCATGGACCCGCAGCAGCGGCTGCTGCTGATGGCGTCCTGGGAGGCCGTCGAGCAGGCCGGCATCGACCCGCTCACCCTGCGGGGCAGCCGCACCGGCGTGTACGCGGCGGCCATCGACCAGGGGTACGCGACGCTGGGCGCCGGCGCCGCCGAAGCCGTCCAGGGGTTCCTGATGACGGGGAACTCGATGAGCGTGATGTCCGGGCGGGTGTCCTACGCGCTCGGCCTCGAAGGCCCCGCCGTCACCGTGGACACCGCCTGCTCGGCCTCGCTGGTGGCGCTGCACCTGGCGGCGCGGGCGCTGCGGGCCGGCGAGTGCTCGCTCGCGCTCGCCGGCGGGGTCAGCGTGATGGCGCTGCCCGCGGTGTTCGTCGAGTTCAGCCGGCAGGGCGCGATGTCCCCCGACGGCCGCTGCAAGCCGTTCGCGGCGGCGGCCGACGGCACCGGCTGGGGCGAGGGCGTGGGGATGCTGCTGCTGGAGCGGCTGTCCGACGCACGGCGCAACGGCCGTACGGTCCTGGCCGTACTGCGCGGCTCGGCGGTCAACCAGGACGGCGCCAGCAACGGCCTCACCGCCCCCAACGGCCCCTCCCAGCAGCGCGTCATCCGGGCCGCCCTCGCCGACGCGGGCCTCGCCGCCCAAGACGTGGACGCGGTCGAGGCGCACGGCACCGGCACCACCCTCGGCGACCCGATCGAGGCCGACGCGCTGCTGGCCACGTACGGTCAGGACCGGCCCGAGGGGCGGCCGCTGTGGCTGGGGTCGCTGAAGTCGAACATCGGCCACACCCAGGCCGCCGCCGGGGTCGCCGGGGTCATCAAGACCGTCCTCGCCCTCCGCCACGGCGTCCTGCCCCGCACCCTGCACGTGGACGCGCCCACCCCGCACGCCGACTGGTCCTCGGGCGCCGTCGAACTGCTCACCGAGACCCGCGACTGGCCCGCCGTCGACCGGCCGCGCCGGGCCGGTGTGTCCTCCTTCGGCATGAGCGGCACCAACGCGCACGTCGTCCTCGAACAGGCGCCGGAGCCGGAACCGGCCGCCGGGAAGGAACCCGCGGCCGGCGGCCCGGAACCCGCGGCCGATGCGGGCCGTCAGCCCGCCGCCGTGCTGCCCTGGGTGCTGTCCGGCCGTACCGAGGCCGCGCTCGGTGACCAGGCGGCCCGGCTGCGCGCCCGCCTCGCCACGGACGCGCCCGCCCGGCCGGCCGACATCGGGTTCTCGCTGGCGACCACCCGGGCCGCCTTCGAACACCGGGCTGTGGTGATCGGCGACGGACACCCCGCCCTGCTGCACGGGCTCGCCGCCCTGTCCGTGCCGGACCTGGACCTTCCCGGCGGCATGGCCCCCGGCCCCGTCCCGGCCGTGCCCGCCGACGTCGTCACCGGCACCGGTCGGGTCGTCGAGGGCCGGACCGCCCTGGTGTTCCCCGGCCAGGGCTCCCAGTGGGCCGGCATGGCCCGGGACCTGCTCGCCACCAGCCCCGTCTTCCGGGACCGGCTCGCCGCCTGCGACGCGGCCCTCTCCGCCCACGTCGACTGGACGCTCCTCGACGTCCTGGACGGCGCGCCCGGGGCACCCTCCCTGGAACGGGTGGACGTGGTGCAGCCGGTGCTGTGGGCGGTGATGGTGTCCCTGGCCGCGCACTGGGACTCCTGGGGCGTCCGGCCCGACGCCGTGGTCGGGCACAGCCAGGGCGAGATCGCCGCCGCCGTGGTGGCGGGAGCCCTGTCCCTGGAGGACGGCGCGACGGTCGTCGCCCTGCGCAGCCGGGCCATCCGGGCGCTGGCCGGACTCGGCGGCATGGTCGCCGTGTCCCTGCCCGAGGACCGGGTCCGCGCCGAGATCGCCCCCTGGGCCGAGAAGCTGTCCGTGGCCGCCGTCAACGGGCCCGCCGCCGTGGTCGTCTCGGGGGAGACCGGGGCACTCGCCGAACTGCTCACCCACTGCGCGACCCGGGGCGTACGGGCCAGGGCGGTCCCCGTCGACTATGCCTCGCACTCGGCGCAGGTCGAGCGGATCAGGTCCGAGGTGCTGGCCGCGCTGGCCGGCGTACGCCCGCTGGCGGCCCGCATCCCGCTGTTCTCCACCGTCACCGGCGACCGGCTCGACACCACGGCCATGGACGCCGACTACTGGTACCGCAACCTCCGCGGCACCGTCCGCTTCGACGCGGCCGTACGGTCCCTCGTCGAGCAGGGCCACGAGGTCTTCGTCGAGGTGTCGCCGCACCCGGTGCTGACCATGGCCCTCCAGGACACCGCCGAGGCCACCGGCGTCGCGGAGCCGCCCGTCGTCGTCGGCACCCTGCGCCGCGACGACGGCGGACTGCGCCGGGCGCTGCGCTCGGCGGCCGAACTGTGGGTGGCGGGTGCGGCCGTCGACTGGTCCGCGGTGTTCGCCGGCACCGGCGCCCGCCCCACGGCCCTGCCCGGATACCCCTTCCAGCTGCGGCGCTACTGGCTGGAGCCAGAGCCGTCGCCCGACGCCCGCCCGGCCGCCGACCCGCACGACACCGCCTTCTGGCACATGATCGACCACGAGGCCCCGGGCGAGATCGCCGCCCACCTGGCCGTCGACCAGGACGCCCTCGCCCCCGTCCTGCCCGCCCTGCGCGACTGGCGCCGGCAGCGGCGCGACGAGAGCATCATCGACTCCTGGCGCTACCGCATCGACTGGCAGCCCCTGCCCGACCCGCCCGCCGCCACTACCGCAGGCACCTGGCTCGTCGTACTGCCCGCCGGACACGGCGACGACGAACGGGTCCGCGGCCCGGTCCTGGCCCTCACCGAAGCGGGCGCCACCGTCGTGACGGCCGAAGCCAGCGCCGGCGCCGTCCGCCGCGCGGACCTCGCGGACACCCTCGCCGCCGCGCTCGGCGACCGCGTCCCGACCGGCGTGCTCTCGCTGCTCGCCGTCGCCGACCGGCCCCACCCGAACCACCCGGCCCTGCCCACCGGAACGGCCCTCACCGTCGCCCTCGTCCAGGCCCTGGGCGACCTCGCCCTCACGGCACCCCTCTGGTGCGCCACCACCGGAGCCGTGTCCACGGGCGCGGACGACCCGGTCACCCACCCTCGCCAGGCGCTGGTCTGGGGCACCGGACTGGTGGCCGCGCTCGAACTGTCCGCCCGCTGGGGCGGACTCGTCGACCTGCCGTCGGACCTCGACGCCCGCGCCCGGACCCGGCTCGCCGCCGTCCTCACGGCCTCCGGCGCGGGCCCCGGCCCGGACGGCGGCACCGGCCGCGAGGACCAGCTCGCCCTGCGCGCCTCCGGCCTGCTGGCCCGCCGCCTCCGCCACGCCCCCCGGAACGACGGCCGTACGAAGCCCTGGAAGCCCCGCGGCACCGTCCTGCTGACCGGCGGCACTGGCGCCGTCGGCCCGCACCTCGCCCGCTGGCTCGCACGCAGCGGCGCCACCCACCTCGTCCTGCCGGGCCGCCGCGGCCCCCAGGCACCCGGCGCGGCCGAACTCGCCGCCGAACTCGACGCCCTCGGCGTACGGCTCACCCTGCCCGTCTGCGACCTGGCGGACCGCCAGGACGTGGCGGCCCTGCTCACCGGCCTGGAGACGGCGGGCGACCCGGTCACCGCCGTCGTCCACGCCGCCGCCTTCGTCGCGCTCGCACCGCTCGACGGCACACCCATGTCCGCGTTCGAACAGATCGTCGCCGCCAAGGCCTCCGGAGCCGAACACCTCGACGCCCTCCTCGACCGGGAACTCGACGCCTTCGTCCTGTTCTCCTCCATCGCCGGAGTCTGGGGCAGCGGCGACCACGGCGCCTACGCCGCGGCCAACGCCTACCTCGGCGCCCTCGCCCAGCACCGCCGGGCCCGCGGCCTCACCGCCACCACCGTCGACTGGGGCATCTGGCAGGCCGAGAACCCGTGGCAGGACCGCATCGCCGGAGAAGACGCCGACCTGTTCAAACTGGAGCAGCACGGCCTGCCCCGGATCGCCCCCGACCTCGCCGTCCACGCCCTGCAACAGGCACTGGACGACGACGAGACCGTACTCGCCGTCGCCGACGTCGACTGGGAGCGGTTCGCCGCCGTCTTCACCTCCACCCGCCCCAGCCCGCTGCTCACCGGCATCCCCGAAGCCCGCCGCGCCCTGGACGAGACGACCGGCGACACCGAGGCACCCGCCGCCGCACAGCTGCGGCAACGGCTCGCCGCCCTCGGCGCATCCGAACAGCGCCGCCTGCTGCTCGACCTGGTCCGCACCCACGCCGCCGCCGTCCTCGGCCACCCCACCGTGGACGCGATCCGGCCCGGCAAGGCCTTCCAGGACATGGGATTCGCCTCCCTCACCGCGGTCGAACTCCGCAACCGGCTCAACACCGCCACCGGACTGCGGCTGCCGTCCACCCTGATCTTCGACCACCCCTCGTCCACCGCCCTCGCCGAGGAGATCCGCGCGGAACTCCTCGGCCTGCAGACCGCCACGGCGCACACCGACCCCTCGGGCACCGCCGCGCCCGCCCCCGTACCCGACGACGAGCCGATCGCGATCGTGTCCATGGCCTGCCGCTTCCCCGGCGGCATCGGTACCCCCGAAGACCTGTGGCGGCTGCTCGCCGAAGGCGGCGACGCCGTCTCGGACTTCCCCACCGACCGCGGCTGGGACATCGAAGCGCTCTACGACCCCGACCCCGACCACCCCGGCACCTCCACCACCCGGCGCGGCGGCTTCCTGCACGACGCCGCCGACTTCGACGCCGAATTCTTCGGCATCTCCCCGCGCGAAGCGGTGGCCATGGACCCCCAGCAGCGGATGCTCCTGGAAACCACCTGGGAAGCCATCGAGCGCGCCTCCATCGACCCCGTCGCCCTGCGCGGCAGCCGCACCGGAGTGTTCACCGGCGTCAACTACGCCGACTACGCCGCCGTCGTCGCCCAGTCGGAAGAAGGCGACGGCCACCTCCTCACCGGTAGCGCCCCCAGTGTCGTGTCCGGCCGGGTCGCCTACACCCTCGGCCTGGAAGGCCCCGCCGTGACCATCGACACGGCCTGCTCCTCCTCCCTCGTCGCGATGCACCTCGCCGGCCGGGCCCTGCGCGGCGGAGACTGCTCCCTCGCCCTGGTCGGCGGCGTCGCCGTGATGGCCACCCCCGGCGCCTTCATCAGCTTCTCCCGTCAGCGCGGACTCGCCGAGGACGGCCGCTGCAAGGCCTTCTCAGACGACGCGGACGGCATGGGCATGGGCGAAGGCGTCGGCGTCCTGCTGCTGGAACGTCTCTCGGACGCCCGGCGCAACGGGCACCCCGTCCTGGCCGTGGTCCGTGGTTCGGCCACCAACCAGGACGGCGCCAGCAACGGCCTCTCCGCGCCCAACGGCCCCTCCCAGCAGCGGGTCATCCGGGCGGCGCTCGCGGACGCGGGCCTGACGGCGTCCGAGGTGGACGTGGTGGAGGCGCACGGCACCGGCACCACCCTCGGCGACCCCATCGAGGCGCAGGCCCTGCTGGCGACGTACGGGCAGGACCGGCCCGCCGACCGGCCCCTGCTGGTCGGCTCGCTCAAGTCCAACCTCGGCCACGCCCAGGCGGCATCGGGCGTGGCAGGGGTCATCAAGACGGTGCTGTCCATGCGACACGGCGAGGTGCCCCGCACCCTGCACGTCGGCAGGCCGTCCGGCCACGTCGACTGGACCCGCGGCGCGCTCGCCCTCGCGACCGAGCAGCAGCTCTGGCCGGCGCACGACCGCCCGTACCGGGCCGGTGTGTCCTCCTTCGGCCTCAGCGGTACCAACGTCCACACCATCCTCGAACACACCCCCTTTGAGGACGACGGCCCGCCGGTCGCCCGCACCCCGCTGCCCGCGGTGCCCTGGCTGCTGTCGGCCAAGAGCCCGCAGGCCCTGCGGGCCCAGGCCGACCGCCTGCGCCGCCACCTCGACGGCAGCCCCGCAGCGGACCCCCGCGACATCGGCTCCGCGCTGCACGCCCGCACCTCCTTCGAGCACCGCAAAGCCCTGATCGGCGACGCAGACCGACTCCGCACCCTGCTGGACCAACTGGCCGACGCCGACGCCGACGCACAGGCCTGGGACGGCGGGCGCACGGTGGACGGCCGCACGGTGTTGGTGTTTCCGGGGCAGGGGTCGCAGTGGGTGGGGATGGCTGCGGAGTTGTTGGCTGGGTCGGTGGTGTTTGCGGGGCGGATGGCGGAGTGTGAGCGGGCTTTGTCGCCGTTTGTGGATTGGTCGTTGGTGGAGGCGTTGGGGTCGGGGGAGTTGCTGGGGCGGGTTGATGTGGTGCAGCCGGTGTTGTGGGCTGTGATGGTGTCGTTGGCGGAGGTGTGGCGGTCCTATGGCGTGACGGCGGATGCGGTGGTGGGTCATTCGCAGGGTGAGATCGCGGCTGCGTGTGTGGCGGGTGGTTTGAGCCTGGAGGATGGGGCTCGGGTGGTGGCGTTGCGTTCGCGTGCGGTGGGGGTGTTGGCGGGTCGGGGTGGGATGGCGTCGGTGCCGCTGCCTGCGGACGCGGTGCGGGAGCGGATCGCCGGGTGGGATGGTCGTCTGTCGGTGGCCGCGGTCAACGGGCCTTCGTCCACGGTGGTGTCGGGTGATGCGGACGCGGTCGCGGAACTGGTGGCGGAGTTCGTGGAGGAGGGGGTGCGGGCGCGCCTGATCGAGGTCGATTACGCCTCGCATTCTTCGCATGTGGAGGAGATCCGTGAGCAGTTGCTCGCGGATCTGGCCGGGGTGGCGCCGGGCTCGGGTTCGGTGCCGTTCTTCTCGACGGTGACGGGTGGTTGGCTGGATACGAAGGCTCTGGATGCGGAGTACTGGTACCGCAACCTGCGGGAGACGGTCTGCTTCGAGGAGGCGACCCGTGCGCTGCTGGACAGCGGGCACCGCGTCTTCATCGAGGCCAGCGCCCACCCGGTGCTGGGCGTGGCCGTGGCGGAGTCGGTGGAGGCCGCGGGTGTGGACGCCGCGGTGCTCGGCACTCTGCGTCGTGGTGAGGGTGGTCTCGATCAGGTGCTGCGTGCGGTGGGCCGGGCCTGGGAACGCGGTGTGGGCGTGGACTGGTCGGGGGCGTTTCCGGGGGCGCGGCGGGTCGAGCTGCCGACGTACGCTTTCCAACGCACCCGCTACTGGCCCGAGCCGGCGCCCACCGCGGCGGCCGATGTGGGTGCGGCCGGGCTCGACCCGGCCGACCACCCCGTCCTCGGGGCTGCCATCGAGCTGGCGGACACGGGCGAACTGCTGCTCAGCGGGAGGCTGTCGCTGCGTACGCACCCCTGGCTCGCCGACCACGCCGTGGCCGGAACGGTCCTGCTCCCCGGGGCGGCCTTCGCGGAACTGGCCGTACGCGCCGCGGATGAGGTCGGCTGCCACACGGTCGAGGAACTGACGCTCCAGACACCGCTGTTGATTCCCGCCGACACCGCCGTACGGCTGCAAGTGCGGGTCGGCGCCGAGGACGCGCACGGCAGCCGCTCCCTGGATCTGTTCTCCTGCCGCGAGGACGCGGCGACCCCGCAGTGGACCGCGCACGCGACCGGCGCACTCACCGCCGACGCCACGCCGCGCAAGCCCGCGCCCGCACCCGACGACGCCGGTTCCTGGCCCCCGCCCGGGGCCGTCCCGATCCCGGTCGACGACCTGTACGAGCGGTTCGACGCTTCCGGCTACAGGTACGGACCCGCCTTCCGCGGGGTCACCACCGCTTGGCGCCGGGGCGATGAGGTCTTCACCGAGGTTCGCCTGCCCCAGGACCAGCACCGGTCCGCCTCCGCCTTCGGCGTGCACCCGGCGCTGCTGGACGCAGCCCTCCAGGGACTGTTCCTGCGCGCCGATCCGGAGGCCGGGCCGGGCCGGGAGCGTCCTTCCGCCGGACTGCCGTTCTCCTGGAGCGGAGTCAGGCTGTACGCCTCCGGCGCCACCGCGCTCCGGGTACGGCTCGGCTTCCGGCCGGACGGGTCGGTGTCGATCGACGCGGCCGACCCGAACGGCCTCCCGGTCGCGTCCGTCGAGGCGCTCGCCGTCCGCCCGATCGACCTCGACGCCCTCCGCCCTGGCGGCCCTGAATCCCTCTACCGGCTGGAGTGGTCGGCGGCGCCCGTCGGCGCACCCGGCGACCCGCTCGGACACTGGACCGTCCTCGGGGGCCCGGACCTCTTCTCGGACAGCCATCCGGACCTGGCCGCGCTCGCCGCCGCGGTCGACGGCGGAGCTCCGTCGCCCGCCGCGGTGTTGTCCTGGTGCGACCACACCCCGCAGCTCCCGTCCCCGCCCGACGCCGCGTCCGTGCACGCCGCGCTGGACGATGCCCTGCGGCTCATCCAGGAATGGCTGGCCGACCCGCGGTGGGACGACGGCACCCGGCTCGTCCTCGTCACCCGGGGCGCGGTCGCCACGGCGGCCGGTGAGGACGTCACCGACCTCACCGGTGCCGCGGTCCGCGGGCTCGTCCGCTCCGCCCAGTCCGAGCACCCGGACCGCTTCCTGCTCATCGATACCGACGACCCGGCCGCCGTGACCGGCCTGCTGCCCCGGGCCCTGGCCGCAGCCGAACCCCAGCTGGCCATACGCGACGGAGAACTCCTCGCCGCCCGCCTCACCAGGGCCACCAGCCCCTCGGACCCGGACCCGGACCCGGACCCCGAGACGCCGTCCGGCATCGCCGCCGCAGGCGGAACCGTCCTCGTCACCGGGGCCGGCGGAGCCCTCGGCAGCCTGGTGGCGCAGCACCTCGTGACCGTGCACGGGGTGCGGAACCTGCTGCTCGTCGGTAGGCGCGGCGCCGATACCCCGGGCCTCGCCGACCTCGCGGCCGCACTGCGCGGACTCGGCGCCCTGGTGGACGTGGCAGCCTGTGACGTCGCGGACCGGGACGCCCTCGCCGCCCTGCTCGCCGCGATCCCCGCCGAGCGTCCGCTGAGCGCGGTCGTGCACGCGGCCGGCGTCCTGGACGACGGAACGGTCGAGTCGCTGACCCCCGAGCGGATGGGCCACGTACTGCGGCCCAAGGTCGACGCCGCCCTCCACCTGCACGCCCTCACCCGCGACCTGCCGCTGTCCGCCTTCGTCCTGTTCTCCTCCGCGTCCGCCACGGTCGGCAACGCCGGACAGGGCAACTACGCGGCAGCCAACGCCTTCCTCGACGCGCTCGCCCAGCAGCGCCGGGCCCGGCAGCTGCCCGCCCAGTCCCTCGCCTGGGGCCTGTGGGAGCGCCGCGGCGCCATGACCGGCACGCTCACCGCCGCCGACCTGCGGCGCATGTCCCGGGACGGTACCGCGGCCATCGGCAGCAACGAGGGCCTGGCCCTGCTCGACGCGGCGCTCACCCTCGACGAACCGCTGCTCGTCCCGGTCAAGATCGACCTCGGCCGGCTGCGGACGGCCGCCCGGACCGCACCCGTCCCGGCCCTGCTCTCCGGCCTCGTCCCCGGCACCGCACGCCGCCCGGCCTCCGGAGCGGACGCTGCCGAAGCGGACTCGCTGCGCCGCAGGCTCACCGCCCTCACCTCCGAGGAACGCGTCGCCACCCTGCTCGAACTGGTACAGGGCCGGGTCGCGGACGTCCTCGGCCACGGCGGAGCCGGGACCGTCGACCCCGACCAGGCGTTCAAGGACCTCGGCTTCGACTCGCTCACCTCGGTCGAACTCCGCAACCGGCTCAGCGCCGCCACCGGCCGCCGGCTGCCCGCGACCCTGGTCTTCGACCACCCCACCCCGGCCGCCGTCGCCGGCTACCTCGCCGGGCGCCTCGTACCCGACGCACCCGGCGGCACGGGGACGGCAGGAACGGCGGTCACGGCGGACCCAGGGGACCACGAGATCAGCTCGCTGCTCGCCACCATCCCGCCCGCCGCACTGCGCCGGGCAGGCCTGCTCGACGCCCTCCTGAGCCTCGCCGACCGGCCGGAGACACCGGCCCCCGCCGCCGACATCGACGGCATGACCGTCGACGACCTCGTCCGGATGGCCCTGGGCGGCACACGTGACTGACCGACAGCCGCAGAAGGAGAAGCCGAACGCCATGCCCACCGACACGGACCAGGTGGTCGCCGCCCTGCGCGCCTCGCTGCTGGACAACCAGCGCCTGCGGCAGGAGAACCGGCGGCTCCGCGACGACTCCGCCGAACCCATCGCCATCGTGGCCATGAGCTGCCGCTACCCCGGCGGCGTACGTACCCCGGAAGACCTGTGGGAGCTGCTGCTCAAGGAACGCGACGCGGTCTCGCCGTTCCCCGACGACCGCGGCTGGGACGTCGAGGGAGGCTTCGACGCCGACCCCGACGCCCCCGGCACCTTCTACGTCCGCGAGGGCGGCTTCCTCCACGACGCGACCGCCTTCGACCCCGGCTTCTTCGGCATCTCCCCGCGCGAGGCCCTGGCCATGGACCCGCAGCAGCGGCTGCTCCTCGAAGCCTCCTGGGAAGCCGTGGAACGCGCCGGCATCGACCCGCTGACCCTGCGCGGCAGCCGCACCGGCGTCTACACCGGAGTCATCAACAGCGACTACGCGTCCCGGCTCGGCCGGGTGCCCGACGAACTCGAAGGCTTCCTCGGCACCGGCACCATCCCCAGCGTGGCCTCCGGCCGGATCGCCTACGCCCTGGGCCTGGAAGGCCCGGCGATCACCCTCGACACCGCCTGCTCATCGTCCCTGGTCGCCGTCCACCTCGCCTGCCAGGGGCTGCGCTCCGGCGACACCACCCTCGCCCTGGCCGGCGGCGTGACCGTGATGTCCACCCCAGGCCTGTACGTCGGATTCAGCCGCCAGCGCGGCCTGGCACCCGACGGGCGCAGCAAGTCCTTCTCGGCCACGGCGGACGGCGCCGGCTTCGGCGAGGGCCTGGGCCTGCTCCTGCTGGAACGGCTCTCGGACGCCCGGCGCGCCGGGCACCCCGTACTGGCAGTCATCCGCGGCTCGGCCGTCAATCAGGACGGCGCGAGCAACGGGCTGACCGCACCGAACGGTCCCGCGCAACAGCGCGTCATCAGCGGGGCGCTCGCCCATGCCGGACTCGCCCCGGACGAGGTGGACATGGTGGAGGCGCACGGCACCGGCACCACCCTCGGCGACCCCATCGAGGCGCAGGCTCTGCTGGCCACCTACGGGCAGGGCCGGCCCGCCGGCCGGCCGCTGTGGCTGGGGTCGCTGAAGTCCAACCTGTCCCACACCCAGGCCGCCGCGGGCGTCGGCGGGGTGATCAAGTCGGTGCTCGCGATGCGGCACGGCACGATGCCGCGCACCCTGCACGTGGACCGCCCCTCGCCCCGCGTTGACTGGACCGAGGGCGCCGTCGCGCTGCTCACCGAGGCCACCCCCTGGCCCGAGACGGGACGGCCGCGCCGGGCGGGCGTGTCCTCCTTCGGCGCCAGCGGGACCAATGCCCACCTCATCCTCGAAGAGGCCCCATCTGCCCCGGCCGGCTCGACAGACGCCACCGGCACGCCGGTTGACGAGCCCGGCGAGCCGGTACCGGCACCCGCCGCCGTCCCCTGGGTCCTCTCGGCGCGTACGCCCGGGGCGCTGCGCGACCAGGCGGCGGCCCTGCACGAGCGGGTGGTGGCGGAGCCGGGGCTGAGCGCGGCGGACATCGGCCACTCGCTGACGGCCGGGCGTTCGCGCTTCGCGGAGCGTGCCGTGGTGGTGGGGGCGGACCGGGGCGAGTTGCTGGCCGGGATCGCCGCGCTGTCGCGGGGTGCGGCGTCGGCCGATGTGACGACCGGCAGCGGACCGGTCCCGGGCCGCACGGTGTTGGTGTTTCCGGGTCAGGGTTCGCAGTGGGTGGGGATGGCTGCGGAGTTGTTGGCTGGGTCGGTGGTGTTTGCGGGGCGGATGGCGGAGTGTGAGCGGGCTTTGTCGCCGTTTGTGGATTGGTCGTTGGTGGAGGCGTTGGGGTCGGGGGAGTTGCTGGGGCGGGTTGATGTGGTGCAGCCGGTGTTGTGGGCTGTGATGGTGTCGTTGGCGGAGGTGTGGCGGTCGTTCGGTGTTGTTCCGGATGCGGTGGTGGGTCATTCGCAGGGTGAGATCGCGGCTGCGTGTGTGGCGGGTGGTTTGAGCCTGGAGGATGGGGCTCGGGTGGTGGCGTTGCGTTCGCGTGCGGTGGGGGTGTTGGCGGGTCGGGGTGGGATGGCGTCGGTGCCGCTGCCGGTGGACGCGGTGCGGGAACGTCTTGCCGGGTGGACTGGTCGTCTGTCGGTGGCCGCGGTCAACGGACCTTCCTCCACGGTGGTGTCGGGTGACGCGGACGCGGTCGCGGAACTGGTGGCGGAGTTCGTGGAGGAGGGAGTGTGGGCGCGCCTGATCGAGGTCGATTACGCCTCGCACTCTTCGCACGTGGAGGAGATCCACGAGCAGTTGCTCGCCGATCTGGAGGACATCACCCCCCGCTCCGGCGCTGTGCCGTACTACTCCAGCGTGACCGGCGGCCTGCTCGACACGAAGGCCCTGGATGCCGAGTACTGGTACCGCAACCTCCGGCAGACCGTCGAGTTCGAGCGGGCGACCCGCGCGCTCCTCGCGGCCGGACACCGCGTCTTCATCGAGTCCAGCCCCCAGCCCGCCCTGATGTACGGGATCGAGGACACGGCCGCCGACGCCGGCGCCCCCGAGACGGTGGTGCTCGGCACGCTGCGGCGCGGGGCCGGAGGGCCCCGCCGGCTGCAGCTCGCCCTCGCCGAGGCCCACGTCCGGGGCCTGCGGGTCGACTGGCAGGCCCTGTTCGAGGGCACCGGCGCCCGACGGGTCGACCTGCCCACCTACGCCTTCCAACGCAGCCGCTACTGGCTCGACTCCCTGCCCGCCGACCGCGACCCGGCGGCCACCGGACAGGCCGCGGCGGACCACCCGCTGCTCGGCGCCGCCGTCGAACTGCCCGAGGAAGCGGGCACCCTCTTCACCGGCCGGCTCTCCCTGGCCGTCCACCCCTGGCTCGCCGACCACGCCGTCGCCGGATCCGTGATCGTGCCCGGTGCAGCCCTCGTGGAACTGGCCGCGCACGCGGGCCGCAGCCTCGGCTGCGCCCTCGTGGAGGAACTGACCCTGGCCGCACCGCTGGTGCTGCCCGGCGACGCCGCCGACGACCACGCCGTCCAGCTGCGCGTACGGGTCGGTGCCGACGACGGCACCGGCCGGCGTCCGGTGGAGTTCCACTCCCGGCCCGAGACCGCCGCCGACCAGCCCTGGACCCGGCACGCGACCGGCACCCTCGGTCCCTGGGACCCCTCGGGCGACCAAGCCGACCAAGCCGACACGCCGGGCGCGTGGCCCCCGCCCGGCGCGGTCCCCCTGGACGTGGAGGCACTGTACGAGCTGCTCGAAGTCCGGGGCGTCGCCTACGGCCCGGCGTTCCGTGGCCTGAACGCCGCCTGGCGCGCCGCCGACGGCATCCACGCCGAAGTGGCCCTGCCCGAAGAGCTCCCCGGCACCGGACCCGCCGGCTTCGGCGTGCACCCGGCCCTCCTGGACGCGGCCCTCCAGACGACCGGCCTGCGCGAAGGCGCCGCGACCGTCGAGAACGCCGACGGCGTCCCGCTGCCCTTCTCCTGGCAGCGCGTCGCGATCGACACCTCCGACGCGCCCGTCCTGCGCGTCCACCTGCGCTCCGACGGCCCCGACGCTGTCACCGCGCGGATCACCGACCCCTCCGGGCGCACCGTGGCGACGGTCGGTTCGCTCACCCTGCGCACGGCGTCCGCCGCCGCGCTGCGCGCGTCCTCGGGTTCCGTCTTCCACGTCGGCTGGACGCCGGTCACCGCCGCGAGCGGCCCGCGCCCGGTCACCCGCTGGGGCCTCCTCGGCCCGCGGGACGAGCGGCTGCTGCCGGACGGCTTCCCCGTCGAGCCCCCGCCCGTGACCCCCGACGCGCTGCTGCTGATCTGCCCCCCATCCGCCGGCAGCGGGACCCCGGACAGCCCCGGCGCGGACGCCCCGGGCCCGGACCCCACGGCGGTCCACGCGGTGGCGTCCCAGGTCCTCGACCGTCTCCAGGCCCACCTGGCCGACGACACCACCGCCCGTACGCCCTTGGTGGTGCTCACCCGGGGCGCGACCGGCCCGCTCGGCACGCGGCCGCAGTCCGCGGACCTCGGCGCGGCGGCCGTCTGGGGCCTGCTCAGGGCCGCCCAGCTCGAACACCCCGACCGGTTCGTGCTGCTGGACACCGAAGGGCCGGATGCGGCCGGTCTCGCCGACGCGCTGTCCGGCCTCCTCGCCGCGGGCGAACCGCAGGCGGCCCTGCGCGATGGTGTCCTGTACGCGCCCCGGCTGATCCGGCCGTCCGCCCTCGCGGCCATCGCCCCCGTGGCCTCGGCCCCCGAAGCCCCGTCCGGATCCCGGGCGTTCGGCTCGTCCGAGGGGACGGTGCTGCTGAGCGGCGGCGGCGCCCTCGCGGCCGTCCTGGCGCGCCACCTCGTCGCCGCTCACGGGGTGCGCCACCTCCGGGTGCTGAGCCGCCGCGGCGCCGACGCCCCCGGCATACCGGAGCTGACGGCGGAACTGGCCGCGGCCGGCGCCGAACTGACCGCCACCCGGTGCGACGTGTCCGACCGCGAGGAACTGGCCGCCGCCCTGGCGGACATCCCCGCACGCCATCCCCTCTGCGCCGTCGTCCACACCGCCGGAGTGCTCGACGACGGCCTGCTGGAGGGGCTGACGGGGGAGCGGATGGCCGCGGTACTGCGCCCCAAGCTCGACGCGGCCCGGCACCTCGACCGGCTGACGCGCGGCGCGGACCTCTCGGCGTTCGTCGTGTTCTCCTCCGCCGCGGGTGTACTGGGCAGCCCGGGCCAGGCGTCCTACTCGGCCGCGAACGCCGCGCTCGACGCCCTCGCCGCGGAACGCCGACGGCTCGGGCTGCCCGGCCTGTCCCTGGCCTGGGGGCCCTGGGAGCGGCAGAGCGGGATGACGGCGGAACTCGACGGCGCCGAACGGCGCCGCATCGACCGGCGTGGCGCCCGCGGCCTCTCCGACGAGGAGGCCATGGCCCTGCTGGACGCCGTGTGCGCCGCGGACGCCTCCGACCCGGGAGACGGCAGCCCCGTGGTCCTGGCCCACCTCGACCTCACCGTGCGCGGCGACGGCCCGGTGCACCCGATGCTCCGCCCGCTGGTCCGGCGCCGTCCGGGCGCGGCGGCCGGAGCGAAGGGGATGCCGGGAACGGCCGCCGCGGCCCTGCGGCACCGGCTCGACACTGCCGCCGACGCGCAGGAGCGGGAGCTGATCCTGAGCGAACTCGTCCTGGCCCAGGCCGCCGAAGTCCTCGGCCACGCCGATGCCGGAGCGCTGTCCGCGACGGTGCCGTTCCTCTCGGTCGGCTTCGACTCGCTGACCGCGGTCGAGCTCCGCAACCGGCTGGCCGCCGTCACCGGCCTGCGGCTGCGCCCCTCGGCGGTCTTCGACAGCGGCACCCCCGCCGAGCTCGCCGCCCGCCTCGCCACCGCCGCCACCGAGGGCACCGCCAGCCCCGGACCCGCAGCTCCTGACACCGACCACACCGAAGACACGGGTCACACCGAAGACGCCGACCCCGCAAGCGTGCTGTTCCGGCAGGCCTGCGCGCTCGGCCGGATCGACGAGGGCATCGCACTGCTCAAGAACGCCTCCGCGCTGCGCCCCGCGTTCCACAGCGGCGACGACCTCGCGGCAGCCGGCACGGGCCCGCGGATCCTGCGGCTCAACGAGCGCGCCGACGCCCCCGTGATCGTCTGCTTCGGCTCGATCGTCGCCCTCGGCGGCGCACACCAGTACGCCCGCTTCGCCGCCCGCTTCCGGGACCGGTACGCCGTCACCGCCCTGGACGCCCCCGGGTTCACCCCTGAGGAGGAGCTGCCCGCCGACATGTCCGCCCTCGTGGAGTTCCAGGCGGCGACGCTCCTGCGCGAACTGCCCGGACGGACGCTGGTCCTGGCCGGCTCCTCCTCGGGCGGCACCCTCGCCCACGGGGTCGCCGCCGAACTGGAGCGCCGCGGCGCGGGCCCGGCCGCCGTCGTCCTGCTGGACACCTACCTGTCCGACAACCAGGGCATCACCCAGTTCAACGACGTTCTGCTGGGCGGGATGTTCGCCCGCGAGGACCGCGCGGCCCCGATGGACGGCACCCGGCTCACCGCGATGGGCGGCTACTTCCGGCTGCTCGACGACTGGAAGCCCCCGGCGGTCCGCGCCCCGGTGCTGCTGGTGCGCGCCTCCGCGCCGCTCGGCCGCCCGTCCGCCGAGGCGGGCGACTGGCGCTCGTCCTGGGCCACCGCCGACACCGTCGTCGACGTACCCGGGGACCACTTCTCGATCATGGAGCAGCACGTCGCGACCACCGGCGACGCCGTCGCCGACTGGCTCGGCACCACCCTCCGCACACCCGGTCACCTGTGAAGGCGACGACCCCCGCACGCGAAGAGAAGCAGGAAGAAGGAGCGCCCGTGACCACCGATCCGTACGAAGAGCCGCCGATACCGCACGCCCTCACCGTGCTGGGGGCCGGAGTGATGGGCGTCGGCATCACCGTCCTCGCCCTCGGGCACGGCTTGCCGGTCCACCTGGTCGACGTGGACCGGGACCGGCTCGACCGGGCCGGGGACCGGATCGACTCCGAACTCCGGTTGGCCGAGCTGATGGGCGCGCTGCCGGCCGGCACTCCCCTCGGCACCCTGGTCACCGACACCTCGCCGAAGGCCGCGGCCACGGCCACCGCCGTCATCGAGGCCGTCACCGAGAGCGCGGCCACCAAGGCCGCCGTACTGTCCGAGGTCTCCGCCCTGGTCCGGCCCGGCACCCTGCTGGTCACCAACACCTCCTCCATCCCCGTCGATGAACTCGCCGGGGCCGTGGAGCGGCCGGAGGAACTGGTCGGCACCCACTTCATGAACCCGCCCTACCTGATCGGGACCGCCGAAGTGGTCCGCGGCGCCCGCACCGGCGATCCCGCGATGGCCGCCGTACGGTCGCTGCTCGGGGCGCTGCGGCGGCGGGCCGTGGTGGTCCGGGACGCGCCGGGATTCGTGACCAGCCGGATCCTGCACCCGATGATCAACGACGCGGCCCGCGTCGTACAGGAGGGCACGGCGACCGCCGAGGACGTAGATGCCCTGATGCAGGGCTGCCTGGGCCACCCCACCGGACCGCTGCGCACCGCGGACCTGATCGGCATCGACAACCTCGTCGACTCCCTCAGGGTGCTGCACGAACGGACCGGCGACGACGGCTGCCGCCCCTGCGAGCTGCTGCTCCGGCTCGTCCGCGAAGGCCGGCTCGGCCGCAAGTCCGGACGCGGCTTCTACGACTACACCTGACCCCACCGCACCGAGGAGACAGCCATGACCACGGACAACACGCCCGACACCCACGACACCCCCAACATCAACGACCTGGAGAAGGAGCTCCTGGGCTTCCTCGAAGGACACACCGGAACCCCCTGGGACGCCGACACCGACCTGTTCGGAGCCGGCGGCCTGTCCTCCCTGTTCGCCATGCAGGTGGTCGTGCACTTGGAGAAGACGTACGCGATAGCCGTCCGCGGTGCGGACCTGCGGCTCGACAACTTCCGCACCGTACGGCGGATGGCGGAGCTGGTGGACCGGCTGCGCGTGCCCGCCACCGGAGGCCTGCATGGGTGAGGACCTGAACGCCGCCCGCACCTCCGTCACCCTGCGGGTCGGCGACCGGGCGGGGGAGTGGGACCGCACCGGCCTGATCCCCCTCGACCTGCTGCGCGAACTGGGCGCCGAGGGCCGGCTGTGCGCCGAAGTCCCCGAGCAGTACGGCGGCTGGGGGCTGAGCAGCCTGCGCAGCGGCGCCTACACCGCCCACGTGGGCGCGCTGTGCAGCTCCCTGCGCAGTGTGATGACCTCCCAGGGCATGGCCGCGTGGACCATCCAGCGCCTGGGTACCGCCGAGCAGGCCGCCGCCCACCTCCCCCGGCTCACCGGGGGCGGGCTGGCGGCGGTCGGCTTCAGCGAGCCCGCTGCCGGCAGCGACCTTGCGGCGATGCGGACGACCGTGCGCCGCGACGGCGACTCGGTCGTTCTGGACGGCCACAAGAAGTGGGTGACCGCCGCCCACTACGCCGACCTGTTGGTCATCGTCGGCCGCTACGAGGACGGCGCGGCGGCCGTCGTCGTGCCCGCCGACGCACCCGGCGTCCGGATCGAGCGGATCGCCGACCCGCTCGGCTGCCGCGCGGCCGGACACGCCGACGTCCACCTCGACGGGGTGCGGCTGCCGGCCGACAGCGTCCTGGGTGGATACGGCCTGCCGCCCGCCCTGCTGGTGACGACCGCACTGGCCTACGGGCGGATGTCCGTCGCCTGGGGCTGCGTGGGCATCCTGCGTGCCTGTCTGGCCGCGGCAGCCGCACACGCCGCCGGACGCGAGCAGTTCGGGAAACCGCTCGGCGAGCACCAGCTCGTCGCCGGGCACCTCGCCGACCTCTACACGGCCGCGCAGACGGCCACCCTGGCCTGCGAGCACGCCAGCCGCTGCTGGGACGAGGGGTCGCCCGACCAGGTGGTCGCGACCGTACTCGCCAAACACGTCAGCGCGACCCAGGCCGCCCGGGGCGCGGCGACGGCCGTCCAGGTACTGGCCTCGGCCGGGTCCCGGGACGGGCACGCGGTGGCCCGGGCGTACCGGGACGCCAAGCTGATGGAGATCATCGAGGGCAGCAACGAGATGTGCCGGCTGATGCTGGCCCAGCACGCCCTCTCCGCCGCGGTGACCCCGTGACCGGGCCCGCGGACGACGAGCCGAGGAAGGCCGACATGGCAGCGACGGTCAAGTGCCTGGTCTGGGACCTGGACGACACCCTCTGGCAGGGAACCCTGCTGGAGGACGGCGAGGTGCACCTGCCGGAGGAAGTGCGCAAGGTGGTGATCGAACTCGACTCCCGCGGCATCCTCCAGTCCGTCGCGAGCCGTAACGACCACGAGCACGCCTGGGCCAGGCTGGAAGCCTTCGGCCTGGCCGAGTACTTCGTCCTGCCGGAGATCGGCTGGGGCGCCAAGTCCGATTCGGTGCGCCGGATCGCCGACCGGCTGAACTTCGCGCACACCACCATCGCGTTCGTCGACGACCGGCCCGCCGAACGCGCCGAGGTCGCCTTTCACCTGCCCGACGTACGGTGCTACCCGGCCGAACAGGTCCTCGCCCTGCCCGACCTGGCCGAGTTCACCCCCGCGACCAGCACCGTCGACTCCCGGCGGCGCCGCCAGATGTACCAGGCGGGCTTCCGCCGCGAGGCCGAGCGGGCGGCCGCCCCCGGACCCGACGAAGAGTTCCTGCGCTCCCTGGACCTGCGGATGCGCATCGGCCGGGGCACCGGCGAAGAGCTGTCCCGGGTCGAGGAACTCACCCTGCGCACCAGCCAGATGAACGCGACCGGGGTGCACTATCCGGACGCGGTGCTGCGCGGTCTGATCAGCGACCCCCGGCACGAGGTCCTGGTGGTCACCCTCACCGACCGGTTCGGGCCGCACGGCGCGGTTGGCGTGCTGCTGCTGGAGCGGCACCCGGGACTGTGGCACCTCAAACTGCTCGCGACCTCCTGCCGGGTCGTCGCCTACGGCGCCGGCGCGACCCTGCTGAACTGGCTGGCCGATGCCGCCGCCCGGTCCGGCGTCCACCTGGTGGCGGACTTCCGGGCCACCGAACGCAACCGGATGATGGAGATCGCCTACCGCTTTGCCGGCTTCGAGGGCATCGAGGAGAACCCGTGCCCGTGCGCCGCCGGCCTGGAGGCGCTGGCGGACCAACCGGGTCTCCAGCGCCTGCACCTGGCCCCCGGCCCCCGCACGGTGTCCACCGTCATGAGCGTGGACGCACCCGACCTCACCGAGCCGGAAGGAGGCCCGGGAGCGCGGTGACCGCCCCGGCGGCCACCGCGCTCCCGGGCCCCGGCCCGCCGCCCTCAGCGCTTGCGGGCGAGCGTGATCCCGTCCGCCATCACCAGCATCGACAGCTCCACCCGCGGATCCCGGCACAGCAGCCGGTTCAGCGCCCTGACCCCCTCGGTGTCGGGATCCACAGCGGCCGGGTCGGTGACCCTGCCGAAGAAGAGGGTGTTGTCGACCACGATCAGACCGCCGGTGCGGACCAGCGCGAGCGAGGACTCGTAGTAGCGGACGTAGTTGGCCTTGTCCGCGTCGATGAACACCAGGTCGAAGCTCTCCGGCCCGCGCTCCGTCAGCAGGGCGTCCAGGGTCCCGGCCGCGTCGCCGATCCGCAGGTCGATCCGCCCGTCGACCCCGTCCCGCTTCCAATAGTCGGCGCCGACGGACGGCCACCGCTCCTCGATGTCGCAGGACACCAGCACCCCGTCGGCCGGGAGCGCGCGGGCCATGCACAGGGTGCTGTAGCCGGTGAAGGTCCCGATCTCCAGCACTGCCCGCGCCCCCGTCAGCCCGACCAGCAGGGCGAGCAGCTGGCCCTCCTCCGCCATCACCTGCATCGCGGTCCCGCCCGGCAGGTCCGCGGTGGTCTCCCGCAGCTCCCTGAGCAGATCGTCGTCGCGGAGGGAGACGTCCCGGACGTAGGCGAGCAGGTCGGGGGTGGCAGCCGTCTGGTGGGCCATGGCGCAGGGGTTCCTCTCGAACGGGAGCGGCCGACGGGACGTCCGTGGCCGCGACGGTGCGTGCGGGTGCTGGGTACGGGGTGCTGCGTACGGGTCGGTGCCGGCAGGGCGGTGGGTACGGGGTGCAGCGCGCGGGGTGCTGCGCACGGGTCGGTGCGTGCCCGGAAGGTCACCCGGCGCGCATGAACGGGCGGTCGTGCACCGCCTGCGCGTGCTCGCCGGCGTACGCCCTCAGCAGCGGGTCAAGCCGGTAGCGGCCCGCGTGCGGGGCGCCCAGCAGATTTGCCTCGACCAGCGCGTCGAGGGCCTCCTCGGCCTGCGCCTCGGAGCAGCCGAACAGCACCGCGACCCGGGTGCCGGACACGGAGCAGTCCCCGGCGGCCCCCAGCGCGATGAACACCTCGGCCGGATCGACACCGGCCGACGCCGGCCGCCGGAGCCCGGCGTGGTCGGCGTCGAGACAGGGGCGGACCCCGAGGTCGCCCGCGCACAGCTCGTCCAGCAGCCGCGGCGCCTCCGTCAGCCGCCGCGCGAAGTGCCCGATGCTCCAGTGCGGGCGCTCCAGCAGCCTGGTCCCCGCGATCCGGATGGCCAGCGGCAGACCCGCGCACACCGCCAGCACCGTACGGGCCGCCCGCGGTTCGGCGCCGACCCTGGCCGGTCCGACGATGCTCCCCAGCAGCTCCAGCGACCCGGCCTCGTCCAGCGGGGGGAGGACGAGGGTGTGCGCGCCCTCCAGGTCGGCCAGCCGCCGTCGGCTGGTCACCAGCAGCCTGCTCCCCCCGCTGCCCGGTATCAGCGGCCGTATCTGCGCGGTCGAGGACGCGTTGTCGAGGACGACCAACAGTCGGCGGCCCGAGGTCAGCGAGCGGTACAGGCTCTCTCGTTCGGAGGCATCCTCGGGTATCTCGTCCCGGGGGACTCCGAGGTCCGCGAGGAACCGGGGCAGCACCGCGTGCGCGGTCAGCGGCGGGGTGCCCGCGCCGAGGTCGGCGTACAGCTGGCCGTCCACCGAGGATTCGCGCACGGCATGGGCGGTGTGCAGGGCCAGTGCGCTCTTGCCGACGCCGCCGCGGCCGGTCACCACCGCGGTCGCCACCGTGCCCGCGGGCTGCGCGCGGGTGGTGAGGAAGTGCTCCAGCCGGGCCATCGCGCCCGTGTGCGCCGACAGCAGCGGCGGCACCGAGGGCAGCTGCGCCGGCCGGGGCCGGCCCGCCCGCTCCCAGGCGGTGTCCGAGCCCGGTGCTGCGGCCGGCTCCGGCGCCGCCGCGGACGGCTCCGCGGGGCCCGGCGTACGGGGGCGGTCGTGGACGGAGAGGATGTGCCGCTGGATCTCGCGTAGATCGGCGCCCGGCTCGGCGCCGAGCTGTTCGACGAGCAGTACCCGGGTGCGCCGGTAGAGGTCCAGGGCCTCCGACTGCCGTCCTGAACGGAACAGCGCCAGCATCAGCTTGCCTACCAGGGCCTCGCGCAAGGGGTGTTTGCGGACGATCCGCACCAGTTCGGGCATCAGCTCGGCGTGCCGCAGCAGCGCCAGCTCCGCGTCGAAGCGCAGCTCCATGGTCTGTAAGCGCAGCTCTTGCAGGTAGCGCCCCTCGACGTCGCGCAGCGTCCGGGAGGGGATGTCGGCCAGCGGCTCCTCGCGCCACAGGGCGAGCGCCGCGGCCAGTTCGGCGGAAGCCCCTTCCAGGTCCCCGCGCTCGGACAACTCGGCCGCGCGCCGGCGGTGGGCCGTGAACTGGCCCAGATCGCTCTCGTGCTCGCCGAGTTCGAGGAGGTAGCCGGGCGCCCGAGTGAGGATCCGGGCGGAGGCGTGCTCGCCGAGCGACTGGCGCAGCCGCATCACGTAGGTGCGGACGGTCGCGGCGGCGCTCGGCGGCGGAGCACCGTCCCAGACGTACTCGGCGATCCGGTCCACCGAGATCACCCGGTTGGCGTTGAGGAGGAGCGCTGCCATGACCACGCGCTGCCTCGGCGCCGACACGTGCACCTCACGTGCGTTCAGCCGGACGGAAAGCGGGCCCAGCAACAGGAAGTTCAAGGGGGGATTCCTCTGTGTCGTACGACCGGTGGGAAAGACTGCCTTCAGCGTCTTGTGTGACCAGGTGCGGGTCAACGCGGCCCCGTCATGTCTAGACACATCCCTAGAGCCTCATGTGTTGCCATCGGGCCGGGTTGACGCTGTGGGGAACCATCACCGCGGTCAGCACCAGACCGCCCACCACGGCCCAGCGCCCGGTGAAACCGCTGATCGACGGGCCGTCCGCGACCCGGTGGGCGGGCACGGTCAACGCGGCGGAGAACACGCCCCGTACGGGGTCCAGCCGCACGAACGCGTCGAGGAAGTCCAGCGGCCGCCCCGTCAGCGGGAACCATGCCTTGTACACGGACTCCTTGGCGCTGAAGAGCACCCGGTCCCAGCACACCCCCGGCGCCGCCCGCCGGCAGTTCGCCAGCGCGGCCCGCTCCCCGGCGACGGTCACGGCGTCGAGCACCCCGTCCGGCAGCGGACCGTCCGGCTCCGCATCCATCCCGAGGGCCAGCAGGTCGCTGCGGCGGGCCACCGCGGCCGCCCGGTACCCGTCGCAGTGGCTGATCGCCCCGACCACCCCGTCGGGCCACAGCGGCTCCCCGCGCGGACCGGCCAGCAGCGGCGTCCGGGGCAGCCCCAGTCGGGCCAGCGCCTGCCGGGCGCACCGCCGGCCCGTGGTGAACTCCCGCCGGCGCTGCTCCACCACGTGTGCCACCAGCAGTTCCTCCTCCGGGAACAGCTCCGACCCCGGAGGGTCCCCCAGCGATTCCGCCACCTCGACCGACGCCGACAACAGGTCCTCGATCATCGGCGGCCACCCGTCACGGCCGCTCCCCGGCGGGGAAGACCTCGCGCAGCAGCGGGTCCGGCTTGCCCCAGTGCTGCCACTCGCGCGGGTAGCCGAGGGACACCTCCTGGTGCCGGACCCCATCCGCGTGGATGGTCCGCGGAATGTGCAGGTGCCCGTAGACCACGGCCGACGCCCGGTAGCGCACCGGCCAGTCCGCGCTCGCCGTGGTCCCGCACCACAGCGCGAACTCCTGGTGCCGCAGCACCTCCGTGGGCTTCCTGATCAGCGGGAAGTGGTTCACCAGCAGCGTCGGCAGCGCGGGGTCGCAGGCGGCCAGGCGCGCCTCGGTGGCGGCGACCCGCTCCCGGCACCAGGCGGCCCGCGTCGGGTACGGGTCCGGGTGCAGCAGGAACTCGTCGCTGCACACCACCCCGGCCGTCTCGGCCAATGCCAGCGCGGCCCCCGCGTCCGCCACCCCGGGCGGCAGGAAGCTGTAGTCGTACAGCAGGAACAGCGGCGCGATCGTCACCGGCCCACCCGGCCCGGTCCACACCGGGTACGGGTCCTCGGGCGTACGGATGCCCAGGCTCCGGCACAGGTCCACCAGATACCGGTACCGGTAATCGCCGCGCAGCCGCACCGGGTCCGACGGATGGGTCCACAGTTCGTGGTTGCCCGGCACCCACACCACCGTCGAGAACCGGTCGGCCAGCAGCCGCAGCACCCACTCCACGTCCGCGGCCAGCTCGCCCACGTCCCCGGCCAGCAGCAGCCAGTCCTCCTCGTCGACGGGGAACATTCCCTCGACGATCGCCCTGTTCTTCGGATGGGCCACGTGGAGGTCGCTGACGGCGTACAGCCTTGCCATGAGGTGTTCCTCGCCTCCTCGGCCGGATCCGCGGCGCGCGGCCCGGCCGGACCGTTGCTGCTGAAGTGGGCGCCCAGTAAATCCCACAGGACTGCCGCGCACCGCAACGATCCCGCCATTCACCGCGGAAATAGCCGGAACTGAACGCGACCTGTGAACTGGCCGGTCTGCACGACGCGCCCTTGCTGACTTTACAAGTGGCATGGCAGGGTGGGATATGCGCGGCACGTGACCGGCTGATCACCGCGCCCTCAATAGCGCCTACCGGTCGGTACGGATGACGTTGCGCATGATCACCACACTCCGCCCACCGGCACCGAGCGGATTTCGCCGAAAGGAAAGAACGACCTACATGACTTCCCTCTCTCTGGACAGCGACCTGTGGTGCCGCCGCTTCCATCCCTCGCCGACGGCCACCCGGCGGCTGGTCTGCTTTCCGCACGCCGGCGGCTCGGCGAGTTTCTATTTCCCGGTCTCCGCCGAACTGCGCGACACGGTCGACCTGCTGGCCGTGCAGTACCCCGGACGGCAGGACCGCCGGGGGGAGCGTGCCGCCGAGGACCTGCACCTGATGGCCGACGAGGTGGCCCGGGCACTGGCCCGCTGGGACGACCTCCCCCTCACCCTCTTCGGGCACAGCATGGGCGCGCTCGTCGCCTTCGAGGTGGTCCGGCGCATCGAGCGGGCGGGCGGCCGCGTCGACCACCTCTTCGTCTCCGGCCGCCCTGGCCCTGCCGCCGACGGCCCGGAACCGTCCCACCCGCTCGACGACGACGGCATCATCGCCGAGGTCAAGGCCATGAGCGGCACCGACGCGCGCCTCCTGGAGGACGAGGAGCTGCTGGGCATGGTGCTGCCCGCGCTGCGCGGCGACTACCGGGCGCTGCAGGCCTACCGGGCCGACCACGGCTCCGCCGTCACCTGCCCGGTCACCGCCCTGACGGGGGACCAGGACCCCTGGACGCCGCTGCCCGAAGCCGCCGCCTGGCGCGCCCGTACCACGGCCGCCTTCGACCTCAAGGTCTTCCCCGGCGGCCACTTCTACCTGAGCAGCCGCCCGGACGGCGTGATCGGCACGCTGCGCGAGCACTTCGCCGCCACGCCGCGCGCCTGAGGCCTAGGACAGCAGGAACAGCAGGAACAGCAGGAGCAGGGGGTGCCGAGGATGACGCCGTTGTCCACCGCAAGCGACGCCCGGCCCCGGTCCGGGCCGACGGCGCGGTCCGGGCACGCGCACGACGCCGGACTGCGGGACCGGGGGCCGGCGGCCGGGGGGTCTCCCGACCGCGCGGGCATCGGACGGCTGGCCGCCCTGGACGTCCGCATCCTCGAAGGCATCGCGATCGGCACCTCGACCGCCCGGCTCGCGGCATCGCTTTATCTGAGCCGACAAGGTGTCGAATACCGCATCGGTTTGATGCTCCGTCATTTCCAGGTCGTGAACCGGGCCGCTCTGGTCTCCCGGGCGCACTCCCTCGGCGTCCTGAGCGTCGGCACCTGGCCACCCCGCGTCCTCCCGGAATTTCTTGAGGCGTAGGGAAGCGCGTACGGACGGACCGCCCCCGGGTCAACCTCCTAAATGCTCTTCCGAAGGTCCGGAAGCGCCCTCCGGCGGTATGCGTCCGACGTATTTTCCCAGACCGGAATAGCGTATCGATATCGCGCCACGAGACGGCCGTCCGATCTTCCTGTCGAAGGTCGGATTCTGCGGCAGGCTGCTGGCAGCGGAAGCCCGACTGCACTACGGTGGGGCGGCATTGTTCCCTCCTTTCACACAATTCACGGGAGCTGTCATGAGTTTGGGGTACCTGTTCGGCGGCGGCGTCGGGACCGAACCGCACGGCCTGGAGCTCTACCGGACCTACCCGGTCGTGCAAAGCTGGTACGAGCAGGTCTCTGCCTGGACGGGGCTCACGGTCGGACAGATCCTGAAGGAGGACCTGCCGACCCCCCAGGAGGAGCGCCAGAGCGTCGGCACCGTCCGCGAGGCCGCCCTCGCGATCGGCGTCCATGACGTCCTCGCGTCGTTCGGCCTGCGCCCCGCGGCCATCGGCGGCCTCAGCCTCGGCGCGATGACCGCCAGTTGCCTCGCCGGATCGCTGGGACGGCGCGAGCTCTTCGAGATGCTGGCGGGCTCACGCGACACCCCCGAACCGCCCGCCGACGCCCCGCAGCAGGGCATAGCCATCGCCTTCGGCTCCCTCGCCGAAGGCGCCCCCGCCCACCCCGGCGAGAACGTCCCCGGCGTCTACCTGGCGGGCGACTTCGGCCCCACCGTCGACGGCACCCAGCGCATCATGATGCTCGCCGGCCGGGCCGACGCCCTCGGCGCCCTCGCCGCCGAGGTCCCCCCGGGCACGGTCGTCCCGCTCCCGGGGCGTACCATCGCCGTCCACACCCCGCTGCGCCGCCCCTACCGCGAGTTCATGGCCCCGCGCATCGATGCGATTCCCTTCACGGACCCCGAAATCCCCCTGCTGTCCTGCCTGGAACCCAAGGTCCTGCGCTCCGCGGACGACGTCCGGGACCTCTTCCAGCGCAACTCCACGGATCCGATCAGCCTGGTCGACGTCTACGACGGCATGAAGGAGCACGGTGTACAGCTCGGCCTCGTGATGGGCCCGTCGATCCCCGAAGGCATCCTCGCGTTCCCCTTCCCGGTGGTGCACATCGAGCGGCCGGAGCACATCGAGCAGGCCCTGACCACCGCCTACGACCTCGGCATCGACCTCACCGGCGCCACGGCGCTGTCATGACCGCCGCCACCCGCGCCGACCCCGGCACCCCCGTCGACCCGGACGCCTACGTCGCGCGCCGGCTGGACACCGACCTCGACGCGTGGACCCGTACCGTGGTCCGGCGGCACTTCGACCCGGTGGCCGGCAGCCCCTACTGGCTGGGCCGCGCCGCCAAGCTGGACTTCGACCCGCGCGACATCACCCGCTACGACGAGCTCACGGCCTTCGGCCCGTTCCCGCTCGACCGCCTCCGCGAGGAGGACCCGGCGGACCTCGTCCCGCTGGCCGTGCCCCGGCCGCTCGCCGGGCGGGTCTGGGACAGCGGCGGCACCACCGGCACCCCCTGCCGGGTGTTCTACACCTCGGACATGCTGCTGCACCGGGCGATCTGGCGCCGCTGGTCCTTCGTACGGGAGGGCTTCGCGCCGGGCCGCGCCTGGCTCCAGGCCACCCCCACCGGACCGCACCTGATCGGCAACGGCGTCCGGGAGGTCTCGGAACTCCACGCCGGCCAGGTGTACGCCGTGGACATGGACCCGCGGTGGGTCAAGCGCCTCATCCGGGCCGGACGGCTGGCCGAGGTCGGCGACTACACCACCCACCTGCTGGAGCAGATCACCGACGTGCTCCGGCAGGGCCGGGTCCACTACCTCAACACCACCCCCGCCCTCTTCCAGGCCCTCCGCCAGCGCCGGCCGGAACTGGTCGCCGCCCTCGACGGCGTACGCCTGAGCGGCACCCAGATCAGCGGCGACATGTACCGGACCTTCACCGCCGCCCTGGAGGGCGGGATCTGCGGACTGACGTACGGCAACACCTTCGGCAACGCGGCCTGCCTGGACGTCGAGCGGGACGGCGAACTCATCAGCTACGTCCCGAACTACCCGGAGGTCACCATGGCGGTGGTGGACAAGGACGACCCCGCCGCCCCGGTCGCGCCCGGCTCGGTCGGCCAGGTCCGGCTGACCGTCCTCCACGAGGACCTCTTCCTCCCCAACATCCTGGAACGCGACCAGGCGCTCCGCCATCGCAGCGGACACTGGCCCTCCGACGGCGTCGCCAACGTCCGCCCCCTCCAGACCACCAGTTCGGCCCCCGAAGGCCTGTACTGACCTCCTCCCCGTCGCTGTTCCCGTCCCCGGGGCGCCTTCGTCAGGGCGGGATGCGCCGTGTGTGTCCGCCCCCTACGCACCATCGTCGGAGCCCTGCATGAGCCGGCGCCGTCCCCCGCGCGCAACCGGCCCCGAGGGTGCGGACGACTCGATAAGGCGGGTACGGGCCCGACTCCAGCCGGGCCGGCTCCGTAGCCCTGGGGGGTTCGGAGCCGGTGTTCGGGCCGAGGAACCAGGCGATTCGGGCCCGCCTCCCCGCGGAACGGCCGGGCAACCGTGCCGACTGCTGCCTACGGCGGCACCACCGCCACCCGGGAGGCGCTGTCATCCGGTAGTCGGCTCCGGCGGATCAACCTCGCTTAAACCCCGGCCACCATCGACCGCGGTCTGAGCCGTCTCCGTCGCTACGCGACCCATCGGTTCCAACAGGACCTGGAATCCCCGGCGAAGTGTCCCACGAACGGCTGGACACAGACCGATGCCCCTCACGGGCCAGGTGCCCCTGGTCACCCCGGCCCCCCGCGCACGGGTCGGCTGGCGACAACGCACAAGCGAGGGATCAGGCGAGAGCTGTTGCTGACCGCGTGCTGCCGCTGCGGCGGAACGTCGGCGTTTCGGCCAATCCACCCCGACCGACAGTTCTTGCGCGGCAAGGGTCGGTGCACTGCGCACCTTCGGGAAACCGCTGAATCACAGGGTGCGCAACGCGTCCGAAAGGAACAGGTGCTCGAAATCCCGCGGCGTCGTTGAACACGGGGACGCCACCATGCCCACGAAGGGGGAACACGTTGACGCCGGTCGAACCGGGCAGCGACACGATCGGAAGCGGCCCGAGGGTCGAAGACACGGAGAGTATGTCGGATGCCGAGCGGGAGCTGTACGGCGGCCGACTGCGCTACGACCAGTCCTACGTCCGTCACGAAGGGCCGCTGACCCGGATGAAGTTCGGGCGCATGGCGGCCGCGCTGCCGCACATGGTGGGCATGGTGCTGCGCACCGGCTGGAAGGCGGACCGGCGCGCCCTGTTGGGGGTTGTGTCGGCCGAGCTCGGGCAGGGCGCCACGGCAGCGTGGGGGGCTGGTCGCGGTCAACGGCGTCCTGGCGCAGTGGTTCGCCGACGGTCCCACCGTGGACAAGCTCCACGACGCGCTGCCGTCCCGGGTCGTGCTCGCGGTCGCGGCGGTGGCGACCACAGTGCTCTCGGCGTGGTCGCCACCGCCGCGACCATGCACGCCGACCACATCCACGTCCTCGATCAAGGCTGTGTCGTCGAGGACGGCACCCACGAGGATCTGATGGCCCGCACGGGCGGCCTGTACCAGGGGATGTTCACCGCCCAGGCCGCCCAGGCCGCCCAGTACGGGCAGGCGCCCGTACCCGACCCGGTTCCCAGGCCCCGCGGCACCCAGCCCTCCGGTCACGAGACGGTGAGCTGATCCGCCAGCACGACTTCCTCCAGCCCGGCCGGCCGTACCGCCCCATTCCGTCGAAGGCGAGATCAGTCACATGCCCCCCAGCCCCACCGCAGTCCGCAGGACCGTCGAGGACTACCTCTACCGCCACCCCGGCGAGCGCGACGCCCTGGCCGGGCTGCTCGCCGCCCTGGACCGGCCCGTCGACACGACCGCCCGGACGACGCTGCCCGGGCACGTCACGTGCAGCGCCGTCGTGATCGACCGGCAGGGCCGGGTGCTGCGCACCCCGCTCCGGGCCACCGGCGGCCTCATCTCCGCCCCGGGCGGCCGCATCGAGCCCGAGGACCGGACACTGCTCGCCGCGGCGCTGCGCGAGGTGTCGGAGCAGGCCGGGATCGCGCCGGGCGCCCTGTGCCTGACCCGGCAGCTGCTCGGCTCTCCGATCGACATCGGCGTCCACGATGTCGACGCCAACCCCGCCACGGGCGAACCGGCCCACCGCCACCACGACGTCCGCTACGTCTTCTACCTCGCCGGCGAGGAGCCGCCGGCGATCGCGTTGCAGGACGTGGGGGCGTCCGGCGCCCAGTGGCTCCCACAGCCGGAGGTCACCTCGCCGACCCTGCGCGCGAAGCTCCTCCAGGCACGCCTGGACGGCCGGCCGGAGCCGGTGAACGCCTCCGCGCTCATCCACGACGGGGCCGGCCGTTACCTGCTCCATTTGCGCGACCACAAGCCCGGTGTCATCTGGGAGTCGGGGGCGTTCGCACTCCTCGGCGGCGGGCGTACGCACGGGGACCGGAGCCTTGAGGGCACGCTGCTGCGGGAGCTGTCCGAGGAGGTGCCCGACCTCCACCTTGAGGACCTCACGCCCTACGCCGTGGAGGACGCCACCAGCATCGACGGCCTCAGCGTCCCCGTCCGGGTCTTCGCCGGCCGGTGGCGCGGCAATCCCGACCATCTCACGCTGCACGAGGGTGTGCTGCTGCGCTGGTTCGCGCCCGATGATCTGGACCGGCTGCGGCTGAGCCCCGCCACCCGTGCTCTGATTCACCGGCACGCCGCCGCGAACCCTCCGGGCGACGGCCGGGCCGTGGCTCCTCCGGTGTGGGACGGGGGCGAGCGGGTGGTGCTGAACGGCGTCGGGGTCCACCTCCACATCGAAGACGCCGAAGGCCGGGTGCTGCTCGGCCTGCGTCACCCCGATGTGAAGTACGCGGGCGACACCTGGCACTACCTCGCCGGTCGGTGCGAGCAGGAGTCCGCCCTCGCGTGCCTGGTCCGCGAGGCGTGGGAGGAGGCGGGGCTGGTCATCGACGCCGCTGACGTCGAGCTCGCGCACGTCGTCCATGTCGTCGACGCCCCGGGCAGCCTGCCCTTGATGCAACTCGTCTTCCGGGCACGCCGCTGGGAGGGCACCCCCGAGGTCCGCGAGCCGGACAAGTGCCTGACCTGGAAGTGGTGGCCGACCCACGAGCTTCCGGACCGTCTCGTCTCCTACACCCGGACAGCCATCAGCAGCATCGCCGAGGGCCGTGCCTATGCGCAGATGGGCTGGTGAAGGACGTGCGTACGCCGACCAGCCGCGGGCCTGGGCCGGGCGTCCGGCCCGGCGCCCGTCCGCGGGGCCGCCCCGACGCCGAGGGCAGCGCGATGAGCGGCGAGGCCGCGACCCGATCAGCCCGGTACCGCCCATGACTGCGAACTTCATGACATGCCTTCCGTCAGGAGATCTGTTAGAAATGCGACATATGCTCCCTGGGGGGTGCCTCTATGTCTTTCGTCAAGGCATCTGTGTCGGGTTTCGGGTGGTTCGGGCTCGCTGAGGCTAAGCGGCGAGCTCGATGTCCGTCGGTGTCCGGGATTCGTAGAAGGTGCCGTCGCGGAGCATGGCGAACAGGACGCTGATGCGTTGGCGGGCGAGGCGGAGGAGGGCCTGGGTGTGGGTTTTGCCGCGTGCTCGTTGCTTGTCGTAGTAGGCGCGGGAGGCCGGGTCGGCGTTCATGCAGGCGAAGGCGGAGAGAAACATCGCCCGTTTGAGCTGCCGGTTTCCGCCTCGGGGTGCGTGTTCGATGTGGATCGAGGTCCCGGACTGCTTCGTGGTGGGGGCGAGGCCGGCGTAGGAGGCGAGGTGGGCGGCGGTGGGGAAGCTGGTGCCGTCGCCGACGGTGACCAGCAGGACGGCGGCGGTCCTGACGCCGACGCCGGGCATCGACGTCAGGACCGGGGAAAGAGGGTGAGCCTCCAGCAGGGCGTTGATCTGGGCTTCCATCGCCCGGCGCTGGGTGTGGACAGCGGCCAGCGAGGCGGCCAGGGAGGGGATGACGATGTCGAGGGTGCCGGTCCCGGGAACGACGACGGTCTGCTCGTCGAGCGCGTTGAAGACGTCGTCGATCAGCCTGGTGGCCATGCGCGGGGCCTTTGGACGGATCAGCTCGACGAGTCTGCGGCGTCCGGCCTTGCGCAGGGCGGCTGGGGATCCGTAGCGCTCCAGCAGCCAGGTCACGGCCTGGTGGTCCAGGCGCGGGCCCAGGACGCGTTCCAGGCTGGGGTGGAACTGGGTGAGCAGGCCCCGTATCCGGTTGGAGGTGCGGGTGGCCTCGGCGGCCAGGTCCTGGTCGAAGCCGACGAGCACGGTCAGCTCGGCGGTGATCTGGTCGGTCAGCTCCAGCGAGCGCAGGGTGTGCGGCATCGTCCGGGCGGCGTCCGCGATGACGGCGGCGTCCTTGGCGTCGGTCTTGGCCTCGCCCGGGTAGAGGTCGGCGATCCGGCGCATCGCCAGTCCGGGCAGGTAGGCGACCTGGCAGCCCGCGTCGCGGGCGACGGTCAGTGGCAGGGCGCCGATGGAGGCGGGCTGGTCCACGATCACCAGCACGGTGCCGAACTTCGCGGTCAGTTTGTCGAAGACGGCCCGCAGCTTGGGCTCGCTGTTGGGCAGCTGCTTGTCGAAGACCTTCTTCCCGCCCGGGGTGAGCCCATGACCGTGATGGCTGCTCTTGCCGACGTCCAGGCCCAGGAACACGCCCACGTCTTCGATCTCGAACATCGTGCCCCTTCCCAGGGGGTGTTGACGGTGCCGGCCTCGGCTCGGGTGTCGTGCTCGCGCATCCACGTTATGCAGACCTGCCGCCCGCGAACTGTCCAGCATTGCGCCGGACCGGACGGTGGCCGGACCTCTAATGGGTCTCGTCGGGCCGTAGGAGACTACGGTTCGTAGCTGCCAGCGGGTGAGCACTCCGTACCTCCGAGCCATTGCGAGTTCTGTGGTCAGACCGTGCCCCCGTTGGTCGGCCGGGAGGCCTGACTGCTGATGGGATGGCGTGCCCGCCCGGTGGTTGGGCGTGAGCACTTGATCCATTAGAGAGCGAGCCGTGCCTTCCGCGGGCTGCACGTCATGATCGGACGAGAGCGAGGGGGCGGGTGCTGATGCTGTTCATCGGCGACGACTGGGCCGAAGACCACCACGATGTCGAGATCCAAGACGAGGCAGGCCGCAAGCTCGCCACCGCGCGGCTACCGGAAGGCGTGGAGGGCATCGCGAAGCTTCACACCCTCGTCGCCCGGCACAGTGGCGAAGACCCGGAATCCGCCCAGGTGATGGTCGGGATCGAGACCGATCGGGGGCCTTGGGTGCAGGCGCTGATCGCAGCCGGCTACCGCATCTACGCGGTCAACCCCCGACAGGCGGCGCGGTTTAAGGAGCGGTACGGCACCTCCGGGGCCAAGAGCGACAAGGGAGACGCCCACGCGCTGGCGGACATGGTCCGCATCGACGGTGACCAGCTGCGGCCGGTCGCCGGAGACAGCGACCAGGCCCAGGCGATCAAGGTCGTCGCCCGCGCCCACCAGACCCTGATCTGGGAACGCACCCGCGCCTTCCAGCGCCTGCGCAACACGCTGCGCGAGTACTTCCCCGGCGCGCTGACCGCCTACGCCTCCCTGGAATTGACCAGCACCGACGCACTGGAACTGCTGCTCAAGGCCCCGACGCCCGAGCAGGCTGCGAAGCTGACCAAGCAGCAGATCACCGCCGTCCTGGCCCGGCACCGCCGCCGCAACCGGGACCAGAGGGCCGCCGCGATCCAGGCCGGCCTGCGCGAGCCGCAGCTCGGTGTCGCCGCACCGGTCGCCGCCTACGCCGCGGCGGCGACCGCACACGCCAACCTGCTGATCGCGCTGAACGAACAGATAGCTGCGATGGAAGAGCAGGTGAGCGCGCATTTTCTCGCGCACCCGGACGCTGAGATCTACCTGTCGATGCCCGGCATCGGCGCGATCACCGGCGCCCGGGTGCTGGCCGAGTTCGGGGACGACCCCACCCGCTACACCTCCGCCAAGGCCCGCAAGAACTACGCGGGCACCAGCCCGATCACCCGCGCCTCCGGCAGGACCCACGCCGTCCACGCCCGCCACGCGCGCAACGACCGCCTCGCCGACGCCCTCCACCGGCAGGCGTTCTCCGCCATCAACACCTCGCCCGGCGCCCGGCGCTACTACGACAAGCAACGCGCTCGCGACGCCGGCTACAACCCCGCCCTGCGCCAGCTCGGCAACCGGCTCGTCGGCATCCTCCACGGGTGTCTCAAGACCCGCACCCCCTACGACGAGGCCACCGCGTGGTCACACCACGCAACCCTCGCCACCTCCGCTTGACATCCCTGCGCCATGGGATGTCTGATCAGCGTCTCCGACGAACACCCCCGGACCCGGTGACACCACCCCCCAGGTCATACCTTCGACAGGGGGCAACAGTCATGCCGGGCCCGGAGGCCAGCGGCCCCATTGCGGAACCGCAGAAAACATAACGGGGCTGATGGAAGGCCAGGGTCGTCTATCCGGCGCCCACGTGTTGCCCAACCGGCTGTCAACGGGGCAACCGAAGGGTGCCCACTGCGCGGTCGCCGGACAGCGCCACGGCGTCGAGCAGTGCGACGAGGAGCAGCGGCAGGTACCGGCGACGCATGCCGCCACCGTGCCGCACAAGCCCCGCAGGGGCGCCTCTGACGGGTCCGCTGCGTCTTCCCCGGGCGGATGGATGCGAGGGCCGTCCCGCCGAGCCGCCTCCGGCTGGTTTGGCGGACCCTTCCTGGCACCCCCGGACCGCTGTCAGAACCGCCTGGCAAGATCACACGTATGACCAGCAACACCGGAACTCCCGTCCCACTCCCGGCCAATCACCGCATCTCCGAGACGTACGCCGACTGGGCACGTACTCAGGGTTCGGGCGTCGAAACCGAAGCCCGCGACACGCTGGAACGGGCGGGCAGCGGTCGGTACCGAGCTTGGGAGAAGCCCGGCCGGTTCGTGGACGACGCGGAGCGCCTGGCCCGCGGCCTGCCGGCCGCCCACCTTCCCTGGTTCTGGGACACCATCGGTCATTGGATGCTGGAGACGCACCGCCGCTCCGCCGCCCGCGCCTACGCGCAGGCCCGCGCCGCCGAGCGCACCCACGCTCTGCCGGTCGACCCCGACTGGCGGCGGGCGAATCAGCTGCTGTTCGCCCGCTTCGGCGCCCTGCCCGCCAGTGAACTCAGCGGAGCGGCAGCCTGGTTGACCGGCGTCCTCGCACCAGGTGACGCGCACCACGAGTTCGTCGGCCTGCTGAGCGCCTGGGCGGCGTCCCCCGGTGAGCTTCCCGCCGATCTGGCCCGCAGGGTCGGGGACTCGGCCCGTGCGGCCGGACTCGGCAGCGAGGAGGAGGCCCGGGTACTGGGCGGGGTGCTGGCCGCGGCCCGCGGCAAGGCCGTCCCCGATCGGCTGCTCGACGCGGCAGCCGGCCCGCTCGGCCACCACCCGCCCGCCGACGCGCAGGCTACCGCCCTCCTCGACCTGTTTCCCGAGTCGAAGAACGATGCGGCTGCCTGGCTGCGGCTGCTCATCGCGTGCGGTGCCGCAGACGCAGCCGCGGCCGGGCGGATCACCCCGGAGGGCGGCCTCGGCGACTGGCTGCGCCGGTACGCCGCCGGATACTCGCACCGCACGGTCAGCGGCGGTGGGGTGACCCGCCAGCCCATGCCCGCGGAACTCTTCGACCTGGTCGGCCGGTTCGCTCCGCTGCTGCGCGCGCACGGCAACCCGGTCCGGCTGCACGAGGACCGCTACCGGTGGCCGCATCTGGACGCCGACCTCCTCGACCTCTGCCTCGCCGAGGGCATACCCGTCCACGACCCCGGTGCTGCGATCGGCCTGGAATTCTGGGGTGAGCACTCCCAGCGCGACCTCAAGGCACTCGCCACCGACCCGGTGTTCGGCCCCCGGCTGGAAGGCACCGTCCACGCCGGGCTCCGCACCCGTGGCGGCACTGCCATCAACGGCACCGCCATCAGCCGGCTCCCGCACAATCCGGGCATCACGGCCGAGGTGCATGCCCGCGTCGAGAAGCTGCTCGACTCTCTGCGGTGCGGCGGACTCGCCGCCGCCGACGAGGCCGTCGACGAGCTGCGCAGCCTCCTCGACCGGCCCACCGCCATCGCCCTGGACGGCCTCGAGGAGGCCCTCGAGGCACTCGACCTCACCGGCCCGCTGGCCCGCGCGCTGCGGGCCGGGCTCCCCGAGGAGCTGGGCTGGCCCGCCTTGGACCAGGCCCTCGCGGCGTTCCGGCCCGACGAAACCGTGCACGTCACCTGCACCTGGCCGGTTCTCACCGTGTACGGAGAGAACCGCGCTCTCGCCGTCGACCACGCCGGGCTGCGCGCGGAGCACACCCTGGAACTGCCCGACGGCGCAATCGGCCACACCGTGCACTGGGTCGGTGGCCAGTTCCTTGTCGCCTGGAACGAGGAGCACAAGGAGAGCCCTTCCCACACCGCCTACTGGTCCGACCAGCCCGGTGAGAGGTTCGAACCGGAGCAGACGTACGGACTGCGCCCCTACGGCGGCAGTATCCAGGGCGGCCTCGGCTACCAGTTCGAAACCCCGGACGGGGGCGGCCGGTTCGACGGAGAGCGCGTCCTGCGGGCCGGCGGACGTGAGGGCATCGGCCACCGCGACTACCAGATGAATGACGGCCACGACTTCTGGAGCACCGAGGTGTTCAGCGAGGACCACGGCGGCTGGAACCGCATCGACGCGGCCACCGGCGTTCCCATCGCCGACCGCACCCTGCCCGCCTTCCACGACCCCGACCGGTCTCCGCCCGGCATGAAGCCCTTCCCCGACCACCGCATCCTCGCCGCACTGCCGTCCGGCGCCGCGCCGTCCCCGCTCGGCCAGGACGGCACACTCACCGGCTGCCGGGTCGACTACCGCACCCCGTACGCGGGTCCCTCGCCCCGCGAGTTCGTACTGGAGGCCATCGACGGCCGCACCGCCTCCTACCGCAGCAACACCTGGGGCCGGCGCCCGTGGGGAATCCTTGCCCTGCCGCTCGGCGGTGAGGACGCCGTCCTCGCCGGAGGGACCACCATCCGCTGCCATGCCGCCGGCGACAACTCGTTGCTCTGGCAGGTCCAGGGCTTCCCCGGCAACCGCCGCCGAAGCCGGAGTCGGGCCACCCTGGGCGAACTGGCCGGGCCGGTGCCGCCCCCTGCCTTCTGGCACTTCCTCACCCCGCGCGACGAGCCCTCGTCCCGGGCCCTGCGGACGGTCACGGACAGTGCGGTGCGCGACCTGCTGCACCAGGGCACGGGGCGCGCCCTGCCGGGAGTGACCGACCCGCGGGTCCAAGAGGGCGTCGACCGCGCCGTCCGGCTCGCCGCTGACGTACTGCGCCGCCGCCAGGAACTGTCCTACCGGGTCGCCGTCATGCGGGCCGGGCCGGTCGTGGCCCTGCCCGACCCGGCGCCGGACAACCGGCTCGTACCGGCCCTCCACGGCCTGCTGCCCCAGCTGCGCGGCTACGAGGAACGGCAGCCGCAGCCACAGCCCGCCCTCCTCACCTCGGTGGCCGCCGACGGCCGTTACCTGCGCGGCGAGATCGACGACGAGGTGCGGGTGCTCGCCCTGCCCGCGCCGCCCCCCGAGTGGGTAGTGCTGACCGGCCGGATCGATGCCGTGGCCTGGCGGACCGTCGTCGCGGCCACCCCCGACGAGCAGCGACAAGCGCTCGCGGCACTGCTCGCGGTGTGGAGCCGGCAGCCGTTCGCGGAAGCCGGCAGTTCCTGGCGGACCGGCCGAGCCCCGGAACAGCGGATCGCCGCACTGCGCGCGGACGGTTTCGCCGTGACCTCCGGCCCGGAGCGCAGCGGCCTCGCCCCCTTCCTCCAGCGAGCAGCCGATCCGGTGCCCGCCGATGCCGAAGAGTGCGCCACGCACATCGTCGCCGCCGATGACACCAACCGGCTCTCCCGCCTGCTGGCGCTGCTCGCCGGACAGGGCCCGCTGCCGGTGCCCGAGGAGGCCGTGGACCTGTTCCGCTGGCGCACCGGGGTGCCGCGCCCGATCGCCGCCCTGGTCCTCGACGGATTCGCCGGCAGCGATGACTACGATGCGCACCGCAAGCTGGTCCGCTCCAAGCCGTACAAGGCCGACCAGAACACCCTCCACGCGTACAACGAGTTCCAGCAACGGCTCGGTCCGGCCGGCCGGCACACCGTGCTCGCCGCCGCTCTGCCCGGCGACCCGGCAGAGCTCTGGGCCCCCGGCGGGATGACCGCCGCCGCGGAACGCATGGCCGCGGCCTGGACCCAGCTGCTCGGTGCCGCCCCGTACACCGATGACGGCAGCCATGCCGCTGCCCTCGCCGCGGACCACGGACTCCCGGAGATCTGGACCACGGCCCTGCTCACCGGCCGCCTTGAGGAACCCCTTGAGGCCGACAGCATGCGGGCCGCCGCCACCGCTGTCGTCTGGGCCCTCGCCGAGCGCCCGGTAGAAGACCCCGCGGCCCAGGGTGCCCGCGTCCTGCTCGGTGGACTTACGGACCTGCCCGCCGATCTGCTCACCGCTCTGCGCAGGCTTGCGGACCGGTCCGCCACTACCCCCGTTCCCCCTGGCCAGTACGAGACCAACCCGCTGTTCAGCGTCCCGGACCTGGTGGACGAGGTGGCGGCGGCTCTCGGTGTCAGCCGCGACGCGGCCGCCCTCCAGCTCCAGCTGCATGCTTTCGACCGCCCGGCCGACCGCACCGTCCGCCGCTGGAACTCCTGGTCCATCGAGCATCACCGCGCCGTCCGCAAGGAGCTGACCGCAGCGAAGGCCCCGCGCCCCAAACCCGCCGCCCCGGCACAAGCCCCCGCTGCGATCCCGGCACCCGCGCACGAGCGGTTCACCCGAGCCTGGGCGGACAGGTGCGGCACAGCCTGAAACGAAGGCGCGATGCCTTCCGATGCGGAGAGCAATCCAGCATCCTTACCCAACCTGCCAACGTTTGCGGGCCGGGTGCGTGGCCGTCCGCCCTGCGGTCGGGGAACGGCGACGCGTTCGAGGACCTCGAGCATTTGCGGGGCGTCGCCCCACTGGCCGGGCGTGAGCAGAAACGCCATAGGCGGGCAGCCGCCCTCACTGGCGAGGTGGATCTTGCAGGTCAGTCCGCCCCGGGACCGTCCGAGTCCTTCGTCGGGTCGGTGGTGCCGAGGCGTCGTCCTTTTCGGGATGCGCGGCCTTTGCTTGCATGCCCCGGCCGAGTGCTGATGGGCACGGCAGGACGGCGAATCGAGGCTGACCGTGCTCCAGTCGATCCGGCCCTGGAGATCGGCGTCCGCCTGGACAGCACGCAGGATCCGTCCCACGTGCCGTCCGGGACGTCACCGTGCTGGTCAATGGCCCGCCACAGGTACTGCCGCTCACCGCCGATCTTCATCTCACCCACCGGCTGACATGACAGCCCCCGTGCGACTGCCGGCGGGGGCTTCACCTCGTCGTGTTCGGGCTGGGAGGGCAGGAGGCCGTACGTGCCGATGCCGGCGAGCACCAGCGTGGTGCCGATGGTCTTGCCCGCTGCGGCTGCCGTCCCGGCGGCGGTACCGCTGAGTGTGGCGGCGAAGGGGACGAGGGCGGCCGTGTCCGTTCCGCGGCCACCGTGGTGGAGCCGGCCGAGATGCAGAATCGTCAAGGAACTGGGCACCCCCCCACACCAGTCAGACCAGCCCGGCCCGGCTGGCCACCAGAGCGGCCTGGACGCGGGTGCGGACGTCCAGCTTGGCCAGCACGCTCTGGACGTGGGTCTTGACGGTGCTTTCCTCGATGTGGAGCCTGCGGGCGATCTGAGCGTTGCTCATGGCCTGTCCCAGGAGTGCCAGTACGTCGCGTTCTCGGGGGGTCAGGCCATCGGGCAGGGCTGCTGACTCGGTGTCGCTCTTCGTGACCTGGGTGATGAGTCTCATCGTGGGACCGGGCGAGACGAAGCCCTCTCCTCGGGCGACGGCCCGGATGCCTTCCAGCAGGGTGGTGGCAGGGTCGTGTTTGAGGACGAAGCCGGCTGCGCCGGCGCGCAGCACTCCGAAGAGGTACTCGTCGAGGTCGAAGGTTGTCAGAGCCAGGACGGCCGGGGCGTCCGGCCGGTCCGTGATCCGGCGTGTGGCGTCCACGCCGTCCATGTGCGGCATCCGGATGTCCATGACCACGACATCGGGGTGGAGACGGGCGGCGAGCTCCACCGCCGTGTGTCCGTCGGCGGCTTCGCCGACCACTTCCAGGTCCGGTTCGACATCGATCATGATGCGCATGCTGGTGCGCACCATGTCCTGGTCGTCGGCGAGGAGTATCGAGACTGTCATGGGGTCCTTGGTGCTGGTAGGGGCAGCGTCGCTTCGACGGTCCAGCCCCCACCCTGGCGGATGCCCGCAGTGGCCCGGCCGCCGCACAGCGCCGCGCGTTCGCGCATCCCGATGATCCCATGGCCCGATCGCGACGGCGGCGGCGAGGGCGGTGCTGTGTGTGTGCCGTCGTCATCGACGCGCAGGTGCACTCCTTCCTGCCGGTAGTCGATCGTGACGGTCGCGTGCGGCGGGCGGGCGTGGCGGGTCACGTTGGCAAGGGCCTCCTGGAGGATGCGGTAGGCCGTCAGGTCCACCATGCTGGGCAGCGGCACCGGGGTCCCGTGGACGACGAAGTCCACCCGGGCACCGGTTCGGCGGGCGAGGTCGGCGAGTTCCTTCGCGTTCCTCAGCGAGGGCGGGGCCGTGTTGTCGGCGCCGTCCCGGGCTCCGCGCAGGGCGCCCAGCATGCTGCGCAGCTCGTCGAGCGCGGTGTCGAGCTCCTTGCCGATCTCGTCGAGTACCTTGCTCTCCGCCGTCGCGGGAAGCCTGCGGACGTGGCCGGCGGCGGTGATCCGCATGGTTACCGCGCTCAGTCTGTTGGCGACGACATCGTGCAACTCCCGCGCGATGCGCAACCGCTCATCGTGCGCGGCGGCCTGTGTGTCCAGTTCACGCATCCGCTCGGCCTGCTCGGCCTGCGCCGTGGCCAGTTGAACGCGCCCGCGCACCGCGTCGGCCGCCGCGCACAGGACCAGCGGGACCAGCGTGTAGGTCATAGCGCTGAAGAAGAGCCCCGTTGGCCCGGCACCATCCTGGTCAAGCAGCCATATGTCCTGTATCGCCTCCAGAGCCGTGCAGGCGCTCAGAACGGCGAGGGAGACGAGCCGCATCCGGCTGGTCCCCTCGGCGATGTGGCTGAACACCACCACCCATACGGCGGACTGTGCCATGGCGGGAAGCAGCCAGGCCTCGTGAAGGGAAGCCGATGCGACCCAAGCGGCCAGATACCCCAGACCGGCCACCGCCAGCGCCGCGACCGGACGCGTGCGGCGCAGCGCGACGGCCGCACCCAGTCCGGCTCCGGCGGCGACGATGACCGCCAGCCGTTCCACCGTGAACCCGATCCAGTACAGGTCACCGAGATCGATCGCGGCCGCTACGGCGACCAGAGCCGCCACCGTCAGACGATGCGAACGGGGCGCACCTGGAACACGGGGGTGCGCCGCTGCCGACGATCTCGTCGACCTGCTGGACATGAGGACTCCGTTACGTCGCCCCGGTCGGGGCGTTGTTGTCGTTGTGATGCCGCTCTCCCTGTGCCCGCTGGTGTGCTGCGGCCTTCTCGGCCCGCATGCGGTCCCGTCGGCGGAAGGGCGCCTCGACCGCGGCCTTCCACGCCAGTTCGAACGGCCCCTGTCGGAAGCGCCGTAGCCACAGCGATGCGGCCAGCATCAGTATCGCGCTGATCACGGCCCAGGCGATGATCGTTCCGACGCTGTCCAGCGGTCCCAGGTGTAGCCCCCAGGTACTGAAGGCGATCATCGCGAGGACGTTCTGCAGCATGTAGCAGGACAGCGCCGTCCGGCCCACGGCGGCCATATGGCGGGAGAGAGGGCTCTTACCACCACCGCGGCGCAGAAGGATGAGGATCAGGCCCAGGTAGCCGAAGGCCACGATCGGGGCGACGGTGTAGCGGGCCAGAGAATCGAGCACTTCGGCGCCGGGCAGAGAAAGGCGGGGCCACAGCATCGCCGGGACCCCGACGCCCAGACCGCCCACGGCCAGCCACGTGCTGAGCCGCTTGGCACGCTCGTCTGCCGTGAACAGCCCGGCCCGCCACATCAGAACACCCATGATGAGCAAGAAGGCCGTCAGCGGGGGAGCGATCTGGAATGCCTCTGCCCGCAGTTCCCAGAAATTGCCCAGCCGGTGGGCGACCTGGTCGAAGTAGCCCAGGGACGCAGCCCCGCCGTCTCCGCCTCGGGCAATCGAATCACCGGCCGGAAGTCGCTCCGGTGCTTCGGCCACGGAGCCGGCGTTCAGGGACGTGCTCGCCTCGCCGAACTGCATGAACAGATGGAACGCTCCCGCGACCACCCCCGCGAGGACCAGCCAACGGGTACGCAACAGCAGCAGAGGGGCGACCACCATCGCCACCAGCGCATAGCCCATGAGGATGTCGAATTCCACGACCAGCGCGAAGTGCAGGAAGCCGTCCGCCAGGAGTAGCAGCGAACGCCATTCGTAGCGCCAGGGCCACCGGTGTCCGTGACGCATCGCGGACTCGAACTGGATCGCCATGCCGACGCCGAAGAGAATCGACAAGAGGGACAGAAACTTTCCGTTGGAAAGCATGTCGGAAACATCGGCGATTCCTGTGTTCAGCGAGTTCCCGAAGAGGCCGGCGGGTGCTCCGCGAACCGATTCGTGTGAATCCGTGATCTGGGTGAATATCCAGATGTTGGTCAGCAGGGTGCCGATGATGGCTGTGCCGCGCAGTACGTCCAGGGACTGAACACGCGCGGAACTATGGGAATTTCGCATGCCGGAAGGCTAGAGGGCTGAGCTGGGGGCTGCCTCCGTCGAAGGGGTGGAATCAGCCTCATCACTTCGACGGAGAAACACAAAAGGACTGGATTTTCGCCACACGTCGAGGAAGTCTTTTGGTCACACGGGACGTCGTCCTGACCGAGGAGAAGCCCGCTTTCCATCGCCGACGGACAGGCGCCGCAGAGCGCCATTCGCGAGCCCGGCCGGCGACCCTGAGCGGCATACCAAAACATTCCTGGGGTGGCGGTCCAGCCGGCACGGTCTCGGGCTTCCTGCAATCGACGATGAGTGGAAATGAGTACGTATGGACAAGGGAACAGCTGTGATGAGCCGGGCACACTTCGACGAGATACTTGCCGACGAGGCGCGGCCGGTACTGGTGGACTTCAGCGCCGAATGGTGCGGGCCGTGCGGCGACCTCGCGCCGGAACTGGAGCGGTTCGCACAGGCGGAGCAGGACAGGCTGCGCGTGGTGTCCGTCGACTTCGACGCGCACCCGGAACTGTCCGACCGCTATGACATCGAATCGCTGCCCACCCTGGTGCTGTTCGCGGACGGCGCCCCCGTCCTCAGGCTCGCCGGGCCGGACGGCCTCGAGAAGGTCGCGGCCGGCCTCGATGCCCTCTATACGACGGGGCCCGGCGCCGCACCTGCCGAGCCCGATGCCTCGAACCCGGCCCCGCCTCCGAAACGAAGCCTGGTGCTGTGCGGCACCGGCCCCACCGTGACGATCAAGCCTGCGGCCAAGCCCCGCGATGAAGCGGGCGTGCCCGAAGTCACGATCGCTGTCCCGGGCGGGCACTCCGCCGTGGCTGAGGTCCGCACCGCGGAGGAACTACACGCCCTGGCCGGAGTATGCCCCGACGCCCTGGACGGCCTGATCATCTCCAGCGAGACCCCGGTCGACCTGAGCCTGGTGGTACGGCTCACCGGCCTGTCCTTCCTTGAGCTGGACGCCCCGGGCCTCGACGCCGGCCAGGTGGCACGACTGTCTGCTTTGCGCAGGCTGCGCCACCTGCAGGTGGAAGAACCCGACGACGAGTACGACGACGGTGCCCTCGCCTTCGAGGAGGCGATTCGAGCGCTGCACGTGTCCCTGCCCGACACCGAGATCAATGGTCAGTGGGCCTCCCGCGAGTTGCTCCACTTGCTGACCGAGGAGGACCAGGGCGTGCAGGAGCCCGGGGGAGTGGTCGAGGCGGCCCTGGAGGCCAGGCATCGCGGTGAGGGCAACGTGACCGCATATCTCGTACTGACGCTTCCTGAAAGGGCTCACGCCTTCACGCCTGGCAGCACCGAAGGGCGCCCCGTCAGCGTCACGCTGCCCGAGGGATCCTCGTGGCGTTTCGTCGGGGAACCGGTCTTTCCACACGCTGCCGACGTCCAGGTGACCGGAGCCGTGCTGATCGCAATGGATCTTGTGGGCACGGGTGACTGCCTCGACCTCGAAGTCAGCGTGCAGGTGTGTCAGGACGGCGTCTGCTTCCCGCCCATCGAGCTGTACCTCACCTGCGTGCCCGTGCCTGCGCCTTGACCGTGCGGCGAGACCTTGGTCATGGGGCCGGGACATCGCTGACCGCACGAGCGCGGAGGGTGGGCCGGGCAGGCTTCCTGCCCCGTCGCTGCAGACGGGTGAGCCTGTGTGTTCACGCCGCTGACGGGGGCGCACCGGCTCCGGCAGCGTCAAATCCACGCCCGCCGAGCTGATCGTGGGCCGCCGGCCGGCCGGGTGTGACGGCCGTCAGTGCGCCGCTCGCACTCGACCCGGGCTGTTCCCCACAGACGCCGCCAGCCGACTGCAGCAGGCCGTCATCGCAGAACGAACGGGGGGCTCCAGTTCGGCCATGCCACCCGGGGTGACAACGCCGGTCCCGCTGCGGAGGGAGGCGGCGGGCCACTCGACGGGGAACCAGGCCCCCGCCGCGCAGCAGCCGGTGCGTGTCGGCAACCGCCCGGCGGAGCCCCCCCGCCCTTCATCCGAGCCGGTCATGACCGACCGCCTGACCGGGATTCATCTCGGATCCAGGGCGCACTCCTGGCACACGGTCCCACATCCACCATGACGGCATCCACGTCCTGTACGGCCCTGCGCTGTGAGTCCGCGCAGCGCCGATTCGGCCTTACTGCAACAGCAGTTGGCCTCGCTTGAGTAATGATCGAAGGAGAAAAGTTCCATGGCACGTCACCGCCGCAAACAGCGCATGGCAGGGGTTGTGCTGACGTCAGCACTCGTCGTCGGGGGCGGCCTACACCTAGCCGTCAGCAGCGAGAACGCCTCCGCCGTCGCCCCCGAAGCCGCCGCATCGCGCAGCCGCCAAGGTGCCATGACCGAAGCCCCCCGGGCCGTCGAGTCTCCCCGCGGCGAGAACGACGCCGCCGCAGCGACCGGGGAGTCCGAGGCCCCCGACGCCGAGGACGCGGACGAGGCAGCGGCGTCCCAGGAACCTGCAGCGGGGCCTGCCGCGGCCTGCAAGCTGCCGGCGACCGGCGCCCACCTGTCCGAGGGCTTCGGTCCCCGAGCGGGCTTCACCCCGAGCGTCGGCAACGTCAAAACCACGATGATCTTCGTGGACTTTCCCGACGCGCCTGCGGACGACTCCCCGGCCGCTCTGCGCGACCGGCTGGTTCCCGAGTCGACCCAGTGGTTCCGCACTGCCTCGTTCGGCAAGCTGAACCTGACCGTCAACGCCGACACCAGCCGCTTCTACCGCATGCCGAGGTCCTCGGACAGCTACGGCTACCAGCGGGGGCTGAGCGCCGCGGCCCACCAGCAATACATCGAGGACGCCATCCGGGCGGTCGGGCGTTCGGTGGACTTCCGCGGCAGCCAGGCCTTCTACATCGTCCCGACCAAACGTGCCTCGGCGATCTCCTTCTCCCCGACGTTCATGGGGTCGGTCACCGCGGCCGACGGCACCACCATCCCCAAGACCGTCACCTTCGGGCAGGACATGCACTCCTGGGGTGCGAAGGTCCTCAATCACGAGACCGGGCACGCCATGGGCCTGCCCGACCTGTACTCCTACGCCGGTGGTGGCAGCGGCCACCCCTTCGTAGGGGGCTGGGACGTCATGGGCCTCATATCGGGGCCGAGCCCGGACATGACGGCATGGCACAAGTGGAAGCAGCACTGGATCGGGGACGAGCAGGTCGACTGCGTCGACGGTCCGGGTACCTCCACCGCGACCCTCACGCCGGTGGAGAAGCCCGGCGGGAAGAAGATGACGGTGGTGAAGACCGGTCCCACCCGGGCCGTCGTGGCCGAGGTCCGCTCCAAACAGGGCAATGACGCCAGAGCCTGTGCGACCGGAGTCCTGATCTACACCGTCGACACCGCCACCGAGTCCGGGAGCGGGCCCATCCGGATCCAGGACGCCCGCCCCAGCTCGGGAGGCTGCGGGGGCAGCGAACTGAACGACGCCACCTTCGGCATCGGCCCCGGCTCCGTCGGTAGCTTCAGGGACGCCGAATCCGGCACGACCATCGAGGTCACAGGAAAGAACGGCGACGACTACACCCTCACCGTCCGCAAGTAGGTCGGACAACCACCAGACCGTCGGGGACCGGCCGCCACGCCGGCACAGGTGACATTTAGCCTGCCTGTGCTGGCAGGCGGGCGGTCGCTGCACTGGATGCGGACCGCGGTCGAGGTGACGTACGTCCGGTGCGTCCTGTGCGGGGCGTTCGGTGAACTGGTCCTGGGAGGTCGGCCGGACCAGGCACGGGCCCGCGCCCGAGCCCATGTCCGCGAGGTGCACCCGGGCGCGGACATCACCGAGGCGCTCCGGCTCGCGCCCGACGTCGCCTTCCCGTCGGCCGACTGCCGCGACGTCGCCGAGCGGGTCTCGCAGTACAACGCCCGGAACACGCCGCCGACCCGGAGCCCGCGATAGGTGCGCCGACTGGCGCCGCCGCCGGCCGCTCAGGCGGCTGGGGAGGGAGCGTGTTTCTGGGGTTGTCCCGCCGGGCGGGCCCGGCCCCGCCGCTGTTACCGGAGGAGGTGGGTGGCTGGGCCCGTGTTCCGGGAGCTGGGGAGGGTGCTGTACGGCTCCCTGGTGGGCGTCGGTCCGGCCGTGGACGAGGCAAACCGGGGTCGCGCTGAGGGTGCAGACGGACGGGCTCAGGTGTGGATGCGGTCGTTGGTGCCGTTGTGGTGGTCGGCGCTCTCGGCGGAGCTTCTGCCGGGTCCACGGCCCCGCGTGACTGGCCTGCTGCCCAAACCATCATGCCGCCAGGCCCTCTGTGTGGAAGGGGTCGTTGAGCTTCACCGTAATGTCGACGTCGCTGTCACCGCGGACGTTGGTGTTGTTGGGATACGAGCCCTTCGACGCCACGGTGATGTCGAGCTCCTCGAACGGCTCGTGTGGGAGCACCGCCTGTTTCACGATGCGCTCGGCGCGTTCCAGCCGGAGCTGTTCGGAAGCATCCGGGGGCTCTTCCACTTGTTGATCAAAGCGATCCGCTGTTCATACGTCAGCTGTCGTGCCATGAAAGCCTCCAGGCTCCGGCGTGCCTGCGCCGGCTGACAGCGTATGAGCGGGCACTGACAGCGACTCAGCGGTGGAATGCAACCCGTGTGGACCCTGCAGGGCCAGCACGTCGTAGTGCCGATGGAGGATGCGTGCCGTCCACGGGGCCGCGTCTGACCCCCGGCGTAGGGTCTGTCAGTCGAACGTGTAACGAGGGTGGTTGGGGTTACTGGCGTGTTGCGGAGAGGCGGCCGTCGAAGGTGATGTCGAAGGCGTTCAGCGCGGTCTTCCGGCGCATGGTTCAGCGGGCCTGACGACGGCCGGTGGGGTCGAGCGACATGATCGCCGTGTAGACGCGTTTCAGGGCGGCGGTTTCGTTCGGGAAGTATCCGCGGGCCTTGACCGCGCGCCGGATCCTGGCGTTTCGATCGCGTTGGTGGTGCAGACGATGCGGCGGATCTCGGTATCGAAGCGGAGAGCACATCATGAGAAGCTCCTCGCGGCGGTGTCTGCGCCCCGCCTGGTGCAGGACCGGTCTCTCCGCACCTCTCGCTGGAGCGCCTGGAGTACCTCACCGACGCGGTCGGGCTGCGATCGGCGCTCTGCCCGGCGCCGAAGCTGCCGCCGTCTTGGCACCGGCACTCCGGGAGGAGGCCTGATCTGCCACGCCCGTGGCGCTCGACGCCGGAGTCGAGCATGACTGCCGCCTGGTCCTCAACGGCCTTCTCCCGGTTCCCGCCGTGAGCGGGTGGCGTTGACCCGCAGGGCAGTGATGTCGCCGATGAGGTCTACGGCAGCGGCGGAGGGGCCGGGCTGGCTCAGCCGATCGGCGATCGCCAGCGCCTTCCCGGCGAGGGCTGCCGCCTCTGTCAGGACACCCCGGTCGCGTTGGACGACTGCGAGGTCCAGGCAGGTCAGCGCCACGTATGGCCAGGCGCCGAGGGCCTGGTTGCGGACCAGTGCCTCGCGTAGCAGCTTCTCGGCCTTCTCCGGGCTGCCGGCGGCCAGGGCCAGACGGCCGAGTTCACGACTGACCGTACCGGAGAAGTAGGCTGTGGGCGTGCCGAGCGCTCCCGGGTACCGCCGGAACAGCACGAGCTGGTCATGCACCAGCTGCGCAGCTTCAGCATCGCCGACCAGTTCAATGAGGTCGACCAGGTGCAGCAGCACCGCTGGCCACGTCGGGTTCGTCATCGGGATCGGTAGCACCGGACGCAGTTGGGAGTACATCCCCCGCGCCTCGTTCAGTCGCCCTGCAAGGAACAGCGCCCGCGCCCGCGCGGACAGGATGAGCGGGCTTCTCGGAGCGCGGTCGAGGTCACGCCACATCTCCCTGGGTAGTTCTGCGGGGTCCCCGCGAATCAGGGCCAGTTGCAGGCACAGCACGTAGTTCATCCTGATCGCCGTCTTGTCTCCGCTGGCCTCGGCGATCTTGGCGGCGTCCGCATTGCAGCGGCGGGCGGTGGCGAACTGTCCTTTCAGCGCAGCGCGTGCGGTGCTGACGCGCAGCAGATGCCAGCGGGCGAGCGGGAGCGGAGAACGGTCCGCGATCGCCTCGATGCCGCCAATCGCGTCGTCCACCAGTTCCAGGAGACCCATCATGTAGCCAGCCTGGATACGCCACTCGTGGCCGAGCACCGCGGCGAGCGGGTCGCCGAGCTGCTCGGCGCGGGACACGGACTGCTCACCCAGGCGCAAGCGTCCGGCTGTGTCGTCCGGATGGGCCAAGGTCATCTCCATGGCCCGGGCCGCGTCGAGTTCGGCACGCAAGTCACCGGTGGCCCTGGCCAGACCGAGGGCGGCTCGGGCATGCCCGGCCGCCGTGTCGGGCGAGCCGAGATCGGCCGAAGCAGTGGCGAGCTGCGCGAGCAGCCGAGCCCGTACGGCGCTCGGCATGTCCTCGACGGCCAGCGCCGCCTCGCACAGTTGGCTGATCGCCTGGGAGGCCTGCGGGAATGTGACGCCCTGGAGTACCAAGGCGACCTCGGCGAGCAGGGCAGGCTGGTTGGTCGCGTTCGCCGAGTCGGCCGCTTCGGTGCAGTGGCGCAGGCTGGCGTCGTAGAGCCCGGCAAGGAACTCGGCGCGGGCCAGCTCGATGAGCGCCGGTGCGCGCTGCGGGTCCGTCGGGACGAGTACGGCGGCAGCGTCCGACAGGTGCCGGGCGGCATCGGCGTAGGCGTGCCGTTCACAGGCCTGATCCGCGGCGATCCGGGACCAGTGCGCGGCGGCGGCACGGTGGCCGGGCTCCTTACCGGCCCGTCGCCAGTGCGCGGCGATGCGTGCCGCCTCGGTGGGGTCCCCGGTCCTTTCCAGTGCCTGAGCGGCGGCTCTGTGCAAGGCACGGGCGACGGCTGGGGCGGTTCGGCCGAGCATCTCGTCGCGTACCAGATCGTGAGTGAAGCGGTAGATGCGTCCAGCGTCGGTGGTTTCCACCACGGTCAGGACACCGGCGTGCCAGGCCGCCTCCAGTGCTCGGGCGATGACGGTCTCGCCCAACTTCGGCAGGACCGCGGAGAGCTGAGCCGTGTCCGGCCGTTCGCCGAGCACGGCTGCGGCGTCCATGACTTCCCGCTGCTCAGCGGTGAGCCCGGTCAGCAGCCCGCTGACGATGGTATGGAGGTCGCCCGCGTGCGTGCGCAGTGCTGAAACGAGCAGCGGCAGCCCACCGGTACGCCGGTACGCTTCCGCCGCGTCCGTCTCGCCGACGCACTGGGCGACCTCCTCCCGGGTGAACGGGACCAGACGCAGTGTGGCAGCGTAGCGGCCCAGGTTCGCCAGCGCCCCAGCGGCTTCCTCGGGCCCGGGTTGCCGGAAGGTGCCGAGCACGAACAGTCTGCACTCGGCCGCCTTTTCGGCCACCTGCCACAGCAGGTCAAGGCTGGCGGTGTCGGCCCAGTGAAGATCCTCCAGCACGATGAGCAGGGAGCGTCTGGAGGCTGCCATGGCCAGCGACTCGCATAACCGGGCCAGCTCCTGAAACCTCGCTGCCCGCGCATTGACCGGCTCTGTCACAGGCCACAGCTGCCGTCCGGCCGCGGACGCGGCTCCCGGCGGTGGCCCCGTACGCTGCGCCGGTACCGCAGGGGTGACCCCCGCAAGGCGCAGCGCTTGTTGCCAGGGCCATAGCGGTGGCGCTACCGCATCCCGGGGGCAATGGCCCCGTGCGACGGTGAAGCTTGCGGAATCGGCGTGGCGGCGCAGCACCTCGGCCGCAAGGGTGCTCTTGCCGACGCCTGCCGGGCCCGCAAGCAGCACGACGGATCCGCTGCCGCGCGCCGCGCCTTCGATCCGCTCTCTCAGAAACCCGAGTTCACTTGCGCGCCCGACGAAGTCTTCCCACCCCGGTAGCATCCTGCAGCCGCGTAGGACGAGGTCCTGTCTGCCACGGTCCAGTGGAGGCAGGGATGCCCCCGACGCTCTGCTCGGACCGCCGCTGTCGGCATGCATCTCACCGGGCAGCCACTGACTGACGTCCATCCGGTCGGCAACCCCGGCTGGACCGACGGTTCGCCACGATTGCGGATGGGCACTGGCCAGACGGTCTGGCCGGGTTCCCGCCGACACTGGGCCGGGCGCCACCTGCTCGGCCCGCTGATCCTGCCCGGGTGACTTCTGGGCCCGTGGCCCGGAGTCGGGCGGGGAAGTGCGGGCGGAACGCAGCCACCGCCGCCACTGCTCTTCGTCCAGAAGTCCTGCGCTGACCCCATCGGCAGGGATCTGCCGGCCGCGGCGGTGCTCGAGCAGCACCCGGACCAGAATCAGGAACGCTGCCTCCGACTCGGGCAGGTGCCGTCCCTGCTTCCAGTCGCTGACCCGGCGTCCCGAAATCGGCCGGCCCCGCCCGGCGGGCCGGCGCCGGTTGGCTTCGGCCACAGCACTCTTGATCGGGAGATCGGCCGTTTGTGCGAGCAGCTCGCTCAGTCGGTCGGCGAACACCCGTCGTGGTGTCGGATCCGCCTCTGCCATGCCCAGCCCCCAGCCCCCAGCAGACCGCAGTATCCGGACCGGACCGGACCGGAAAAAGCCATTGCAGGGCTTCATCAGCAGCGATGCCCCGGCCGTGACGGAACCGGCACCGATCTTCCACGCACCGGATGCGTCAATCGGTGCGCACAGGCCGCCCGGTCTGCCCTGTCTGCCCTGTGCCGTCCTTGCGCTTGACAGGGACGGCCATGCGCAGCGCGGAGCAGCCGCGCGAAGGAGATTTCGCCACCACGGCGAAACCAGTATGGGGGAGGAGAACCGTCATGCGCGCTCGATCGCATCGATGTCTTGTGACCTCCTTGGCCGTCGTGATCCCGACTCTGTCCGGCCCGCCTGTGCCTGGCGATCGGGCTGCCCGCACAAGAAGGGGACACCCCGCTCCGCGGCGTCGTACCGGACGAAACCCGCGCTGCCTCTGCCTGCCCCGTGACCCGCAGCGTGCCGGCTGCCGGCAACCCCGACTGCCATACGGACCGACATCCATTGAGGAGGAATTGACATGAAACATCCACAGGTGATCAGGCGCAGGGCTGTCGCCCTCGCGGCGATCCTCGTCGGCCTCGCAGTCATCACCACGGGCTGTGCCAAGATCGCATCCCAGGGAGTCAAGGTCGCCGTACGGGCGGTGGCCCGGGGCGTTCCGACCGCCGCGCCGTTCTTCGAGGCGGCCCTCAACCTGGGGACAGATGCCCCGGTCGGCAAGACCCTAGCCCTTGAGGGCGGAGCGAAGAAGGGCAACCAGCCCGGCCTGTACGGAGGATCGCGGAACAGCAAGAGCTGCGACAAGAACAAACTCGTCCGCTTCCTGAAGAATCCGGGGAACCGCCAGAAAGCAGTCCAGTGGGCCAAGACGCTGGACATTGACGTTGACCGGATCGAAGCATTCGTGGAGAAGCTCACGCCTGTGGTGCTGCGCAACGACACCCTCGTGAAGAACCACGACTACGAGGAGGGCGAGGCGGTCGGCTTCGACGCCCTGCTGGAGGCGGGCATCGCCGTCCTGGTCGACACCTACGGCAAGCCGGTCGTGCAGTGCAGCTGCGGCAACCCGCTCCGTACCTTCGAGCACGACGTCGACAGCGCCGACGTGACGTTCGACGGAAACGGTAGGGGCAACGGAAAGAAGTGGAAGGCGTACGATCCCAGGAAGGTCGTCAAGGTCGAACCCGTGGCGGAGAAGCAGCCGGTCACGACGTACGAACTGGTCGACATCGAGGAGAAGGACGCGGGCCTCAAACGGCGTGTCGGGACGGACGGTGCGCAGGACGAAGCACTGCCGGAGGACCCCAGCGATGGGAAGGACCCCAGCACCCGGATGCCTGAAATTCGCGTTCCCGCAGTGAAGGGCAGGTCGGCCCAGGAGGCGACGCAGATCCTCGAGGACCAGGGGCTGCGGGTACAGACGAACGACGGAGCGTCCGGCAATGCCGCCCCCGGTACGGTCCTCGGCCAGGACCCGGCCGCGGACGAGCAAGTTGCCCCGGGCACCACCGTGACGCTCACCCTGGCACCGGGCCCGAGCCCGTCCGGGACGGTATCGTCCTCCCCACCTCCTCTGTCCTCCTCGCCGACCAATGGCCCGGGTACAACCCTCGTGACCGCGCTCGCGAATGCAGCGGTCCGCAAGTCCCCCTCGTCCACCAGCCCCAAGGTGAGCTCCGTGGCAGTGGGAGGCCGGTACCCGGCAGCGTGCTACCGCTACGGTGAAACCACCGACGGTCACGGCTCCACGGGCGGCATATGGGTGCAACTCCGGCTGAAGTCAGGGGGCCTCGGCTGGGTCACAGGCACCGCGTTGCAAGAAGCCCCGACCGCCGCGGGACTCAGACAGTGCTGAGCAGGGCCTGGTGCAGCGGTGCATGATCCGTTCCGGTTCTCCGCAACCTCAGCCGGCACCGCGCACTGTGCGTGCGCGGTGCTGTGACCGTCAGGTGCTCGCCGCCGCGCCGTCGCCGGCCGGCCGCAGTCCGAGCAGCCAGCCGACGCAGCCAGTCCCGCCAATCGGTAGCAGCATCAGCACCCCGGACCAAGGCAGATCGGCGGCCGAGGAGACAACGGTGCCGACGTCAGTAGGTGTTGTCGTACCGAACCTGAGACCGGTGTTTTCGCTGGTCAGGCATAGGTTCGGTGCTCTCGTGGGAGGGGTGGCTTGTCGTGTCGTCGTTCCTGGGGAGGCCGGATGTCTTCGGTCGTGGGGTTGCTCGAGCAGCGTGAGCTGGGTGCTCGCCGCCATGTGGACGAGCTGCGGGAGGAGGCCGACCGCGTCCAGGCCGAGCTGGCCGTGGCCGAGCGGGAATGGAAGGAGTGGGTGATCGCCCGCTCGCCGGTCGGCGAGGTGCTGGGTCCGGTGGACGAAACCGCAGATCACGCACGGACCGAACCGGCGAGGCCGGCGCAGGGGCAGGCGGCGGAGGCACCGTCGGCGTCGATGGCAGCGATGCCGAAGGCGCAGGTGCCGGTGTGGTGCGAGGGGCTGGACGGGTCCGTGCTGTCGATGGACTACCAGCGCATCCTGTAGGCCCTCGCGGACCGGCATCGCCTTCATCAAGGGCCGCTGTGCCAGGAGATGGCCGTCTTGTTCGGCCTGGACGCGGTGCCGTCAAAGATGGAGGCGCTGCGGTTGAAGGCGAAATGTCTGGTGGCGGGGGGCTGGCCGAGCGGCAGCCTGGCCGGTTCACCCTCGCGCGGAACGTGAGCGGGTAAGGCGACGGGTCGTGATCATGCTCATCGACCACATGATCATTGCCTCGGCGCTGGTCGTGGATCGTTCGAAGTCGCGCACCAGGCGGCGGCTTCGCATCAGGTGGGCGAAGAGCCGCTCGACGATTCACCGCTTGGGCAGCACCACGAAGCCGCGCGTGTCGTCGCTGCGTTTGACGATCGCCAGGACCAGGGCGAACGCGGCTAGGTAGTGCTCGACGAGGCTGCCGGTGTAGCAGCCGTCGGCCCAGACGAGTTCCAGCTGGTGGTGGGTGCCGGCCACCTCAGCGAGGAGTGCCTTCGAGGCGGCGCGATCTCCGATGTCCGCTGCGGTGACCAGGACGAGCAGTAGGCCGAGGTGTCGACCACGACGTGCCGCTTGCGGCCGTTGATCAGCTTGCCGCCGTCGAAGCCGCGGCTGTCCGCGCCGACGACGGCGTCGGCCTTGACGGATGGTGAGTCGATCACGCCGGCCGTCGGCTCCGCGTCCCGGCCCGCCTTCTGGCGGACCCGGTCGCGCAGCCGGTCGTGGAACTCCCCGACGAGCATGTGGTCGCGCCAGCGGCGGAAGAACGCGTAGACCCGGTCCCACGGCGGGAAGTCGGACGGCGTCGCCCGCCACTTGATCCCGTTGTCCACGAGATAGCGGATCGCGTCCAGTACCGCCCGGTGGCAGCACGCCTCCGGCTGCCCGCCCGGGCCTCGCATCCAGCCCGGCACCGGCATCGGCGGTGCCCATGCCGGGCTCGTCGTAGTGGTCTTCATCGTGGTCTTGTTCGCTGCCTTTGGCGGCACCGCATGGGTTCTGATCGTTGGCGGAGCTGTTGCGTTCTGGTTCACCGTCGCTCTTGCTGCAACTGTGGGTGGCGGTCGCCGCGGGTGGACCGCGGTCAAGCGCGCTTACCTCCTGGCTTTCGGCTGGGCCAGCTGGCTGTGATCGTCGGCGAGGGTACGCTCGACGCGAGCAGGCAGCATCGACGGCTCCGTCCGTCACAGCCATTCTCCGATCGCGGCGACAAGGACGGTGGCTTCGAAGCGGACGGCGAGCTTGTCGAGGCGGGTCGCGACCGCCCGGTGCCTTTTGAGGCGGTTGATGCCGCGCTCGACCGCATGGCGTTCGCGGTAGTCGACCGGGTCGAAGCGTGGCGGCCGGCCTCCGCGGGAGCCGAGCCTTCGACGGTTGCGCGCCTGGTCGGCCTTGTCCGGGATGGTGCAGCGGCTCCCGTGGCGGCGCAGGCAGGCGCGGTTCTTGCGGGAGGCGTACGCGTTGTCTGGCCCGCACCCGATTGGGGCGGACGCGTGGCCGGCCCGGCCCGATGTGGGGCACGCGGACCTGCTCCAGCACGGGTTCGAGCTGCGGCGAGTCGCCGCGCTGCCCGGCCGTGATCGCGATCGACATGGGCTTCTGGCCCTGCTCAACCGCCAGGCGCAGCTTGGTGGTGAACCCGCCGCGTGAGCGACCCAGTCCATGATCATCCAGCTCGGTGAACACACCGCCCGACGGTTCCTTCTGCAGGTCACCCCGCTTGCGGGCCCCGGCCGCATGCTGGTGGGCGCGGCAGGCCGTGGAGTCGACGCTCAGGTCCCACGTGATCTCCCCCTTCGCGTCGGCCAGGGACTGCAGCCGGGTCATGATCCGGTGCCAGGTGCCGCTCCGCTGCCACCGGCGGAACAGGCCGTAGATCCGGCTCCTCGGCCCGTACTCGACGGGCATCTCCCGTCACGGAGCGTGAGGCCGTGGGTGGACAGGGAGAGGGCCATCTCGTCCACGCCGGTCAGCTGGCTCTGCCGTTTCTTGACGATCTGCGGCTCGAAGCTGCCCGCCCGGTTCCTGGGGACGTCAGTCTCGACCGGACCGGCCTCGGTGGCCACGGTCTTCGAGCGAGTGCCGTTGCGTGTGTTGCCCGCCCCGGTCTTCTCGTGCTTCTCGTGCCCGAGGTGATCGGTGATCTCGCCCTCGCGAGCGGATTCGATGATCGTCTTCGTGAGTTGCTGCGACAGGCCACCTTGTCGGGTCAGCCTGATCCCGTCGGTTTTGGCCCGGTCCACCAGCTGGCTGATCAGCGGGTCGTCCAGAGCGTCCGGCGCCTCGGCGGGCTTCATTCCGTCCACGGCCTCAGCCGCGATCGTCACGTCTGTCATCAGGTGTCACTTCCCGTTCGAAGATCCACCGTTGACGGTACGGATCCTCGCGCGTCCTGCTCCGTCGGAACGGTTGGGGGTTTGGGGAGGTGTTGGGGGTTTTGCTGGAGTCGTCTGTGGGGTTTTCGTGTCGGGTGTCGACCGTTGATTGGCTCGGTTTCGTTCAGGAGTTGATGTCATGGTTGGGGTTGGGTGGTTTCGGTTGGGGGAGTGTGCTGATCGGGTGTGGTGGGGCGGTGTGGTGACAGCGTTGTCATCTCGTTAAGGGTTCACTTCTTGACGGCGGTGTGTGGGGGCGCGTTGACTGCGTCCACTTTGGCCGTAAGGACACGGCCCTGTTAGGGAGGCTCACCTCGTGAACGTGTATTTGGGGCGTGCCCCCGTTGCTTTGGCTGTCGCGGCGTTTGCTGTCACGCTTACCGCCTGCGGTACCACGGATGGCGCCGCTGATGCCGGGAGTAGTGATGCGGTCAGGATCGGTCTGCTGCTGCCCGAGAACGAGACTGCGCGGTACGAGAAGTTCGACAAGCCGCTGATGGAGAAGAAGGTTGCCCTGCTGACCCTCGGCAAGGGCAGGGTCTTCTACGCCAACGCGGCGGGGGATGCGGCCAGGCAGAGTGCCCAGGCCGACGAGATGATCAAGGACAAGGTCGACGTTCTGGTCATCGACGCGGTGGACTCCAAGGCGATCGCGGGCGCGGTGGTGAAGGCCAAGGAGGCCGGCATCGCCGTGGTCGCTTACGACCGCTTGGCCGAGGGCCCCATTGACGCGTATACGTCCTTCGATAACGAGGACGTCGGCCGCGTCCAGGGCAAGGCCCTGCTCGCGGCCCTGGGTGATCGGGCCAGGACCGGCAGGATCGTCATGATGAACGGCGCGGTCACCGACCCCAACGCTGCCAGCTTCAAGGCCGGTGCCCGCTCCGTCTTGGACGGCAAGGTCAACGTCGGTAAGGAGTACGACACCGTCGAGTGGAAGCCGGAGAACGCAGGTACCAACATGGCGGCCGCGCTTTCCGCGCTCGGCAAGGACAGGATCGTCGGTGTCTACTCCGCCAACGACGGCATGGCCGGCGGTATCATCACCGCCCTCAAGGCCGCCGGCGTGTCCCCGCTGCCCCCGGTCACCGGTCAGGACGCCGAACTCGCAGGCGTGCGGCGCATCGTGGCGGGCGAGCAGTACATGACTGTCTACAAGCCCTACGCCCGCGAGGCCGAGGCCGCCGCTGAACTCGCCGTCCTCCTCGCCCGGGGAGAGAAGATCGACGGGATCATCAACCAGGTGGTCAGCAGTCCGACCGCCAAGCGCATCCCGGCCGTCCTCATCCCCGGCACATCGGTGACCCGTGACAACATCCGCGCCACCGTGGTCCTCGACGGTGTCTACACCATCGACGAGATCTGCACCGACGCCCTCAAGGCCACCTGCGAGGAGATCGGCCTGAGGTAACACCCGCCCGCCCGTGGGAGGGACACGGGCAGGCGCACCCCGGCGGAGGAACCGGCGGCGGCACACGAGGCACACAGGCGACAGAACCCCACCGCCCACCCCGCACCACCCCCCGCGCCTCCGCACGCTTCGCGCACCCGTACTCCCCGTGTGTTCGTGCGGCTGGCAGGACCAACCCGCCAACCCGCCAACCCGCCAACCCGCCGGCCCGCCGGCGCCGTTCGGGCACGCGCCGCGCACCCGGCCCGGGCGGGCCCGGGTGGGTGTGTCGGGTGCTCCTGCCGGCCGGCGGTCCCTGCCCGCAGGTGGGGCCGGCCAAGCCGGCGTACGGCACCGCATCGCGGCGGTCGGGCAGGCCGCCCCGCCCCCGCCGCGTCTTCTGCCTCACCCCTGCCTCGTTTTCGGCTGCGCCTCCGCCTCGGCCTGGCTTCGGCCGTGCCCGCGGTCGCGGGGCCGGGGGTGCCGGCGCTGGTGAGGTGCCCTTGTCGTGGTCGATTCGTCGGCTGGGCCTGAGGCGTGGTGTCGTCCGCTGTCGGCCCGGGGGGTGGGGGGTGGGGGAGTGGGGCCGGTGCTGGCCTTGGCGTCTTGCGTCCAGCCTGGGCGTAGTGGCGCCGGGTTCCGTGGTGCGTGGTGTCGGTGGGATTGTCGGCTGTGTGTTCGTGTTGGCTCGGCCGTATGCCGTTTGTGGTGTCGGGGGTTTTGTGGTGTGCCGCCCGGTGTGGCAGGGGCCCGGGTGTGGTGGTTCCGGGCCGTTCTGCTCTGCCGGTCCCGGGCGTGGCCCCCGTCCGTCCGTGGGTCTCCGGCGTCGGCCCGTCGGCGTGTTGTCCGGCCGGACGGGGTGCCGGGACGTGCCCTGCTCGGTAGTAACCTCCGTACTGTCTCGGGTGTCGGGGCCGCTGGTTTCGGCGGGTGGGTCAGGGTGGTCGCTGGCGGAGTCGGCCTGCCTGCGTATCGGGTTTCCGTTGTGCCGGTGCGTCGCCACACCGCTCGGGGCGCTGCCGCGGTGGGCGGGGGGTGGGGTGCATCTGCTGCGGGCGGCGTCGGTGCGCCGAGACTGCTCGCGGCGCTCCCCGGCGTCGCCCACGGCCGCACCGGCGGGTATGCCGGTCGGGAGCTGCACGGCAGCGCGCCGGTCCGGCGGCACCGGCCACCAACCCCCCCCGCCCGTTTACCAGCCTCCTGCCCGTCCATCAGATCCCGTCCGTGCGCCGCGCCGAGCCGGGACGCGCCACGCCACGCGGCGCCGGGGTGATCGCCCCGCCCGGCCCTGGTCCCGGCCCCGGCCCTGGCCCTGGTCCCGGCCCTGGTTCTGGTCCTGGCCCTGGTTCTGGTTCTGGTTCGGGATCGGCGCTGTGATGCCCGCCGGCTGCCCTCGTACCGGCGGCCCTCGTACCGGCTGCCCTCGTACCGGCTGCCCTCGTACCGGCTGCCCCCGTGCCGGCTGCCCTCGTGCCGGCGGTCTCCGTACTGGCCGGTGTGAGCGACCTCACCGCCGCCCCGCGCGACCGCGTGCCTGCCCGTTCTCCGGCCGTCCGCCGGCCGGCGCACCCGTGAAGGAACCCGTACGGCCTGCCCCCGCCCGTTCCGCGGCGCTGTAGTCCCGCAGGGCCTGCGGCGACTGTTGAGAATCCCTCGGGAACTCACGGAAACCCGCACGCGCCCGGCAGCGGCACACCGGCCGGCCCGGAGCGACCCCCGGCGGTGACGCACGCCATGCCACCCCTCGCCGCACCCCCCACCCAACACCCCCAAATGCGGACATATAACTTATATATCGCATTCAACTGGTTTGTTTTCATATGCCTTATGAGGGTGTGTCAGTGGAAAACCTGCCGGGCATAATCGGCCCCGGTCGTCTCCGGAAGTGCTCGAGCCGTCGGGGCCCCGACCCCCTCCGCCCTTCGGCGCACCCCCGCACCGGACCGACCCCCAAGGCGCCCGCAGATGTCCCTGGCCAGCCGCACCCGCACCGCGGCCCTGCTCGCCGTGCTCACCGCCGGCGCCGCCGGGATCACCACCTGGGCCTACGGATACACCAGCACTCCCCGGCCCGCGGCCCCCCACACCCTCCAGCGCCCCAGTGTGACCCAGGGCACGGTCCTCCAGGTCGTCGCGCACCCCGACGACGATCTCTTCTTCATGAACCCCGACCTCAGCCGCTCCATATCCACCGGCGTCAAGGTCACCACCGTCTACCTGACCGCCGGCGAGTCCGACGGCAGGAACGAAGCCCACAGCCCCCACCTGCAGGACCCCACCCGCCCCGCTGACCGTGCCGCCTACGCCGAAGCCCGCCAGAACGGCATACGCGCCGCCTACGCCGAGATGGCCACCGGCCGCCGCACCAGCGCCTGGCAGCGCACCCTGGTACCCACCACCGGCGGCGGCAGCGCCGAGATCGACATCCTCCTGGACCGTCCCGAAGTCAACCTGGTGTGGATGCAGATGCGCGAAGCCCGCAGCATCTCCGGTGACAACCCCGACAGCCTGCGCGGCCTGTGGGACGGCACGATCCCCGCCCTCGGCTCCCAACTCGCCTCCGGCACCCCCGTCACCACCCCCTTCTCCTACACCAGGGAACAGGCCGTCCAGGCCATCGCGAACGTCTTCGCGCTCTACCGGCCCACCACCATCCGCACCCAGGACCCCACCCCCGGCCGCACCCGGCCCGCCGGCGCCTTCCTCGACCACCAGGACCACATGTACGGGGCCCGCTTCGTACAGGCCGCCACCGAACGCTACGCCGCCTCCACCGGCCGGCCGCACTTCTCCGTCCAGAACTATGTGAGCTACCCCAACAGCTCCCTGCCCCCCACCCTCGACGCGAAGGCCGCCGAGGAGAAACTCGGCTACCTCAAGACCTACGCCTGGAGCGACCACCAGGACTGGTGCGGCAGCCCCGCCGGCTGCGGCGACCGCAAGACCGCGACACGTCCCACCGGCGCCGGATGGAACCAGACCATCCGCTACAGCCGCGGCGAGAGCACCACCTGGATGACCGAAGGCACCCCCGGCCGGCTCTACGCCTTCGCCGCCCTGGACGGCCAGATGGCCTACTGGACCCGCCCCACCCCCGACGCCGACTGGCAGGGCCCCCGCTTCCTGCCCGCCACCGCACCCGGCACCACCATCGACCCCGGCGTGTCCACCACCCGCCTGCCCGACGGCCGCATCGCCGTCTTCGCCACCCGCACCACCCTGGGCAGCACCCCCCAGGACTACCGGCGCGAAGCCGTCTACGCCCTCCAAAACACCCCCGACACCGCCTTCGGCCCCTGGCACAGCCTCGCCACCCCCGACACCACCGCCGCTGCCGACATCATCGCCACCGGCGCACCGACCGCCACCGCGGACGCCACCGGCCGCATCACCGTCTACATGCGCGACTCCCGCCGCACCCTGCACACCCGCACCCAGCCCGCCCCCGACACCGCCTTCGGCCCCTGGCAGTCCCTGGGCGGCACCGGTCTGCAAGGCGACCCGGTCACCGCTACCGACAGCGCCGGACGCCGCCACGTGTACGCGGCCACCGACCGCACCGTCCTGGCCTGGACCCAACCCGCCCCCGGCGCCCCGCTCGCCGGACCCTTCCCCACCGGCCTGCCCGCCACCACCGGTGTCCTGTCCGCGACACCACACGACGACGGCATCCTCCTCACCTTCCGCCGCCCCTCCACCGGCACCGTCACCACCACCCTGGCCACCACCACCGGTGCCGCCCCCTCCTTCTCCCCACCCGCCGAAGCGGGCGCCGAAGGCGGCTACGGCGCCGTCGCCGCCGCCGGCCACCTCCTCGCCGGCCGCGCCGCCACCGGCACCGCCGCCGTCACCCTCCCCGGCCAAGCGCCCCTCTGGCCCGAGTCCCAGATGCTCTACACCGGCGCCCCGGCCGCCATGACCGCACCCGACGGCACCGGTCTGGCCGCCGCCCTCGGCCTGGACGCCGACCTGCACCTGACCACCACGCCCCCGCCCACCCCCACCCCCACCCCCACCCCCACCCCCACCCCCACCCCCACTCCCACTCCGGTCCCCGGCGGACCCGCACCGTCCGTGCCCTGGCACCGCGCCGTCACCCCCACCGCCGTCGCCCAGGCCGTCCGCCACGAATAACCACCCCGCGCGAGCGACGATGACCACCCCGGGCCACCCCGGCCGTCCTCGCCATTGCTGCCGTCCGAGGCGGCCCGCTCGACCACCTCGGGTCAGATCGCGGCGGCCGGCCTTCGCCCCCCACCTGCCCGGCCCGCCTCACCTGCCCTGCCCGCCTCACCTGCCCTGCCCGCCTCACCTGCCCGGCTTGCCCGGCCTTGGCCACCGGCGACCGGGGCCGCCGTGACCGCTTCCCGCACCACCCGCCTGCGCCCCACGCACGACGGTGCCCCTGCGCCGCCCCGCCCTCACCACCCTCCCCGCCACCGCCGCGGCCCGCACCGCCGCCTGCCCTGAGGACACCGTCCCGGCCCGGGAGTACCCGAGACTCTCCGGCCCCTGAACGACCTCTCCGCCGCCCCGCCCAGGGCCGCACCACCCCCGCCCCTCACCTGCCCCGCCCCCGGCCTCGACCGCCTCGCCGCCCCCCCGGCCCGGCGCGCCTGCACCGAAGCCCCTCGCCTCCCCTTGCCGTCCCCACTGGCCTGCCTCGCGGCCGAGAGCGGTACGCGGTACACCGGGCCAGAGCCCCGCGCCCGGCCGCCACCGCCCCGCCCAGACACAGAAGCAGCCGCAGGCGCGGCCCAGGACGCGGGCGCAGACGCCGTCCCGCCGGAAGCACCTCCGCCACCCCGCCCCGGAACAAGCACAAGCACCGTTCGGCCCCATCTCTCAGCCCCCAGTCCCAGCCCCCAGTCCCAGCCCCCAGCCCCCAGCCCCAGCCCCCAGCCCCAGCCCCAGCCCCAGTCCCAGCCCCAGCCCGAGCCGCAGCCGCAGGCGCAGCGGGTGGTGGCCGCCGCATAGGCGCCTGCGCTGCCGCCCCGCCCCGGGACGTGTCCGCCCCCGCCCCGCCAGACGTCCGCCCCGGGGAACCTCCACACCGCCCCCGACTGCCGGGGGGCCTGCGTGTCTGCTCTCCTACCGCTGCAGCGGAGGGGCCGCCATCCCGCCGGCTTCGAGCGCCACCAGCGACAGCAGCACGATCGATGCCGTCCACGCCAGTGGTGCCACCGACGCCGGCCGGCCCTCCTTGTCCACCTTTTCCGGCAGCTCTCCCAGCGCGTTCCGTTTCGACAGCACCCACTCCAGCACCGGCCCCGCCTTCGCCGGCCGGCCCTCCGCGGCCCACGCCAGCGCGAAGAACGCCGTACTGGGCGTCCACGCCACGGGCCCCCACGGAGCCCCCGGGTCATCACCCGGGGTCAGCCCCCCGTTGGGCAGCAGCAGCGCCCGATAGGTCGCATCCAGCGCCGCCGGCACACCCGCGGCCGCCGTATTGAACGGCGGCGCCATGAACGCCACCGCACTGTCACGCCCGTGCCGCCCGTCGACGGTCCGCTGATAGCCCAGCGGCAGGAACCGCTTCGCGATCCCCGCCGACAGTCGCCTCGCCGCCCGCGCCCACCGCACCGCATCCTGCGGCCGGCCCGCCTCCCGCGCCAGGTCCGCTGACGCGTTCAGCCCGGCCAGCAACGGAGCCGCCGTACCGATGTTCGCCGTGGCCGTCATCAACTCCCAGTAGTCCGCGGACGCCGGGGGCAGCCCGTCCGCCGCCAGTGAACCCGCCGCACGGTCGGCCGCCCTGACGATCATCGGATACAGGGCCATCAGCCGCTCCCGACGCCCCTGCGCCGGCGCCGCCCGATACCACTGCCACGCCGCCCACGGCACCCAGCCGTTGGCATCGAGCTGCCACCGCCGGCCGTCCGGCGGACCCGAACCGTCCAGCTTCGTACGCGCCTCCCAGCTGCCGTCCGCACGCTGGGTGGCGGCACTGTGCCGCAGGATCCGGAAGGCCTCCGCGTCATGCCCGGTGTGTGCGAACGCGGCACACGCGAAACTCGAATCCCGGGGCCACGCATACATCCAGCCCGGACTCCACCCCGCCGCCATCGCCCCGTTCGGCCGCAACAGCGCCCGCATCGCCAACAGTGCCCGCCCGGCCGCCGCCCGCTCGGCCGCGGACCTGCCCGGAATCCGCCCGGAGGCCAGCCAGGCCCGGCTCTGCCCGATCTGCCGCAACGCCCGCCCGTCCCCGGCCGCGACCACCACCGACGCCGACCGCCCCTCCGGCAGATACAACCACCGCCCCGACGCCAGCCGCAGCACATTACTGCCCTCCACATACCGGGCACCGGCGGCCCGCGCGGCCGAAACCCCCTCGGCGGCAGCCACATTGGACAGCACACCCACGGTGGGAGCCGTGAACCGCGACAGCGGCGCATGACCCCCCGCACCACACACCGGGAAAGCCGTACCCGCGAGCGCCGCCGCGACCACCGCCCAGCAGCCAAGGACACCGGGCACCGCCACTCCCTCCGCCACACCCACGCCCCGCACACCCACGCCCCGCACACCACGCCCCCGCACACCGGGCGCACCACCCCGCCCCTGCGGCCCATCCTCGAAGACCACCACCCGCCCCGCCACCACAACCCCGCCGCCCGGGTGAGCAGCCCGCACCCCACCCGCCCCGCCCGGATGCCGCACACGGCAAACCGTGCACATCATGGGTGTTCGCGGGCCGTGTGATCACCACAGCCGGCGGGGCGCACCGGCCGCCCCTCCCGAGGGGCCCCACTGCGAAGGGGAGGCCCATGAGCACCGTGGCGGCCGAGGACGAGGAAGAACACCTGCCCCCCTCCTCCCGCACCGGCCCAAGAACCCACTCCCACCCCCACCCGCTCCGACGCGTCGCCCTGCCCGCCGCCGCGACCCTCCTCGCCGCCGCCGGAGCCCTCGTCGCTGTCGGATGCTTCCTCGGCCTCTACACCCGCCCCGCCTCCGACGACTGGTGCGCCGCCTGGAAAACCCGCGACCTGGGCATCCTCGGTATCACCGCCGACTTCTACACCACCCAGAACGGCCGCATCACCAACGCCTTCCTCAGCGGCCTCCTCTACAGCGGCGGACCGGCCGGCACCAAAATCCTCCCCACCCTCATCACCGTCCTGCTCACCGCCGCCCTGGTCCTCCTCGGCCGCCGCCTCCTGCACGCCCTCGGCCGCACCCCACCCCTGCTGCTCCTGACCGCCTGCGCCCTGACCCTCCAGGCCCTCCTCTACTACGCGGGCACCCGCAGCTACCAGGTCCTGCTGTGGGCACCCGCCACCATCTCCCACACCCTGCCCGGCGTCATCGGCCTGTGGGCCCTCCTGCTGGCCCTGGCCACCATCAACCACCCCCGCCGCGCCGTCCGCACCGCCGGCCTCACCGGCGCCCTCCTCATCGGCTTCGCCCTCGGCACCCTCAGCGAACCCTTCGCCCTCGTCAGCGGCCTGACCGCCACCCTGACCGCCCTGCTGTGCCTGCCCCGCCTACGCCTGACCACCACCTGGCGCCCCGTCACCTGGTGCCTGTTGTGGTGCACCGGCCTCCTGTGCGGCCTCACCGTCCTCTACACCTCCCCCGGCGCCCGCTGGCGTCGCGCCCAACAGCCGGAGAAAGAACCACTGCTCTCCGCGAGCGGACTACGGGCCACCTACGAGGACTGGCTGCGCATGTGGGACACCGTCACCGGCCAGTGGGCCTACCTCGCCGCCGCGGCCGCCGGCCTCCTCCTGGGCCTGGCCGCCGCCACCCTCCGCACCCCCCGACCCCGCCCCTCACCCCCGCCCTCATCCCCGTCCTCATCCCCGCCCCTGATCCCGCCGCCGCCCGGGCGGGCGACACGGGCCGCCCTGCTCCTGCTCCCCCTGCCCGTGGTCATCCTGGGATCGTTCGCCGTCGCGGTCGGCCTGCGCAGCGGATACGGGCCCACCGGCTGGACGTACGCCCGTACCTGGACGAGCTACCTGCTACCCATGGAACTGGCCCTGTGCGGCTACGGAGTCCTGCTCGGCGCCTGGGCCGGCCCCCGCCTGGCCGCCCGCCGCCACCCCACCAGCCCCGGCACCCCGGCAGCCGCCGTCACCGCCGCGCTCTGCCTCACCCTGGCCCCCCTGGCCTCCCTCGTCCCCGCCCTCCAGCAACTCACCACCACCACGGTGGCCCGCTCCATCGCCTGGGACGCCCAGAACGCCCGCATCCGCACCGCCGCGGCACAAGGCGCCACGGACATCGGCTACCGCCCGCTGCCCATCGCCAGCCTCGCCGAACCCTTCTTCACCACCGCCTACAGCCGGGACTGGGTCGCCGCCTGTGTCTCCCGCTGGTACGGCATCGACCGCATCCACCGCCGCTGACCCCCCCCACCACACACACCAGCCCCCGCCCGGCCCGCTCGACGCACACCGGCCGGGCCCGGAGGGCAGACCACCCCCACCGCGGACTCCTCCCGCCGTCCGGCCCACACAGCCCCTCCAAGACACCGCCGGCGCCCCCTGCCCCTGCCGCGCACCACGAGCGGGTCCGGCAGCAGGCCCGCCCGCCCGGGACCGGCCCGCACCTCGCCGCGAGACCCGCCCCGGTGGCCGGGTCAGGCCTCGCGGTCCATCACCCGGCGGGCCGCCTCGGCCTCCGCCGCCGGCGGCGACAACTCGTCGAGGGTGTCGAGCTCGTCGTCCGAACCCAGCTCCTCCTCCCACGCGGCCGCCAGCCGCTCCTGCTCCTCGCGCGGCCTGCCCGCCACGGCCTCCCGCCGCAGCGGCTCCAAAGCCGCCAGGAAACGCCCGACCGCGTCCGCCGTCATGCCGTACTCCTACACATCGTGGGACAGGGGGAGAACGCGCCGCCCGCCGGGCCGCGCCCGGCCCAGCATCGCCAACCGGCCCCCCGCCACCAGCCCGACACGGCACGCCGCCACCCGAATGCACCCGCACCCACCCACCTGCGCACGACTGCGGGGTGCCACGGCCCGCCCGGCCGTGACACCCCGCCCCCGGGCGGCCGGCGGTCACCGTCCCCGTCGGGGCGACCGCCGACCGGGATCAGCCGCGGTGCTGGTGCCCGCGACGGCCCCAGGACTCGGTGTCGACGACACCGCCGCGGTGGTCGCGCAGAGTGGCGGTGTCGCGGTCGTCCCAGATCTGGCGGGTGCGGCCCTGGTAGAGGTCGTGGCGGCTGTCGCGGCCCCGTCCGGTGTGGACCTTGACGGCGGAGCGGCCCTCCAGACGGAAGTCGGGGAAGCGGTAGCGGTTGCCCTGCTGGTCGGTGAGGGTGTAGCCGCGGAGGTTGACGCCGCTCCGGCCGGTGTTCCTGATCTCGACCCATTCACGGTTCAGGGCGCGGTTGGAACGGTCGCCCCGAACCGGGTTGTCGTGGCTGACGTCGCCGATGACGAGGGCGGAGTGACGGCCGTGGTGGTCGCGGCGGTGGTCGTCCGCCGCGGCGGGCACGGCGGCGGCTCCGGCAAGGGTGCCGGCCGCCAGGACAACGGCGAGGACACGGCGGATGGCGGGGGAAGCGGACATGGAGGAAGAACCCCTTCGACGTCGACGAACGGCCCCGACCGGCACCAGCACACACGGACACGAATACGCATACGGGTGCTGCCGGTCTGGCCTGAAACAAATCCCGGCGCTGGCCGAGGAGTCACACTCTGGCCCCCGGCGCCCCCCGGACACCGCCCGCCCGACCCCCGTTTCCCAATCCGGATATGTCCGTAACCCTCCCTTGTATCGGGCAACCGTCAAGCCCCGATTGACGCCCCGAACACGACAGCTCGCCACCCGCCGTGACACGCCTGCGCAGCAGCCCCCCCACCGCCCAAGCCCCGGCACCCGCCACGACCCACACCCCTACGCCGAACGGGTGCACGGCCCTGTAACAGCCACCCCCGCCACTCCTTCGCACACGCCTACGGAAACGGTCCAGGCGTACGAGAAAACACCCCGCCACCCCCGCCCCGCCGACACGCCCTACGGCGCCGTCGCCCCCCAGTACTTCCTGACCAACTCATACGAACCGACCCGGTCACGCAGGTCGTAGACAGGCGTGGTCAGCATCAACTCGTCCGCCCCGGTCTCACCCGCCAGGTGCGCGAGCCGCTCCACCACCACCCCCGGCGCCCCGACCGCCTGCTGCGCACGGAAACCGTCCAGCGCCTGCCGCTCCTGCTCGGTGAACGGATGGACCGCCGCCTGCGCCGGCGTGGGGAACGGCACCTCGCTCAGCCCCTTCAACAGCCCGGCCTTGACGACGTTCATCGGACCCGCCCGCCACACCGCCTCCTCCTGCGTCGGCGCACACACCGTCTCCACACACAGCAGCACCCGGGGCCGCTCGCACCAGCGCGACGGGGTGAACGCCGCCCGGTAACCCTCCACGGCCGTAAGGGTGTTGTCCGGGCGAATGTGATGCGCGATCGCCACCGGCAGACCGAGCGCCGCGGCGAGAGAGGCCCCCGCGACACTGGAAGCCAGCAGCCACGGCTCCGGCAGCGGCCCGAGCGCGACCTCCTCCACCAGGAACGACAAGATCGCGGCCACGTCGTCGCGGTACTCCGCGTCCGACGCCGGCCCCGCCCCACGGCGAAGCGCCCGCGCGACACCCTCGTCGAACGTGCCCGGACCACGCCCGACACCCAGATCGATACGGTCCTCATGCAAGGCGGCCAGCGTCCCAAACTGTTCCGCCAGCATGATCGGCGCGTGGTTGGGGGCCAGCACCCCGCCCGAACCGAGACGGATCACCGAGGTCGAGGCAGCCGCGTGCGCCGTCAGCACGACCGGCGGGAACGCGCCGATCGCGGGGGAGTGGTGATGCTCCGCGTACCACAGACGGCGATAACCCAGCCGCTCCACCTCCTGAGCGAAAGCCGCGGTGTCCCGCAGGGTGTCCACGGCGCGGGTGCCCGTCTGCACCATCGCGACTTCCAACGCTGAAAGAGGTATGTCGAGCATCCCGTCAGCATAGGGATCACCCTCCCCGACAACGCCCCCGATGATCGTTTTCGCGCCACCCCGGACGGCCACACCCGTCGGCCGGATCCCCCAAGCTCTCCAAATAACCCGCATGCGAGAAAACGTCAAGCCCCGAATTATCGGAACATGACCGCCGCCACAGTGAATGGGCTTACTGGTTACGCGGCCCCACCGGAAAGCCAGAAAGTCGGAAAGCCGGAGAGGCCGTGGACGCGATGGAAGCAACCCCACATCGCGGAGGCCGCGAAATGACGGGCCCTTTCAGGGCCCAATTCCGATCAGGAGAAAACCATGAACCGTAAGTTCGAGACGTCCCAGCCCCGCCGCAAGCGCCGAGGTTTCCGCCTCGCGACCGCCGTGGCGGCCGCCGCCATCGCCGGCGGGATCCTCATCCCCTCGACCTCCGCGATGGCGGCCCCCACCACATCGGTGGAAAGCGTCGTCAGCCACAGCAAGCACGACCACAAGAAGCACGACGGCAACCACCACGGCAAGAAGAAGAAGCGCAACAAGGGCGGCAACACCCAGGGCGGTACGCAGGGTGGCGGTAACGGGAACACCCAGGGCGGTACGCAGGGTGGCGGTAACGGGAACACCCAGGGCGGTACGCAGGGTGGCGGTAACGGGAACACCCAGGGCGGTACGCAGGGTGGCGGCAATGGGAACACCCAGGGCGGTACGCAGGGTGGCGGCAATGGGAACACCCAGGGCGGTACGCAGGGTGGCGGTAATGGGAACACCCAGGGCGGTACGCAGGGTGGCGGTAATGGGAACACCCAGGGCGGTACGCAGGGTGGCGGTAATGGGAACACCCAGGGCGGTACGCAGGGTGGCGGTAATGGGAACACCCAGGGCGGTACGCAGGGTGGCGGTAATGGGAACACCCAGGGCGGTACGCAGGGTGGCGGTAATGGGAACACCCAGGGCGGTACGCAGGGTGGCGGTAATGGGAACACCCAGGGCGGTACGCAGGGTGGCGGTAATGGGAACACCCAGGGCGGTACGCAGGGTGGCGGTAATGGGAACACCCAGGGCGGTACGCAGGGTGGCGGTAATGGGAACACCCAGGGCGGTACGCAGGGTGGCGGTAATGGGAACACCCAGGGCGGTACGCAGGGTGGCGGTAATGGGAACACCCAGGGCGGTACGCAGGGCTGACCAAGCCAGCCGAAAGACGCACCACCTCGCAGAGGCTCTCTCTGCGAGGTGGTGCCGTCCCCTTCAGCCGTTGCCCGCCCCGACCCACGTCGGGGCGGGCAACGGCTGAACCCGTACCAGGCCCCGAAACCCAGCCCGACGGGCGAGGAAGCACCGCCGAGCGCGGCCCGGTCCACCCCGCAGCTGCCCCCAGGCACACCATGGGCCACCAGCCCCCACCGCCAGGCGCCACACGACCACCCACCCTCATACGAGATTGTCAAGCCCCGAATCTCCGTCGCTTTCTCCCCGCGCCCGAAAACGGCAATCTGGAGACAGATAAACCGATCGGCCAGTAAACGGAACCGAGGCACCTGGCAAGCCGAATCCCCGGCTCGCAGAAAAACTCGGAATCCGGGTCGACCATTCAAAGGAGATTTAAATGTCGAGGAAGAAGCGCGTCGCCAACATTGCCGGTCTGTCCTGTGTCACCGCGATACTCGCCGGAACGGCGGGAGTGACATTCGCTTCCCAGGCTTCCGCACTTTCGACCGCAGCCCCGGCGGCGGCGGTGTGCAGCCTGAAGAACGGCGAGATCCGCGGCAAGGGCTTCGCCCTCAAGCAGACCTACGACGTCAAGCGCAACGGGAAGACCATCGCCCGCGCCGCCACCGGACCGAAGGGCGACATCCGGGTCGAAATCACCGGCAGCGGTCCGGTCTCCGTAGGCACGGTCCGATGCACCCCGACCGGATCCGCCTCCACGAAGGCCGACATCGCAGTGGCAACAGCACGAGGCACAGCCGCAGCCCAGCAGGCAGCGCGAGGCGGAGCCTCCAAGGCGCAGGCAGCCGCCATCGGTCGAAAGGCAGCGGCTTCGGAAGCGAAGAAGCTCGGGCTGGCGCCCTCCGTGGTGAACCAGGTGACCAACAACGTAACGAACATCGTCAACAACACGATCATCGGCGGTTCGAACAACACCATTGGTGGCACCCAGATCGGTAATGGCAACACCCAGGGTGGTACGCAGGGCGCCGGTAATGGCAACACTCAGGGTGGAACCCAGGGTGGCGGCAATGGCAACACTCAGGGCGGTACGCAGGGTGGTGGCACCGGGAACACTCAGGGTGGAACCCAGGGTGGCGGCACCGGGAACACTCAGGGTGGAACCCAGGGTGGCGGCAATGGCAACACTCAGGGTGGTACGCAGGGTGGTGGCACCGGGAACACTCAGGGTGGTACGCAGGGTGGTGGCACCGGGAACACTCAGGGTGGTACGCAGGGTGGTGGCACCGGGAACACTCAGGGTGGTACGCAGGGTGGTGGCACCGGGAACACTCAGGGTGGTACGCAGGGTGGTGGCACCGGGAACACGCAGGGTGGTACGCAGGGTGGTGGCACCGGGAACACGCAGGGTGGAACCCAGGGTGGTGGCACCGGGAACACTCAGGGTGGAACCCAGGGTGGCGGTAACGGCAACACCCAGGGCGGAACCCAGGGTGGCGGTAACGGCAACACCCAGGGCGGAACCCAGGGCTGACCAGCAGACCAGCGGCCGGTGGTCGAGTGCGACTCCTCGCAGAGGCAACCTCTGCGAGGAGTCGCCGTATGTGCGGCGCGGGCTCAGGCACCGCCCGCGCCGGCGGGTGTCGGCCGGGCGGTGTCGGGTAGGTGCCTGGTGCGGGGTGCGGTCCTGGCCCTCATGGCTGCGACGGGGGCCGTACCTCGCCCGCTTCCCCTCCCGCCCACACCGCCAGTCCGCCTGTCCGGTTCGGGTACTCGACGCGGTGCCGGGTGCTACGCGGAGATCACTGAGGGGACCACAATGCGTGTCTCGTCGGCCCCGGAACCCGTGCTGCGCCTGCCGACCGGTTCCGAGAGCTCGTCCGGTGCGGGCGACGCCCTTGCGGGCAGCGCCGCAGTCGCGAGGCGGCCGGAGGCGAGAGCGCTGCCCCACACGCTGTGGTCGCAATCAGTGCGCCTCGGCGGCGAAGACCGGCAGCCGGCCGATCTCCAGCGCCCCGGGCGGGGGCCGCGGCGTCCCGTAGAGGGGGGCGGGGCCCGGTCGTCGCCGGCACCGGATCGGGGTAGAGCCTGCCGCCCGCAGCGCCGCGCTCCGGTCGGGACGACGGACCTCGCGGCCCGCGCCGGTGTCCGCTCGCGGTGATGGCCGGGGTCGCCTCCAGCGTCTTCGCCGAACCCGCAGACGGCCGTGTTGCCCGTACACCTCCGCGTACGGGCGCGGGGCGCAGGCCCGGTTCAGGACAGGACCATCGTCCGCACCCGCCGGGGGAATTGTGCGCCGCAGACGGTGCCCAGGAACGGCAGACGAGGCAGTCGGAGCGCTGCCCGCAGGCGGCCACGGAGCCGGCGCCGGCGCCCCGCCGGCCCGTTCCGTGGGCGTGCTGACTTCCCGGGAGTTTTCGCCCGCCCGCTCCGCCGCCCGAATCGCCCGCACCCGCCACGGCCGACAGGCCTCCCGGGCGCGTCCCGGGCGGACCCCGGGCCCACTTGTCCTGTCCCGTCCGGTCCCCGTCCCTTCCCCTCCCCTTCCTGCCCCTGTCCGGCGGACGGCCGGACGGGTACGCGCCATTGACAGGACCTGCGGGACGTGCGAAAAAGGCCGAAGACCCCAGGTCCGAGGCCGCGCGATGTCCGTTTCTCCGCTGCCCGGCGCCGCCACCGCAGACGCCGCCCGGGACGACAGTCCGCGGGGTCCACCCCGCCGCGATCGGCGCCACGTCGGTGCGACCGGCCGCGACCGACCCACCTGAAACACGACGATCGGACCCCGACTTGACCCTCATGCCCGGATCCCGCGTGCCCGGCCGGACCTGGACGGTCCGGCTCACCGGCCACGCCGATCACAGCGCCTCCGTCACCTGCAGCACCGAAGCCTGCCGGATGCCGCCCCGTTCGAAGGACACCGCGGCCCTGAAACGGTTCGCCGCCGAGCACGTCCGGGCCCACGCCCGGTTGGCGACCGTCCGGCCCAACGCCGCGTGCGCCTGCCGGGCCGCGCAGTGCGCCTTCCACGAGGCCCGCACCCAGTGCACCGGCTCCGCCCTCCTGGTCCTGGTCCACAACCCGGCCGTGGGACAGGTCTGGACGCTCGCCGAGATCTGCCAGTCCTGCGCGCCGCTCATCGCGCACACCGCCATCCTCGGCAGTGCCCGACCGCCGGCCCGCCAGGCCCCGCCCGCGGCCGCAGTCCCCACTCCGGCCACCGCACCGGCTGCGTCCCCCCTGCCCGTGGCAGGCGGGTTCTCCTCACCGCAGGCTGCCCCGGAGGCCCCTGCTGTCCGCCGCCGCCCGCGCCGTCCCATGCGCCCGCGCCGCACCGCCTGACCGCCCGACCGCCCGTGGCTGCGCCGGGTGTTCCCCGATGGCGGTCGTCGGCGACAGAGGCCAAGGCGGGGACGGCCCCCGCCGCACGGAGGGCGGCCAGCGCGGCAGGAGCGGCACCGCAAGCCCGCAAGCCCGCAAGTTCGGGAGCCGGACGGCCCGGCGGAAGCCGATCGGCTCGATCACGCCGACCTCGTGGCTCCCGTTGGGCCGTTCGCCCCCTTCCTCCTCGGGCGGAGTGACACGCACCTCCACCTCGAGGGTGATGCGCAGGACGGCAAGCCGGACGACGGGCTGGCCGATGTCCCGCAGCAGACCGCCGCCCCGGCGAGGCGGGTGTCCAGGCCGAGTTCCTCGGCGCGGCCGCGGCGGACGGACGCGCCCATGCCGTCGCGGAACACCGGAGCCGCGGCGCGGACCGGACCCTGACGGAGGAGAAGACGCGGGACAGGACGGGGGAGAAGGAGGGAAAAAGGGGGAGAGGAGGTGAGAGAAGGGGAGAGAAAGGGGGGTGCGGTTCCCCTCCTCGGACTGGAGGCCTCCGGCGGACTGCCCCCGATGGGCCGCGAAGCCCGCCGGAACCCCCTCGCCGGCCGCCTCAACTCGTCCCGGGCCGCCGCCCCGCGCCGCCCGGGGCCTGCTCGCCGTCGCGCACGCCGCCGCCCGCTACTGTCGGCGCACCCCTGCTGGGCGACCCCGGTGACTGCTGAGCCCGCCCGGTTGACCCTGACCCTGGGGGAGAGGGGAGCGTAGCGGCCATGGAGGAAGAAGCACTGCTCAGCATCGGCGCGTTCGCCCGCCGGGCGCGGCTGTCGCACAAGGCCCTGCGGCTGTACGACCGCCACGGCCTGCTGCCGCCCGACCACGTCGACGCCGTCACCGGATACCGGTACTACCGGGAGAGCCGGCTCGCCGCCGCCCGGCTGATCGTGCGGCTGCGCGGGCTGGACATGCCGCTGGCCGACGTCGGCGCGGTCCTGGCCGCCCCCGCCCCGGAGGCGGCCCGGCTGGTGGCCGAGTACTGGGACGGCGTCGAGCGCCGCCACGCGGCACAGCGCGAGCTGGCGGCGCACCTCCGTATCCACCTGCTCGGAGGCGAAGGGAGTACGGACATGTACGAGATCAAGGAGCGTGAGGTGCCGCAGCAGCTGGTCCTCACGGAACAGCGGCACATCACCCCGGAAGAGCTGCCCGACTGGATCCCCGCGGCCCTGGGCCGACTGGCTCAGGTGGCACACGCGCACGGTGGCTTCTTCGGCCACCCGTTCGTCATCTACCACGGGGAGGTCAATGAGGACAGCGACGGCCCCGTCGAGCTCTGCGTGCCGGTGGACCCGGCCCGCGCCGGCCTGCTCCCGGCGGCCTCCCGCACCGAACCGGCCCACACCCAGGCCTACACCCGCCTCACCAAGGCGCAGACGGCCTACCCGCAGATCCTCTCCGCCTACGACGCGGTCTACGCCTGGGCGCAGCGCGAGGCCCGCACCACGGCGGCTGCGCCCCGCGAGGTCTACTTCGCGGACTGGTCCGGGATCGGCCCGGCCGACCCGGCCTGCGACATCGCCGTCCCCCTGGCCGGCTGACCGCCCGGCCGCGGACCCTGGGCCGGGGCCGATCCACCGCGCTCCCGGCCCGCGTCCACCGACTCCTGCGGGAGGAGCCGGGCAGGCAGCGACGCCTCCCGGCCCGACTTCGGCCCCGTGCCACGCCCCGCGCCCACCGGTCCTGCTGTCCCGGCCCCCGTACCAGGGCAGCCGCAGGGGCGCCGCAGATGCCAGGCGCCAGGAGCCGCGCGGCCTGTCACGCGCCTGTGACAGTCGGCGGACAGCTCCATGAAGTCAGACAGCCAGCCTTTTCCATAAGAGAACAAACCAGACATTTCGCACCGAGTTCTCTGGATCCGACCCTCCCCCCACCTCTCATCTGGAGTCGTCCTCATGTTCCGCACCACCTCCCGAAAGCAGCGCTTCGCCCTGTACGCCGTCTCGGCCGCGATCGTCGGAGGGGGCGCACTGGTCCCCACCAGCGCTTTCGCCGCCCCGGCCGCGACCGGCGCGACCTCGGCCGCTGCCCACGCGAAGAGCGGTCACGAGAACAGCGGCAAGAAGGAGGCGTGGGAGAAGGGTCAGAACCACGACAAGCGCGATAAGCACGACAAGCGCGACAAGGGCGAGAAGAACCAGAAGCGTCACGGCAAGAAGGACAAGGTCCGCGACGTGGAGAACATGCCGGGCTGCAAGTTCTACCAGGGCAAGGTCTACTGCGAGCACCAGCCCGACAAGCCCGCCCCGACCCCCAAGCCGGACACCAAGCCGGACCCGGTGGTCGTGGGCAAGGACAACCCCGACAAGGTCCAGACCCCCGCGTAGACCCGCAGGCGCAGGCCCCGCAGGCGCAGGCCCTGCGGGGCGACCGGCAGGGCCGGGAATGTTCGGCGCGAACCGGTCCCCACGTCACCCTTCGGTCGCCGGTCCCTGCCGGCGGCCGAAGGGTGACGTGGGGACGGTCGCGAGGTGGCCGAGGGGCGGAGCGGACGGGGCCGACCGGATTCGAACCGGCGTCCTCACGGTTTTGGAGACCGCGCGCGACGACCTCTGCGCTACGCCCCCGCCCGCCCGGCATCCTAGAGGCGTCCTGCGTCCTGCGTCCTGCGTCCTGCACGCCGTGCGTGCACGGTGTGCAGTCAGTCGGCGGGCGGTGCGTGGCCAGCCAGTGCCGTGCGATCTCCTCCCGCGTGGCCATCCACGCCCCGCCCCGCTGCGCGACGTGTTTCAAGAACCCGTCGAGCGCGCGGATTCGCCCGGGCCGCCCGATGATTCGGCAGTGCATGCCGACGCTCATCATCCGCGGCCGGTCCGCGCCCTCGGCGCGGAGCGTCTCGAAGGTGTCGACCAGGTAGGCGAGCATGTCGTCCGCGGTGGTGAAGCCGTGGACGATCAGGAACTTGAAGTCGTTTGCGTCGAGGCTGTACGGCACCACCAGGTGCGGGCGCCGGCCGCCCGCCTCCACATAGAACGGCAGGTCGTCCGAGTAGTCGTCGCTGTCGTAGAGGAAGCCGCCCTCCCCGGCGACCAGGCGCCGTGTGTTCGCGCTGGTCCGGCCGGTGTACCAGCCCACCGGCCGGCGCCCGACGAGCCGCCCGATCGCCTCGGCCGTGCGTGCGATGTCGTCCCGCTCGACGTTCTCGGGCACGTGCCGGTAGTCGATCCAGCGCCAGCCGTGGCCCGCCACCTCCCAGCCCGCCGCCCCCATCGCGCGCGCCGCGTCGGGTTGCGTTCCAGGGCCTGTCCCACGGCGGTACACGGTCAGTGGCGCACGGTGCGCCGCCAGTGTGCGGTGGATGCGCCAGAAGCCGGCGCGCGAGCCGTAGGCGAACATCGACTCCACGTTCAGGTCGCGCCCGCCGGTCACGGGCGGCGCGCCTACGACTTCGTGGAGGTACCCCTCCGAGGTGCGGTCGCCCTCCAGGACGTTCTGCTCCCCGCCCTCCTCGTAGTTCAGTACGAGGCTGACGGCGACACGGGCGCCCCCGGGCCACGCCGCGCGCGGCGGCTCGGCCCCGTAGCCGGCGAGATCACGCCGCTGCTGCTCACGCTGCTGATCGGACACGGCCCGCACCCTACCGCCGGCCGCCCCCGCCCGCCGCGAACCCGCGCCGCACCTCGCGCACGGCCTGCCCTCCCGCGGTCCGCCGCGGTCCGCCGCGGTCCGCGGCGTGGTCTTCCGGGCGATCGCGGGCGGCTCGCCCCGGCGACCTCGACCCCCGGCGGGTCCAGACCCGGGCCCTCCGTGGGCGTGCTCCCGACTCCACGTGCCGGACCGCGTCGGACAGAAGGACAGCCCAAAACTGTTCATTTCCTTTGAATCCAGCGCAATACGGACATTTGCTCGGTTTCTCAAAGGGGTACATCCAGTGACAGACGGTGAGGTCCGGGCGTCCCGGGGGTGACCCGCCCCATAGGACTCACGTCACACACGAACCGCGATAGTAGACCCCGCACCCCTCCCGTAACCCCCTCATCCGGCTCCCACCTGCGCCCAACCCCGCCCCGCCCGGCACCGGTCCGCCGGTTCCCTGACTGCGAAGCCCCCTAGTAATGGCGGTCGTTGCCAGGGGGTCGGGGCGTCTGTAGAACTGGATGAGTCGCCGGGCGGCACGGGTCCTCACCCGCCGCCGGACGAACCCCTCTCCACCGCGTGAGTGGCTCACGCATGCCCCAGGCATGCCGCGGACCGCCCTTGTCCCCCTGTGGAAGGTATCTCCGTGTCCCACTCCGTCATCCGCCGCATCGCCGCCTCCAAGAAGGCCCTCGCGGGCAACCGTCGTCCGCCCTCGGTGTCGCCGGTTCCATGCTCGCCGCGGTTCCCGCCCAGGCGGCCCCGACGAGCGCCAAGGCGATCGCCCAGCAGATGATCAAGGACCCGGCGCAGTTCGCGGCCTTCAACAACATCGTTTCCCGCGAGAGCGGCTGGAACACACCGCCACCAACGCCTCCTCCGGCGCGTACGGCCTGGTCCAGGCCCTGCCGGCCTCGAAGATGGCCTCCGCGGGCGCCGACTGGAAGACCAACCCGGCCACCCAGATCAAGTGGGGCCTGAACTACATGAACGCGCGCTACGGCAGCCACCGTCGGCGCCTGGAACTTCTGGCAGACCCACCCACTGGTACTAAGCCGCCAGCGTGCAGGCCCACGCACAATCGAAGACGCCCGGCCGGGACCTTCCCGGCCGGGCGTCTTGCGTGTGTCCGGCGGGAGGTCCCAGCCGCGCGGACGGCGCCGTGCGCGGGTCACGGCCGCCGGGCCTACCGCGCGCGGTGGCCGGTGACCGCTGCCCGGCCCAGCGCGCGGGTCACGGTGACCCGGACGTCCTTGCCGGCGGTGAAGTCGCCCTCGACGGCCGGCCGAGGGCGCCCTCCGGCAGCGCGAACGTCTTCCCCGGCCTCTCCCGTGGACACGTCCACCAAGCGGAGGCGACCGCCCGTCGACACCGGCCAGCACGTACTCGGTGCAGACCACCACCGGCACCTCCACGTCGCGGGAGGAGGGGTGCACGTCCTCGTGCTTCTCACCGGTGAACACGTCGACCCCCGCGAGATGCACCTCGGTCGGACCGTGCTGGCCGGCTTCGAGATCGAGACGTCGGTGAGCCTGCAGACAACGCCGTCGACGAGCACTGGCCGTTCCTGCGCAGGGCCCCCCGCCCGCATCGGGAACGTGCCGCTCCCACCCGCTTCCGCGGGCGGTTCGAAATCCAGGTCCACGGCCGCTCATACTGCCTCCTGCTCACGCCGGTTTGCGCTGGTCGAGCCGCAGTAGACCACCTTCCGCCGCGTGAACCACCGGCCATTGCCCCCGACGGGGTGAACGCGGGCACGCAAGCCCGCGCCTACCGGGGGCCGGCAGCGCACCCGCCCCCTCCCGGCTCGGCACCGGGTACACCGCACGGGCACACCGCACGGGTACGACGACGAGGACCCCCCGCCCCCGGTTACGGCGCCGCCCCCGGGCGTCGCTCAGAGGGAGAACGCGTGGTCCGACGGCGTCGTCTCGCGCACCGGCGGAGGCGAGCCCGGTCTCCGGCGCGGCGGCGGAGCCCACGGCGCGGCCGCGGATGCCTCCCGTGCGGCCACGGGGGCCGCCGCTGCGGCGGGCGCCGGCTCGGGCGCGGCCCACCGCCGCGGGGGCGGCGATCGCGGCGGCGGACGGCGAGAGACGGCGATGACGCGCAGGGTCCACTTCGGCATGGTGAGCTCCGGTTCCGGAATCTGAATCTGACGGGACGAGTCCTGATCGTCGCCACCCGCCAGGTGTCCGGGCATCGTCCGCAGGTCGCGGCGTCTCCCCCGCACGGGGGAGACCACCGGCCCGCGGGTCAGAGACCGGCCGCGGCGTTCTGCCGGACCGCGGCCAGGGCGTCCTTGACCTCCCGGACCACGCGGGCGGCGTCGTCGGGGTTGTGCACGACGTCCGTGCGGTTCATGTCGACGACGAGAACCTCGCCTGGCCGAGTAGTGCAGGTTCACCCAGTCGTCGTAGCCCGACCACAGGGTGCGGTAGTACTCGACGAGGCCCTCGTCCTGTTCGAAGTCACGGCCCCCGCAGGCCGATCCGGTGCAGCACCGTCTCGAAGTCCGCCTTCAGGTAGACCATCAGGTCGGGCGCCTTGCGGTACGGCAGGCCGTCGATCTCGCGCATCATCTCGCCCAGCAGGCCCTCGTTACACCCGCATCTCCAGGGAGCTGATCCGGCCCAGGTCGTGGTTGACCTTGGCGAAGTACAGTCCTCGTAGATGGACCGGTCCAGGACGTTGTCGCCCTGCTTGTACGCCTCCTGATCGAGGCGAAACCGGGTCTGCAGGAAGTAGAGCTGGAGCAGGAAGGGGTAGCGCCTCGCCTGGATCTCCTCGGGGCTCGCCGTGTAGAAGAGCGGAAGGAGTCGGATTGTCCTCGACGCTCTCGTTAGAAGACGTCGCTGCCCCAGTTCCTTGGCGAGGGAGTTTCGGCCACACTCGTCTTGCCGATCCCGATCATGCCTCCGACGCAGATCACTGCCATACCTCACTTCTCCCCGGCGGTCTCCTGTGCGTGGGCGTGCGGGCTGGGCATCTCACACCACTGAGACGCACGCCGACGGCACGCGATTCCCCGGGAGCTTCGTGATCAGCGGTCAGACGGTCCCCCGTCCGGACCGCACCGGAACCCCTGACGCGGGCCGCTCTCATCGACCGGCCGGCCTGCCCTTCCGCGGTCGCCGCACACAGCGACGAGCACCCGGCCCCGCGGCCAGCTTGAATCTTAGATGACGATTCACCCGCCCCCGACCAGCCCTTGTGCCACCGGCCGGCCGACACAGCACCCCCCGGCACCGGCCACCCCCGCGGGCCCTCCGCTACCCCAGGGGCAGCGACCCCCGCCAGCTGCCGGCGCGAGGAGGACGCCGAGCTTCCGGAAGACCTTGCCGAGGTGGTACTCCACCGTGCTCGCGCTGAGGAACAAGTCCGTCGCGATCTCCTGATTGGTAGCACCGCGAGCCGCCAACCGCGCGACCCGGGACTCCTGCGGGTCAGCTGCCGCCCCGCCCCCGCGTCCCGCCCGCGCGCCTGCTCGCCCGTGGCCCGCAGCTCCAGACGGGCCCGCTCGGCGAAGGCGGCCGCCCCCATCGAGGCGAACCGCTCGTGGGCGCGCCGCAGCAGCACCCGGGCGTCGTGCCTGCGGCGCTGCCGACGCAGCCACTCCCCGTGCAGGAGGTCCGTGTGCGCCTTCTCGGTCAGCAGCGGCGTCGGCTCCAGATGCGCGGACGCCTCCCGGAACAGCTCCTCCGCCGCCGGTCCCGGCGCGACCAGGGCGCGGCTTCGGGCCAGCAGCCCCAGCGCCCACGGGGTGCCGCTGGCCGTGGCCCGCTCGGCCAGCAGCTCCAACGCCCGCGAGGCCACGCCCGGATCGCCGTTGCGGACGGCGGCCTCGACCAGGCCGGGAAGGCCGAGCCCGGCGCAGTGCGGCGGCGGATCGTCGAGAACCGCCTGGGCCGCGGCCTGGGCCTGCGGGTAGCGGCGCCCGCCCAGCCCGAGCACGACCAGTGCCGCACGGGCCAGTTGCGCCTGGATCCCGCCGGGCGCCTCGGGACACAGCTCCCGCTGCGCCGCGACCGCCGACAGAGTCGCCGCCTCGTCCCCGCGCCAGGCGTGCAGCATCACATCGGTGGGGTGGGACAACCGCGGATCGGCCCCGGTCGCGTCCGCGATGTCCTTGAACTCCGCGAAGTGCGCCTGCGCACCGACCAGGTTGCCGCGGAACACCTCCGAGGTCGCGTTGGCGTGTGCGCTGATCTGGAGCATGCGCAGCGCCCCGTGGCCGCGCGCGGCATCGGCGTACCGCCGCCCGCATTCCCCCAGGGCGTCGATGTCCCACAACTCGACGGCGGCGACCATCCCCAGCAGGCTCCAGCGGACCGCTCCGCCCTCTTCCGCGCCGGGCCGGGTCATCGCCGCGAGGGCCGCCCGCAGCGACGGCACGCCCGCGCGGTAGCCGACGGCGACCAGCCGGGCGTGACCGTCCAGGAGCAGGTCGGCGACGCACGCGTCCGCACCGGGCGCCGCGTCCCCGCGGCCGGCGACACCGAGCGCGGCACGGGCCACCCGCAGGGCACCGCCACCACCATCGGCACCGCCACCACCGGCACCGCCACCACCACCGGCACCGCCACCGGGGCCGGCAGCGACCATCGAGGCGTCGAAGGCCTCCAGCAGCGTGTCACGGCCGGACGCCGGGTCGTGCTCGAAGAGCACCGGGGCGGCATCCAGGAGGAGCCCGACAGCCCCCTTTCCGCCCAGCATCAGGCGGGCCAGCCCGCCCAGCCGGCCGGCATGGGCGCCCAGCACGGGCACCGCCGGTCCCGGTGCCGGCAGCCGGGAGAGGAGCTCCTCGGCCCGACGCGGGGCACCGGCCATGAGGGCCGCCGCACAGGCCTCAAGCAGCCACGTGGCCCGCCGGACCGGATCGTCGGTGAGATCCGCGGCCCGCTGCAAGAACGCGGCCCGGGCCAGGTAGCCGCCGGTGTTCCCGGCCCGCTCGGCACAGCCGTGCAACGCGGAGGCGACCTGCTCATCGGGGCCGTCCGCGGCGGCCGCCGCATGCCAGGCGTGCCGTTCGGGTTCGGCGCACGCGTCGGTCACGGCGGCGAGCGCGGCGTGCACGGAACGACGCGCGGCCCGCGACGCGCCCCCGTACACGGCCGAGCGGATCAGCGGATGACGGAACGAGGACGCACCGGGAGCGGGCCGGGCCGTCAACAACTCCTCCCGCTCGGCCTGGTCGAAGGCCTCGGCCAGGTCGTCGTTGCCGGCCCCCGAAAGGTGCCGGACCGCCCGCCGCAGCACGTCCCGATCGCCGGTCGCGTCGGCGGCCGCCGCCAACAGCACCGTCCGGGTCAGCACCGGCAGGCCCTCAACCCGCCGCAGGAACCGGGCCTCCAGGCGCCGCCCGAGAGCCGGCGGCCCGGCGAACCCCGCCTCCACGACATGAGGCCCCTGGGCCAGTTCCCGCAGGGCGAGCGGATTGCCCGCCGCCTCGGCGATGATCCGCTCGGCCACGACCTGGTCGATCCCGCCGCCGGCGTGGTCCATGAGCAGCGCCAGCGCATCGGCCTGCGGCAGCCGGCCGAGCCGGAGTTCGGGAAGGCCGTCCAGCGCCGGCGGCGCCGCCGTGTCGTCGCGCAGCGCGAAGAGGGCGACGATGCCGTCGGCGTGGAGCCTGCGTCCCACGAACGCCAGGACGTCGAGCGACTCCCGGTCCAGCCACTGGGCGTCGTCGCACACGAGCAGCAGCGGCCTTTCGCGGGCGGACTCCGCGAGGAGGGTGAGAACGGCGAGCCCCACCAGGAACCGGTCGGGCGCGGTCCCGTCCACCATCGCGAACGCCGTCTCGAGCGCGGCGCGCTGGGGCCCAGCCGGTTCCGGGCACGAGGAACGGCAGCAGGACGCGGTGCACGGCCGCGAAACCGAGCTCCTGCTCGGCCTCGACGCCCGCGACCCGCGTGACCTGCAGGCCCGAAGCCGACCCGACCGCATGGTCCAGCAGGGCCGTCTTGCCGATCCCGGCATCGCCGCGCACGACGAGTACACCGCTCATACCCGAGCGCCCGCCGTCCAGCAGCCGGTGCACCAGAGCGCTCTCCGCACCCCGGCCTCTCATGATCATGAACTGAACATACCGGCTCCGGGCATCCCCCGACCGGCCGCGCCGGACCGGGGGACGGGCGGCGGAGACTGGGAGGTTTCCAGGATCCGAACCACCGCCCTCCCCGGGCACGCTCCGGGCATGCAAGCGCACCGCACCGAACCGGCCCGCACCCACCCCACACCCCCGCGCCCCCAAGCCCCTCCCGCCCGGGCAGCGGACAGGGCCACGGGCAAGGGCAGGAGCCGGGCAGCGGACAGGGCGGCGGAGCCGGGCCTGTTCGCCGCCGAGACCGCGACCGGCGACTGCGGATACCTCCGGATACGCACCCTCGAAGCCACACCCCACCGCACGGACCACGACGGCGCCCACGGCGAAAGCGGCGGGCCGTTCGTCGTCGTGGCCGTCCAAGCCTCGGGCACCGCACTGCTCTCCCGCGGCGGCAGGCGGATACGCCTGGCACCGGGCGACATGGCCCTGCTGCCCTCGGGCGGCGAACTCGCCGTGGAGTTTCCCGAGCCCTCCCGCACGCACCTGCTCCGGCTGCCGCGCGCCGTGCTCGCCGTCCCGCAGGCAGACCTCACGGCCGTCCTGGGGAGCACCGTCCGGCCCGCCCCGGGCCTGGACACCGCCGTCTCCCGCTCCCTGGCCGCCTTCGCCGACGCGGCCCCGGACCTGGGCGCCGAAACCGGCGGCCGCATGGCCGGCCACATCGCGGGCATGCTGGCCACCCTCATCACGGAACGGGCCGCCGCCGGCACCCGACCGGCAGCCCGGCCCGCCACCGGCCAAGGCCCCGTCACCGCGGAGACCGCGGACCTGATGGCACGCGTCCGCGCCCACATCGGCCTGCACCTGGCGGACCCGGACCTCTCCCCACGCTCGATCGCCGCCGCACACCACATGTCCGTCCGCTACCTGCACCGGCTCTTCGCACAGGACGCCACGACGGTCGGCACCTGGATCCGCGAGCGCCGCCTGGAAGAGGCCGCCCGGGAACTGGCCCGACCGGGACGCGGGAAGACCGTCTCCCGCATCGCGCACCGCTGGGGCTTCGTCAGCCCCAACCACTTCAGCCGGGTCTTCCGGCAGCGGTACGGGATGTCACCGCGGGACTGGAGCGCCTCCTTCACCCCCGTCCCGGAGCCGCCGCCGCACAGGGCGGCGGCCGGTGTCAGCCGCCCCGCTTGTGCCCGTTGAGCTGGATGTACCCCAGGTTCGCGATAAGCGCGGCGACCGTCGGGTAGTACCTGCTGTAGCCCTGGGCACCGATGGTGAAACCGTTCCCGGCCGGGTTGCGCAGCCGCGCGTACACCCAGGCGGACAACTGGCCCCAGCTGGTTTCGAGGTCGGCACCGAACGGGCCGATCGGCGTCGACGCGTGGTGGGCGATGTTCTGCCGGATCACGTCGAAGACGTACCCGAAGCGCGCCGCCTCGGCGGTCGCGCCGATGACGTCCACCAGGTACGAACCGACGGTCTGCCGGCCGGCCCGGTGGTGAGGAGCTGCTGGGTGTTGCGCAGGGTCAGCAGCGCGTTCTGGAGGTTCTGGGGGGTGAGCCGCCGCTCCGCGCGGGCGCCACCGCCGGGCAGGGTGGCGTAACTCCCGTTCCAGGGCAGGCGGTGGGCCCGCACCCCAGGACCCGCTCGAACGCGTCGGGATAGCCGTCGGGGAACACGTAGTGCCGGTTGCCGGTGCCGTCGGGCTGCCCGGGCTGGTAGATCCCGGCCAGATACAGGGTGTTGGCCCAGTAGTAGAGGGACACCACGTACTGCCCGGCGTGACTCACCCGGATCTGGATCAGCCGGTCGGGCATCGTCGTGGTCTCGTCCAGCACCTGGTAGAAGTCGTGGCCGCTGATCCGGTGCACCTGGTCGATCATGTTCCAGTACCGGTCGTGGTGCCCCTGGCCGCCGTGCTCGAGACCGCTGATGTCCCAGTCGACGACCGTCAGCGGCCGGTCCGGATCGGCATGGCGGCGGGCGCGGCCGCGCCCAGCACACCGGCCGACAGGGCGAGCGCCACGAGGAGACCGGCGACACGCCGCATCACCCGCCCGCCCGAAACTACGCTGAACACACAGAACTCCTCCTCCTCAGGCCGGACATCCCGCCCGACCGGGCGCCCGGACTCCTTGCGGGGGACAGGACGCGGTCGCACGGTCGCCCGGCACACGGCCGGCCCACGGCGGCCCGGCAACAGGCCACAGGCTGCCAGCGCCGAAGGCAGCGCACGTGCCCGAGAGCGCCCGCACCCGCCTACCCGCGCACACCCCCCCGGCCGGCCCGACGGCGCCCTCCACCCGGTGCAGCGCCGCCAGGAGATGGCGCAGGGCCGGATCGGGCGGACCGGGACGGACCGCCAGGGACGTCGTCACGCTCAGGCCGGCCAGCGGGCGCACCACCACCGCGGGACCGACGGCATCCCCTGGACCTCGTAGAAGACGGTCCACGACGCCTCGCGCGCCGTGCCGATCGCCGCGAGCGTGGCCTGCAGACCGGCGAAGGGCGGCCCGGCGGGCGGCACGCCCCCGCCCTGCGGCACGCGTCGACGACCAGATCGTGGAAGTACGGGTTCTCCGCGCGCGGAGCCAGACGCAGCGCGAGCCCCGCCAAACGGTCCAGCCCCCAGCCCGTTCGGCCGCCAGCGGATGGCCCTGGGGCAGGGCCACATGCAGCGGGTCGCTCCACAGCGGCAGCAACTCCAGGCCGGCCGCCGAAGGAACCGCCCGCACCAGGGCGGCGTCGAGCTCCCCGGAACGTACCGCGGCCAGCCGATCGCCGACCGGCATCCTCCGCAGCCGCACCTGAAGCCGGGGAGCGGCAGCGGACAGGAGCGCCAGAACACGCCCCAGCCGGTCCCGGGGGCCGTGGACACCGCCCAGCCGCAGCACACCGTCGGCACCCGCGGTGACATCGGCGGCCACCCGCACCGTGCGCTCGGCAGCCGCCAGAACCGCACGGGCCTCGGGGAGCAACCGCTCGCCCGCCGAGGAGAGCCGCACCCGCCGGGTCGTACGCTCGAACAGGACCACCCCCCAACCGCGTTCGAGCCGGCCGATCTGCTGGCTGACGGCCGACGGGACGATCCCCAGCCGCTGCGCCGCCCGCCCGAAGCCGCCCTCCTCGGCAACAGCCACGAAATACCTCAACTGCCGCAGTTCCACCCGTCCGCCTCCCGCAGCGATTCGTCACGACCGGTGATCTCTGTCTTCTCCAACAGCCGGTGGATCACGACCGCTTCCCGGGATCGAATGGAACCGCATCCACGACACGCCGCAGACCACAGAGAGACCGCCGATGAACGCCCCCGACAGCCCCTGATCGTGCACGCCGAGCAGGCCGAGCGGATCGACTTCCCCACGGCGGGGGGTTCCGCCTCTCGCGGACGCATCCGACACCGGCGCGGCGGTGGGAGCCAACCGCTTCACCCTCCCCCGCGGCGCCACCGGCGCCCCCGCCCACCACCACGCACGGTCGACCGAGGTGTTCTACGTACTCGACGGAAGCGCCCGCTTCACCCTCGACGACCGCACCACGACCGTGGCCGCCGGCGGACTCGTCTGCATACCGCCCGGCCACGTCCACGCGTTCGGCGCTTCTCCCGCAGCCACGGCGGACCTGCTCGTCCTGCTGACCCCGGCCGTCGACCGCTTCGACTACTTCCGCACCCTGGGCCGCATCCGGCACGGCCTGGACCTTCGCCGCGCTCCTGCCCGAACAGGACCGCTACGACGTGCACTTCGCCCCTGCCGACACACCCCAATAGCCCGCCGGGAGAACCCGCAAAGGGGGAGCGGCCGGTCAGGAACGCTGCCCGGATCCGCCCGCCGGCGACGCCGGCCGCGCGAGAGCACCCGGCCGCGGCCCGCCGTCCGCCACGGTGCGGGGCGGTCCCGCGGCACCGGCCCGCGGCCGCCGGAAGGCCGGGACGGCCAGCAGCCCGAAGCCGATCACTGCCGCCGTGAGATGGCCGACGGTGGTGAAGTCCGGCAGCGGCCCGGACCACTCGGCACCGCCGAGCGGCCACGCGAGGACGAAAGCCGCCCAGGGCAGGCGCCCCGGCGGGGCAGGGCGAGCGTGCCGACCGCCAGCACCGTCTGCGCACCGTAACTGACCCCGTAGTCCAAGGACTGTCGCACCGCCGCCGGATACCAGCCGTACCGCAGCGCGACGGTGATGACGGCAGCGGTGAGCAGGGTCGCCACGACATGCCCGCCGAGGAACACCGCCACCGCACGCCGCTTCCCCCACCGCGATTCCGCCCAGGCAGGAAGCAGCACACCCCCAGCCCCAGGGTGATCAGGGTGCCCACGAAGTCCGTCGAGGCCACATCGGTGAGCGTCCCGTCGAAGAACAGCGCGCTGCCGGCCAGCGCCGCCAGCGGATGGTCGCGCAGGTTGTCCAGGTTGGTGCTGAGGTACCCCAGCACGGCGCCGCCCGTTCGTCGGACACCCGGCCGATCCAGGCGTGGCCGGCCAGCAGCAGGCAGACATAGGCGAGGGTCAGCGGCGCACGGCGCGGATATCTCCGCACGACGCGGAGCGCTCTGCCCAGGGGCCCCGGCGGTGATTGAGGGTTCATCGGCGGCACTCTCCGGTTCGGTTCGGTTCGGTCAGGCTCGGGCAGGTCGGGTCGGGGCGAAGGCGTGGCCGGCCCGCGAGGGCAACCGCCCCGGCCGACCCCCGGCCACCCCAAGGGATGCGGTGTGCCGCGCCCCGGTTCCAGCCGACCGACCAGGACACCGCCCCTCACGGGTGACGGACACTCAAAACCCCAGACCGGAAGGGGTTTCCGGAAGTTTCCCGTTTCCCGTTCGCAGCGGGCGACCCGCGCCTGCTCGACACACGGGGGAGGCGGGCGACAGTCTCGGAAGCGCCCGGACAGGACACCACGGGCACGACGGCCCGCGGCCGGACGACCGCGCGGCGGAAACGGGGGACCGGACATGGCGATGCGCACGACAGCGGTGGCGGCGGTGGCGGCACTCACCCTCCTGGCCGCGGGGGAAGGCGCCCACAGCGCCACCGCTGCCCCCAGGGCGGCGGCGGGGAGTGCCGGGTGCTCGCCGCCGGCGCCTCCACCACGGCGGAGCAGGCCGTGGCGGCCCCTGCGAACAGATCGGCGTCTGGTACACCTGGGGCGGCGGCCACGGGCCGCAGCCGGGCCCGACCTACGGCCAGGTCGACCCCAGCGACCCGGACAGCGCCCACGACCCGAGCGGCTCGGCTTCGACTGCTCGGGACTGGTCCGCTACGCCTACGCCCGCGCCGCCGGCGGCGACCCCCTGCCCGGCAACGCCTACCACCAGTTCCACGCACCGCAGGTGCGGCAGCGGTTCACCGCCGCCGAGGGGACCGCCCCGCTCTCCCGGGAGACCTCCTGGCCTGGGGCTCGGGCGGCTCCATCCACCACATCGCGATCTACCTGGGCGCGGGCAGGATGGTCGAGGCCCGGGAATCGGGCACCCGGATCACCGTCGCCGACGTACGGCTCGGCGGCGACTATGCCGGAGCGGTCCGCATCGCGCCGCCGACGCAGGCGCCCGGCACGTTCAGCACCTGGGGCACCGACGTGTGGACCCACCAGGAGCCCTCCACCGGCAGCCCGCGCGTGCACAAGTTCCCCGGCCCCACCACGGTGCGCGTCGACTGCCAGAAACACGCCGAACCCGTGACCGCCGAGGGCTACACCAACGACGCCTGGTCCTACCTGCCCGAATACCGGGCATGGATCACCAACATCTACATCAAGGGCCCCGCCTGGCTGGACGGCGTACGCACCTGCCCCTGAACACGCCCTCACATCCCGCGATCGCCCGGGGCACCACGCACCGCCGGTACGGCTCCGCGGCCGTTCAGCCCTGCCGGTGCTGCCCGGGCAGCCCGGACCCGGCGGCTTCGCCCCCCGCGCCGTCCTGCGCGGCGGTGTCCCCGGCCTCCAGCGCAGCAGGTCGCCCGGCTGGCACTCGAGCGCCTCGCAGAGCGCGGCGAGCGTCGCGAAGCGCACCGCCTTGGCGCGGCCGTTCTTCAGCACCGCCAGGTTGGCCGGCGATCCCACCCGGTCGGCGAGTTCGCCCACGGACATCTTCCGCCTGGCCAGCATCACGTCGATGTCGACGGTGATGGGCATCAGATCACCTCGTCCAACTCGGCCGCATCCGTGCCGCCTCGCCGTCGCGCGCGACGGCTGCGCGAGCAGCATCCGCAGTACCAGCACGATGAGCGCGACCCCCAGGATGGCCAAGCCGATCCCGCCCATGATCACAGTAACGCCCGGATCCTCCCGCTGGCCGGGGGCGTTGACCGCCGTGACCGCGAACCACAGCACGGCCACAGCCGTGATCGCGCCGATCACGCCGTCCACGTACCGGAACGCGGCGTGGGAGAACACCGTCCCGCGCCGCACCATCGCCGTCAGCCGCCACACGCAGACCAGGGCCACCTGGGCCGCCACCATCCCCAGGGCCACGATCACGCGCATCGGGGTCAGCGGCAGCGATCCCCCCTCCGTCTCGCCCGTGACCAACGCCCACACCATCCCCGCCTGCACGAACACGGTGCCGGCGAACACCACCCCGAGCACGACGCGCAACGCCCGCACGGTCAGCTTGCCCATGACCCATCCCTCCATCGACCCACAATCGAAATCTATCGAAAATCGATAGGTCGAGCAAGGGGTGGGACCTCGGCGGCCCGACTCCGGACCGACGGGGAGCGGCGGCAACCCTCCGGCGCGGCGCAGGCCCCCGGGTCGGCGCCTCCGGGCCTCTGGGTGAAGCGCCGGACGCCGACCTGCGCGCCGGCGGGTTCGACGCCCGCGCCCGGCCCGCGAAGGGGGGGCGTGACGGGGGCGTGCCGCCGCGGGTGCCGCGGAGCGGCGACCACCGTGCCCACGGGCAGCACTCTGTCCCGCTGCGTGCCGGCGCCGCCTTCGCGGGTCGCGGCCGGGCCCTCGCACCACGGACCGCCGGCACCTTTCCGGCGCGCGGGTCACTCTTTCGGCGTGTCTGGCCAATCCGCCAGGTGGATGCTGCCGAATCCGGTACGTGAACCACTTCCGCAGCACCCTTCCCCGCGCCGCCCTGGGCGCGTCGGCCGGCGTTCTGGCCGCTGCCGGCGCTCGCCGTGGCCGAGCTGGTCGCCGGCTGGGTGCGGCCGGCCGCCGGGCCGGTGACGGTGGTGGGCGGCGCGGTGATCGACCGGACCCCGGCCGCGGTGAAGGACTTCGCGATCCGTACGTTCGGGGAGAACGACAAGACCGTCCTGCAGTCGGGAATCCTGGCGATCCTCGCCGTCATCGCCGTCGGTCTGGGCATCCTGGCCTTGGACCCGGCGGGCCGGTGCCGCCGGCGTGCTGCTGTTCGGGATCGTCGGCTCCGCGGCGGCCCTCAGCCGCCCGGACTCCACCGGAATCGGCGATGCACTGCCCTCGATCGCCGGAGCACTCGCAGGGGCAACCGCCCTGTACGTCCTGGCCTCCAAGGCGGTACCCGTTCCGGCACCGGCGGCGGGGACGGGCACAGCGGCACCGAAGGATGGAGCAGGCGCGGTTTCCTTGCCTCGGCGGCCCTGACCGCTGTGGCGGCCGCATCGGCAGGCGCCCTCGGCCGGTTCCTCTCCGGCCGGCAGGGGCAGGGAGCGGTCGCCTCCCGCGCCGGCCTGGTCCTGCCCCCACCGGCCTCCCGGCTCCGCCCGTACCGGCCGGAGCCCGGTTGAAGGTGCCCGGCATCAGCCCCTTCACCACCCCCAACGCCGACTTCTACCGCGTCGACACCGCTCTGACCGTCCCAGGGTCGACGCCGGCAGCTGGCGGCTGCGCCTCCACGGCAAAGGCGTCACCACACCGCGCACCTACACCCTCGACGAGCTCTGGACCGCCCGCTCGTGGAACGCGACATCACCCTGACCTGCGTCTCCAACGAGGTCGGCGGCCCCTACCTCGGTACCGCCCGCTGGCTCGGCGTCCCCCTGGCCGCGCTGCTCGCCGAGTGCGGGGTGAAACCGCCGTCGAAGGGCGGCCCGGCCGACCAGCTGGTGGCCCGGTCCGTGGACGGGATGACGCTCGGCTCACCGGTCGAGGACGTCATGGACGGCCGCGACGCGATCCTCGCGGTCGGCATGAACGGCGAACCGCTGCCCTTCGACCACGGCTTCCCCGTCCGCATG